>NZ_JAFEUX010000002.1:0-619122 GCF_016901055.1 Alteribacter salitolerans | reverse complement strand
TTTGTAATTTCGATTATGATGCATCAAAAGGTCCTCCTCTTGGTGTATTGGGTTCGCAACCTGCATCATAACGGAGGACCTTTTTTTGTGCAAGAGGCCACTTCACCTACTAACAGGAATGCTCCTGCGGGATGAAAGGAAGCCACTGAAAAAGTACAAAACAACTTTTTTAGTGGCTTTTATTATAGTGGCAATGGCTTCAGCGGTTGCGCGCCTGATACGAGAAACCCACTCATACCAGGCTTTAAAAAATGGCAACCGTTACGCTCATTGCTTAGAAGGCACTGGAAAAGTTAAAAATCGAACTTTTTCAGTGCCTTCTGAAAAGCAAAGGTGAGACCCCGCAGGGCGTAGCACGCGGAGGGTAACCCGCTTCCCGCGGAAAGCGAAGTATATTTCAGGAGCGGTTTATTTGCACCGCACATGATCCGTTCGGATTCTCGTTGGCTAAAAAACTGCTGTCCCAGCCTCTATTTAGACTATCGTTTGGTTTAGGTTTTGACGTTCGTATTCTTTCACTTTTTGATTGGTCTCGGATTTGGATATTCTATAGTATTGTGGCATTCAAGATACCGCTGGATTTATTTAGGCGCTTTAAATTTCCCGGCATGAAAATCCTGAAAAGCCTGTTTGATTTCATCCATGGAATTCATCACAAACGGACCGTAGGGAACGATGTCCTCTTGGATCGGCTTCCCGGAGTAGACGAGCACTTTTGGCCGGCGGCTCTTTGCTTTGATCTGAAGCTCGCTCTTCCCCTCTGCTCCTCCTTCGTACGTAAGAGTTGCGACACCGTGCTTTTTCAGCGTGACCGGGTCTTCGCCAAAGGCCATTTCTCCTCTTAATACATAAAGAAAGGCGTTGTGACCGGCAGGCAGCTCGTGGATGTACGAAGCTCCTTCCTCAAGAGACACTTCAGTCACAGTCATAGGAACAACGGCGTTTAACGGTCCTTTCTTCCCGTGTACCTCTCCGGCAAACACCTTCGCCGATCCTCCTTCTACTTCCACAACGGGTGCGTCTTCACTTAGCACGTTCTGATAAAACGTTTCCGAGTTTTTCAATTCAGCAGGAGAATTAATCCAAAGCTGCAGTGTGTGAGCGATGTCGTCCTCCACGCCTTCTTCGGCATGGCGTGCCGTCCAGCCTGCGTTCATATACTGAATGTCACCGGGCTCGAGGATTCCGTGTCCCCCAGCGTTATCGCTGTGCTCCAGCCGTCCGTCAATCACATAGGTGAGCGTCTGAAAGCCCCTGTGGGGATGATCGGAGAATGCCCCCTTTTTAAACCAGTCTTCGGCCATCAAAATGAATGGATCAAAATCCTTCCACCGGTCAGCGGGCAAAACCCAGCCTTTCTGGATAAAGGGAAAATCAGCCTCTTCATACTTCACGTACCAATGCTCTTTTACATTTCGTCTCACGGTAATCACTCCTCTGATTATGAAGGTACCAGCAATTCGTTGCTATAGCAACTTATTTGCTCAAACCTATTGACAAAGGACCTGAGCTTTCTTTATACTCGTACCAGCATCAGCGAAGGTACTGAAAAAGTTCGATCTTTACCTTTTTCCAATGCCTTCTAAGCAATGAGCGTAACGGTTGCATCTTTTAAAAGCCTGTTATGTGTGGGATTCCCGTAACAGGCCGAATGGAGCCATTGCAACTTAAATAAAAGGCACCGAAAAAGTTGTTTTGTACTTTTTCAGTGGCCTCAGCATCAGCAGCCAGGAGGCGAACCCGATGAAGCTATCATTTACAGACTATATCAGCATTAAAATTCATAAGACAGACCTCATTCTCACGAGCTTTATTAAAGAAAAGCTCAAGGAATTTAATCTGGCACCTGAACAGAACCTGATTATGATGCTTCTCTGGGAAAAAGACGGCATGGAACAAAGCCAGCTTGCCTTTCACTTAAACAAGGACAAGACGAACATTGCCAGAATGGCGTCCAGCCTTGAGAGGAAAGGGTTTATTAAACGGCTCCCTGTAGAAGGTGACCGCCGCTCGCTGCGCCTTTGTCTGACCGAAAAGGGAAAAGCTCTCGGCGATCGAGTTATTCCTGTGGCAGAGGCGTTCAACGAAACCGTCTGTGACGGCATTTCCAAAGAAGAACTGCTGGAGCTGGAAAGACTGCTTACGAAAATGAACAGCAATGTGCTTTATGCTGGACAATAAGCTGTATTATCCTTTATAGTTGCTACAGCAACATTATCCATCCCTTAAGGTTGCTATAGCAACTAAAATACTCTAATGGAGGAATTCACCATGGCAAACGTATTATTCATCAAAGCAAATCCTCGTCCCTACGAGCAATCCGTGAGCGTGCAGCTATACCACACGTTCCTTGAGAATTATAGAAAATTCCACCCGGACGATCAGATTACAGAGCTCGACTTGTTTGAGGAAAACCTTCCTTACTATGACCTTGATAAAATCAACGGTATGTTCAAACGTGCGAAAGGAATGGAATTGACCGAGTCTGAAATAGAGGCAACAGAAACGGTTTCCCGTTACCTGAATCAGTTCCTTGATGCAGACAAGATTGTCTTTGCTTTTCCACTTTGGAACTTCACCGTTCCTGCGGCGCTTCATACGTATCTTGACTACCTTGCACAGGCCGGCGAAACGTTCAGCTACACGCCGGATGGACCCGTTGGTCTTTTAGACGATAAGAAGGCTGTGATCCTGAACGCCCGCGGCGGTGTGTATTCCGAGGGGCCGGCGCAGTCTGTGGAGATGGCGGTAAATTATGTGCAGAATATGCTCAGCTTCTGGGGTATCAAGGATATTTCTACGGTTGTTGTTGAGGGCCATAACCAGTATCCGGATAAAGCAGAAGAAATTATCCGTGATGGTCTTGAGCGTGCGGAAGAGCTGTCCCATCAGTTTTAGAGTCTGAATATGCACATTTCCCCCGGGACGATCACCATTCACAGGTGATCGTCCCGGGGTTTTTGGTTTTATGAACTCGACCGGAGGATTGCTCCTGCGAACAGCATCATGCTCAGGTCTAAACGTTTGTTTATCCTGAACATTTAGAGATATATCCTGACAAATTCTATTTTATCTTAAACAATCGAAGGCTTATGCTGAAAACCATATCATTTCAGCCCCATTATATCAGGATAAAAAACCGGACGAGCAAAACGAAAAAAATGGTTCCCAACAATATATAGGAAACAACTCTTCCAACCTTCTGTTTTTTCGAAGGCTTTTTCGAAGGATCGTTCTTCACCGCTTCCGGCTTCCATTTCACGGCTAAAAAATTACCGATGAAAAACCCCGTCATAATTCCAAACATTGATACAGGATTCGGCCAGCCAACCTCAAGCAAGATGAGCGTAACAAAACCGACGGCGCTCATCATCACCGGCCTGTATAAATAAACACGGCGTTTCTCTTTCTTCGTTAATGAAACGTCTGCCATAACAGATCCTCCCATATAAATCCATCTTCTACACTCATTCCCTTTTTCCTGGCCAGATTAAACGCATCCTACCAACAAAAAACACCCCGGAACCAGTGTCCCGGGATGTCTGTCTGAATCAATAATTAAACTTTCTTATCAACCTGGCCGAAGCAGCGCTTGTAGATCCACTCGTAGTCACGGACAGTGAGGTCACGTGGGTTTCCTACAGTCTGCGGATCATTCATCGCTTCTTTAGCAAAGCGCTCAAGCTGATCTGCAGGTACGCCTTGCTCTTCAAGGGATGGAATGTCGAGGTCTTCCACAAGCTCGTACATCCAGTTTACTGCAGCTCGTGCCGCTTCTTCTGTTGTCATGTTGAATGTGTTAATGCCGAATGCCTGTGCCATACGGGCAAACTTCTCAGGGTTTCCTTTCCAGTTGAACTCCATCACTGGTCCCATCATCGCTGCCACAGCCTGACCGTGTGCGACAGGGATGATACCGCCCAGTGTCTGACTCATGGCGTGGGCAGCACCGGCAGATTCACTTCCATAGGAAAGCCCTGCAAGCATCGCAGCCTGAGCCATACCATAGCGCGCTTCAAGGTCTTCCCCGTCAGCGTAGGCACGGCGGATATACGTTGCTGCGTATTCCATTGCTGTTAACGCAACAGAGTCCGTAATCGGCTGGGCAAATTTCATTGTGTAGCACTCGATGGCGTGGGCAAGTGCGTCTACACCTGTCATTGCCGTTACATGTGGAGGCATGGATACGTGCAACTTAGGATCAATGATTGTCAGGTGAGCCGCGATTAATGGCCCGCCAGTGTTAAATTTGAATTCACGGTCTTCGTCTGTGATAACCGCCCACTGCGTAACTTCAGAACCAGTACCGGCAGTTGTCGGGATGGTTGTCAGTGGAGGAATGCGGTTTTCCAGCGGCTTTTTGCCTTCTGCTGCTTCATAGTCAAGAACCGTTCCTTCGTGTGTCGCTTCTACCCCGATCGCTTTCGCTGTATCCATGGAGCTTCCGCCTCCAACAGCTACAAGACCGTTACAGCCTTCTTCTGCATACACTTTAGAGCCTTCAGATACAAGGCGTACTGGTGGGTTTGGCTCAACTTTGTTAAAGACAACCACGTCAACGCCGGATTTTTCAAGATGTTCAATTACCGGGTTTACAACACCTGCATCATAAATACCAGGGTCAGTTACGAGAAGAACTTTGTCTGAGCCCAATGCTTTAACTTCTTCCCCGATATGCTCAATCGCACCGATTCCGTGCTTGATAGTAGTAGGTATTTCAAATGTGTGATAGTTCATCATGTGTTCGACTTTCATGTTTAAACTCATGGTAAAAAACCTCCTGAAAAAGTTTTAGTCTTGTATTTGTTACCCAGGCGGCGGACGGACCGCCAGCCCGGTTTTTAAAATCTGGATGTTGATTTCCGCTCCTATGCGCTTCAATCAACACTTTTATAAATCAAAGAATACGGCCTAGGAATTAAACCAGTTAACCGGTGCCGGCTTTTTGTTCCGGAAGATGTGCTTCGCTTCCGTGTACTCTTCAAAGCCGATTTTCCCCAGCTCACGGCCGAAGCCGGACTGCTTGAAGCCGCCCCATGGTGCTTGCGCGAAGTATGGGTGGAAATCGTTGATCCATACTGTTCCCATGCGGAGTTTCGCCGCGGCGTCTTCCGCTTTACTGATGTCATTTGACCAGACAGCGCCGGCAAGACCGTAAATCGTGTCATTTGCCTTTTGAACCGCTTCGTCAGCTGTCTTGAACGTTTCTACAGTGAGGACCGGACCGAAGACTTCTTCCTGGACGATACGCATGTCCGATGTGCATCCTGTAAAGATCGCCGGCTCAAGGAAGAAACCGTCTTTCAGTTCGGAAGCTTCAGGGCGTTTACCGCCAACGGCCAGCGTCGCGCCTTCATCCTGGCCGATCTTAATATAGCTTTCTACTTTATCACGGTGTTCCGCTGAGATTAGGGGACCGCTTTCTGTCGCATCGTCAAATCCGTTACCAAGACGGATGCGTTTCGCACGCTCCACAAGAGCTTCAACGAACGTGTCGTGGATGCTTTCTTCCACAAGAAGACGGGAACCTGCTGAACATACCTGACCTGCGTGGAAATAAACCGCATTAAGGGCCTGGTCCACAGCTGTTTCAAAATCAGCATCTGCAAAGACGATGTTCGGGTTTTTCCCTCCAAGCTCAAGGGCAATCTTTTTCACATTGCCGCTTGCCGCCTGCATGATCTTCTTGCCTGTTTCAATTCCGCCTGTGAAAGAAACGAGATCAACCAGATGGCTTTCAGACATTTCAGCGCCGACAGTGCTTCCCGCACCAAGGACAAGGTTGGCTACGCCCTTAGGTACTCCTGCTTCTTCCATCAGCTCAAATACTTTTACTGTCGTAAGCGGTGTGATTTCACTTGGCTTCATAATAATTGTGTTTCCTGTTGCAAGAGCCGGAGCAATCTTCCATGCTGCCTGTAACAGCGGATAGTTCCAAGGTGTGATCTGTGAACATACTCCTACAGGCTCTCGGACAACCCGGCTTTCAGAATCAGGAATTGGTGATGCGATTACTTCGCCCGCATCTTTATCTGCAAGTCCGGCAAAATACTGAAAGACATTTGCAATGTCCGCCATATCTGCACGGCTTTCTTCTACTGTTTTTCCTGTATCAAGGGTTTCAAGCTTTGCCAGTTCTTCTTGATCCCGACGGATAAGATCGGCAATCTTCTGAACGAGTTCTCCCCGTTCACTGGCAGGCGTTTGGGCCCAGGAACCTTCATCAAAGGCACGACGCGCAGCTTCAATCGCTTTCTTCGCATCGTTTCGGTCACCTTCTACTGCTGTTGCAATGACTTCCTGGTTAAATGGATTAATGATTTCGCGAGTCTCACCGGACTGTGCATCGATCCATTCACCATCGATAAACATTTTTTGTAGTGTCAATGAACCTTCCTCCTTTGGCATTCATTCCAGGAATTAAGTTTGTTAAATTTTTATTTAACGTTCTGAACGAACAATACAAACCTAACATGACTAAAAAAAGTTGTCAAAGGATAACCTAAAAAGATTTTCACCGCCAAATCAGCCTATATAAGAAGAAAAAATAAATTCGGACATATGTTTGACAAATCTCTATCTTTCGTTAGTATAAAGGTTGTAAAGAAAAAACTTAACGAACTTAATTTTGATCTGGGCGAAGGAGGTTGTTATATGAGCCCTAACGAAGATCAAGATAAGCAGATCATCGATGACGCTAAAGATCTTGTCATTGATTCTATTGCAGAAACAATGGATTTGTACGGGGTCACACGAAGTACGGGTACGTTATACGGTACGATGTACTTTGAAGAGGATATGACGTTGGACCAGATGCGCACGAAGCTGGAAATGAGTAAACCGAGCATGAGTACCGGTGTCAAAAAACTTCAGGATTATGAAATTGTGAAGAAATCGTTTAAGCGGGGCAGCCGCAAAAACATCTACCAGGCTGAAAAAGATTTCTTCCGCTTCTTTAATAAGTTCTTCACACATAAGTGGGAACGGGAAGTAAAGCTGAATCTTGAAGCGATTGCCGATGCTCAGAAGATGCTGGACGAAGTATTACACTCAGAATCTTCTTCACATGAAGCCAGAGAAGAAGCATTGAAAGTGTACAGACAGCTTGAAAACTCGAAACCTTACTACTACTGGCTTGAAAGTCTCGTTGCAAGCATCCGAAGCGGAAGGATTTTTGAATCTGTTCCGGTGGAAAACAAAAAGGAGTAACGTCTTATTAAGAAAATGCGCGCACCTTTGGAATAGGTCCGTCTATTTTTTCAAAAAGGCGCATTTCCGAATGTAAATAACTGAATATTTAGAATTTTTCATTATTAAAACATCGTCGTTGGAGTTGATACAAGTGACAGAAACACAGAAAAATTCGTACAAAACGATAGGGTTTATTGCAATATTTGCAGGACTATTTGTGTATTTGGCTTTTAGCAACACCGACATGCACTGGGGCGGCTTTATAAGCATGCTTGTCTTTTATGCTCTCATCTATTACATCGGAGCCTTTGTTGCAGCCAAGCAGTCGAATACACTGAGTGATATGATGGTGGCAAAACGAAGCATCCCGATTACCGTTGCCATGTTCACGATGGCGGCAACCTGGGTCGGAGGCGGATACATTAACGGAACCGCCGAATTTACTTACAGTGACGGGCTCGTCTGGGCGCAGGCTCCGTGGGGCTACGCACTCAGTTTAATTATCGGGGGTATCTTTTACGCACGAAAGATGCGCCGCTATGAATTTATGACAATTATTGACCCTCTTGAACAGCGATTCGGAAGCAAGCTGGCCGGGGTTCTATACATTCCGGCACTTCTCGGTGAACTGTTCTGGAGTGCGGCAATCCTGACTGCTCTCGGGACTACCTTTGGCACGATTTTAGGGATTGATTTTACAACTTCCATCATTATTTCAGGTGTTATCGCAATTGCCTATACGGTACTCGGCGGTATGTGGGCCGTTGCCTACACCGATTTGATTCAATTAGGTATTTTAATAGTAGGTTTATTCCTTGTTCTCCCGTTTGCTTTGCCACATGTCGGAGGTCTGAGCACGGCATGGTCAACATACTCAGCTGAGCTTGGCTCCTATGCGAACCTGTTTCCTCCGCTGGATGGCTGGCGTCATGAAGACTGGGGCAACTGGTACTGGCACTGGTGGGACTACGCCCTGTTACTAGTATTTGGCGGTATCGCCTGGCAGGTCTACTTCCAGCGGGTGTTATCGGCGAAAAATGAAAAAACAGCCATGTGGCTTTCCATCGCGGCCGGTTTCATCTGTATTTTAGCTGCTATTCCGGCTGTCCTTATCGGGGTTATCGGCTACAATGCAGACTGGGCAGCTGTCGGTACAACGGCACCTGACAACCCGGCAATGGTTCTGCCGATGGTACTGCGCTTTTTAACACCGGAATGGATTGCAGCAATAGGGCTCGGAGCCCTGGCTGCGGCAGTCATGTCTTCCATGGACTCCTCCATTCTCTCTGCTTCTTCCATGGCAGGATGGAATGTGTACCGTCCACTGGTGAAAAAGCGTGTATCTGATGAACAAGTAAAGAAAATGATCAAGCGAAGCATCATTATTGTGGGAACAACAGCCATGATTATTGCTTTAAGTGTACAGAGTGTATATACGCTCTGGTACCTGGCATCGGACCTCGTTTACTGTATTTTATTCCCGCAGTTAACGATGGCCCTCTTTTACCGGAACGCTAACTTCTACGGTTCCCTGAGCGGTCTGATTGTAGCCGTGTTCCTCCGTCTTGGCGGCGGTGAACCGACATTCGGACTGCCGGCATTCCTCCCGTATCCAATGGTGGAAGACGGTCTCGTATTGTTCCCGTTCCGTACGTTTGCCATGATTATGGCATTCATCACGATTTTTGTGGTATCTGAACTTACAAAGAAAAAATGCAAGCCGCTTCCGCTTCTCATGCCGCATGAGAGAGACCGGAATACACCAAAGGAAGGGTAAAACGAAGGCGCCTCAAGTGAGGTGCCTTTTTCTTGGTGCCTGTCACCACCCGGTTTTTGTCGAAATCGTAGTTATTTTCTCTTTCTCTAATTCAGTATCCAATGAAACATTCACTTTCTTTCTATTAAACAGCCATCACTTTGGCTGTTTCTTTTTTTATAAACGACTCCTCATTGATCTCTTCAATTTTAGGCAGTGATCGTGTTTTCCGGTCCAGCAGCCAGAACAGGCCGGTGAGGGTAACGACGAGGCCGCTCAAAAAGATGATCGCCGTGCTTCCGACAACTACCCCGAGCGCTCCTCCTGTCAGTGAACCGAGCGGAAGTGCAATCCCGCTGATGCTGTAAACCGCTGAAAGGACCCGTCCGAGGAACGCTTTCGGTATCCCTTTTTGCAAACACGTCATGATTAAGATATTTGTCACGCCCCCAGGAAGCCACGCTAGTCCGTACAACACAATCATCATCCACGTCCAAGGACTCAACACAGAAACAGCCCACAAGAAACCGCTTAACACGAATGCAATTCCATATACACGACCCAGACCGAATCGTTCAAGCTTTAAATATGGCGTAAGGAGCGCTCCTGTTAAACTACCTGCAGCCTGAGCCATGAGAAGGAAACCGAAAATCTCCGCCCCTCCCCGCTCATCACCGAACGCCGGCAGAACAACAAAGGTGGCCCCTCCCACAAGATTAATACCGATGACCCCGAGGAGTAACCGGGACAGGGTTTTGTTAAATAAAACCGCAATTCCTACTTTTAATTCACGGGTGTAAGTCTTAATGTGTGACGCGGCACCCGGTTTCTGAGGGGATGCTTTTTTCCCAGGCAGCCGGAGAAAGAAGAAAAGAACCGCTCCGACTAAAAACATGACGGAATCAAGGAGATAAATCGAGACAGCCCCTAGAGCAACGATGAGAACGCCGGCTATGGCGTTACAGGCTACATCAATTCCCTGATAGGCCACGGTGAAATATGAGTTGGCTTTTGTCAGCTCCTCTTTTTTCACAATTTCCGGCAGCGCGGCCATCTGAGCAGGATAAACAAACGTGTTTAACGTAGCCAGGAGCGGCGTGATTACGAGCACAAGCGTGACGGTCAAAAAACCGGCGTACGCTGCCACCGGGATGAGCAGCAGTAACCCTGCCTGCAACAGCTGTGTCGTCAAAAGCAGCCTTTTTACAGGAAGCCGGTCGATGATGGGGCCGCCCAGAAGCTGAATAATTCTTGGCACAATGGATAAAAATCCTGCCAGACCTGTGTAAAACGTGGATCCTCCCAGATCGTAAACGAGCCACATGGCAGCAACCGCGTAGAGACTGTCCCCGATGTTTGTCACAACCCGGCCAAAAAACATAAACGAAAAGTTCTTATTCAAAAAGAGCTTCATTCCCCGTCTCCCTTCGCTTCCGTTGACACGACTTTTACCCCGACGCTGAACTCCTCGCTTTCACCGCCAGGTTCGGCAGCGGTTCGTTTCACCCACTTTTCAAGTAAATCCATCACCTCTTCGTGAAAATCCTTCCGTTGTTCAGGACTAAGCTGAAGACGGACACTCGTGAAGGACGAATCTTTTGATTTGAACCCTTCTTCCAACGCGGGGTCGGTGGCTCCTTCAGGTGAATGGAACCTTGAAGCCACGGATCGGTAGTATTTTTCAACCACGCCGCCGAGCTTTTTTTCCTCAACCAGTTCAAGGAGTCCCCCGTCATGAAGCTTTTTAATGTGATAGTGTACATTGCCCGGAGACTCTCCAATCAGGTTCGCCACCTGCTTTGAAGTTTTCGGTTCGTCGATCAGCTGGCTGATAATTTTAACTCTGAGTGCACTTCCCAACAATTTCGCCTGTCCGATAGAGATGTTCATAGACTTGTTTTTTCCGCTCATTGTTTTCCCCTCCCAATCTGATCTAATTATTTAGTTCAATGATCTGTAAAATTAGATTAACACAAAAAAGGAAAAATGTGTATGTTTTTTCAAAAATAAAAAACACGGAAATTCTCTCCCGTGTTTCACGCAACAGCTATGCTCAGACATAACGCAAACGCCAGTCCGGATATCGGCACGTCAGCGATATCCGGAAGAAACCGGACAGCACCTGAAATATCACCGCACCATCATCAGTCTGATATGGGGACTCTCTTGATACCTGCTTTTTTCATCTTAAACACACCAATAACACAGAGCAACATCCCATACCCGAAAAAAACAGCTGCATGAGCCTGAATCAAAACAGCGATGTCCGGTGTATAGAGACGGATCATAGTCCAAGGTGTTTGGATTAAACGTGAAAATAGAAAAATGAAGCTCAGGCCGAAAACGATGGAAAAAACCCCTATTCCTGTCCACAGTTTAATTGCCTTCATTTTTTTTGCAAGAACAGTCCCAGAAGTTACAGCGGTGAAAAGAAAAACGGTCACTGAACCTAAGAGAAACCACTGGATGGTATTCGTTAAGTCCGGTAAGGTGTGGATCTCTTCTTCATTCAAAATGGTACGAACCCCTTCCATGATGGAAAGGTACTGCTCTGCCTCCATCTGGTGAAACTTATTTGTGAGAAGCACTGCGCCTAGGTTTTCTTCAGGAAGCAGGAAAACTTCTGACCGGTAGCCCGGTGTTCCACCCGGATGCCATGGAAACGTGGAATTACGAAACGGATTCTTATAACGCCAGCCATACCCGTACGACTCCCCCTCTCCAGGTTCGGATAAATAAACCGCCCGCATTTCATCAGATAAAAGCACTCCCCCTTCTAAAAGAAAGGACAGAAACGTTGCCATGTCTTCAGCACTTGAAACGATATATCCGTACGGAGCTCCGGAGGGGTCATAGAACCCGTCGCTTTTTACAGCCATACCAAACCAGGACTCATAGCCCGGCAAATACCCAAGTGCCAACTCCTCATAGTAATCCGCCGTTGTGTTGGTCATTTCAAGTGGTGAAAAAATGCGATTGTCCATAAATTCAGCAAAGGACTCGCCTGAAACGTCTTCAATGATCGCTCCCAGTAAAATGTAATTCACAGACAAATAGTCGTAGTGCTCTCCAGGAGCTTTTGCCAGAGTAATACCGTTTAACTCTTCTGCAGCTTCTCGTATCGTTGCCGTAGTGAAATCATCCGTCACCCGGTGACTGTCCTCAGGAGCGATTCCGCTCTTTAGTTCCAGCAGGTGCTGAATGGTGATCATCTCACCAGTCGGAGAATCATATGAAAACCACGGAAGATGCTGGTCAATCGAATCCTCAAGCCCAACAACGCCGTCATCAGCCAGTATCATTATCGCCAAAGCGGTCAGGGGCTTGCTCACAGAGCCAATGATAAATGGAGAAACTTCGGTTACATGTGACCCATCACTCCTATCTCCCCAGCTGTTTTGATAAAAAAGTCCGTCCCCTTCCACAATGGAGAGTGAAGCTCCGGGAATATCGTATTTCTCCAACGCTTCTTCCATGTAGCTGTCGAGCTCGTCACTCATGTCTGCAAGCGTAACGGAAGGAACAATCATCAGAAACAAAAAGAAACAAACCATTGCTTTTTTCATTTAACAAGTCCCCCATAACCTAATTCGACTATTTATTTTTTATCATCCCGTAAAGGTATAAGAAGGCTGTCTGCTTCCCCAGTTCTTCAGCTGTTTTCTCACCGGTGACGAGATACTGGTATGTCAGTTGTTCGATTGATGCGGTAATGGCTTCTGCCAGGAGGTTTGGATCAACATCACCCCTCACAGCTCCGTTTGCCTGATGCATTTTCATGTTCGCTGAAAGGATATCGGTAATCTTTTTTCTTACCTTGATTCCTTGTTCGCTTGCGAGTACAATTTTCAGCTCATTTGAATGGTCTCCCAAAAACGTGAATATTGCCGTATAGGTCCGTGGCATTTCTTCTTCTAGTTTTCCTGACGGGTCTCTCAGCGTTTTACTGGCATCCGTAAGAGCTGCCAGGCGTACTTCAAACGTATCTACAATCTCAGCGAGCAAGTCGTCCTTGCTTTTAAAATGAAGATAAAAAGCGGCTTGTGTATAGCCCGCAGCCTTCACCACTTCGCTTACGGTTGTGCCCTTAAAGCCTTTTTCGGCGATTAATTGTGTGGCGGTATCGAAAATGATTTGTTTCGTTCGTTCGCCTTTTTTCATGATGATCACCTCTGTCGAAAACTAACTAATTAGTTAGTTATATTTTAAATAGTAAAGCGTTGGAAATCGATAGGTCTTTTCCCTTCAAGTTCGAAATTGTCACCTCCCGCCCGCCCAGTCATAAACTATATATTATTTGACTCGGATAGAGGTGTTTGTCGTGGCAGTAATTTCAGGTGATGAGTATAAACAGCGGATCGACCGGCTACAGTCAGATGTATGGATTACCGGAAAAAAGATTGAGGGTCCCATTTCCCGGCATCCGGCATTTAAGGGAGCGATTCAGAGCCAGTCAGAGCTTTACGATCTTCAAAAAACTCCTGATTATTGTGATGTTTTTATCCATACTGACGAGTCGGGGCGTTCATTCGGCACGTCTTATCTGATTCCAAAAAGCCTTACGGACCTGGCGAAAAAGCGGAAGATGGTACAAATGCGGGCCCGGCACACGGGTGGATTGATGGGGAGAAGTCCGGATTACATGAACACGGTTCTGGCTGCCTTTCGAAGCTCTGTTCACATTCTTGAAGGGGAGGAAAACTGTTTTCCTGAAAATATCGTAAAACTTTATGAGCGAGCGACAGAACATGATTTTTCCTTTACTCATACGTTTATTAATCCTCAAAATAACCGGAGCCTTCTTGCGTTTATTGATGATGACCAGCCAAACGCCCGGGTGATTGACCGGACCGATGAGGGAATAGTGGTCCACGGTGCCAAACTCCTTGCGACACAGGGCGGGATGACGGACGAGATCATCGTTTTTTCCCCTCCTGGTGTGGTCGATCAGTCTCAGGCGTTTGCCTTTTCAATTCCCAGTGATACGAAGGGTCTCACCTTCGTGTGCCGCAAGTCATTTACTGGAAACGGATCAGGCTTCGACTCTCCGTTAAGTACACGGTTTGATGAAATGGACAGTCTCGTTATGTTTGACCATGTCGTTGTTCCATGGGAGCGGGTGTTTTACTACGATAACAATAAAGTGGCCAATGATTTTTTTACTGCAAGCAGTTTCGCTCCTTTTACCCTGCACCAGATTGTTTCCCGGCAGGTGGTGAAAACAGAGTTTGTTCTCGGAATTGCCCGGCTGATTGTGGACTCCATTAATATCTCGGAATATGAACACGTTCAGACGAAAATGACAGAGATCATTAAAGGACTGGAATGTGCACGAGCGCTTCTCATTCAGTCCGAGGTGGAGGCGGAAAAGGATGAGCGAGGTGTGATGATTCCAGGGTGCGGGCCTCTCTATGTGGCTGTGAATCTGTTTCAGGATACGTATCCACGCTTTGCTGAGATCATCCAGATTCTCGGCGCAAGCGGCATGGTCTGTCTTCCTGACGAGGGCCAGTTCGACTCTCCTATCGGGGAGGATTTATCGAGATACATGAAGGGGTGCGACATTGGAGGAAAAGAACGGGTGCACCTGTTTAACCTCGCGGCGGACTTGTGCATGAGTCAGTTTGGCAGCCGGCAGACGCTCTATGAACGGTTCTTTTTCGGGGATCCGGTCAGGCTGTCCAAAACAATTTACCAGGCTTACAACTTTGATGGTTACAAGACGTTTGCAAAGTCATTTTTGGAAAGAGAATAATGGTGGGTCCTGTGCGCAGGCGTGCATGGGGCTTTTTGTTTAGCTTGGTGGAGGGAAATGATGAATGTTTGTATGCTTATCATGAATTTTCTTTTATTATCATGAATCTTCTCCTTTTATCATGAATCCTCCCCCTTTTTCCCTGAAGCAGAATCGTTTTTCCTGAATCCACCGGCTATCAGGAACTCCCCCTCCCCGCCGTCACTGCTGAAAAATTCTCTCCTTAATCTACTGACAACCGCTCCTGCACCCTGTATGCTATGTAATGAAGGAGCGTATGAACATGACTACTTTTAAACCGATTACTCCTTCCCACGATCCGTGGGAAGCTTATGAAGACATAAAGCAATACGGGGAGATGCGTCTGACCAATGTGGAGCTTACTACAACCACCCTCTGCAACATGAGGTGCGAGCATTGTGCAGTAGGCTATACCCTCCAAGCAAAAGACCCGGATCCTCTTCCTCTTGAACTGCTTCTTAAGCGACTGGACGAAGTGGAGCATCTGAAAACACTGAGCATCACAGGCGGAGAGCCGATGCTCTCCATGAAGAGTGTGAAGGAATACGTTGTTCCACTCCTCCGCTATGCCCATGAGCGCGGCATCAGAACCCAGATTAACTCAAACCTTACCCTTCCGTTAAAGCGGTATGATTTAATCACACCTTATCTGGACGTGCTGCATATTTCCCACAACTACGGCAGTGTGGACGACTTTGTGGATATCGGCTTTGCCGTGATGGATAAAAAACCGACCCGGGAACAGCGTGAACGTTATTTTCACCGAATGGTTGAAAACAGTAAGGCCCTCACGAGTGCCGGCGTAATCGTATCTGCAGAAACGATGCTCAACAAGCGGACACTGCCGCACCTTGAGAGCATTCACGAGCAAATTGTGGAGATGGGGTGCCAGCGCCATGAAGTGCATCCGATGTACCCCTCAAGTTTTGCAAGTGCTCTTGAAACCGCAACCCTTCCTGATATTCGAAAAGGAATTCACCGCCTTCTGGATCACAAAAAAGAAGACGTTTGGATGCTGTTCGGGACGCTTCCGTTTTACGCCTGCAGCGACGACGAAGAAGACCTGGCTTTATTGAAGAGATTGTACGACACAGAAAATGTGACAGTCCGAAATGATCCGGACGGCCGGTCCCGGGTGAACTTGAACATCTTTGACGGAACGATCAACGTTACTGACTTTGCTGATGCACCGCCCCTTGGGAACATCGAAGACACGACACTTCAGGAAGCCTACGACACGTGGCGTGCAAGCAGCGTCTCCAAGTCCATCGACTGCCACTGCCCTGCGGTAAACTGTCTTGGACCGAACATTCTTGTAAAAGACGCCTATTATAAAGACATGGACTTTACGAAACGGGAATCCCGGATCGCATTCAGTAAATAAGAATCTTTTTCTTATAAATTTAGTGGATGGAGTGAAAAGCGGCGAGCTTTCACATCATGAATAAACGTCGAATTGCTTCATTTCAACGCAGAACCCAACTTCCAGGAGAGGCTGAAGTGATCCCGGCGGAAAGGGTCCGTCTGTAGCGGATTTTACCTTTTAAGAGCAACAATCTTTTTAATTTAAGAGTCATTAGAATCGAGGATAACGCTATGAGCTCAGAAAAACAAACCGTGTCAAAACTACATGAACCAAATACTGTTCTTTCATTACTAAAAGCGTTTCGTTCCATGGGTATTGAAAAAGGGGACAGTCTGATCGTCCATTCCTCCCTCAGCTCTCTAGGATGGGTTTCTGGAGGAGCGCAGGCCGTCGTTTTGGCTCTGATGGAAACGGTCGGTGAAGAAGGAACCCTTGTGATGCCCACTCAATCCTCGGATCTTTCAGACCCGATGCACTGGTGTGCCCCACCTGTTCCCCGGGAATGGTGGCAGACCATCCGTGACACGATACCCGCCTTCGATCCGCACTTAACACCAACGAGAGGAATGGGACGCATCGTGGAAGTGTTCCGATCCCATCCGGATGTTGTCCGGAGCAGCCACCCCCAGCACTCGTTCGCAGCCTGGGGAAAAAATAAAGACTGGATGGAGGCCCAGCCTCTCTCGTTCGGCCTCGGTCCCGATTCCCCTCTTCAAAAACTGTGCGACAATGACTGTAAGGTTCTTCTCCTAGGTGTGGGCTTTGACAGCAACACGTCCTTTCACTTGGCCGAATACCGGTTAAAGGACCCGGTCATTGACGTAAGCTCCGCACCTGTCATAATCGATGGGGAAAGACGCTGGGAATCCTTTGAAGACGTAGAGCATTACGAAGAGTGGTTCATCGAACTGGGCATTGCCTTTGAGAAAAGTACTTCCGTGAAGACCGGAAAAGTCGGAGCAGCAACAGCGAAGCTCTTCCCTGCAAGAGAGTCTGTTCATTTTGCCCGGGAATGGCTTCAGGTAAAGCGGGACAACCGGCCGAAAGACTTGTAAATCATTTTAAAGCCCTTGGGGATGCTGATCTCCAAGGGCTTTTTGTTGGGAACTTTTCTATGGCAGTTTTTTTAGCATAACCAGAGAAAGACTTGCTATTTGAAGGAGCACCATCGTAAACCCTGATGCTCTTTTTTACAGTTAGCCTGCTCTTTCTTACGGATAGAATCTTCTTTTCTACAGTTAGTCCCCCTCTTTCTACGGTTAAACAGCACAATTCTACGGTTAGCTTCCTTTTCCACCTCAATCGAACAAAAACACAAGCTCATCATAATATCTGAATACGATCAATGGGAAATTTGGAAGGAACAATGTAAAAAGTAGGAATTAAACGGCTTTCTCCTCTTTATTAACGGCTTGGGGGACGGTTATTAACGGCTTGAAAACGGCCATTAACGGCTTCCCCCTTCCATTTAACGGTTTAGACCCACAACAACCACCAACCCCGCCATCCCACAAAGAAACGGCCCCACTAAAGGAGCCGCCTTCCTCTTATTTCGGATGGTTGGCCGTGATGAACTTGAAGTCAAGATAGTCCTGAATTGGAATCCACGCGCCGATGCCCTGCTGGGTGACGTTTTTCACTTCGAGCCAGCGTTTGTCGCCTTTCATGCGGAGATACACTTCTCCGTAGGTGACTTTTCCTTTTTCGTTTACGGCAGGAACATACGCATACAGATAACCGACGTTTTTCGTTGGAATGTTATACGTGCGCTCCACCTTTGTGCCGTAGCCGATGACCGTGTGAAAGCTCAGCGGCAGCTTCGTTTTTTCCCCTGCCTCAAGCATCATCATTTTCTGGACCATGTCGGCGTTTGGAATGTCGGCAGTCAGTCCGCCTTTGATTTTCTTCTGCTGTTCCTGGTTAAAAGAGATCGGCTTTACTGCTGTGCCGCCGCGGTTATCCTGATAATTCGTATTTACCTTCTCGAACTCCCAGTTTACCGTTGTTTCATCGGAATCGTATGCCAGGGGCCACTGTCCGAGAAAAATCGACACATTCATTCCAAGAGCGAGCTTTGATCCTTTTATGGTCGATTCGTTAAACATTTTAATCAGATCGGGATTTTCAATTTTAATATCCGTCGTGCTCAGTAATTCCGAAGCCAGATCGCTCGGATGAAGGCGCGGAAGATCCTGCGTCGGATTTGGATAAGTATTTTCCTTCGAGATATTCATGGCAGAGCCCGGAACAATGTTTTCATCCTGCTTCGGCTGTTCGGCCTCTCCTTCTGCAAAAGCATAGGTCGAGAAACTGAGTAAACAAATCATCACTGCAAGTGTTAATAAGATCAGTCGTTTCATGGTGTCCTCCTTAAGATATCTTCGTAAGTGTAGTTTTTCTTGGAAAAATAAAAAATATCCAAACACCATGAAACAGTCTTATTTTTCTATCCCCTCATTCTCATCATCCAGGATCTTAATCTCACGCCATTTACCGAAATAGTAATAGCCGACAGCGATCACACTGCTGATCACAAAGCTTACGGCCATCCCAATCGGAATCCCCTTCTCACCGTACAGGCTGGAAAAAAGCAGTGTCATCGGGTAGCGTAATATCCAAAACGAAATGGTATTCAGTACAAACACCTGAAACATCGCCCCCGCAGCCCGGACAATCCCGTTCAGGACGAAGTTGATCCCCAGAAACGGATAAAAGAATGCGACGGTTTTGACATAAGTGGCACCGAATTCCACCGTTGCCGGATCGTCTACAAACAA
This sequence comes from Alteribacter salitolerans, assembly GCF_016901055.1. NCBI lineage: Bacteria > Bacillati > Bacillota > Bacilli > Caryophanales > Bacillaceae > Alteribacter > Alteribacter salitolerans. Next base: position 600,256 of record NZ_JAFEUX010000002.1, on the reverse strand, counting down.
CGCAATAAGAAATTCGGCACTGAAAAATACGACTGCCCCGATGGAGAACGACACAAGGAGAATGAGAACCATTCCGCTCCGGGTTATATCAGACACCCTCTCCCAGAGCCTGGCCCCGATATTTTGCCCGGCCATGCTGTTCACAGCGGAACCGAGGGTAAATGCCGGCAGCATAATCAGGCTGTCGAGACGCTGGGCAGCGCCGAAACCGGCGACGACTTCTTCCCCGAAGTTGGTAACAACGGTCATGATCGCCAGCACACCGCCGGAAATTACCATCATGGAAAGCCCTGACGGAAGCCCGAGCTTAAAGATCATTTTTAAGTATTTCACCTGCGGAATTGACGGCTTCGTGAACGGAACCCCTGCCTTCGCGATCGAATAGATAAGCCCGTACACAAAAGCGGTTCCCTGTGACACAATCGTCGAGTAGGCAGCGCCGCTGATGCCCATATCCAATACCGAGATAAATACCGGCGTTAATATGATGTTCAAAATTACGGCAAGAAGCACAAACCGGACAGGCGTCTTACTGTCTCCCAGCGCCCTCAGTACAGTGGCAATAAAGTTATAGCCAAATAAAAACACTATCCCTATAAAGTTAATCTGTAGATATGTGATGGCCAGAGGCAGGATTCCCTCCGGCGTTCCCATCCATCTGAGGATGGAGCCCGACAGGAAGAAGCCGACAATTCCCATCACAATGGTCATGGAACCCAAAACCACAACAAAAGCGTTCAACGATCTTTTCAGTCCTTCTTCATCATTGGCACCTTTTCGCTGGGACAAAACCGTCAGAGCGGCCGTGTTGAGGCCGATAATAAACGAAAGGATCGTGAAGATAACGGTCCCGGAAATGGCAATCGCCCCGAGGGCATTAGCCCCGAGCAGGTTTCCTACCCACAGGCTGTCAATGATCTGATAGGACGTCTGCAGCATGTTGGTTAAAAAAATCGGAGCCGAGAAGAAGATCATTTTCTTCATAATACTGCCTTCAGTAAAATCATACTGCTTGTTCGCCTGCAAGATTCAGTCACCTCGTTTCGAAAAAAGAAGGAAGGGGAGCCCCCTTCCTAAAAACCATTTACACTAGTGTAAACGTTTCTTCCAATTCCACTCGTCCTTCGACGGTCTGGGCCATCGGGCAGTTTTTGCGGGCAAGATCGATCGCTTTCTCCACACGGGATTCTTTTAACTCTTCCCCTTTAATCGTATAGTGAAGGGCGATTTTAGTAAGCCGGTTTGCTTCCGAAGGCTCACGGGTGACGTCTGCCTCAATTTGAATATCCTCCACCTTCATTCGCTGCTTCTCCATCACCTTTCTCAGCACGCCGCCGCTGCATACGGCAATGGCACTGACCATAAGCTGATAGGGGCGATACCCGTATTCTTCGTTTCCTGAAACGGTTAGCTTTCCGTATTCAGTTTCTGTTTCAAATGCGTTTTCTCCCATCGAAAATTTCATCTCTGCATCCCATCCTAACTGATTAGAAGTCTCGCTTTATTTTACCCTCTTTTTGTCCTCTCCGTCACGCGAAGCGGATTGGTGTTTGCGAGTGAGTCACTTAGATCCCAGCTTAGATTTCCAGTAATCTTGATGAGGATCTGGTTATCTTAACAAAAAACGTGCATAAATTAATATTCGTCCGTAATAAATCCACCCAAACCGGTCAAATCTTAACACGAACCCTCATAACCTCCCCCATTAACGGACGTTCCGCTCCCTCCAAGCCTTTTTTGATTTCCCATAAAAAATCATTTGCAAACCGAAATAAACCGTCTACAATGGAAAAGGATTGTTTGAAGGGAGGCAGCAAAATGGAACAAACAGCACAGCCGGTTAACAACCCTGTATTCAGGTATTGGGTTCTAGTAGGGATGGTTCTCATTGCCGGGTTTTCACAGGGAATGCTGCTGCCGGTTCTTGCGGTTATGCTTGAGAATGCCGGAATCGCATCCTCTGCGAACGGTCTGAACGCAGCCGCTCTTTATATTGGTATTTTACTGATTTCACCGTTTATTGAACGTCCCGTCCGGACGTTTGGATATAAGCCGGTTATTATTACCGGCCTTTTGTTAGTCACTGTTTCACTTATTCTTTTTCCTTTCTGGCAGGCTTTCTGGTTCTGGTTTATCCTGAGAATCATTGTCGGCGTAGGGGACAACCTGATTCACTTTTCCACGCAGGTGTGGATCAGTACAACCAGTTCAAAGGAAAAGCGGGGGCGTCAGCTGTCCATTTACGGACTGGCCTTTGGTATGGGATTCGGTCTCGGACCGCTGATGACGAGTCTCTTAAGCGTGAACGAGTTTCTGCCGTTTATCATTGCGTCTTCCACAAGCTTCATTGCGTGGATCTTCATTTTGTTTTTAAGAAATGAATGGCCCGATAACGAGATCGAAACGGCAGCTAAAATGGGAACGATGGGACGCTACAAAAAAGTGGTGAAACTGGCATGGTTTGCGTTTCTGCCAAGCTTTTGCTTTGGTTATCTTGAGGCATCCCTGCACGGAAACTACCCTGTATATGCACTCCGGGCAGGGATTGATATTGAATGGGCGGCCGTGCTTCTCTCAAGCTTTGTGTTCGGAAGCCTGTTTACCCAGATCCCGCTCGGCATGCTCAGTGACCGGGTCGGCCGGAGCAAGGTGCTCAGGGTGATTATCTTCTTCGGTCTGATTGCGTTTCTGTCCATGAGTACGGCGGAACAGAACATGTGGGTTCTCCTCACTTGCTTCATCATCGCCGGAATGCTTCTCGGTTCTCTGTTTTCCCTCGGGATTGCCTACATGGCTGACCTTCTCCCAAGTTCTCTTTTACCAACGGGGAACGTGATGATGGCCGTTTTGTTTGCCCTTGGAAGTATGACAGGGCCTCTGGCCGGCGGTTTTTTCATTGAACTCATCGGGGACGGGGCGATCTACTATTCCATCAGCGGCATGCTTCTTCTCATGCTGATTGCAGGCTTTATTTTCGACCGGACGACGGGGAAAAATCAGGAAAAAAGCGAAGCGGCTTAACACAAACAAACAGCCCCTCCATCAAAAGGAGAGGCTGTTTGTTTACTTAGCAAAACTTATTTGACCTTCCATGCCTTTCCCTTTCCGTGGAGGTGTCATCAAGGCTCTTCAAGCTACAAGACGTCATAAAAATATTCTTAGGAGAGTCAGGTGTTAATTTCCGCTCATTGCACTTTCCGCGGGGGCACCGGTGAGCCTCCTGAAATTTTATACCTGCTTCTTCCTCTGCCAGTAACGCTACGTAGATATATGCGTCGAAGCAAACTCGCAGCATACTCCCGCAGGAGTGTCGCGCATTCGCTCCAATTAAGAATTTTATACAACAATGACGGTTTAAAACTTCATAAAAACTAAGTCTGTTTAGATTAAGTTTTTTAATAACGGTTGTGATGAAATTTACCATTTTTTCTACAAAAAGTCTCGAAATGGTAAAAGTTAATTTTAGAGAGCTTGACTTTTTCAGTGCCCTCCTCCGCACTAACCCTGGCGCCTACTCCCACAGAAATCTCAGGCAATCCGGCTGCATCAGCACACTTCTCGCAAGAAAGCTCTTAAGAACCACCTTCTCCTAATGCCCCATCATACGCGGGATAAATAAAACCGCATCCTCCCAGTATGTAATCACGATCAAAATCAAAATCCCCATCCCCAGAAAAGGCAGAATCGACTTAACAAGGCTTTCGAACCTGACCTCTGCTATGGAGGATACAATAAACAGCCCTGTTCCGACCGGCGGTGTAAGAAGGCCGATAGTCAAATTGATACAGATAATCACCCCGAAGTGAATCGGATCGATCCCAAACGCAATTACAAGGGGCATCAGCACCGGAAGCAGGATAACAAGCGCTGCTATCCCATCCAGTATTGCCCCTAAAAGCAGCAGCATCAGGTTAAGGAGAAGCAAAAACGCAATCGGATTATCCGTAAGGGAGAGCATCCCGTTTACAATCATCTGCGGAATCTGTTCAAAGGCAATCATCCATCCGAAAATATTGGCCATAGCGATCAAAAATGTTACTGTCGCCGTGCTGACAACCGTGCTGTATAAAATCGAGGGTGCTTTTCGAAGCTTCAGTTCTTTGTACCAGAACGTCCCGATCAGATAGGCAATAAAGCACGCAATCGCAGCCGATTCTGTGGCGGTAAATGCTCCGCTCAAAATTCCGTATACAATCACAAACGGAACAAGAAGGGCCGGGAGCACATTGACTGCACTTTTCAGCATCTCCCGGACCGGTGCCCGTTCACTTTTCGGGAAGCTGTATTTGTAACCGAGGAGGGCAATAACAGTAATAAACCCAGCACCGTAGATGAGACCCGGTATGATCCCAGCCATAAACAAGCCGCCGATGGATGTCCCCGACAGTGTGCCGTAGATGATAAAAATCATACTCGGCGGAATGATCGGTGCCACGATGGAAGAAGACAGTGTCAGGGCAGCGGAAAAATCTTTCCTGTACCCCTCCTTTTCCATCTGAGGGACCATCACTTTACTCATCATCGCCGCCTGGGCATTGGCGGAACCGAGAATAGACGCAAGAAACATGTTGGAAATGACCGTTACGTAAGCCAGTCCCCCTCGGACGTGGCCGATAATAACACGTGTAAACTTTACAAGGCGCGAGGTGATTCCACCGCCATTCATGAGCTCCCCTGCCAGCATAAACAAAGGAATTGCCAGGAGTCCGAAGTTTTCCAGCCCAGAAAACAGCCGCATCGGTGTGGACTCAAGAAGCATGGGATTTCCAGCCAGGATAAAATACAAGACTGTTGTAATCCCCAACACGAGAGAGATTGGAATTCCGATCAGAAGAAACGCAAAGAAAAGGATAACAAGCAGTAATGTCATTTTGCTTCTCCCTCCTTTACGATGGTTGTCAGGTTCGCTGTAATATGTACAAAAGCACAGGCAAAGCCAAGAGGAACCACGGTATAAGGGATCCACATGGGGATATTAACCGAATTTGCCCGCTGATAGCTGACCCCTGATGATGTAATCCACTTCATGCTGTAATAAAGCATCAAAAGAAGAAACGAAATCATGATCAGGTGCCCGATGATGTGCAGCACTTTTTTCACCAAAAACGGCACATTGTCCAAAAGTATCGTCACAGAGGCCTGGGACTTGTATTTAAGCCCCAGGCTTCCGCCGATAAAGGTAATCCAGATTAACAGGAAGATGGAGATTTCCCCCACCCATGACAAGGGAGCATTTAAGAAATACCTGAACAGCACCGATGTTGTCATGAAAACTGCCATGAAGAAGATGAGAACAATAGCGAGACCTTTTTCGAATTTTGCAATGCCAGCACTGAGTGTATTCAAGGAAAAGCTCCCCTTTCTCTCTCTGTTATCTGAATGTGTCGATGAATTCCTTAATCAGTTCGTCACTTGGTCCGTACGTCTCATCGAACTGCTCAATCTGTTCTGCAAAAACGTCCCGATCAAGCTCGTAGATGGTCATACCTTCATCCATCAGCTGCTGCTTGAACTCTTCTTCCTGACTTGCCCGTTTTGTTACAGCGTGATCGGCAGCCGCTTCAAGAGCGTCTTGGACGATCTGCTGATCTTCTTCAGGCATGCCTTCAAATAAGTCCTGGTTGGCAATGGCGACCGCCGGCCAGACCATGTGGTTCGTTACCGCCCCGTAATCAACGACTTCAAAATAGTTGTTTGTAATTGTGGCATCAAGGTCCATATCCATACCATCGATCACGCCTGTTTGAACGGCTGCATAAACTTCAGGCAGCGGCAGCCCTTCTGAAGCAGCTCCCGTGAATCGGTAGAAATCCTGCATCGGCGGACTTGGTGTCACGCGAAGCGTCATCCCCTGCATATCTTCAGGAGTTCGTACTTCTTTATCTTTAAACAGCATGACCCGCTGGCCGGCAAACAGGTAATCAAGACCCGTAAGCCCCTGCTCGTCCAGCGTATCGAGAATCTTCCTTGCTACATCGGACTTTCGTGCTTCGTGGGCTTCTTCCAGTGAATCAAAGGCATAAGGGGTAAACCAGGCCGCAAACGGGTTTGATCTGGAGCTCATGTAGGCTGCCGTGATGAAACCAAAGTCTACAGAACCGGATTCAATCTGCTGTACCATGTCAGCCTCTGTTCCTAACTGACTTGCAGGGTAAATTTCAAGTGACATCCGGCCGTCAGAGCGTTCATCGAGCTCTTCCCCGAATTTTTCAGCAGCCTCATGCCACATATGGGATGTAGGTGTAATGTGAGCCAGCTTAAACGAATACGTTTCTTCAGAGCCTCCGCCATTGTCGTTTCCGTTACTTGCATCAGCTGTCGCATCTTCATCTCCGTCATCTCCACAGGCTGCCAGTACGATTACCAAAACGGCCATCAACATTAACGTAAGTAAATGCTTAACATGTTTCACTTTGTTTCCCCCCAATTTAATTAGTCAGACGGTCAATCCTATACAGGCCAGCCCAGAAGGGTTACCGCCTCTTTTCTTTTTCCGGTCTTCATCAGCCCCCTGATTCTTGTGGATGAAATGACCGCCCCCTTGTCACAGCAGATGGTCTCTGCTTTATTGACAATATAATGAGTGCTTAACAAACCCACATCGCCTGCTCTGTTTTTTCCGAAGCGAAAGTCTCCTCCCACGTAAATTTCACGCGGGGAAAAAACAGACAGGTCCAGAATAAATTGTGACGCTGTTCTCTCTGTATACGCCCGGTCAAAGCTGGCCACGATCACTTTATCAACGCCCAGCTTCTTTATTCTTCTTACCTTTTCACCGACAGGCGTCAGTACATCCGCTGCTCTGAAAAACGCCTTTGGAGGAGGATCAAACGTGAATACGGCACTCGGGATCCCGAGCAGCTCACTTTTTCTGATCATCTTCCGGATGATTTCCTGATGCCCCCGGTGAACGCCGTCAAAAGCCCCTATCGCCATGACACAGCCGGCCTCTTTCGTGCAGGCGTTTCCATATACGTTCATGATGCAGACCCCCGCTTACGTTGATTCTTTCATCTCTGCTGCTTTTGATATCCCGTTCGAACCCCAGTTTTCGTGCGGCATTTCATGAAGCAGCACCTTCACTCTTTCTCCGGGAACATCAAGGTTTTCGCTGATTGCAGTTGTAATATCCTGAATCAGATGCTGTTTCTGTTCCCGGCTTCTTCCTTCAAGAATATGAATGTGTGCAATGGGCACCGTTTTCGCCTCCTACTTGCTCAGGCTCATGGAAAGAGTTCCGAGCCCCTCGTAATCTACAAGAATCTCATCCCCTTCTTCCACATTCACAGCTTCTGTAAATCCACCTGTAAGAACAACCATCCCGGCTTTAAGGCCAAGGTCTTCTTTATGCAACATGTTCACAAGTTCAGCTACGGACCTTACTGGATGACCGAGAACGTCAGATCCGACACCTTCGTGCTGTACTTCGCCGTTCTTCAGGATTGTAACGCCCATCTTATCCCACGCCTTCTCATACGGTGAAAAAGCCTGATCACCGAGGAGGAATTTGGTTGACGATGCGTTGTCCGCCACTACATCCTCAAGCGTAAAGCTGAAGTTGCGGTAGCGGCTGTCGATCACTTCAATTGCCGGCAGTACGCACTCCGTAGCCATCCATACGTCCCGTGGCCTGATGTTTTCCCCTTTCAGGTCTTTCTTTAAAATAAACGCCAGTTCCGGCTCCACTTTCGGATGAATCAGCCCTTCCATTGAAAGAACAGAGCTGTTCATTTCCATCGAAGACGTGAGTCGTCCGTAAATCGGCTCCTCAACACCCACCATCTTTTGTTTGGCTGCGCTGGTGAGCCCCATTTTCCAGCCAATCAGACTGTCGCCGCGGCTGGCCGCCTCTTCCATACAGATTTTCTGAATCTTGTAGGCGTCTTCCACTTTTAATGAAGGGTAGGAGAGGGTTACCTTGTCCATCTCCCTGCCTTGCTGCTGGTGTTCATCAATATGTCTTGCAATCTCCTGAAGATCCATTGCCATGCCCCTTTCCTAAATCAATGCCTCTTTCTTTTTTGCCAGATTCTGAGCCACATCCACAATCATGTCTTCTTGTCCCCCGACCACTTTCTGCCTGCCCAGTTCGACTAAAATTTCCCGGATATCCAGGTTGTATTTTTGCGCCGCTCTTTCAGAATGAAGCAAAAAGCTTGAATACACACCCGCATAGCCGAGGATAAGACTTCCTTTTTCAATCTCCTGCGGCTTGGGGAGAATCGGAGCGACAATGTCCTGTGCCAGATCCATCATGGTGGAGAGATCTACTCCTGTGTTAATGTCCATCTTATCCAGAACGGCCACCATGACTTCCGTCTGTGTGTTCCCGGCGCCGGCACCTAACGATCGGATGCTTCCGTCGAGATAGGTGGTACCTGCTTCCATGGCTGCTAATGAGTTGGCCATGGCAAGAGACAGGTTGTTGTGGCCGTGAAAACCGATATTAATTCTAAGGGACTGACGGAGAGCCTTGATTCGTTCAGTCACTTGATGGGGAAGCAGTGTCCCGGCTGAATCGACAACATAGACCGTATCAGCTCCGTAGCTTTCCATCAGTCTGGCCTGCGTGACAAGCTCTTCGACCGGTGCCATATGAGCCATCATGAGAAAACCGACTGTTTCCATACCGAGATCCCTGGCCATATGAATGTGCTGCTTTGATACGTCTGCTTCGGTGACGTGGGTGGCTATCCGCGCCATTTTCGCCCCTGCCTCTTCTGCCGCTTTCAGTTCATGAACGGTCCCAATTCCTGGAAGAAGAAGGACGGCAATTTTTGATCTGCTGCACACAGAAGCAGCTGCACGGATCAGCTCCAGCTCATCTGTTGCCGAACGGCCGTACTGTAACGATGAGCCCCCGAGTCCGTCCCCGTGAGCGACTTCGATATAAGGAACATTTGCTTCATCAAGTCCCCGGGCGATGCGCGTTACCTGATCGACCGTGTACTGATGGGCCATGGCATGACTGCCGTCCCGAAGCGCCACTTCTGTTATATACACATCCCGTTTATTCATACTTACTGCCTCCCCGCTGTTTTTGCTTTACCAGTGGATGTCTGACCCAGCTTGGATAAGGCAATTTCTTCAGCTACTTTTACGGCAGCCGCTGTCATGATATCGAGGTTTCCAGAGTAGCTTTCCAGATAGTCTCCAGCCCCCTCCACTTCAATAAAGACGGTCACTCTGTTTTCATCAAACACAGGTTCTGACCGGAGCCTGTAGCCCGGCACGTAGCGCTGTACTTCCTGAACCATGGCCGCAACTGACTCTGTTACTGCCTCTTTATCCATGGCTCCTTCACTCACTTCACAGTAAACCGTGTCCCTCATGATGATCGGAGGCTCTGCAGGATTTAAAATAATGATGGCTTTGCCTTTTCTGGCTCCGCCGATCGTTTCAATCCCTTTTCTCGTGGTGATCGTAAACTCATCAATATTTGCCCGGGTACCGGGTCCCGCACTTTTACTTGCGATCGTCGCTACAATTTCCGCGTAATCTACAGGTGCAACCCGGTTTACGGCATGTACGACCGGAATTGTCGCCTGGCCTCCGCACGTGATCATATTTACAACTGCCTCGTCACTGAAGTCATCCATATTCACCGGTGGTACCACTGACGGCCCTACGGCAGCCGGGGTTAAATCAATCAGCTGTTTACCGGACCCCTTTAACGCTTCCACGTGTTTCACATGGGCTTTTGCAGAAGTAGCATCAAACAGAATGTCTGCAAGTTCCGGCCTTTCGAGAAATCCGTCAATGCCGTTTACGATTACTTTCAGTCCGTTTGCCTTCGCACGCTTCAGCCCGTCCGAATGACGGTCGATGCCGATCATGGTCGTGACTTCCAGTATTTTTGAACGCATCAGTTTCATAAGGAGGTCTGTTCCGATATTTCCTGATCCTATGATGCCGACCTTCACTTTTTCCAAACAGGCACACTCCAATCTGTTATGTTTTCTATCTCTCATTTACGGTCCGAATGTAACCTTTACCGTCCCCAGCTGATCAAACTCAGCATGGAAGGTGTCTCCCGGCTCCATATCCACTGCCGCAGACAGGGCTCCGGATAAAATAATGTCCCCGGCTTTTAAGGAAGACCCCAGTTCATGCAGCTTCTCTCCAAGCCATGCCACACAGGCAGCCGGGTGTCCGAGAACGTCTTTTCCGGATCCTTCATTTACAAATTCTCCGTTTTTATAAGCCCTCATCGTAAGTTCCTCAAGATTCACGTCGTCTGTGTTAAACGGCGTATTCCCGAGAACGAAAAGGCCTGACGAGGCATTGTCTGCGATCGTATCGGGGAGCTTGATTTTCCAGTCGGCAATCCGACTGTCAACGATTTCGATGGCCGGTACCACATATGCGGTCGCTTTGAGAACATCGTCAACGGTGATCGCTTTCTTTGCAAGGTCCTCTTTAAGGACAAACGCAACTTCAGCCTCGGCCTTTGGCTGCATCACATGTTTAAAGGAGACCACGCCTTCGTTTTCGATTTTCATCGTATCCAAAAGATGGCCGTAATCAGGCTCGTCCACACCGAGAAGCTTCTGCATCGCTGCCGACGTGAGGCCGATTTTTCTCCCTACGACCCGGTTTCCAGATGCCACTTTTCGTTTGATCGTTTCCATCTGTACCCCGTATGCTTCTTCAATACTGAGTTCAGGATTAATTTCCGTGAGCGGCTGGATGCCGTTTCTCTTTTTTTCCGCTTCCAGCAGGCAGTCGGCGTATTCCTTTACTTTCAGACTCATAGGTGAGTCACCTCATCTCTTTATAACTTAATCGTGACATTGGACAGTTCACTGTAAAAATCAAAGCTGTGCGCACCGCCCTCGCGACCTACACCGCTCTCTTTCATACCTCCAAACGGCGTACGGAGATCCCGCAGGTACCACGTGTTCACCCAAATGATCCCTGCTTCAATCCGGTGTGCCACACGGTGGGCACGTCTGAGATCATTGGTCCAGATGGAAGTACCAAGGCCGTACTTCGTGTCATTGGCGTAACCGATCACTTCTTCTTCTGTGTCAAAAGGCATGACTGTCACAACCGGACCAAAAATCTCTTCCTGCACACAACGGGCCGACTGGCCGAGACCGGTAATAATTGTTGGTCGGACAAAACAGCCTTTGTCCAAAGAATCGGGACGGTTTGTTCCACCTGTTACGACCGTGCCCCCTTCTTCTTTGGCCAGATCGATGTAACGAAGAACGTGTTCGTAATGCTCCCGGCTCACAAGGGACCCCACATTCATTTTTTCATCAAACGGATCACCGACTTTCAGCTCCTTAGTCCGTGCCGTAAACTTTTCCATGAATTCGTCATAGACGGTGCTTTCTACATAGATCCGTGACCCCGCGAGGCATACCTGCCCCTGATTGAGAAAGCTTGATTTAAGCGTAGTCTCGATCACTTCATCCAGATCAGAGTCTGCGAAGATGATGTTTGGATTTTTTCCCCCAAGCTCAAAGGAGACCTTTTTTAATGACGGCGCTGCCGACTGCATAATCGCCGTTCCTGTTTTTGTATCTCCTGTAAAGGTAACGGCATCCACTTCCGGATGCTTTGTAATGGCCTCTCCCGCTGAATCGGCACCGAAACCGTGGACAAGGTTTACAACACCGTCCGGAACCCCTGCATCTTTGCAGATTTCAGCAAGTACCGTTGCTGTCATCGGTGTCCACTCCGACGGCTTCATCACTGCTGTACTCCCGGCAGCAAGGCAAGGAGCCAGTTTCCACGTGAGAAGGAGCAGAGGCAGATTCCACGGATTGATCATTCCTACAACACCGACAGGACGCCTGATCGCGTAGTGAAGCGCTTTTTCATCCTGCTGGTAGGCTTCAGTCCCCATGGAAGTGAGGTAGTCTGCGAAAAAGTAAAAGTTATGTGCTGCCCTTGTAATATCCATCTCGAGAGCAAGAGCATAGGGCTTTCCTGTATCCGTGGCTTCCAGGAAGGCCAGTTCTTCTTTTCGTTTTAAAATCTCGTCTCCGATTCTTCTGAGAATGGAGGAACGCTCAAAGGAGGACAGGGACTTCCATGGACCTGTTAAGGCCCGTTTGGCTGCCTGAACAGCTCTGTCTACTTCCTGTTCTCCGCCAATGGCAATGGTCCCGATTACATCTTCAGTGGCAGGATTGATGTTATTGACCTTTTTTTCTGAATCGATGAAAGCGCCATCGATAAAATGCCGGCAATCGACAGGCTTATATTTTTTTAACGCTTCGTGCTCCATCACTTTTGATTGCATACCGGTTCGTCCTTTCAATCTGGTTTGATGCAGCCCGATTTGTGCCGCTCTGTGAAGACTGGCACAACAGGACTCTACTCCTCAACTTCAACAACGAGCTCAATTTCAATTGCGGTGTTGTTCGGGAGCTGGGCCATGCCCACGGCTGATCTTGCATGTTTCCCTTTTTCTCCGAAAACCTCAACGAGTAAGTCAGACGCTCCGTTCATGACTTTGGGCTGATCCGTAAACATCTCCGTGCTGTTTACAAAACCAAGGAGTTTAACGACCCGCTTCACCTTACTCAGTTCGCCCACCTCGTGTTTGATCACACTGAGGAGGTTAAGCATGGACTGTCTTGAAGCAAGGTATCCTTCTTCCACATCCAGGTCACGGCCGAGTTTTCCGTGGTATTCATCGACTCCCTGTCCTGATGTATATATCAGGTTTCCTGTTCTCACATAGCCAACATAGTTACCGGCAGGTTTCCGCACAGGCTTGAGCTTCAGTCCGAGATTTTCAATTTTCTCTTCCGGTGTGAGGGTCTGATTAACCATTTTCGGTCTGCCTCTCTTTCACTTTAAGGAGACTTGCCGCTGTTTCTCCCATAAGTTTCGCCCGGTCTTCATGAGACAGGCTCTTCATCTGGCTGATCGTTTTACCCGGCGGTGATTCTTTTAAAAGGAACGGATAGTCAGACCCCATGACAAGCTTGTCTACGCCGAACTTTTCAATCAGGTATTCCGTGTTCTGCTCATCGTACGTTAGGGCATCAAAATAAAAGTTCTTCACGTAATGACTCGGCGGATGCTCGGTGACTCTCAGATCCGGCCAGACATTCCACCCCTGATCGAGCCGCGGCAGGATGTATGGAAAAGATCCTGCTCCGTGGGCAAACCACACTTTCAGATCGGGGAATTTCTCAATCACACCGCCCCAGATAAGGCTGGCAGCAGCAAGGGCAGTCTCACTCGGCATTCCGACGGTGTACATAAAGTTATGGCGCGGAGTACGGTCTTTGGCCAGCGTTTCCCACGGGTGGATAAACACCAGAACGTCCCATTCCTCAGCTTTTTGGAAAAAGGGCAGCAGTTCAGGAGAATCGAGGTTCTCACCGTTCACATTGGTTCCGATTTCGATGCCGGAAAGGCCCAGCTCATGAACACAGCGGTCCATCTCTTTAATCGCTGCCTCCACATCCTGCATTGGAACAGTACCAAGTCCGATAAACCGGTCCGGACGTTCCTTTACCATCCCCGCAATAAAGTCATTTTGAAGCTGAATCATTTCAAGGGCCTGTTCAAGAGGCGCCCAGTATGAAAAGGTCACAGGAATCGGTGACACGACCTGCATGTCGATCCCTTCTTGGTCCATGTCTTCTACGATTTTTCCTGGTGACCAGACCTGATCTGTTACTTTTCTGAACAGCTTTCCCGCCACCATAATGTCTGCTTCCGTTTCACTCGTTTTAACGACCACCGGCCAGCGCTCCTGTCCGTATTTAGCCTGAAAGTCCGGCATGTCAGGAGGCATGACGTGGGTATGGGCATCTATTCGCATTTCCACACTTCCACTTCTTCCGCCATTACATGTCCGCAGTTATCACACGTACGAAGCTCCTTGCTTCCGTTAAATTCTTCGATTGCCCCTTTTACCTGGGTTTCAATGTTGGTGAGCTGAACGGTCGCTTTATGCATAAGGTGATCACAGTTATCGCAAAACCATACGAAGTCCTCCAATTCACCTTCGCCCCGCTTTCTTTCAAGGACGATACCGTACGTATCAGCCACACGGTGCGGAGAGTGAGGGACGTTTGCCGGCAGCATAAAGACTTCCCCTTCTTTTACCGTAATCACTTCACGCTCCCCTTTGTCATTGATGCACTCCACGTAGCAGTCTCCTTTCATCTGATAGAAAAATTCATCAGAGGGATCCACATGGAAATCCCGGCGGCGGTTCGGACCGCCAAGAAGCATGGCAATGAATTCAGAGTCTTCCCAGAGAACTTTGTTGTTCACCGGCGGCTTGAGTAAATGCTTGTTTTCCTCGACCATCTGCATTAAATTAAACGCTCTCGATTTTAAATCCATTTTTCATTCCTCCTGGTATTTTGGCGGGGAGGATAAAGGGCCTCCTCCGCATTTTTAAAATTTGTAAACGCTTTCAAATCGAATTAATGTAACCTAGCTCTTTTGAAATGGACTGTGCTGTTCCCTTCACGCTTTGAATAATCTCGTTTCTGTGCCGTCCTTCCATATAGCTGACCGGACCGACCATGTTCAGCGCTGCGACCGTCTGTCCCGTGTAGGACTGGATCGGGGCTGCAATGCCGTACAGGCCGAGCTCGTTTTCGTTATTGCTGATTGAATAGCCCTGCTTTCGGATTTCTTTTAATTCCTGTCTGAACTTTTTCACACACGTAATCGTATTGGCAGCTCTCTGGGTCAGTCCCTTTGATATCGTTGGCTGGATGTACGAAGGATTGAAGGATAACAGTATTTTCCCGGTACTCGTACAGTACGCCGGCTTTTTTGCCCCTACATATGTAGGTACCGCTACAGATCCCTTGGCCGCTACTTTCAGGACAAACCGGACTTCCCCCGCATCAAACATGCCGATGTGAACAGTCCCGTTATACTTGTTTATCAGTCCTTCCACAAGAGGAATCGCCTCGTTGTAAATGTCCTGCTGATACATCACATGATTACTCCATTCAAGGAGCTTCCACCCAAGGCGGTATTTCTTTTTGTTGTCCTGGATGAGCAGTCCTTCTGCACAAAGGGTTTTCACCAGGTGATGCACCGTACTCACATTCATTTCGAGCATTTCTGCAATTTCCTGATTACCAAGTACAGGTTTTTCGTTTGTGAAACAATCAAGAATCCTCGTAATCTTCTGTACCGACGATATCATGCACTACACCCCTTAAAGCCCCTTATTTTGCTTTGGTCACCTGTTTTTTTAACGGCGGTGATGCGGCTAATGCCTGCTCCACTGACGTAAACTGCTTGTTTCTCTTGTACTGGTTATAGAAGATCGCCCGCTTACGGATCGGGTCTCCCGTGTAGTAACGCTCATATTGAAGAAGACGCTGTCCGAACGCTTCACCGCATAAATCCCATGCCAGCTTAAAGAGATGAACTCTTTCTTCTGCCGATACTCCTTCTCGTCCGGCGTAGTATTTATCCAGGTGGCTTCTCAGCTCCTGATTCTCAAAGTCAGCCGCTGTCGGAGACATGAGAAGGCCCCCCGCACCAATAATCTGCATGACCTCGATCGCTCTCGGATACATTTTCGGAAGCATCCCCCGGATCGTTTCGAGAGGTGCGGCCGCCGGTCTTACTTCCCCTGTGGGCATCGTCTCGTATTCCTGCTCGGCAACACGCAACAGGGCACGGATCGTCTCCACGTTTTGAACGAGTTCCCCAAGATCGGTCTGAACGTTTAAGTATTGATCGACCCCGATTGAATCAGCGAGCTTGCAGGCAACCTCGGTAGCAAACTCGAGCTTTACATAGCCCCGCACACCGGACTGGTGGGCAGGCTGCTGATTGATTCCTGTTTTCGAGTAAAGGAGGTTCGCTGCTTCTACATTGTTATACATAAACACCCGGTTCCAAGGCACCAGAACATCTTCAAACGCAAGCACCGCATCCATTTCTTCAAAGCGGGATGCAAGTGGATGGTCAAATACTGATCGCGTCCCGTCCTGCATCTGCTCCCGGCAGAGAAGCTTAAGTCCCGGCGTGTCAACCGGCACAGCAAAAGCAAGGGCATAGCGCTCATCCCCCGGCTGGAATCCAGGGAAAGAATAAATGATCACTTCATCTGTAATCGGAGCAAGCGTGGCAAGCATTTTTGCCCCCCGTACGATGAGCCCGTCAGGCTTCTCCTCCACCACACCGAGGTGGGTAAACAAATCTTCCTGTTCATAGGACGCTTTGCTCCGGTCATTTTGCGGGTTGATGATCGCATGGGTTAAAAATAAATCGTTCTTTTTGATGTAGTTGTAGTACTCGATAAGGTTTTTGGCCCAGTCAGGATTATACTTGTCCAGAAACCATGGATTCCCGGCCATGTTGGTAACAACCGTGTTTAAAAAGTCCGGTGTCCTCCCCATAAGACCAAATGTGGCTCTCGCATGAACTTCAAAGGCTTCACTCCGGGCTTTAATGTCTTCTGCTGTTCTCGGCAGTAAAAAGGAGTTATTCGCCCGCTCTCCGGTTTCGCTGCAGATGTGGGTAATTCTGTCCTGAAACTCAGGATCGTGCTGGAGATCATAAAGCTTTGCAATTTCCTTAATCGGCTGCCTGAACACATCGTGATTCACCACATCCGTGACTTTCTCTCCCCCAAGCCAGATCTCCGGCTGGCGGGATTTTAAGGCATTGATATACTCATTCCCCGTTCTGATTCCCATTGCCCTACCTCCGTTTATTGGTTTACTTTCTCTTCTTCACTTTTATCTTTCAGGAACTGCCCTTTATAAAACATCAGGGGCGTTCCTTCATCGTAGGTATAGTCCGTTACTTCTCCGATGTAGAGAATGTGATCTCCGCCTTCATACCCCTGCCATGGACGGCATTCAAATGTAGCAAGCGCTCCTTTAATTTTCGGGCCGTGGTCCGTTTCTTCCCAGTCAATCGTCAGGCCTTCCTGAGGACGGCCGGCAAACTGCCATGCTATACTTTCCTGATCCCCTGCTAAAATGTTGACGGTAAAAGGATGATCCTCCAGCATGCTGCACGCTTTTGCTCTTTTGTCGATTGAAACAAGGAGCAAAGGCGGATCGAGTGAGACAGAGGTAAATGAATTCACCGTAATTCCGTGAAACTGGTCTTCTTTTTTCCAGGTTACGACGGTTACACCCGTGGCAAAATGGCCGAAGCAGTTTCTTAATTCACGAACATCCAACTGCACACACCTCCATAAAATGGTTTGCTGGTCCTGCAGTGACTTTTGACCTGGCTGAGGTCCTATGTATCATCAGCAACCAGCGATTTAACCATAGTATAGATAATTTAATATTCTAAAAAGTTAAACTATTTCACATTCTGAAATCCAGAGAAAAAATTTCAGGCTTTTTATTTATTTAAGGGTTTTATGTATTCTTCTGTTCTTTTTTGTAATTTTCGGAATCATCTTACATTTTACAGTCCGCGTATGAAATGGGCAATAGACCTATAGAATGAAGTGACTTTTTTCACTCAATAAAAATAGAGGCTGGAACAAAACCCAGCTAAAAAGAATGGCCCTCACCGCTGGTGAGAGCCATTTCTTTTTATTTGATGTTTACATGAGTGTTGATTGATCAAAAATACACTCGCTTGCCGCGGGCAAGGCTTCAGCTAATCGGGGAAAGATCGCCCCGATGGATCTTCAGCTCTTGCTTTCCCGCAGGCGTCTCGTGATTTTTGATCAATCAACTGATTTACCTTCAAAATTGAAATTGTGCACACAAAAGAGATACCTTCTGATAAAGTTGAGTGACCACAACACAACAGAATCGAAGGTATCCTTATGTTTAAAAATTATAACATCATTAATCATTTTTACTTATTTAGAGACTGTTCTGTCCCAGACTCTTTTTATGGGCCGGAATCGTCTGTGCCAGGGCTTATTTAAACACCTGTGCCAGCACCTGGGACGGCCGGGCGTTGCTTAAGTTTTTGTTTACAGACTTGCCGACTTTCACACGGAGCTGGGACTCCATCGTTCTTGTCATTTCGGTTTCACCCACAAGGTAGACGGAATTCCACTTACGGTCCCGGTTCATCTGCTCAATGTTGGTGGCCATATCTTTATAAAAGCGGTTCAGGTTTTCTTCGAATCTCTGCTGAAATTTATCCACGTGGCTTGCGCCGGACTGAATCGCGTTCGTTGCACCCATTCCGTCTTTAAATGACCAGTTTTCTGTTTCCGGATCAAACGTGTACGTTCTTGTGTCGGTCACTTCCCCGAGTGCAGTATCGAGTATGGTAACTTCGTCCATATTCGTTAGAACAATTCCGCTCTTAGGATATTGTTTCGCCAACGCTTCGAGCTGGTCCACAACCGGCACGTTTTCCCAGTGAAAGCTTGTTTCTACGGGCAGCTGCAGGTAATGAACCGACCAGAGATCTCCTTCTTCCGAGCCGAAAATCACGACACTTTTCTGCAGGTTCGTCTGGTTTCCTGTAATTTCTTTTTCCACTTTTGTTTTAATCTTGCGGTAATTTTTCAGCTGTTTCTCGTTACCGCTCGAATCTAAGTATTCATCAAGCTTCTTCAGACCGTTTTTCAGGCGGATCTTCCACTCGCCCTTTTGCTGATCCTGATTCGCTCGGTCTGTGTTTAGATAAACGGTCAGGACACATTTTCCCTCAGGACAGTGAAATTCTTTCAGTGACTCAAGTTCTTTTGATAATGCCATGAATGAACCTCCTTATTAAGCTTGTAGTAGGTCTGTTTCCGTTACAAGCTCCGCTCAAACTTCCTTTTCGTCTCACTATATGTACGCCCGTTCACATAGGGATATGCCAGTTGTTTTCCGGATAATGGGTGGCTTTTCATACTGAGGAGTGCCGGTGCAGGGGATTGACGACTTATGAGACTTGATTAACGGCTTTCTGCTGCTGATTAACGGGTTAGCCCTCATACTTCAGGAAAGACACTAAATAGCTGAAAACATATGCTGGAGCCGGAATTTCCTTAGCTTTCCGCGGAGGTGCCGTCGAGCCTCCACTTCTGCAAGAGTCTTCGAACATTCCGGCTACCTCAACTTTCATTCACAAAATAAGTAGTTTAATAAAGAAAAGTCCATTAAAAATCATTGTTGTTTTAAAAACTCGTTGATTGCAGCGAATGCGCGGCCCTCCTGCGGGAGCAACGAGCGGTTACACCACGAATAAGCTGCGAGTTGTTTCGACGCACATATCTGCGTAGCGTTACTGGAAGAGGAAGAAGCAGATATAAACCTCCCGGAGGCTCACCGGCGCCCCCGCAGAAAGGGAGCGCATTGAGTGCCTTTCAAAAAGAAAACCCCCTTCCAAAATGGAAGAGAGCTCTCCTGCAATTTAAATAACCCCGATTAAAAACGCCACAATAAGAAGCACAATACTGAATCCCCATACCCAGAAAAAGGAGTAGCGGATATGTTTGCCCATCTCCAGTCCCGCAAGACCGAGGGCAAGCCACAACGCCGGAGAGAAAGGACTGACGAACGTACCGATGATGTTTCCGATAATCATCGTGTACGCGGCCGTTATCGAATCAACACCATGTGAAGTCACAATCTGCTCGACCACCGGCAGCAGGGCAAAGTAATAGGCATCCGTACTGAGCACGAGATCAAACGGTACGCCGAACACACCCATGATAACGTGCAGATAAGGCACGACAAACGCCGGTAAAATCATAACTAGATCTGTCGCCAGTGAATCAAGCATCCCTGTTCCATTCATGATTCCGAGGAACGAACCGGCAGCAAGAATGATCGCCGCCATCATTAACGCATTCGGTGCGTGAGTTTTGATCCGTTCCATCTGATCGTCTACTTTTGGGTAGTTGATCGGAAGGGCAATACTCAGCCCGAGCATGAATACCAGTCCTGATGGAAGGATGTCCCAAACAAGCACAGTGATTACTGCTAAAGAAATGAGTAAATTCAGCCAAAGCAGTTTCGGCCGGGCAAGGGCCGGATCCCTTTCCACCACTGATGGATCCGCAGTTTCACTGGTTGCAGCAACCTCTGCCTCAGCATCAGCCTTGGCCACTTCATCATCTGACATCCTGGAAATCCGACGCTTTTCCCGAATCCCCAGGAATGCGGCTAAAACAATCAGCAGCAGCATAGCCGAAATCTGCACCGGAATCAGCGGACGCCAAAGCGCAGACGGATCCACACCGAGAACGGCACCGGCTCTGCCGATCGGCCCCGCCCAGGGAACAAGGTTCATAATACTGGCACTCAAACCGACCAATAGTAAAAGTAAATAAGGGCTCATCCGTAATTTCAAATAAAGCGGCAGCAGTGCCGGAATGGTAATGAGGAAGGTTGACGCTCCCGACCCGTCCAGGTGGGCAACGGCACCGACAATGACAGTCCCCACAGCAACGGCAACGACACTTCCCTTTGTAAGGGCAATCATTTTGTTGATTAACGGGTCAAACAGCCCCGTGTCCTGCATAATGCCGAAGAATAAAATCGCAAAAATAAACATGATCACAACACTGATAACCGAATCGATACCTTCGTTAAAGAAACCTCCAATGTCTACGATGTTAAAGCCGGCAAGCAAGGCCCCGCCCACAGGAACAAGGACAAGTCCCATAATCGGGGTAATTCTCCCGCTTATGAGCAGTACAACAATGGTGATAATGGTTAAAAAACCGATAATACTGAGCATTCTTCATCCCTCTTTTCATACTTGATCAGGAAGCGCTTTCAAAACCGCGGCTCTTCCTTCGTCTGTTAAGGCTAAGAGTACTACGAACGAAAAGAGGAGTGAAGATTACTCACATAAGTTCTATTTTGTTCATTTTGTTCACCGGGATGTCACATAACGCCGTTCCGGCCGTCCCACATCACCGTACTTGAGCTTCGCTTCCACTTCATTCACTGAAACCAGGTATTCAAGATACCTCCTTGCTGTTGAACGGCTCGCCCCGATCTGTTTTCCGACATTCACAGCAGTAATCCCGTCTTTTTCTTTCATCAGAAGCTTTTTAACCTGCTCGAGGGTAATCGCGTCAATCCCTTTCGGCAGATCTGTCTCATCAGACAGACTCCCTTTCCTGCCCCCCTGCAAAAGATCGTCAATTTCCCCTTGATCGAGTTCCTGTTTCATCACAAGCGTCTGCCGCTGGGCTTTATACCGCTCCAGGGTCTGGGCCAGCCGCTCCAGGTCAACCGGCTTCACAATGTAGTCAAAGATCCCGCCCTTAAGCGCTTCTTCAAAGGTAACCACTTCCTTTGCAGCCGTAACCATGACCAGGTCAACGGCCGGATACTCCCTTCTGATTTCCCAAAACAGGCTCAGACCGTCCGCATCCGGAATATACACATCGAGCAGAATAAGATCCGGCGCCGGATTCTTTTCCAGAAAATTACGTGTCTCCTTAGCCGTCCTGGCCGACCCCGCAACAGTAAAGCCGTCTACTTTATTTACAAACTGCTTCGTAATGTCAGCCACACGAAAATCATCTTCTACTATTAAAACAGCAAGAGTCATGATCGTCCCTCCTCTTTTTTCGGAATCGTAATCACAAAGCACGTTCCCTCTTCCCCGGTCGTTTCCGTACTCATCGTTCCCCCGACATTTTCAAGCACCCGTTTGGATAAAGCAAGCCCGAATCCTCTATGCTCACCGTCCTTTGTTGAAAATCCCTGCTCATAGATCCGCTCCACAAGCTCTTCAGGAATGCCGCCCCCCTGGTCTTCGATTTCAAACAGCACCTCATCCCCTATATCCGTGAAAAATACCGAAACAGTGCGTTCGTCTTTCGGCAGATGCTTCACCGCATCGATGGCGTTATCCACCACGTTGCCAAGAGCAGTAACAAGAGCATGCCGCTCTCCCTTCGAAAGCACCGACGTAAGCGTACTCTCCGGGTCAATGATCAGCCTGACCCCTCTTTCATGAGCCTCGTTGAGCTTTCCGAGAAGAATCGCACTTACCATCGGATCCGCCACCTGGTCAATAAGCTGATGGATCCACTTCTGCTGGCTCACCGTCTCTTTTTTTATAAAATCAATAGCCTCCTGCTTCTGACCGAGCTGCAAAAGCCCCGAAATCGTATACAGCTTGTTTGAAAATTCATGCGTCTGTGCCCGGAGCCCCTCCGCATACTCCCTCACTTTGGTCAGCTCCCTCGTCAGCCGCTCAATCTCCGTTTTGTTCCGGAACGTGGAAACCGCCCCCGCCAGATGCCCGTCATCATAAAGAGGAACCCGGTTCACAACAACAATATGCTCACCAAACTCCATCTCCTCATCGAACTGACTCTCCCCACTCTGAAGCACTTCAGGAAGCTTCGAGTTCGGCAGGAGGTCATGAACAGGCTGACCAATATAGCGCTCCAAAGGCTCATTTTCCACATTCAGCAGCCGCTGCGCCGCCTTATTCAACAGCGTAATATTCCCTCCATTGTTAACCGCAATAATGCCTTCGTGAGCTGACTGAAGAATCGTTTCCTTTTGAAGCAGAAGATACGAAATTTCCTCAGGCTCAAGACCGAACAACACCTTCTTAATGTAAATCGAGATGAGGATTGCGCCACCAAGACCCAGAGCCATAATAAGTGCAAGGGCTGAGACGAGCTCGTCCCGGTAATTGTCCACCACTCCCCGGACATCCTCCACAAGGAAGCCGACCGACACCACACCGATAATCTCGCCGCTTTCGCTGAAGAGCGGCGTCTTCCCCCGAATCGACGGCCCGAGAGACCCTTCCGCCTGGGAGATGTACGATAATCCTTCAATTAAAGCATCATCGCTGTCTTCTCCAACCATCCGCTCTCCAATCTGATCAGGGTTGGGGTGAGAGTAGCGGATCTCATTGATGTCCCCCACTACGATAAATTCAGCCCCCGTTGACTGCCGGATCGGTTCCACGAGGTTTTGTACGGTCCTGTCACCGGGATCGCCCTGGGCAACGGCATCTCTTACCTCAGCGATTTCAGCCACACTTTTCGCTACCCCGAGTGCCCGCTCCCCCATCTCCTGCTCAAGGGAGTCCGACAGAAGAAAGTAAAAGAACACACCGATAATGGCAAGCATCCCCACAGTAAGAAGCCCGATCAGAAGCGTCATCCGAAGCTTCAGGCTGATTCTCGCCGGAGACCGGCTTATGTATTTTTTCATCTGGGTCCGATCAAATTCCGCCATGTTGATTCTCCTTCTCCGTTCATCTTTCGTCATTATACTATAGTCAGTAAATTCGAAATAGAGCGGGAAGTCTGAGGGTAGTGTGGCAGGCTGTTATTTGGGGTTTGTGTTAAGAATTGTGGTGTGATTGTTAATAATTGACCGATCTTTATAAGCATTCAGCCGCGAAAGTTAAGAGTTAAGCATCTGTCCCCATATTAATGGTAAACAGGAGATTTCTCGTGCAAAATGAGAGCAGATACTGATTTGCGCTCATTGCACTTTCCACGGGGGCGCCGGTGAGCCCCCTGGAATTTTTATACCTGCTTCTTCCTCTACCAGTAACGCTTCGCAGATATGTGCGTCGAAGCAACTCGCAGCATATTTGTGGTGTAACTGCTCGCTGCTCCCGCGGGAGTGTCGCACATTCGCTACAATCACTACTCTCTTATAAAAAATATTGAAATTAACGGTTATTAATTGTGACGTTTTTTTTTGTGACAATAGAAGTTAATTTTTGTGATTGACTCTTCAGAGACATCCACACAGCCTCCTATCCTATATAAGAAAAAAAGCCCCCTAAAAAGGGAGCTCTGTCTGTTACCGCTCTGGTGCGTGATAGTTGTTTCGTCCGTTGGCACTGCTGCTTGTCTTGTTGTTTCCGTGCGGACGGTGCTTGTTGTTGTTCTTCACATTATGATTCTGTTTGTTTTTACTCACTCGTAACGCCTCCCATAATCATAATCCAAGCGGTAACAAAAAAAGGGAATCACATCGTGAGAGTGCGATTCCCCTTCTTTTCCTGCATTCTATCCACTTCCCGTCAACAACCAACGCTTTTCATTTGCAGCCGCAAAAGAGATACGAATGATCTAAAGAAGCTTCATCTTCAGAAAACAGGGCCGGAATGAGAACCGCTGAGTTCCCCTTCCGTACTTATATCTTTAGCTTTTGAGCTCGTCCGTATCCACATCAGAAGGAGGTAATTGTTTCCGTTCACCTTCAGCTGCCTCCTCAAGCTGGATCATCTCTTCGGGTCCTTCGCTTCCCCGGAGTCTGGAGGAAAGCTCTTCAAATTCTTCTTTCGCTTCCTGGATCGTACCCAAAATGTCAAAGGTATGTTCCTTTAGCTGCTGGGACGTTTCCACAATCGTCTGAATGTCGTCGGACGCTTCCTCTACGATGCTTGCCACACGGTCCGCAGACACTCTGATGTGCTCCACAAACGATTCCCGGTTTTCTTTAATAAATTCCACCCACTCGCCTGTCGTCCGCGAAATGGTCTCAAACGTTGTTGTCACTTTTGTCCGTGCATTTCTATTCGTGGCAAAAAAGATGAGTCCTGCTGCCAAACCCGTTGCAACTCCGCCATAAAGCCAGCTTTTGTTCGTTTTTTTCTGTTCCATGGTTTAAGCCTCCTCGTCTTCTATAAAGGCACTGAAAAAGTTCGGTCTTTTACTTTTTCCAGCGGCCTCTTCTACACTGTTTCTTCTATACATTTTAACAAGAAAACGAGGTCGCAAACAAATTTTCGCTATTTTTACGCAATTTTTTTACGTTGAATTTGAGTGAACATTCAGTCGACTTTGCGATACCGGTAAACACTGTTTTCATTTACCGCCTTCACTTCGTTCATTTCCTCGAGGAGATCAAGATGACCGAGGGTCTCTGATAACGTCAGACCCGGCTGCTTTGTATACATCTGTGGATAAAGCCGTTTGCAAAGCTCAAAGGACGTGAGTGTCTCTTCACCAAGAAGATTTTTAATCGCTTTCGCTTTCTCGATTTGCTTTTGAAGGCGTTCTTCGATCAGGGCTTTCGGATCTTCCACCGGCTTACCGTGACCTGAGAACGCACGCTTAACATGAAGACATTTTTTCAGGGAATCACGGTATTGAAGCAGCGTCTTCGGCCGCTCAGTCTCCCCTTTGTAAGGAGCCTCAATGATGGCATTGGACGAGATGTGGGCAATTAAATGATCTCCGGAAATGAGAACACCGTCACGCTCACGGTAAAGTGAGATCTGCGACTGTGCATGCCCCGGTGTCTCAATTACGGACCATCCAGGAAGACCTTCAATCCGGTCGCCTTCAGACAATGTTACATCTATGCCTATTCTGCTTGTGTACTTTAAATAATAGGCGTTTGATTTTTCTATAAGAGCGACAATGTTTTCGTCTACACCATGGGCTGTGTATAACTCCCGGAAGAAGTCATTCTTCTGCTCAAAAAAATGCTGATCTCCTTCAAGCCACGGCTTTGTTTTTTCATGAGACGCAATCGTGGCGTGGTCAAACTCTTCTACAAGACCAATATGGTCGGGATGGTGGTGGGTTAAAATAACGAGCTCAATGTCTGAAAATCGATAATCAAGCTCCAGGAGCTCTGCCTCGAGTACCCGCTTCGCTTCTTCTGTTTTCACTCCTGTGTCGACTAGTGTCAATCTTTCTCCCTCAATAATATAGACGTTTACCGGCCCTACCAGAAAAGGAGTAGGGATGGTAATGCCATAAACAGAGGGGGCAACTTCTTTCGTTTTTACCAACATGGCGCCTCCTTAAAATGAATGACCATTCAGTTTTATTATCTTTATTTTATCCAATTTTAAGCCATTTGTCAGCTAAACCGGCTTTATTTTTTATCAACAGGATTTATCCACAGATGTGAATAAGTTTTCGTCTGTTCTTTTATACCAAGGCGTGAACATGTGGATAGATTCTGTGGATAACAAGGGATCTCCCTGTGGATTTTGTTGATAACTATTTTCCGTCATGAAATATCAGCTATGGAAATGTGTATAACATTGTGGATCACCGAAAAAAGCGCGAAATGTTATTATAAGCAACATTTCCTGATAAGTAAATAATTAATCATTTGCATGTGAGTCTGCTCTTCGGCCAGAAAAGGATAGAGGATACTCTGGTATTGAAGAGGACTGTGGATGTACAAATGAACATACAGTTTCATCATCTTTCCTTTTCGCTGCAGAACTTCACCGAGACCGGCCTCGTAGCTTTCGGGAATGCTTCCTGACGGGGTCTGAACGTTGGAACGCTGCCCGCTTATATCTGTATAGATTTTTGCCAGGGTATCGTAATGGTTTCGTTCATCCTGACGCATGTCATAGAGAATCTGCTCCGCTCCGGGATCCTTTGTCTGCCCGATGAGGTAGTCAATCATCAGCTCATCAAAACTCTCCCACCCCATGATCTGCCGGATGAGCCGAAGAACCATCTGATAGTTATGCTGCTGTCCGAAAGCCTCCGACTGAGGCGGGTATCCGCTGTCATACATCCTAAAACCTCCACATAAAACAGAGTCTTCTGTATGTATATGAGGACAGCCGGGGGAATATTTTTCAACAATGTTCGCAAAATTGTAACATCTTTTTCATATACTTTTTCCCTTTAACCTAGTAAACTGAATTTATCAGAAAGTTTAGAACAAATAATCAAAAGGATGTGAACAAATATGCGCAAGCGTTTCCATAAAACATTTGAAGAACTTGTAAACGAAAATAGAGCCCAACTTTTAAATGATCCAGAAGCGATTCACCAGATTGAAAAGAAAGTTGAAGACAAGCACGCGTTAGAAAAACAGGACTCAAAATAAAAAAAAGGAGCGGCACAGGGCCCGCTCCTTTTTTTTATGCGTATTCACTCAGCAGTGTCTGAAGTTTCATGGCTTTGCCCAAGTCTCCCCGCACTTTCAGCTTTCCGCTCATATAAGCCATCGTCGGATTGAGGTTCCCTTCCGAGAGCTTGAGGAAATCTTTATCTTTCATGATCAAGGTAATGTCCTCGTCCTCTGTATCCCCCTGTGTATAACGGGCAGACTGATCTTTAATGTGAAGCTGATAAGTCCCTGCTTCGTCCCCGCTCAGCTCAAACTTATAAAGAACGCTCATCGTTCCAAGGTGCTCCGGATTTGCGTTCATTTTCTCCGTTAATGTGTCAAACTTCTCTTTTACTGCCATTAAAAATCCCCCTAAGTAAAAATGAATAGTCATTCACTTTACTAAATACGACACGATTCAGGGGATTCCTTTTATTTTCATAAAAAACTATACGGTTTCTTTTACCGGCTGAACGTCAAGGTTTCTCTCGATCTCTTCCTGTACGATGCCGGCAAGGGTAATGCCGTCAATATCCTTGTTCTGCTGGTGAATGCGGACCGGCTCTCCGATTGTGACTTTCACATCCGCCGGCTTCATCAGGTTGTTGTTCGCTTCCATTATTTTAAATGAGCCGTTAATGGTAACCGGCAGAATCGCGGCTCCTGATTTGGTGGCAAGCTTAAAGCTTCCCTGTTTAAACTGGCTTACAGGCCCCCCCTTGCTTCTCGTTCCTTCCGGGAATACGACAAGGTTGTGACCATCCTTGAGCTGTTTTGCTCCCTGAAGGATCGCTTTTACGGACTGGCGGCGATTTTTCCGGTCCATAAACACGCAGTTCATTTCTTCCATCCATGATGCAATGATCGGCAGCTTTTTCACTTCCACTTTGGAAATAAAGCCGATTTTTAAATCGAGGTAGCCAAGAATAATCGGGATATCGAAGTTCCCCTGATGGTTGGAGACGATCAGCACCGGTTCGTCTTTCGGGATTCTCTCTATCCCCTCGACTTTCACCCGTGCTCCGGTTAATTTTACAAGTCTTTTCGCCCACTTATTGGACTGCTGTTTGACGATCTGGTCTGCCTGCTCGTCATTTCCGTTTTTGCGGAGCTTTTTCACTTTCCGCAATGCGGGAATGGTGGTAGGAAGATACAGCCAGAAATACGTAAACCATACGATTGTTCGAATCATGTTCTTTCTCCTCATTTTTTCCATTCTTTTATCCAGCCCTATTATAACAGAGGCTGCCGGGATCGTGGTGAAAATACGAGATTTGTGTGTGACTGAAAAAAAGCACGGGTAATACACTACTAATGGCTTTATTGGAGGTGCTTAAGTTGAAACGCATACACGGAATTGTAAGCGGACGAGTGCAGGGAGTCGGGTTTCGTTACTTCACCATGCATGAAGCGGTAAACGCTGATGTAAAAGGGTGGGTAAGAAACCGCTCTGACGGTACAGTGGAGTTTGAAGCAGAAGGAACAGAATCAAACCTGAAAGCATTTACGGAAGAAATAAAGAAAGGGCCAAAGCGCTCCCAGGTGGAAAACGTCGTAACTTACGACATTGAACCGAAGAAAAATGAAACGAAATTCCGGAAGAGAAAGACGAAATAATAAAGAGACACCTGAGGTGGCATTTTACCTCAGGTGTCTTTGCAATGAGCGGAGCTATTGCCAACTGCTTTTGGACTTTTAAGTCAGCCTCTTATTCTTTATCCGTCCCAAACCGCTGGAAGACGGTTTCCTCTGATTCCTCGTAAACGCTTCGGCCGGCAATTTTATTAATGATCGTCACATTCCGGTGGACGGCGAGGCCTAGATTCGTGGCTCCTGCACCGTGAGAATGTTCGATGTTTGTGACTGTGAACATGTTGTGGGGACGTTCGTCTTTAAAGGCGAGGCGGTAGTCCCGGTGCACTTTAAAACGTTTATCGTCTTCCCAGACGATCTCCTCTTTCATTTTTTCGAGCCACTCCGGCATGTTCGGCTTGTACCCGGTAGCGAGTACGATCTTGTCTGCTTCAACGTGAAAATCCTTTTCCTCCATCCACTGATGGCAGGTCACATCGTAACGTCCCTCATCTGTTTTATCAATCGTTTTCACATCACTTGCAGAGCGGATCGTCACCGGCGCAGTGCCCGGATGAATGGATTTATGGTAAAGAAGATCGTAAATTTCGTGAAGGGTCTTCTCCTCCACGCCGTTTCGGAGGTGATAGAGGTTCGGGAGCTCTTCTTCTCTTTTTTCAAAACTCAGTCTGTGAAAGTAATTCACATAATCCGGGGAGAACACTTCCTGCCCTACTTTGCCCGATTCAAGCTGAAAAAAGCCCGGAGACCTCGTAATCCAGTGAAGATGATAGCCGGCACTGTCTTGACGCTGGAGAAGGTCAAGGAACACTTCGGCTGCACTCTGGCCGGACCCGACGATAAGAATGTCATCGGAGTCTTTCATTATCCCGTCTTTATGACACATATACTGGCTTGTGTGAACCACGTCTTCCACCGGAAAGGCATCAAATCCTTCAGGTACGAGAGGGATGCTCCCGGTTCCCATTACCACATTTTTAGCATAGTACCGCTCTGTAACCTTTGCTTCACGGTCTTCAACGACCACTTCGTAAAACGGCTCTCCTTCTTCTCCCCGGTTAATCACATCGGTGACCCGCTTCCCAAAATGACAATAGTCAAGCTGCCCGGCCACCCACTGGGCATAGTGATTATATTCCGATCGTGGGATGTCGAAACGGTTAAAGAAAAAAAACTTCTGTATACGGTTGTGCTTGTGCAGGTAATTTAAAAACGAATAAGGACTCGTCGGATCCGCGAAGGTGACCAGATCTGCAATAAACGGAACCTGAAGATCAGCTCCTTCAATGAGCATTCCCGGGTGCCAGTTAAATTCAGCTGATTCGTCAAAAAAGATGGCACTCACATCGTCAACACGATCCAAAAGGGCTGCCATCCCCAGGTTAAACGGTCCGATTCCGATCCCAATTACGTCGTATGAAGCTGGATTTGTCATAGTAACGCCTACTTCCTCTCATCTGGTTCTATTAGTTTTTTCGACAAATATTATTCTCATTCCCATTACCCTCTTTTTTCCCATTTAAAGCTTTTGTTGACGCCTCTGTGCGCAGCGGATAAACTAAGTAAAATTACAGCAGAACAAGAGAGGGGACTCCCATGCTTGAAAACCAGATTAAAACAGCCCAGAAGCAGGAGCTGTGTGACCTTGTGATAAAGAACGCCACGATTGTGGACGTGTTTAATAAAACGCTGATAAAAGACCAGGATGTTGCAATCCAAAACGGAATGATTGTTGGGACCGGCCTATCTTTTAAAGGACGTGACGAGTATGACGCCAAAGGGAAAATCATGGTGCCGGGTCTGATTGACGCTCATGTACATATTGAATCATCCATGATGACACCGCGGCACTTTTCCGATACCCTCATTCCAAGAGGCGTAACGACGGCGATTACTGATCCTCATGAAATCGCCAATGTCTCCGGGGAACGAGGGATCCGTTTTATGCTGGAGGAAGCGGAAAAAGCAGACACAGATCTTTACACGATGCTGCCCTCTTCTGTGCCGAGTACGCCATTTGAGACTGCAGGCGCAAAACTCACAGCAACGGATCTTGCTCCCTTTATGGATCACCCGAAAGTCCTCGGCCTCGCTGAAGTCATGGACTCATCGGCCGTGACTTCAGGAGATGAAGACATGCTGGCAAAACTGGCTCTTGCAAAGAACGCCGGGAAAAACATTGACGGACATGGGGCAGGCCTCGGTGTTGATGCTCTGAACGTCTATCGCACTGCGGGTATTGAAACAGATCACGAATGTGTCACAGCCGAGGAGGCCATCGAACGGGTACGCAGGGGGTTTTATGTGATGCTCCGGGAAGGCTCGGTTGCCAAAGACGTAAAGAACCTTCTCCCTGCAGTCAATGAGGCTAACAGCCACCGTTTCATGTTCTGCACGGATGATAAGCATCCGGACGACCTTCTCACAGAAGGAAGCATTGACCACAATATCAGAATCGCCATAGAAGAAGGCGTTCATCCGGTTACAGCGGTACAGATGGCAACGATCAATCCCGCTGTATGCTTCGGACTCAAAACCAAAGGAGCGGTGGCTCCGGGATTTGAAGCCACGTTTGTTCTCACAGAGAGCCTTGAGGAATTTCATGCTGACGAGGTGTATATAAAGGGCGTTAAAAAAGCGGAAAAAGGTAAGCTCACGAGGGACACTGACTATACAGTGGACCTGCCTGAAGAATTGAAGGAGACCGTTCACCTGCCAGCGCTTACAGAAGAAAGCTTTGCGATTTCAATGAACGGGTGTAACAGAGCAAACATCATTGAAGTGCAGGCAAACTCTCTTGTTACCAGACACGCCGTGGAACATGTAAACGTAAACGAGGACGGCACGTTTGCTCCTGATACAGCAGCAGATCAGCTCATCCTTGCCGTTGTGGAGCGTCACGGGAAAACAAGGAATATCGGCCTTGGGATTGTGAAAGGTCTCGGTCTGAAAAACGGTGCCATTGCGACTACCATCGCCCACGACTCCCATAACATCATTACCGTAGGAACATCGGGTAGAGATATCCTTCAGGCAGTCCGGAAGATTGAAAAAGATCAGGGGGGCTTAACGGTGGTAAGCAGCGGTCGGGCTGTGTCCTGTCCTCTTCCATGCGGCGGGCTGATGGGACTGGTGCCGGTAAAAGCTGCTGCAAAGAAGCTGGATGAGCTTCACGAAGCTTTGCACAAGACCGGATGTGAAAATACCTTTAATCCATTTCTGACTTTATCGTTTCTCGCTCTTCCCGTAATCCCATCGCTTAAGTTAACAGACATGGGACTGTTTGATGTAAAAGAGATGAAGCATGTAAGTGTTCCGGTGGAAAAATAGGAACTCGAAGAGGCTGGGACAAAAGTGTTTTAGTTGAACGAGAATCTGAACGAATAACAGAGGCGCTGATAAACCGCTACTGAAATATACTTCGCTTTCCGCGGGAAGCTGGTGAGCCTCCTTGTGCTATCGCACTGCGGGGTCTCACCTTTGCTTTTCATCCCGCAGGAGTCTGCGTATATTTCATCCGCTATGTCAGTACATGGTTCGGATTCTCAGCTAAATACATTCTTTATGTCCCAGCCTCTTCTATTTTGTATTTTAACCGTTTACTTTTTGATCAGTACCCATACATCATCCTGTCCACCTTGAGGACCGCTTCATGAACGACAAAAAACAAGCCTGCGCTGATAAGTCCCCCGACTGTAGCAATGTTTATAATTCCGTGGGAAAAAACGCTCTCGTCAAAAATGCGGTACGGAAAAATAAAAGCCAGCCCGAATATGAGATGAATAAGAAAAGAAAGGAGCCTCATGTTCTTCCATCCTGCTTTTTTACTTAAGTAATCCGCTAAAAATGACGCGGGGATACCATAGATAAAGACAGCAGGAGTGAGAAACAGACCGTATAAAAGGACATTCACAACATATCGGTCCACAGTAAACACCGGAAGAATAACAGGCATAAGCAATGAAAGAATGATGATTGAAATGAGAGCGGTTGTGACCTTTGGAAATCTCACGATAATCGACCTGCCTTCTCTGGAAACCCTGTTCTATATATTTATGTTCAACACCTGCCGGCCTCTTTCCTTTTTATCTTTCTGTCCCTGAGAATAGAGATCCGGAATGCGCGTTGGGACATGCCGGGAATAAGTTAAAGTGTATTATTTACAGTGAATACGTGCCAATCCTGCGGGAAGAGCAAACCTCCCGTGGATTGGGATCGCGATGAGCGTAAATCAACACCTGAGCTTAACAGGAAATCATTTCGTTTTCTACTCTGAATTTAACAAGCCTAATCATTTTTAATGTTACATAATGCTATGCTATCATTAGGTTAAGTAACTTGGAGGTCAATATTATGGAATATGTTGAACCAATTAAAGACATCAGTAAAATTAATGAGATTAAGGAAATATTAAAAAAGCAGTCTCCGAGGGATTATGCCCTGTTTACTCTCGGCATCAATACCGGGCTGCGCATTTCAGAGATTCTCTCCATTAAATTATCTGATATATCCGATTCTTCCGGCAGTATTAACGAGTTTTTCAGCTATACAGAAAACGAAAAAGCATACTGCCACTTCTATTTGAATAAGCAGGTGCACGAGGCACTTCATCTTTATTTATCCAGCAGGGATCTTAAACCCGGGGATTACTTATTCAAATCTGCAAAAGGAGACTTTCCCCTCTCCCGCCAGCAGGCCTACAGAATTATCCACCAGGCAGCCAGGGAAGCCGGGATTACCAATAAGATCGGCACCCACACGCTCCGGAAAACCTTCGGCTATCACGCTTACCAAAAAGGAGTTGCCATTTCGCTCCTTCAAAAAATACTGAATCACACTTCCAAGAAGAAAACCTATGAATACCTGGGAATCGATCCTGAACAACAGGCACCCTTAAAAATAGACGTGAATTTGTAGAAAGGCGGTCATGAATACAGGATGATACAAGACATCATCAATACCGATTATTTCATACTTATATTAGCCCTCTTTTTCATTATCGGGGTTGTAACGACAAAGTTTTCCTCCCGTTTTGGGGTTCCTGCTCTTATTTTATTTATTGTCCTTGGCATGGTTGCCGGAAGTGACGGGCTCGGCCTTATTTATTTCGACAATGCTTCCTACGCACAGGTAATCGGAATCTTCGCACTCGTGGTTATTTTGTTTGAAGGGGGACTCTCAACCAAGTGGTCAACAATAAAACCCGTAGCGGTCCCTTCTCTCCTTCTTGCCACTGTCGGAGTACTGGTGACCAGTTTTACTGTCGCTGTGGTTGCAACGTTCCTTCTTGGTGTTACCTGGCTTGAAGGACTGCTGTTCGGTGCCATTGTCGGTTCTACAGATGCAGCAGCCGTTTTCGCCGCATTAAAAGGGCAAAACATTAAAGCACGGCTTGGAGCCACACTGGAAGCGGAATCGGGCACAAACGATCCGATGGCCATGTTTCTGACGCTCGCTCTTATTCAGTTAATTACAATTGAAGAAACAAACATTTTGCATACGATAGGCACGTTTTTTCTCCAGATGGGGCTTGGCCTTATCTTCGGTCTGGCACTCGGCTGGATTGCGTCGTGGGTCATTAACCGGATCAACCTCGATTCAGGGGGGCTGTATCCGATTATTGCCATGGGATTTGCTCTCATGACCTACAGTGTTACAGCAAGCCTTGGGGGAAGCGGACTTCTGGCTGTGTATGTGGCTGCCCTTTATATCGGGAATTCAGAATTGACATACCGCCATACGATCTTCCGTTTTAACGAAGGATTTGCCTGGATGATGCAGCTTCTCATGTTCGTCATTCTCGGATTACTCGTATTTCCCGCGCAGCTCTTTACATTTGAAGTCATCCTTCACGGGTTAATCTTGTCGTTTGTCTTAATCTTAATCGCCAGACCACTGGCTGTTCTTTTGTCTACGATCGGGTTTAAGTACTCCTGGAAAGAGAAAACCCTCATTTCCTGGGCCGGACTTCGTGGGGCTGTTCCGATTGTACTGGCCACATTTCCGATGATTGCCGGCCTTGAGAATGCACAGCTGTTTTTCAATGTCGTCTTTTTCGTTGTTTTAACATCAGCCTTAATCCAAGGCTCAACCATTTCTCCTTTTGCCAATAAGCTTGGTCTTACAGGACCGAAAAAAGTCACACCTCTGCACTCCCTTGAGCTCGTGTCCATCGGTCAGGCAAATGCTGAGATGGTCGAGTATGTAGTTAATGAAGAGACAGCCATTATTGGGAAGAATCTGGCTGAGATCGAATTTCCTCCGGATGTACTGATCAATGCCATCATTCGTGACGGCGAGCTCGTGACACCATATGGGGAAACGATCATTGAACAAAATGACATCCTCTATATTCTCGTTTCAAGAAAAAGCAAGAAGCAGCTCACCATCCTTTTAGGAGAACGTGAGAGTGTTCCGGAAAAATAAATGATGGTAATGAAGTCACAACAGGAACTCGTAAGTTTCAACCGCTCCTCTTTCGTGAATAAAGAAAACGTAAAGCAGTACAGAAAGGATGATAGATAATGCAATCATTACAAGGAAAGAAAGCACTGATTACTGGAGGCAGCCGGGGAATCGGCCGGGCCACCGCGATTGCTCTTGCAAAGGAAGGCGCACACCTTGGTCTCGTCGCCCGCTCAGAAGACAGTTTCGGCTCAGTAAAAGACGAACTCACCGAGCTTGGTGCCACTGTTGTCACAGCCGCCGCAGATGTAGCGAACGAAGCTGAAGTCCGGAAGGCGGTAAAAGAAATCGAAGACGAGCTTGGCGGAATCGATATTCTGATTAATAACGCCGGTATCGCTGCCAGAGGAACGTTTCAGGAGCTTACAACCGAGCAGTGGCAGAACGTCCTTGATGTGAATGTGATGGGAATTGTCCATGTAACAAAAGCCGTGCTGCCTGGGATGATTGCCCAAAACCGAGGCGACATCATTAACATTTCATCTATGTCCGGTCTCAAAGGTACAAAAGGCTCAAGCGCCTACAGTGCATCAAAGTTTGCCGTGATCGGCATGAGTGAAGGGCTCATGCAGGAAGTAAGACCTCACAACATCCGCGTAAGCGTCCTTACTCCAAGCCTCGTGGAAACAGACCTTACACGGGGGCGGGACAACAGCGAACGGGATCCGGAGAAATTCACCCAGGCGGAGGATCTGGCGGAATTTATGGTAAGCCAGCTCAAGCTTGAGCAGCGCACCTTCGTGAAAACCGCGGCGCTATGGGCAACCAATCCATTTTAAATGTGTCATTTCATGAAGCAGCCCCAGGAGGTCTTTACGCCTTTTGGGGCTGTTTCCTTGATTTTTACCCCTGTAATCGATTTATTTCTCAAACCTCCCCTGTTTCGATATGATAAGAATGAGGTGATCAACATGACTGAAACGTATGCCGTCTGGTTTCGAAGCGACTTTCGCCTGGACGACCAGGCAGCTCTGTATCATGCCATTGAAACCGTGAAACATAATGATGCCCGGTGGTTTGCTTTTTTCCACCTGGACCCCCGTTTTACAAAAGAGATCGACCTTCATCATGATTACTTTTTCCAGACCCTGAACGACTTTCGCAAGGCGTGCAAGGACCACGGTGTTCACCTGCACCTTGTATACGGAGAGCTTGAAGAGGCACTCAACCGAATAACGAAAAGGGTTTCGTCCCTTGAAGCTGTCTTTTTTAACAGAGACGATGCCGGTGAAAACAGCGTCCGGGATCAAGAAGCGATTGATTTTTTCCATAAAAAAGAGATTGAAACCTATGCATATGAAGACGCCCACCTGCACGGCCCTCACGAGGTGACAAAGCAGGACGGTGATTATTACAAGGTATTCACCCCCTATCACAAAGCGTGGAGCAAGGAGGAAAAGCCTAGATCCTATCAAGTGGACACAAAAGCACTGGCAGATTATCAGGCTGAGCTAAAACCTCTCCATGAAAAAGGGGAAACGTTTTTTGAGGAAGACGTCCTTTCCCGCTGCGAAGGAAACTGGCAGGCAATCGGCCGTGAAGCGGCGCTCGACAGGCTGGAAACCTTTGTAGATGAGCGTCTGAATTACTATAAGGACGAGCGGGACATTCCTCTAAAGGCAGGCACGAGCCGGCTCAGCCCTTATTTAAAAACCGGGGTTCTTTCACCGAGGGAGGTTTACCACCATGCGGCTGCCCGCCGGGAAGAAGCCGGGGCCGGTGCTGAAACGTATCTCTCAGAGCTTGCGTGGCGGGACTTTTACTATATGATTCATGCCCATCACCCGGATTCCAAAGATAAAGAGATTACGGAGAAATATACGACCCTCAGCTGGGGAAAAGATGAAGAGCGTTTTCAGTTGTGGTCCGGAGGCATGACTGGATTCCCGATTGTGGATGCAGGGATGCGGCAGCTTAACCGGATCGGCTGGATGCACAACCGCCTCAGAATGATTACCGCTTCCTTTTTGACGAAGGACTATCTCCTCGACTGGCGCCTTGGTGAGCGGTATTTTCAGAAGAAGCTCATCGACTATGATGCGTCATCCAATATCGGAGGCTGGCAGTGGGCTGCCTCTGTTGGAACCGACGCCGTTCCTTACTTCAGGGTGTTTAACCCGACAACCCAGGGCAAACGGTTTGATCCTGATGGCGACTTTATCCGTAAGTACGTGCAGGAATTAGGGAACGTGCCAAAGAAATACATTCACGAGCCTTGGAAAATGCCAGAGGACGTGCAGAAAGAAGCAGGCTGCCTGATCGGCAAAGACTATCCTGAGCCGTCCGTTGATCACAGTGTGCAACGAAAAAAAGCGATTGAGATGTTTAAGGGAGAGGGTTAAGTGAACATTCGAAAATTAAAAGAGCACGAGCTCAACACAGCCATCCGGATGTCAGAGTTCGCGTTTCAGTATGAATTAACAGAAGACGAGAGAACAGAAAGAAAAAAAGCAATGAATCCTGAGGAAACGTGGGTCATTGAAGAAGAAGGTGACATTCAGTCAAAAGCCACAGTCCTTCCTTTGAATGTCTACATTGGAGGTAAACCGTGGTCCATGGGCGGTGTTGCCGGTGTTGCCACGTGGCCCGAGCACCGCCGGTCGGGGCTCGTCCGCGAATTGCTCGGGGCTGCTCTTAACGAAATGAAGGAAAAAGGACAGACCGTTTCCTTCTTGTATCCGTTCTCCATCCCTTTTTACCGCAAGTTCGGCTGGGAGCTCTTTGCCGACCAGACCGTGATTACGATGCCCAGGGATAAGCTGCCTGTGAGGCGGACAACTGAGGGAAGCGTCCGCCGTGTGGAAAAGAACGACACGATCGTCGGGCCTGTATATGATCAGTGGGCACAGAAATTCAACGGTCCTTTAAAACGTAACAGTACCTGGTGGGAGCGCTCGGTTTTTAAACGCCGGGACGGTGAGCTCGCCGTTTATTTTAACGAGGATAAAGAAGCACGGGGTTATCTTTACTATCAGGTAAAAGATGAAGTTCTCACCGTTCACCAGATCGTCTGGCTTGATCATGAGGCTCGGACAGGCCTGTGGACGTTCATCAGCAACCACGATTCCATGATCAAAGAAGCGGTTGTCACACTTCCCGGGGACGATGGAACCGTGTTTTTACTGGACGACCCCCATGTAGAGAAAAAGGTCAGTTCGTATTTTATGGCGAGAATCGTGGACGCGAAGAGCTTTCTTGAGGCGTATCCTTTTGCGACAGCGAACGAAGATGACGGGCCAGTTTTCATTCATCTGGAGGACAGCTTCTGTGAGTGGAATAATGGCACGTATGTGATCAAACCGGCTGCTGGTGGCGGTGAACCGGTCCACGTGACCCATCATCATAAGCCGGAACAGGGGGCGAGCTGTGCACACCCGCCAAAACGTGGTCTTACAATGACCGTCAATACCCTGTCTGCCCTGATGCTCAATGCCCAGCCTGCGAGCGTTCTTTACGATGCCGGACTTATTACCGGGCGAAAAGAAGAAATCGTTCGTTTGGCCGGCATGATTCCGGACCGTAAACCGGCCTTTTATGATTTTTTCTAAAATTAATATCTCTTTTGCCTGATCATAAGAAAAAAACGACATGGAGAAACATAATCTCCATGTCGTTTATCTATGATTGATCCACAGGTTAGAAATGCCAGTTTCAATAACGCCTGCATTTGGGGCCATCTTTTCAGGCCTCCTGAAACGTCTTTGATTAACCTGCCTTCCCTCTGCACACAACGTAGCCTTTGGCTTTGAGTAAGGAATACAGGTTTTTAACGGTCTTTCTGTTTCCGTCCCGGTAGTTGGTATTCTCCAGCAGGTCCTCAACCGCTGCAAGTTCTTCCCACTGAACAAGAGCTGAATGAAGCTTTCTGCCATTATCCTTGGCATCATTTTTGTTTTCAATCGTTTGTTTCGTATCCCAGTTGTTCGTAAAGTGAAAAGCGCACCAGCGGGCATGTTCTGATTTTGCCAGCTGTTCCATTACCCCCTCTAATGCTTCATGGTACTCTTTTTCATCAACGATCTCGTCTTTTTGAGGATCAATCTTGTCTCTTCGTTTTTTATGAAAGTTTAACTCATTGAGCTTTGTTTCAATGTGATCCGCCTGGGCACGGTTGGAATTCTTGTGAAAAAGACTGAGTTCCTCCCAGGAGGGGCCTCCGCCTTCGTTCGTATCGCAATAATAGTCGTGTATTTCTTCTGCAAGTTCATCTAGGCGGTGGTTAATAATCACATCCTCACTGGCAATATTCTGCAGGTCTCCGAACCGGTACATCGTTTTAAACTGCTTCACATTCTGATCCACCCACTCAGCAATGTTCACATCACGCTCCATATGGATCGCAACCGGAATCGTGTGGTACTGTTCCCAGAAGAAAAGGCCGTTAATAAAATCAATATGGTCTGAGGATAAGCTCACTGCGATGTAGGTGATCGGCTTCGTTTCCTCTAAACGCAGTTCGGTGAGATCCGTGATGGTCTCAACGTCTTTTGTAATCACCTTCATGGTGCACACGCGGTCAATAAACTTATACCGTTTACGAAAGCTCTTAATCTTATAATCTGCCTCTTTATCAATGATCGTCACGTGGAGTTTTTTTCCGTCCATAAAATGACTCAGCCTGGCTGCCTGGAGGAGGATGTGCTGGCCGGTCTTTCCGAATCC
The DNA here is from genome assembly GCF_016901055.1 of Alteribacter salitolerans. Lineage (NCBI taxonomy): Bacteria > Bacillati > Bacillota > Bacilli > Caryophanales > Bacillaceae > Alteribacter > Alteribacter salitolerans. The sequence goes on along the minus strand of NZ_JAFEUX010000002.1, from coordinate 560,840 downwards.
CACAATGAGGAGGTGGACAGCCTCACCTTTCGCTTTATGCTTATATAACGGGTGATGACGGAACAGTACTTTGGCCGTTGTTTCATAGAGGTTGAAGATTTCCAGATCAAGGCTGTTTTTCGTTTTGCTGTGGTTGTTAATTTCCTTTTCGAACTCTTCAATCACTTTATGAAACTTAGGGTCAACGATGTGTATGCAGCACCTTGTTTTTCTTGTTGTGAATGTTTTACGCTGTTTAAAAATCGAGGTGGTCTTGATAAGTGCTTCAATGTTTAACGTGTCGTTCTTTGTCATCATCAGAAGATGTCTGCAGTTGATGACATTTGCCTTCTCCAAGGTCCTGTAATCAAGAAAGTCCCCTTCGATCACAACCGCCCCGTTTCTTCTAAGCACACCGATAAATTCATTTTGATGGTCTTTTTCGATCACAATAACCTTTTTGTGGTCTTTTCGCAGGTCTAGTGCCAGTTCTTTAGCAGCCTCATTCAATCCGCAAATGACGTAGTGATTACCGACAATACCTATTAATCTGCTTTTGAACGTTTCTGTTGTAATGTTATAGATTTTGTTCAGCACAGCAGAAAGAATAAAGAGAACGGCAAACCAGCGGGCTATCTCGAGGGAAAACGGAACTTCCGTGGTATCCAGGTTAAGGAAGAATAACTTCACTGTGGCATACAGGCTCTCAAAAAAGACGTGAAACCCATTGCCATCAATGAGTTCGAAAAAGCTCGGCATTCCTGTAAGAATGACAACCGCAAAAGATATTTTCTGAAGTCGGTTGTGCCGGGGCACTTTTAACCAGTTCAGGATAATAATAAATGTAAAAAGCAAACCAAGAGCCAGTATGTTTGCATAAGGTCCCTCACTGTATTCAGGGTGAAACAGAAAAACAAACGCAGCTCCGCCTGAAAGGAAAGCGGCAGTGCTGAGCAGCCATACGTGCAACGTTGTTAATTTTTCATTAAACAATCTTCAATCTCCCCACATAGTCTGTTCAATTCTTTTTATCGATTGTATACCCGAGTGCCATGATGGCTTTTAAGGTATTCATTGCTGTGATCCGGTCATACCTTTTTTCTGAATCTGACAGACGTTCATATTCTATAAGGCTCGGGTGCTCCAGTTTTTCGTCGTCCCGTTTTGGTCCATAGGTCCAGCCGTTTCTCATTCTTTCTTCCGCCCACAGGTCATGGGTATTTTTTGCAAGTTCTTCGGTCAGTTTTTCTACATCTTCAGGCAGCGTAATATGATCGGTATTGATCGGCTTTGGCTTATAGGTCATGGTTTAAACACCTCTGTTTATGTATGTTCCAATTATACCTTAATTTGTATTATTTACAAATTGGCAATGTTAAAAAAGCTCTGGTAAACTTTCCTGTTGAATTCGCACTTTCCACGGGCGGTTCGATTCGACGTTTGCATCTGCGGGGCCTCCTCGAAACCGGCTTCTACTATCGTGCTTTCGCTCCAATCAATCATATAAAAAAACCGGCCCATAAGGTGTTTCCTACTTATGGGCCGGCCATTTACGGGAGTGTGTTACTCCCACATCTTTCTCATCGCTTTAATCGATCCTTCACTTTTGCTGTACCGGAACGGCAGGTCAAATTTATTTGTCTGCTTCAGGACGCTTTTCTCATGTGAGAACGTCTCAAAGCTCGACCGCCCGTGATAGGCACCCATGCCGCTTTCCCCGACACCGCCGAATGGAAGGTGAGGTGTCGTGATGTGCATGAGTGTATCGTTGACACATCCTCCCCCGAAGCTCAGGTTCTCAAGAATAAGAGATTCGGTCTGTTTTTTCTCTGTAAACAGATACAGAGCAAGAGGGTGCGGCCGTTTGCGTACTAGTTCGATCACTTCGTACTCGTCTTCAAAGCTGATCAGCGGCAGAATCGGTCCGAAAATTTCTTCACCCATTACAGCGTCATCAAAGGTGACGTTATCCATAATCGTCGGCTCGATGAACAGCTCTTCTCTGTTATGGGCGCCGCCGTAAACGATTTTATCGGGATCAAGAAGTGCCGTAATCCGGTCATGGTGCTTTTCGTTTACAATACGGGGGTATTCCTTGTTTTCTTCGACACCTATGCCGTAAAATTTCTTGATGTACTTCACCAGGTATTTATAAAGCTTTCGCTTCGCTTTTTCCTGAACGAGAATGTAATCCGGTGCCACACAAGTCTGCCCTGCGTTGATGAACTTGCCCCAGACGATCCGCTTGGCTGCCAGCTTCACATCCGCGTCCTTCATCACAATAGCCGGACTTTTCCCGCCGAGTTCCAGCGTCACCGGGGTCAGGTGTCTGCTCGCCGCCTCCATGACTTTTCGGCCTACGTCAACACTTCCCGTAAAGAAAATGTAGTCCGTGTTTTGTTCGAGAAGGCCCTTTGCAACGGACGCATCCCCTTCTCTTACGGCGACGAAGTCTTCTTCAAACGTGTCTTCAATAATTTCCCGGACCACGGCGCTTGTGTGAGGCGTCATTTCCGAAGGCTTCAAAATAGCTGTGTTTCCCGCCGCAATGGCTCCGATGAGCGGTGCCATCACGAGGTGAAACGGATAGTTCCACGGTCCGATAATGAGCGTTACACCATATGGCTCTTTATAAATAAAGCTGGTCGATCCCACATGGGTAATGGCCGTCTTTTCTTTGCGGGGCTTTACCCAGTCATCGATGTTTTTTGTCGCATCCTTAATTTCGCTGTACAAAAAGCCGATCTCCGAGAGAAAAGCCTCCCGTCTCGATTTGCCCAGGTCTCTCCATGCGGCATCCATAATGTCGTCTTCCCGTCTTTTAATCGCGCTTTTCAGCTTCTGCAGCTGTTCTACGCGGAACGATACTTTCCTTGTTGCGCCAGTGTAGAAAAAGCGGCGCTGCTTGTCCACCAGTGTTTTGAATTCCCCACTCATCGCGATTCCTCCTACCTTCTTTTCCGCTTACGTTCATTGGATTTTTTCATTTTCACCGACGCTGTCGCCGGCTGCTTTTTAATCCATTTTAAAAATTTCTTTATCTTTTCATCGTCACGGAGACGCTCAATGGTGCCGAGCCGGAGTGCGAGTTCCTGATTGGTGTAAAGGTTATGAATCTGCCTGTGGCAGGGGGAGCACAGCATCCCTGTTTCCAGATGAGTTCCTCCCTCTTCTCTTGGAATGAGGTGGTGCTCCGTCAGCCTTGCCCCTTCCCGTAAACATAACTCACATGTACCAGTCTGCCCCTTCATCCAACGCGCTCCTTTTTTCCAGCATGCTTATTCTTATATTATGTTAAAAAGCCACTGATCTACAACTTTTTCGTTTTTTTCTACTGCAGAGGATCACGTGCGGTTCCATGCTTAATCACATCATAAATCGCTTTTCCGTCACTCGGGTTTCCGTCTCCGTAGTCGACGGGCAGAAGAGAGAAAAAGGTAAAATACAAGGAGAAATAGACAAATTGATAAAAGAGGATATGCGGCTCCAGCAATCCCATATGAATGGAAGAATTGATTATGATCACGGTTGCAATATTAAAAAGGGGCCCACCGAGATATACAATTGTATGGGACCATTTGTTACTTACGCTTAACTTATCGATCTGGCACCAGGAATCAAGGAAATAAACGCGCCTGACTTCAATCCCGCCTAATTTAAACAATATTTTTCCCCGGCCGAGGCAAAATTTTATTTTCCCGCCGAACAAACGGGTAAATAAATAGTGGCCAAGCTCGTGGATCAGGGACACGAGAGGTAATATGACAAAAAACGCCCAGATCGCTGTGGGAACATCTGACCAGCCAAACACGGTGCTTTCACCCTTTCACATAGAAGTACTTCTCCTATTTCCAATACGTTTACCTGTTAAACGTGCGTTATGTGGAAAAATCTCAAACCAGGATTGTTGTTAAACAAAAAGCTGCTTCCGGTTTTTTTCCGAAAGCAGCCTGATTACTCTATTTATCCCTTGGTTCTGAAAAGAAATACTCGACTGCCTGCTTCAGATTCTGGTAAACTTTGATCCGGTCAAAATCCAGGTCTACCTGGGAAAAATCAGCGGCAATTTCATGACGTACACCTGTAAGAATCACGTCTACACCGAGGACGCGGAGCACTTCGATGAGGCGGATAATAATATCGCCGAGTTCTTCGTCCAGAGTCCGGATCGCTGACAGGTTGATGGCAAGTTTTGAGAATCGCTTCTCCCTGCAGATCTGGGCTGTTTTTTCCACAATGACCCACTTCTGCTCATCTCGAAGAATCGGCGGCAGGGGCAGCACTCCGATCGTATCGGAAAGAGGCACCACATTCACCGTCATGTCGATAATCATTTTCTTCAGTTCTTTTTCCTGTCTGGCGTGCTCCGTCAGATCCTCAAACCTGGTCATCACATATTTCTCGCCTTCATACTCAAATCTTTTGGAAACAGAGTCGAGAAAAAGGATCTCTCCTCCGAGCTTGTGTGTTACTTTCTTACTAAACTTCCTGATGTCATTGTCGATCATTTCCGTTACAACTTGGTTCTCCTGCGGGGTGTCAGTAAACACGTCGTGGAGATGCTTTCCTACAATGTCTTCGCTTTTGAGTTCAAAAAGCTCCTCGTAAGCATCATTTACATAGCTGATTATATAATCTTCAGTGTTAATAATAACTGGTTGCTGCATCTGATTAAGTGCTTCCTTGAACATGTTATTAGCACCCTCCTGGTTTCAGTTCCAATCCTTGCCTATTAATCTTCTTTCCATTGTAAAGGAAATAAAGGCACAAGAGAAGGAAATTGATAAATTCCCATAGTTTGTGAGGTTTGATTTTGGTTCATTTTGTTGACTATTGAGGTTGGATTATGTAAAATCGAGCTATGCTAACGATCGTTCGTTTTTTGTATTGACCACATAAGGAGTGACGATAGATGCCATCTCGGACAGCGGAAAAAATTAAACAGGTGTCCCTCCGCCTTTTTGCCCAGGAGGGGTACGATGGAGCCAGCCTGTCAAAGATTACTGATGAAGTGGGAATCCGCAAATCTTCCCTGTATAACCATTTTAAAAATAAGGAGGCTTTGTTTTTAACACTTGTTGATGATGTTTATGCCCGTTACGTCGCCGAGCTGAATGAGACCGTCCATGAAGGGGCGGATGATGAGAGTGTGGACACCACCCTTCACAAGGCGTTTATCATGACCACCGATTTTTTGCGGAAAGAAGAGGTGGGAAGGTTTTATATGCATTTTTTACTGTTTCCCCCAAAGGATCTGAAGCTTTCTGTCCATGAGCGTTTTTTGCGTTTTGAAGAAGAACTCAACCTTGTCCTGCTTCCGGTTATTACCCGTGGAATGAACGACAGGGCAATCGAAAAAAGCAGTCCGGCTGACGTTTTGGACGCTTTTTACTGCGTGTTGGACGGGATTTCAGCCCAGATGTTTTATTATGATCCGGATACGGTCAACAGGAAGCGGCAGCACGCATGGAACGTGTTCTGGCGGGGTATCCGGGCTGATTAAGAGAGGTGCTTGATGATGTTTGATCTGCTATGGCAGTATATACTGGTTTTCTTGATGGCCGCCCTCCCGTGGCTTGAGATCCTTTTTGTTATCCCCATCGGCATTGGGATGGGGCTTAACCCTTTTGGGGTGGGCATTGTCTCCTTTGCCGGCAACTTCATTCCTGTGGTTCTGATTGTGTATTTACTCAAATGGTTTCAAACGACCAGGCTCTATACGAATTGGAAAAGCAGGCGTGAGGAGAAAAAAGCCGTAAAGCTTGCTGCACAGACGGAGCAGGACGAGGAGAAGCTGATGAAAAAGCAGCGAAGGGCAGCGCGGGCACACCGGGTTTTTGAAAAATACGGTCTTCCCGGCCTCGCTCTTCTCGGCCCTCTTCTTACGGGTATTCATCTGGCTGCGGTTATCGCTTTATCGTTAAAAGCGAATAAGCACGCCACCACTGTGTGGATGGGGGCAAGTCTCGCGGCATGGACCGTGTTTCTCACCATTGCTGCATACTATGGGTTTGATTTTATTTTGTAGGGAGCCTGTTGGACTGGTTTTGAAATGACCGGAGTGCCTAAGCGTAAATTCGCTGCTCTAAGGGTAAAATACGGTGGCCTAAGCGTAAAATAGATTTGCGTATGTGTAGAATACGTGGATCTGACTCGCTAACTGTAAAATACGGTGGCCTAAGCGTTAAATTCGTTGCTCTAAGTGTAAAATTCGTTTGCCTAAGCGTAAAATAGATTTGCGTATGTGTAGAATACGTGGATCTGACTCGCTAACTGTAAAATACAGTTGCCTAAGCGTAAATTAAGCTGCTCTAAGTGTAAGATACGTTTGCCCAATTGCTTAATTAACAACTTGGCTCTGGTTTCATAAATAATCCCGGGAGAAGAAAGCGTCTCCCGGGATTATTTTACGTGTTGCATCCTCTTGCATCCACCGGCCAACGGTCGGCGATCGTATCCCCTTCCACCACTAGATAGTGGTCGTAGAGATTCACGGCTGTACAGGCATGATTGGGGATGATGCGGATCACCTCATCCGTGATGGCTGGTGCTCCGTCGGGAAAATCGAGAATACCGTGTTCCTCGGATAACCGGGTCAGTGATTTCCCCGCCAAGGTTACAGGTTCCACAATGGTCCCGAAGCCGGTTACCGAGGCGTTGCCGTGAGCCCCTTTTTCAAGAGTGAGGGATTTGCTGCCGGCATCGACGATCAGCCTGTCTTTTTTCCCGCTCACCACCGAGGCGGTTACAGTAAGGGCGCATTCATCCATTGTGCACACGCCAAGCCCCTCCTGGACGCCGTCGAAGAACACGGCATTCCCGGGTCTCACTTCTGTAATTCCATCATAAGCCCCGCTCCATTCATAGGTGGGGGTGCTTCCAACACTCCGATTCTCGATGGGAAACCCTGCGTTTTCACACGCCTCTGCCGACCGGACAACGGCCTCTGCTTCCTCTTTCGCGATCCGCTCCCGGTCTTCCTGTGCGCCGGCGCCATAGGCATGACCTGCGTGGGTGTAAAGACCGGTCACCTCGAGCGCCTGAAGCGGGGCAATGTCTTTTACAAGGGAGACGGCTTCTTCTCCGGGGTCTACTCCGCACCGGTTCAGTCCGCTGTTTACTTTTACCCACACTTCAACTCCCATGCCAGCCGTTGCTGCCGCCTCATCAAGTCTCCCTGCCTGTACAATGTCATCAATGGTTGCGATGAGCCTGCCCCGCTTTGCAAGCGCAACAAAACGGGCAATTTTCTCTTCGCTTCTTAAGGGAAAAGCAACAAGAAGATCGTCAAAGCCCGCGTTTTGAAATACCTCTGCTTCGGAGAGCGTCGCAACGGTGAGTCCAGTGGCACCGGCGTGGATCTGCCTTTTTGCCACCTCAAGGCTTTTGTGGGTTTTGATATGCGGCCTCAACTTCACGTTGTTCTTCCTGGCTGATGCAGCCATTCTTTCGATGTTCCGGTTCATTTTCTCAAGGTCGAGGACGAGAGCCGGCGTAGGAGCTTCCTTCCATGTTTTCATAAAAAACCCTCCATTCTTTTAGTAAACTATGTAAGTTTCACTGAACGCATTGACATGAGTGCGTTTCTTTAGTAGATTTTTTCGTTGTACTATCGGAATTGCTAATATAAAGGAGGCAGGTCCCATGCAAACCATCACATACAGCCAACCGCCCCTCGATTCAGACAATCAGGACGTAACCGTGCTTTTGGACGGTGACCATACAGGAAGCATGAAGCGTTTTTTCCCGACGAAAGTTCATGATGTCATGAACCAGATCGTTCCGAACCAGTGGGCACATCTGACGTTCACGACCCTGTCAGGGATGGAGTTTACCATCGTGCAGTCGAACGGGTTTATCCCGAACAAGCCCCGTCACTGGAACGTTCTTGACGGGACACAGATTGTGGGAAAAATTAAGGAAGAAACGACCCACCAGGCTCAGGTTCACACCCTTACCTACACGAGCCAGGATCGTGTGATTACGATGAAAAAAGGGCACATAGCCGGTTCGTCCAAAAAGGGCGTCCTTGAGGTAAAAGACGGCGGCGGGTCCGCGGACTTGACTTTTAAAGCCGAAAGCGATTTTATCCGCAACGGCATCACTACTGCCCACACCGTAACCGTTCAACAACAGGCGGACGATCCCCTGCTCATTGCAACTATGAATTATTTATTAAGGTTAACAGACAAGAACTAAAATGGGAAAGCCTGACCCGGCGCGGGTCGGGCTTTTTTCGTTGGCTGTTTTTTCGGCGGGCGGGGTCGGTGGATAGGCGGTGCGGTGCGTTTAAACACGTTAGGTGCGGCTTTACACGGGTTAGGATGTGATTTAAACACGTTGTTAGCGGTTTTAAACAGGTTAGAACTCCTTTTAAACAGGTTAGCCGGTTTTCTCCCCCAACCACCTCGCTTTCCCCCGGGTTGCGCTCACGCATTAACACCTTAGCCACCCTATCCCACAAAAAAACAGGCCTCCCGATCAGGGAGACCCGCGCTTTATTATGCTACTTCTTTTGACACCATATCCACTTCGAACGGCTGATCTTTTCCGAGTTCTTTACGCAATTTCAGCGAGAAGAGGACAATGATGATAACGGTGGCGATGGCGGCTCCGATCAGGGAGACGTTCATCGGAAGACCGAAGCCGATCTCGGCGTTCAGGATATAGGTTGTCGTAACCATTGTCATAAAGGTTGCCGGAAGACTGGCAATCCAGTGATTTTTCTTTTGAAGGGCCAGGTACATGGCGCCGATCCAGAGGGCGATCATAGCTGTACTCTGGTTTGCCCAGGAGAAGTAGCGCCACAGGAGTGTGAAGTCAATCTGCGTCAGTGCAACAGAGATCACAAACATCGGCAGGGCAATGAACAGACGGTTCATCTTCTTGATTTGACCAATGTTGAAGTAGTCCGCGAGAATCATTCGGGCACTACGGAAGGCTGTGTCACCGGATGTGATCGGAAGAATGATGACCCCGATGATCGCAAGTGTACCACCGATGGCACCGAGCATCACAAGACTTACTTCACTTACAACAGCAGCTGGTCCGCCTTCTGCAATGAGGGCGTTCAAATCTGTGCCGTGGAAAAGGGCCATGGCAGCGGCTGCCCAGATCATGGCGATGACGGCTTCTGTAATCATCATGCCGTAAAAGATCTTACGTCCCTGTTTTTCATTTTGAGTGGTACGTGAAATAATCGGCGACTGGGTTGCGTGGAATCCACTCAACGCTCCACAGCTGATAGTGAGGAACAGCAGCGGGAAAATCGCCAGTCCTTCAGGGTGCATGTTTGAGAAACTTAACTCAGGAATTGGAGCACCTGTAACCACAAGTCCGCCTCCGATGCCCAGTGCACTCAGAACAAGAAGTGCCCCGAAGATCGGATACACGCGGCCGATGATTTTATCGATCGGCAGCATCGTCGCAATGATGTAGTAGATAAAAATCAGTGTGATGATCAGACCCATCGTTACCCAGCCCGGCGTCAGGTTGTCGATCAACGCAGCCGGCGCTGTTACGAACACCGTACCGACGAGAAGCAGCAGCAGGACCGCGAAGCCGTTTACTACGTGCTTCATCACTTTACCGAGGAATTTACCCGCAAGCTCAGGCAGGTGGGCTCCTTTGTTTCGAATCGAGATCATTCCGGTTAAATAATCATGAACCGCTCCGGCAAAAATCGCCCCGAGGACGATCCATAGAAACGCCACCGGACCGTATAAGGCACCGAGGATCGGACCGAAAATCGGACCTACACCGGCGATGTTTAACAGCTGAATCATGGAATTTCGTTTTGTTCCCATCGGCACGTAGTCAACGCCGTCCTGGTTTGCATAAGCGGGAGTCGGACGCGCCCCCTTCACACCAAATACTTTTTCAACAAACTTTCCATATGTGAAATAACCAATCACTAATATAACAATGGAGATTAAAAATGTAATCATAGCTTCACCTCGTACGTTCATTTTGAATACGCTTTCATTATAGCGCTAAAACATTAATGAAAGACGTTTTCGTCGTAACATGTCGAAAACAGCCCTTCACGTGTCATAAATGGCGCTTCAAATGACAGCGGTTTCAGTGAATCGGTTTGAGGTTATGGGAATTCATTATGTCATTACCGGAGTCGGCAAGAGCTTTAACGGGGTTCGTCCACTAAAGCTCCAGCTTCTGCCGCAGTTCTTTTACATAGTTCCGGCTCACGGGGATGTCATCCGTGCCGCCGCGCATTTTTACCTGGTAGGCGCCGTTCAGCCACGGGGTGAGTGACTCGACCTGCTCCAGGTTTACGAGATACCCTTTGTGGGTCCGGAAAAAAGAGTGGGCACCGAGTTTTTCTTCAAGTTCACGCAGAGTCAAGCGGCTGGAGTAGCAGCGCTCACGTGTGCACACTTTCGTTTCCTTTCCTTCCCGGAAGCAGTAATCGATTTCTTCCGGGGTCAGGTATATGATGGTTTCGTCGTGTTCCACGGCCAGACGGGACACCTTTTTTGACGGCGTTTCGGGTGCGGTTTTGTGTAAAGAACGGATCCGCTCCACCGTTTCTTCGAGCTGTTCTTCGTCGAAGGGCTTGAGGAGGTAGTCAAGGGCCTCCAGGCGAAAGGCGTTGACGGCATAGTCCGGGTACGCTGTGGCAAACACGACGGCGGGGACTTTTTTGAGCTGCTGGAGGGATTTCGCCAGTTCCACGCCGCTCATCTCGGCCATTTCGATGTCGAGAAAAAGGACGTCAGGACTCAGCTTCAGGCTGAGCTCGAGGCCTTCTTCTCCGGATCCTGCCTGCCCCACTACTTCCATATCTTTATACTCCGATAATAAGTGAGCGAGTTCGTCCCGGCTCAGGGGTTCATCGTCTACGATTACTACACGGATCATTTGCTTTCTCCTCCTTTCACCACGTGGAACCAGACACGGGTCCCGCCTTTTGCTTCGCCGCTTTCCACGTGGAGTTCGCTTGCATCTCCGAACATGAGAACAAGCCTGCGGTTGACGTTGTACAAACCGAGTCCGGTTCCTTCCTGTGATTCCACCGGCTGCTTTTTGACTTCCTTGAGGCGCTCCTTGCCTATGCCGGCGCCGTTATCTGTGACTTCCACACGAACGGCTCCGCTGTCTTCGCTTTTGACGTGAATATCTAGTTCGAAATAACCGTTTCTTTTTTTACCCTCAAAGCCGTGTTTCATGGCATTTTCCACCAGTGGCTGAAGCGTCATAGACGGGACGGTGAGGGCCATGGCCGTTTCGTCCAGGTCGTAGGTGACTTTGAGGCGGTCCTGAAAGCGGGCTTCCTGGATGGCCATATAGGCGCGGACGTGGTCGAGCTCGTCTGTTAGTGTGGCCCGCTCACGCTTCATGCTCGTCAGGTTCTGCCTCAGGTAACGGGACAGGTGGAGCAGGAGCCTGCGGGCGTGTGCCGGGTCGATGCGGATCATGGAGATGATCACGTTCAGGGCGTTAAAGAGAAAGTGCGGGCTAACCTGGGCCTGGAGCGCCTTTATTTCGGCCTCGCCTGCGAGAGCTTTGAGTTCGTCGACGCGGGCAAGTTCGAGCTGGTTGCTTAAAAATAAAGACACGCCTTTAACGAGTTCCCGTTTGGTCGGAGTGATCTCTTTTTCCGAGCTCACGTAAAACTTGAGGGTGCCGATCGTGTCCCCTTCCTGCTTAAGGGGGACGATGATGCCGGCGCGGATCGGGCAGCGGGATTTACTGCAGCCAATGTCCTTTTCTTTTGCTTCAATGATGGTGCCTGTTTCGATTACCTGTTTTGTGGCGGGCGTCTGGATCTCGCTCCCCACCGGGTGGTGGTCCTTACCCCGTCCTTCGAAGGCGAGGATCCGGGTTTTGTCGGTAATCGATACAGCCACGGCGCCGACTTCTTTGACGAGGATGGCGCATGTGGCCCGGGCGGACTCCGGTGTGAGACCTTTTCTGAGGTGGCCCACAGTGCGGTCGGCAATACGGAGGGCGCGCTCGGTCTGGGCGGCTCCGATCCGCTCTTCTTCCCGGAGGACACTTCTGATGATCAGGACAAAAATCATCGCTCCCACGCCATTGGCAAGGATCATAGGCATGCCGATCATCTGAACAAGGGCCAGGGCCTGGTCAAAGGGTGTGGCCACGAGCAGAATGATGCCCATCTGGATCGCTTCGCAAAGAGCGCCGACGCCGAGGGCTGCTGGGAGTGAGACGATCCGTTTCTTTTTTACAAACCGGTGGACGAGTCCGGCGAGCATGCCGGCGACTACAGCGGAGATGCCGCACGCAAAGGCGGTGTAGCCGCCGAGGGCGTAGCGGTGTGCGCCGGCGATAATGCCGGCTCCGGTGCCGACCCGCCAGCCGCCTAGAAGTCCGGCCACGACGATCCCGATGACCCGGGAGTTGGCGAGGGCTTCGTCTTCATTGAGGTCCCACGTCCAGACGGAAAAGGTCTGCTGGTTCGGGCTCACGGCGAGTCCGGTGTAGGTGCCGATGATGCCGAACAAGCCGAAGAGGATGGTGATTTTCAGGCGCTGGGTGAATGTGACATCGTAGCGGTCCAGTATTTGGCGAAAGTATGAAATCCGGGTCATGATGAAGGCGACCATGACGATGATGCCAAGGCGCTCCAGCATGAGGACGAGCAGTTCCCACATAGGCGGTCTCCTTTATGTATTTTTCTTACTATGTCCGATTATCCACAGTACATGATAGAGGATTTGGCGCGGGATGGGAAGGGGGATGCATAGAAGGGAGGGGTTTTACAGGTGAGGAGGGGAATTTTACAGTTAGTCGTTTTGGTTTAACACTTAGGCGGGGTGATTTTACACTTGACTCGCTGCTTTTTACACTTACGTTTCATGATTTAACAGTTAGGCAGACTCCTGGGGGCTGATGCATTTTTCCAGCGCAAAAAAAGCCCCGGAGATGAGCCCCAGGCCTTTTTGTGCAGATATTAGGCTACTCTCAAACAACTCTAATTCATTTAGCGGGATTAACGGGCTCGGGCGGGGGGCTTTTACAGTTAGGTGGTCGGTTTTAACACTTAGACGGGGTGATTTTACACTTGGCTCGCTGTTTTCTACACTTACGTTTCAAGATTCAACGGTTAGTGGTTTTATTACCGGTTTAGTAGGCCATAGTAACGGTTTCCCCCAGCCACGCCGCCATCCGCTCGATATCCTTTGAAAAAACCCGGTCTTCTTTAATAGAAGGAACGACTTTCCGGCCGGCTTCGTAAAACGCGCGTGTCTGTGCTGCCATGTTATCCACCCCGCGGTACTCCACGGCCTGCATGGCACAGATCGCTTCGATGGCGATAACACGCCGGAGGTTGCCGGCAATCATCCAGGCATGGCGGGCGCCGGTCGTGCCCATGCTCACGTGATCTTCCTGATTGGCAGATGACGGGATCGAGTCCACGCTCGCCGGGTGGGCGAGGGTTTTGTTTTCCGAAACGAGTGAGGCGGCCACATACTGCATGATCATCGCCCCTGATTCAAGACCTGGGCGGGGGCTTAAAAAGGCCGGCAGATCGTTCAGCTGTGGATTGACGAGGCGCTCAATCCGGCGCTCTGAAATGTTGGCCATCTCGGCCATGGCGATGGCGAGGAAGTCCATTGCAAGGGCGATCATCTGACCGTGAAAGTTCCCGCCGCTCAGTACTTTTTCCCCGTCATCAAAAATAAGGGGATTGTCTGTGGCCGCGTTCATTTCCGTTTCCAGCTGTTTTTTTACGTAGCCGAGTGCCTCTCTGCTCGCCCCGTGGACCTGAGGAATACACCGAAGCGAATAGGCGTCCTGCACTCTCAGCTCCCCCTGCTTCGTGACAAGTCTGCTGCCGGCTAAAACAGACCGGATGGAAGCGGCTGTCCGGATCTGTTCCTCATGACCCCGGGCAAGATGAATCGACTCGTCAAAGGCATCGATGATTCCCCGGAGTCCTTCCATGGTCATGGAAGCAACCCTGTCGGCATGATCAAAGAGCCGTGCCGCCTCGAGCCAGGCAAGAGCACCGACACTCGTCATGGCCTGGGTGCCGTTGATCAGGGCGAGACCTTCTTTTGCCTGAAGTTCTAGAGGCTCGAGTCCGGCTGCATGAAGAGCCTGGGGCGCGGCAACCTTTTGTCCTTTCGCCACCACTTCCCCTTCCCCTAAAAGGCCGAGTGCCAGATGGGCGAGCGGGGCCAGGTCGCCGCTTGCCCCGAGAGATCCCTGGGACGGGACGACCGGATGAATTTCTTCATTTAAAAAGGCAATAATCTGATTGACCACATCCGGGCGGACGCCGGAAAATCCTTTTAGCATCGTGTTTACCCTGAGGAGAAGCATCCCCCGGGATACTTCTTCGGGAAACGCCTCCCCTACTCCGCACGCGTGGGAAAGAATCAGATTCCGCTGGAGCTTGACCACGTCCTCTTTTGCGATGGCGATGTCGCTGAATTTTCCAAATCCTGTATTGATGCCGTAGACGGTTTCTCCGTTATTGACGATCCGGTCCACAGCACACCGGCTTGCCGTTACTCTTTTCATGGCTTCTTTATCTGCGGCCACGCATTCTTTTCCCTTAACCACCCGCTCAAAAAGCGTGAGTGTCATGTCGTTTCCTGTTAAAATCACCATTTCTTTTCCCCCTGCCTTTCTTCATGCACCGAAATAAAGCACGAAAAAAGAGACCTGGTCAAAAAATCACATCCGATTTTTTGTCCGGGTCTCTTTTGTTATTTTCAGAATGAAGCCTTCCATGGCTCATCACCTTTTTCTGTTTGAATAGTTAATTTCCGCTCATTGCACTTTCCGCGGGCGGCTCGATCCTCAGCGCTTTGCGCTTCCGGGGTCTCCCCGGAACTCGCTCCTCCCGCAGGAGTGTCGCGCATTCGCTTCAACAATTTTATACAACAAGACCTTAACACAATCATTAAACCAAGCCCGTTTCTACCTCTTTAATCCAGTGCCTGGCAGAATATGAGCTCACCGGCACCCCCACGGAAAGCGAAGAGCATGGAGGCAGCATCAACACCCTTTAGTTTTGGATATCTCCTTTCTATTTTATTAAACATTCTGACATTTAGTCAACCTGAAGCGCTTTCTTTTCTTTATTTCTGTATGCCTGTGCTATACTATTCCGTGAATCGACAAAACAGGAGGAATGACACGATGACTAACGTTACGTTAAATAACGGACTTGAGATGCCTCAGCTTGGTTTTGGCGTGTGGCAGGTTGAAGATGACCGTGCTGTGACGGCTGTGACAAACGCCCTTGATACCGGCTACCGCTCCATCGATACCGCGATGATTTATCAAAATGAACGAGGTGTTGGAAAGGCGCTGCGCCAGTCCAGTGTTCCACGTGAAGATATCTTTCTGACTACGAAGGTTTGGAACTCCGACCAGGGGTACGACGAGACCCTGAAAGCATTTGACGAAAGTCTTGAGCGTCTCGGCACAGAATATGTTGATCTTTACCTGATCCACTGGCCGACACCGGAATATGACGATTACGTGGATACATATAAAGCGATGGAAAAGCTCTACCACGACGGGAAGGTGAAAGCGATCGGCGTGTGTAATTTTGACATCGAGCATCTCGAGCGTCTTCTTGATGAGTGCGATGTGAAGCCTGTGGTGAATCAAGTAGAGTGTCACCCGTACTTTGCCCAGAACGAACTGAAGGCGTTCTGTAAAAAGCACGACATCTTCGTGGAATCGTGGAGTCCTCTTATGCAGGGCGGTGACGTTCTTGAAAATGAGGTTGTGAAGGAAATCGCTGACGCACACGGCAAAACACCGGCACAGGTGGTTATCCGCTGGCACCTGCAGAACGATTCCATCGTGATTCCAAAGTCTGTGACCCCTTCCCGGATCAAGGAAAACTTCGATGTGTTTGACTTCGAGATTTCGGCTGACGATATGAAGGCCATTAACGAGCTCGACCGCGGTGAGCGAAAAGGTCCGAAGCCTACTGAAATGAATAGAAGATAACGTTAAAAGACCTGGAGAGCCCCTGTGGTTCTCCAGGTCTTTTTTTTACGCTCTTTTCCCAAGGTTGTTGCTCTTACAATAGTAAATTTTGCTACAGGCGGACTTTTTCCACAGTAGGTATCATTTCAGCCTCCTAGTGGAAAACACCAGGACCACAAAAAAAGTCAATTTGTTCAGATAAGTACTCCGAAACCACCATACGGTCTTCAGTCGATACTATTCCAGCAGGAGTCGCCGCCTTTCGATCCAATTTTTATAGCAACAATTTATCCGAAAACAGCTTTAATTTAACTTTACTAAATCGGAAGTGTAATGAAATCCTTTTAGTATTATGCTCCGCTGGACGCCAGCAGTGAGACTCCTGCGACTGTGGGGGCCAGGCGAGACCCCGCAGGGCATAGCCCGCGAAGGCTCACCGGCACCGTCGCGGATGGCGAGCGGATGGCGTTCAGCGGAGCTCAGGTAAACTGACTTAAGGGTATATTCATTTGAATTTATCATGAAAGATGCCTCATTTTCTGCATATACTCTACTATTGCGGAATAGGGGGGTGAATGTATGGGCGTCCGCTTTATTAAAACGGCTGTTGTCTACTTTGTCGTCAGTATCGCTGTTCTCACGTACATGACGCTGGCAGGCGATCAGACTGCGGGTCCTCTCTCCATTATCACTGCCGTACTCGGCTGGTGTTCCCTTGCGCTTACGGGTATCATTTATCACTTCTTTCCGAAGGCTGGCGAAAACAAGCTGGCACACCTTCATTTCTGGCTTTACAACACGAGCCTTCCTCTGTTCCTCACCGGCCTTCTTCTCGAACTCACGGATATGAGCATGGTCTTCCCTCTTGTGCCGGTGAGTGTCACTCTTTTATCCGTTGCCATTTTTGTGTTTATCTATAACGTTTTTCTGCATGTGAAAAAAAGGCGGAGGTTATAGGTACCTGGGAGAAAGTGCTTTTACAGTATGAATCGCATTTAAAAAGGGGCCGAAGAGTAAATTCTTCGGCCCCTTCACTTTATATTTAGAGCAAAAAAAGAACGGCTATTGTAACCCCTCCCCATAAAAAAAGAGCAATCCCTGGTTGTTCAAGAACTGCCTATGCATCATCACTACCCCAGTAGTCTTCAGATTCCGGGTGCATCGTTTTATGTCAAAACAATAATTTTTTATTGATAAACAATAAATCAAGGTATATGATAAAAATTACCATAACAGATGAGGTGAGGGTGTATATGAAGCGAGGTTCCATTCCCTTTTTAAAAAGTGCACTTGTGATTATCGGCTTGATCCTACTCGCCATGTGCGTGTTTGTTCTGCCGCCTCTTGCCAACAGCACTGCGGCCATGAACCCGGAGTTTTCTCATTTGAAGTACCCTGTTCTCCTTGGTCTCTATGCTACCGCGATCCCTTTTTACATTGCACTGTATCAGGCATTTAGCCTTTTACGCTGCATTGACAGAAACAACGCCTTTTCAGAGTCAGGGGTAAAAACGTTAAACCAGATTAAAAACTGTGCCACAGTCATTATGGCGCTGTATATTTCAGGCTTCGTTTTTCTTGCCCTCCAGGGGGCCCTCCATCCCGGAATTATCCTTATCGGGGTGACTATTCTCTTTTCCTGCTTTGTCATTTTCGTGTTTGCATCGGTCCTGCAGGAGCTGCTTAGGAATGCACTGAAAATAAAGTCAGAAAACGATATGACGGTTTGAGGTGAGAGCGTGGCAATTCGAATTAACATTGATGTAATGCTGGCAAAACGGAAAATGAGTGTGACCGAACTGTCCCAAAAAGTCGGCATCACCATGGCCAACCTGTCAATTTTAAAAAACGGAAAAGCAAAAGCGGTCCGCTTTTCCACATTGGAAGCCCTCTGCAGAGCCCTTGACTGCCAGCCTGGGGATATCCTTGAGTATGAAGACGATAAAGATGAGTAACACAGAAAGGGTGAGGAGATGTCACTGCTTTTGCTGACCGGCATATTCGGTATCGTGCTGGTTCTTGTTTACAAAAAAACGTTAATGAACAAGATCGGGACAACCAGCAAAATGGTACAGAGGCTGAGCCAGGCAACCTGGTTTTACAACCACTGGCTGGCAGGACTGTTCCTGTTCGCTCTGAATACCGCCTTGTTTTTCACCACGGGCTTTCTTCTATATCTCCTTACCCTGGTCCTGATTCCATTCGTCCATTTGTTTGTGATGACCGGGGCCGTCATCGCAAGCATCCTTTTGTGGGTCGTTCTCAGCCAAACATGGCGCGGAACGAAAGAAAACCGTCTTAAAATGAGTGCAACGGGAAGCAGCGTTTATCTGATTCTTACCGTGCTCTTCGGGTACTTTTTCGTGACTCTTGAGCCGTCTTATGAAGGACAGGACACCTTTATGGCTGCAATCGGACTGTTGTTTGCCGCCATTGTCACAACTGTGGCCTTTCTCACGTGTCTTACAATTACAGGACTGTATGGAAAAAAGAGCACCGGTGCATAACAAACGCGCTGTGCGCCGGCGCTTCTATAAAAATTCTAGATAAGCCAGAAAAACAAGCTGATCACAAGCCCCACAATGGCTGTGTTTCTCTTATTCTCTTTATTTACTGGCGCATTCTTCGCAATCATCAGGGCAAAGACAATTCCCACCGGAATGGGAATGAAAATCCAGAAAATAAAGCCCCCGAGCAGGGTATGAGGCCACTGAATTAGTACAAAACAACTTTTTCACTGCCTTTATTTGAGTTGCAATGGCTCCATTCGGTTGCTCGCCTGTTACGAGAAACCCACTCATAACAGGCTTTTCAAAAATGCAACCGTTACGCTCATTGCTTAAAAGGCACTGGAAAAGGTAAAGACCGACCTTTTTCAGTGCCTTCTCGTATACCCGAGCATCTTCAGAAAACCCCAGTCCTCCCTCTCGCCCCTCTTGTAAAACAAAAACGCCGTAAGGAGAAGCAGACCAAAGTGCAGAAAGTCAATCTCAATATTCACAACCATTCCCCCTCTTCCCCCTATTGTAGCAACGATGGATAATTCATACAAAAATACCCGGCTATCTCCCCCGAAGCAGGACATCTCTCCCCCAATCTCGAAACCCTATTTCAAGGAGAGATCATTATGCCGACACTGCTCATCGCCGACCGCGACCACGCCGAATGCCAAGGGCTCAAGTGGTTTGCGGAGCGCTCATCACAAAATATGAAAACCATTACGCCCGCCCACAGCTGCGGGGAGCTCCTCGCCGCACTCGATGGCACCACACCTGACGTGCTCATCCTTGAACTGGACCTCCTTTCAGATCCCCGTGCAAAGTCACGGATTATGGGCCTCAGAGAAACAGCCATCATCGCCACCACCGCCGAACCGACCTTTGAAAAAGCGATGCAGGCCTTACATATGAACGCCCTGGACCTGCTCATCAAGCCCCACGCCCCCGCAAGGCTTCAGGCCCTCCTCGCAGCGGCAGCCAAAACGGGGCACTATGAACCTCCGGCTTCAAATGCCGCCACACTTACGTACGACGACCTGTTTGTGAAAAAAGAGCCCAAGGACCGTCCGTACAACGCCGTCGCCTTTGCCCCGTCAAACAGCCGGAGCCGGGAGCGGCTCTCCCGTTTTTTCAGGGAGCAGTCTTTTTCCAGTACGTTCTTTACCCTCAGTGACTGGACGATCGCCATAAGCGACCAGGGGGCTTCTGATTTGGCAAAAGAAGCGAACCGCCTGTTGGACGTGTGGAACAGCAATCACCCCTCCACCGCCCTGGCAGCCATTTTGTATACACCCGGATCAACGGATATCCATCACCTATATCAGGAGACAAAGCAGTTGATCCCCATCACCTTTTACAAAGGATACAGACAGCTGTTTGCCTTCGAAAGACCGCTCCGTTGGAAAAAAATCGATCCGTTTTTAACACCAAACGAGCAGCGGGAATGGGTGGACATGCTCGCACACCGGGAGCTCGACCGGGTCAAGGACTGGCTCTACTCGAACCTTCTTCATTCCGACGCGCCGTACCCCGAGCCACAGCTTATGAGAACCCGGCTCACGAGCATTCTCGCCCAGGTGAGGCGCTACATGCGTACGTACCGCCTGGACAGAGGTGACGATGAAGCGGCTTACGAAAAACTTTACGGGACAATCCTCCACGGGCCGACCCTTCACGGGATCGTCCAGGATCTGTACCTGTTTATTCAGGACACCATCACCCACGTGAGCCGGGAGCCTGGGAGTATGGACGCAGTGGAAAGGGGAATTCTGTATATAAACGCACAGTATCAGGACCCGAAGCTCAGTCTGTCCAGGGTAGGACAGGCAATCGGCCAGAGTCCCGGGTATTTCAGTGAGGAACTGAAAAAGCGGGAAGGGATGTCCTTTCGCCCGTACCTCACCCGTGTGAGGCTGAAAAAAGCCGAATCCCTTCTCCGGGATTCCACATTATCCATAAAGGAAACCGCCGCGCAGTGCGGCTTTATATCGAGCAATTACTTCGCCCGGACGTTCAGACAGCACCGCGGTGTTTCACCGAAAGCGTGCCGGGAAGCCTACAGGAGGGAAAACCATGATCACCATACGCAAAGCGGAAACCAGTGATGCAAAGGGCATCGCCCGGGTTCATGTGGACAGCTGGAATGAAACGTACAAAGGCATCATTCCGGATGAAGTCCTGGACGGAAGAACGTATGAAAGGCAGGAAAAAATGTGGAAAGGTGCCCTCGCCGCTGCCCTGGAAGACCGGGCCATTTTTGTCGCCGAAACCGATGGCGGTGAAGTGGTCGGCTTTATTACCGGGGGACCGAACCGGGAACCGGATAAATTTGACGGCTTTGACGCTGAACTTTACGCCGTGTATGTATTAAAAAATGCCCAGGGTCAGGGTGTGGGACGAAAGCTTACGAACAGCCTCACGTCCTTTCTTGGGGAAAAAGGGTACGATTCGATCATGGTCTGGGTCGTGAAAGACAACCCGGCGGTCCGCTTCTACGCCCGGATCGGCGGCCGCCCGATTGGAAAACGGACGGAAACGATGGGCGGAAAGGAAATTGAAGAAATGGCCCTCGGCTGGGACATTTCCGAGTAGGCGCCCTACTCGGTTCCCAGCTTCATCGTTTGAACGAAGTTTTTCGCAAACCGGTCGTAAACAAAATCCATGGCCACCCGGACAACGGGCGTCTCTTCCTCCCACTCGGCGCTTGGGCGAAAATCGGCGATGCTCTGACCCCGCGTTGCCGGATCGGCGGAGACGCTCACGGGCTTTTCAGCGTAATCAAACATGTCGGGCTCCACGAGGGTCATGAGTGCCACCACGTCATGAAACGGCGCCCCTTCAATCTCCGGCACAAGAACGGCATAGGCATCGGCATAATACGAATAGACCGGCTCAATGAGCGCTGTAAAGCTGTTGAACTCCTCCTGGGTAACGTCGGTGATCATGCGATCAGTGACGATGGCATAGTTTGTGACGTTCAAAGGGACCAGGGTCACGCGCTCCCCTCTTGCCATCACCAGGTTTGCCGCGATCGGATCGCCGTAAAAGTTGGCTTCACTTAGTGGCGTCACGTTTCCCGGGTTGAGAAACGAACCACCCATGATTACGACCTGCTTCACTTTTTCCATCACTTCCCCGCCGAGGATAAACGCCATGGCAAGGGATGTGAGCCTCCCTACATCCACAATCGTCAGCTCACCTTCGTATTGTTCAATCACATCAAACAGATCGGTAAAGTTCAGCAGGTCCCCTTTGATTTCGTCCGGCGGCTGAATCGGGCCGAGCCCGTTTTCCCCGTGAATTTCCGGGTAAAACACCGCCAGCTCCCCTGACAGAGGAAAGCGAGCACCGGCATAAATCGGAATATCTTCCCGTCCGGCAAGGGACAGAAGATAGGCGGCGTTGTTGGTTGCCTGTTCCTGGTCCACATTTCCGTAACCGGTCACAATTCCCACAAGCTCAATATCCGGATGCAGAAGGGCATACATAATCGCCACTGAGTCATCAATTCCCGGATCACAAAACAGCAGTACTTTTTCCAAAAATTCCGCACCTCCCCTCATCTCCAGTTTATGTGAAAAATTCAGGCAGATGCCCGTCTGTCAGCAGGATACTTACAACGGCTTAGTTTCCGGCAAAAAAGCTATGATTCTTTTAAAATTGAACCAATTTGTTATTTCCCAGGTGAAATATCAGGAATTTGTCCTTGTTTTCTGTGGAAATTCGTCTGTTTTTACCCGCCCTCTCTTTCTATACTGAAACTATTAAATGGTCAGGATGGTGAAAAGATGAAACAGGTGAGAACAATTCGAAGTAAACGGGGCACTGCCCTTGAGACGAAAGGCTGGATTCAGGAGGCAGCGCTCCGCATGCTGTCAAACAACCTGGACCCGGAGGTGGCGGAAAATCCGGAAGATCTCGTTGTGTACGGCGGGATCGGAAAGGCCGCAAGAAACTGGGAAGCGTTTGACGCTCTTGTTGCGAGTCTGAAAGCCCTTGAAAATGACGAAACCCTTCTCGTCCAGTCAGGAAAACCGGTGGCAGTGTTCCGCACACACGCCAACGCCCCGCGGGTGCTCATTGCCAACTCCAACCTCGTTCCGGCGTGGGCAAACTGGGATCACTTTCACGAGCTCGATGCAAAGGGACTCATGATGTACGGTCAGATGACCGCCGGAAGCTGGATATACATCGGCAGCCAGGGCATCGTTCAGGGCACATACGAAACATTCGGGGAGCTTGCCAAGCAGCACTTTAACGGCTCACTCAAAGGGACGATCACTCTTACTGCCGGCCTCGGAGGCATGGGCGGCGCCCAGCCCCTGGCTGTGACGATGAACGACGGGGTCTGTCTTGCCATCGAAATTGATCCTTCCCGCATTGAAAAACGGATCGAAACCGGCTATCTGGACCGTTCCACCGACTCCCTCGAGGAAGCAATCCGAATGGCCAGACAGGCGAAAAGTCTCGGGGAGCCGTTATCCATCGGGCTTCTCGGAAACGCTGCCGAACTTTTACCCCAAATGATTGAAGACAGCTTTATCCCTGATGTACTGACAGACCAGACGTCCGCTCACGATCCGCTAAACGGCTATGTGCCGGAAGGGTTCAGTCTCGATAAGGCTGCCGCGCTCCGTAAACAGAACCCGAAAGCATACACCGGTCTTTCAAAGGCGAGCATGGCGACCCACGTAAGGGCCATGCTGGAGATGCAAAAACAAGGAGCCATTACGTTTGACTACGGCAACAACATCCGCCAGGTGGCCTTTGATGAAGGCGTCCGGCACGCCTTCGACTTCCCGGGGTTTGTACCGGCCTATATCCGTCCTCAGTTCTGCGAGGGGAAAGGGCCGTTTCGCTGGGTCGCCCTCTCCGGAGACCCTGAGGACATCCGGAAAACCGACGAAGTGATTCTCCGTGAGTTTGCGGACAACGAGCATCTGTGCAACTGGATCCGGATGGCTCAGAAGAAAATTCAGTTTCAGGGGCTGCCGTCAAGGATCTGCTGGCTCGGATACGGTGAGCGGGCGCGGTTCGGGAAAATCATCAATCAGATGGTGGCGGACGGTGAGCTCTCGGCTCCGATCGTTATCGGGCGGGACCACCTGGACTCGGGCTCTGTAGCCTCCCCAAACCGGGAAACAGAAGCGATGAAAGACGGCAGTGACGCCGTGGCCGACTGGCCGATTTTAAACGCCCTTATTAACAGCGTCGGCGGTGCGAGCTGGGTGAGCGTGCATCATGGGGGCGGTGTGGGGATGGGGTACTCCCTTCATGCCGGAATGGTGATTGTGGCGGACGGAACGAAAGAAGCAGAAGAACGCCTCGAGCGGGTTCTCACGACCGACCCGGGAATGGGTGTGGCCCGCCACGCCGACGCCGGGTATGAGAAGGCGATCCGTACCGCGGAGGAAAAAGGAATTCACATTCCCATGCTCAAACAGAAAGGAGACGCGCGCCAATGAGCTATACGTTTATTAAACACGCGAACGAGCTGCTGACAGTAAAAGGACACTCTGAAGCGCCTGCTGTAAAAGAACAGATGAACAACCTTCATATTATTGAAGACGGAGCTGTGCTGATCGAGGACGATACGATCATCGACGTGGGAACAACCGACAAGCTCAAACGAAAATATGCGGACATTCTTGATGATGCGATTGTGGTTGACGCATCGAATAAAGTGGTGGCACCGGGACTCGTGGATCCCCACACCCACCTCGTGTTTGCAGGAAGTCGGGAAAATGAGTACAACATGCGCCTTCAGGGGGCCAAATACATGGACATCATGGCCAAGGGCGGCGGCATTCACGCCACCACCCGGGCTACCCGCCAGGCGTCCGCGGAACAGCTTTACACCGAAAGCTTCCCCCGTCTCGATTCGTTTTTAAAGCACGGGGTTACAACCGTGGAAGCGAAAAGCGGCTACGGTATGGACTGGGATGTTGAGCGGCGTCAGATGGAAGTGGCCCATCAGTTGAACCGTGATCACGTCGTGGACATCGTGAGCACCTTCATGGGCGCCCACGTGATTCCCGAGGAATACAAGGAAAAGCCTGATCAGTTCGTGGACGAGGTGGTAAACGAGATGATCCCGGCCACAGCCGAGCTCGGTCTCGCCGAATTTAACGACGTTTTCTGTGAGCGGGGCGTGTATACACCTGCCCAGAGCCTGCGAATCCTGGAAGCCGGGAAAAAGTACGGCCTCATTCCGAAAATCCACGCCGATGAAATTGAACCGTACGGCGGGGCGGAAATTGCCGCGGAGGTGGACGCCGTGTCCGCCGATCACCTTTTGAAGGTGTCCGACCGGGGACTCAGCATGATGGCCCATAAAGGGGTTGTGGCGGTTCTCCTCCCGGGGACGGCATTCTTTCTCATGACGGAAGCGGCAAACGGACGAAAAGCGATCGACGCGGGCGTTCCGGTGGCTCTGTCCACGGACCGGAATCCGGGCTCGTCCCCCAGCACATCGATGCCGTTTATGATTAACCTTGCGAGTCTGACGATGGGCATGACGCCGGCCGAAGCCATTGTCGCGGCCACCATCAACGCTGCCCACGCCATCAAGCGGGCCGACCGGATCGGCAGTATCGAAGCGGGGAAAAAAGCGGATCTCGTGATCTGGGACATTCCGAACCACATGCAGTTTACGTATTTGTACGGCGTGAACCACACAGAAACGGTCATTAAAAACGGGCGCAAAGTGGTCAATAAGGGGGTTCTCGTGTGAATCCATACGAAGGACTCGAACGTCCCCCGTTTGTCTGGAACCAGCACAAAGACGTACCTGAAAAAGTGCACGAATGGATCCGGCCGGTTCGGGAAAAAAGGCCGGAAGATGCTGACGCCGTCCTATACGGCGTCCCTCTTTCCCGCTCCTCCATCAGCCCCTCGGCGGCTTCCGCGTTTCCCGAAGCCTGCCGCCGGGCGTGGCGGGGATTTACGACGTACAACCTCGATGAGGATGTGAATCTGAGCCGGCTTCGTTTGTATGATCTGGGTGACGTGAAGCAGCACGTCACCGATATTCCGCAGTGTCACCAAAACATTGTAGACGCTTCGGCGGATGTGAAACGGCACCACCCGGGGAGCGTCTCCCTGGCCATTGGCGGGGATCACTCGATTACGGCGATGATTGTAAAGGGATTAAAGGAAGCGGCGCCGGATAAGACGATCGGAATTGTGCAGCTGGACACCCACTTTGATCTTAGGGATATGCGGGAGCTCGGTCCGGCGAACGGGACACCGATCCGGAACATGGTGGAATCGGGTCTTGTAAGGGGCGATCACATTCACAACATCGGGCTCCACGGATTTTTTAATACACCTGATCTGAAAGACTACGCCGACCACCACGGCATTCACTACACCACGCTTAAACAGGCCCGCAAAAACGGCGTTGCCGAGACTATGGCACAGGCTTTGGAGAGCCTCGGCGGGAAAGTCGATTGTGTTTATTTCACCTGCGACATGGATGTTCTGGATATGGCGTATGCTCCGGGAGTGCCGGCCACGACGCCCGGGGGGATGCGTACCGATGAGTTGTTCGAGGCGGCGCTCGTGTGCGGGCGGCACCCGAAAGTGATGGCGATGGACATCGTCTGCCTCGATCCGGAGAAAGATGTGGCGGGGATGACGGTGAAGGCCGGGACGCATGTGATGCTGTCGTTTCTGACGGGGGTGGCGATGCGGTAGGTTTTAGGTGTGGTTTTGGGCACAGGGGGAGGTTTCCTCTGTGTCTTTTTTGGGTGGGTTTTGGGCTAACTTGTTTAAATCGGACCTTAACTCGTTTAATTGAGGTGCTAACTAGTTTAAATGACCTGCTAACCTGACTAAAGGACCCCCTAACCTGTTTAAAGCAGATCCTGACTTGTTTAAAACCACGGACGGGGCGCTCCCCCTTACTTCCGCCCTAGTAAACTTCTCCTCCATTTGCTACTCCAACGTCTATCTTCCTGATTCCAAGGGATCAATTTCCAATTCTTGATGCGGGATGGATTGTTTTTCTCTATGGTTCAGCTATGATATACGTCAGATTACATATGAAGGCACTGAAAAGGTTATTTTGTACTTGTTCAGTGGCCTCACATTTAAGGAGGAGACAATATTATGAAGAGAAACCGATGGCTTCACACCCTTTTGGGTGCCGGGGCGTTATCCTTGGCGCTTATTGGGTGCGCTGAAGATGTGGATCAGGATGTGGAGGAACCTGAGGAGGAGCCGGCTGAAGAGGAGGCTTCTGATGAGGGGGAATCGTTTGAGCTGACGATTTTTCATACGAATGATACCCACGGCAGGACAAATATGTATCCTCAGCTGATTACAACGTTGAATGAGGCGAAAGAACAGTATGGCGAGGGGCTTTTGCTTGATGCGGGGGATGTGTTTTCCGGTACGCTCTATTTTAACGAATTCAGCGGCCAGGATGCCCTGGAGTTTATGAATCTTATGGAATACGACGCGTTTGTCCCGGGAAATCACGAGTTTGACCTTGGGGACCCGGACATGGGCCACCAGGAGCTCGTTGACTTTATTAAAGGAGCGGAGTTCCCTGTTGTGGGGGCGAATATGGATTTTTCCGGCGATGAGGGTCTGAGCGCACTGGCCAATGAAGGGGTGAGCTTTGAAGCGGAGAACGGGCAGATTTACGACGGAATTGTTCTGGAGCATGACGGTGAGGAAATCGGTATATTCGGTTTGAATACAGAGGATACTGAATCGATCTCCAGCCCGTTTGATGTAGCGTTCACAAACTATGTGGAGGCAGCCGCGGGCATGGTTGAAGCCTTTGAAGCGGAAGGCGTCAATAAGATTGTAGCCCTTACCCACCTCGGGTATGACAGCGATCCGAGTGTCGGCAATGACCTTCTTTTAGCACAGCAGGTTGAGGGGATTGACGTGATCATCGGCGGGCACAGCCATACGGAAATCGCTCCGCCGACGGTCGTTACCGAAAACGCTGACGGTGAGGAAATGGATCCGACTGTGATCGGACAGGCGGGTGAATACGGCCAGTACCTTGGGGTGATGAATGTCTCCTTTGATGAAAACGGTGTTGTGCTGAAGGCTGATGGAGAGCTTCTTGCCACCGAGGACCGTGAAGCGGATCCTGAAGCCGCTGAGATGCTCGCTCCGTACACCGAACAGATTGAGGAGCTGCAGAGTGAAGGTGCCGGTTCGTCAGTGGTAACCGAGCTTCCAAACCCGCGTCATGGTGAAGGCGATGAGCAAAGTGTCCGGGCAAACGAGACGGCTCTTGGCAATTTAATCGCCGATGCCCAGCTTGAGGCTGCATTATCGGCTGATGAAAATACGGTTATGGCCTTGCAAAACGGGGGCGGTATCCGTACGTCACTTCCTGAAGGAGACATTACGATCGGTCATTTAATTGAGGTTCAGCCGTTCGGCAACCGCCTGACACTGCTTGAAGTTTCAGGAGAGGAATTGATCGAAGCCTTTGAGGTGAGTGTCTATGATGCTCCTGAGGAAAGCGGGGCGTTCCTTCAAGTATCCTCCGGAACCCGACTGACCTATGACAGTAGCCAGGAGCCTGGAGAACGTGTCGTTTCTGTTGAAATTGACGTGGACGGTTCCTATGAGGAGATTGATCCGGACGAAACGTATACGATTGCCACAAACAACTTCACGGCTACTGGTGGCGACGGCTTTACCGTTTTCGCTGATGCATATGATGACGGCCGCGGCACGATTGTCGGCTTCACTGACTGGGAGATGCTTCGTGATTATATGGCTGACCATGGTGAAGTGGATTATGAGCCGGAAGACCGGATTGTGGATGTGGCTGAGGGAGAATAGAAGATTGTATGTTTTGGCATCCCCTGGTTCTTTTTTGGACCGGGGGTTTTTTGCTGATTGGTTTTGTGGGCGGGGGGCCGGGCTAACTTGATTAAAGCAGTTTCTAACTTGATTAAAGAAGATCCTAACTTGTTTAAAAGGATCTTTATGTGTATTTTTGTATGAGTTCACCTACAGAGTAACCAATAAAATCCTCGTGGCTGCGAAGTTTTCTGTCTTCTGATACGAGATTGATTCCCAGTTTGGAAGATTCATATATTATCATCAGATCATAAATGGTTGAGAGTTTTTGCTGCTTGGAGAATATTTTGAGTATACGCATGAGGCTTTCTTTATCAGGGTGTACGAAGAAGTCTTTTTCAAAGAAGGGAATTAGTATGTCGGTGATCTTTCGAACAGGCAAAGCGATACGGTTCTTTGGCTTACCCTCATCATCATATGCAATGAGTCTTTTCGCTCCGAAAAACACGACTACTTCTACTAAAACATGATAGGAGAGGTAAAAAATCTATGATGCCTTTTTCGGCAAGGCTGAAAACGCCTTCAGCGTTTTCGAGATTCGAATCTGCTGTGAGGAAACTGATAATGATATTGGAATCAAGAATGAGCTGTTCTTTTTCCATAGGCATTAACGGTTCCTATCATCAATAATGGTTTGAGCATAATACTTATGCGCTGATTCAATTCCTTCATCACAAATCTTTGTGGAGATGGAGAACACGCCTTTGAATTCATTTAAAGGGGTTTCTTTCCTCCACTGCTGACTAGCACCTTTTTTCAGTACACATGTTTCATCATTCACTTGACGATTGGCAGAAATGACATGACGGCCGGACACTTGAGGATATAGATGACCTCTTCGCCCTCTGGTTACACGTCTAGCTTTCATTACAGACATTCTTTTCCCACCTTTCATAAACCTTTTTCTCATCGTAACACTTCCCCCTGAAATCTAATAGTAATCAGTATACGCACAGAGGTAGTTTTTTAGCCTTTCTTGCTGGCTTGTGCTACTCCTCTCCTCCCCCCGCTTCTGCCAACCCGTTAATTCCTGGATATCCACCACACGCTTCGGAAATGCAGATGACTCCTTTGCTGTATCTTTCGTTTTTTGAGAAGTCAAAAGCACAGCTTTTGCACAAAAAGAACAATTGACCTGCTTCTAACCTACCAGTTTCTGTGACAGAAAAGGAAGAACTTCTCATGATAAAATCTTTCGACTGCCTCACAATTAATTTATAGAATATTTAGATAATAACTTTAGGAGGAACGTTATGAAACGGTTACGAACTAAAAGTATAATTGGTTTTTTATGTGTTGTTTTACTGGGTTCCACCTTTACGACCCAGTTTCCTGCGTCAGCACAACAGGCGGCCCCGCAGCATTCCATTGAGGAAGAACATTTCCATCATGGAAAACCAAGCTCTCTACCTGCACAGGTATCTGCTCCTGCATGGTCGAAGGCATGGGACAGAGCAGGAAAACCAAACAGAACTATCCGTGAAGGACATCCCTCCCAGGTTAATATGAACGGGGATTATTTAGAAAACATTGATGAGGTTGTTCTTAGGGGAATTGAGGAAAACAAATACCCGGGTGCTGTTGCTATGGTAGTAAAAGACGGCCGTATCGTGAAACACGAAGCATATGGAAAAGCGTCCGTTTATAAAAACGAAACAGAAGTTTTACCAGAAGAGGAACAGTTGGCGATGGAAAAAGATACGATCTTTGACCTCGCGTCTTTAACGAAGATCGTCACATCCATTGCAACGATGCAGCTGGCAGAAGAGGGCCACATCAGCCTGGATGATTCACTCGCAGCATACATACCTGAATTCGGTATCCTCGGTAAAGAGGAGATTACAATTAAACAGTTATTAACTCATACATCCGGGCTTGCAGCGTCTCACCCTCTTGACAACTACGACACAGAGGAAGAAAGGCTTGAAGCTTTGTATACATTAGAGCTTCAAAACGAGCCTGGAAAAACCATGGTATACAGTGATTTGAGTATGATTCTGCTGGGGCTTCTAGTCGAAGAGGTATCCGGGGAGTCATTGGATCATTATATTTACAATCACATCACCAGCCCTCTCGGCATGGATGACACGATGTTTAACCCGTCAGAGGAGTATCTGCCGAGGATCGCACCAACGGAGCACTCTCCATGGTCAGGCAGAGAAATGGTATGGGGTACAGTGCATGACGAAAAAGCTTATGCCATGGATGGTATTGCAGGACATGCAGGCCTGTTCAGTACGGCTGAAGACTTTGCGATTTTATCCCAAATGATCTTGAACGGCGGCAGGTACGGAAATGTCCGCATTCTGGAACCTGAAACGGTTTCTCTTATGCTCACAAACCACATGACAGATGAAACAGATTTAGGTCAGGGCCTGGGCTTTAATTTAAACCGTGGCTGGTTTATGGACGGACTCTCCTCTCCTGTGGCAGCCGGTCATACGGGTTTTACGGGCACGTCCTTTGTGGTTGATCCGGTCAATGACACAATTGTTATCTTTTTTACAAACAGGGTCCATCCGACACGGTACGGTCCTTCCATTAACCCTGAAAGGCAGGATGTAGTCCAACAGGCAGCAAGAGCATTACCGGTTCGCCCTGCAGCCGGGCAGAAAGCCTGGTTCAGCGGAAATGGCAGGGACAAAAATCATACCCTTACCCTCCCTGTCACTCTTGAAGAAAACAGTGAACTTACATTTAAAACGTGGTTCGATATTGCAGATGATATTCCACGGGATTTTGGCTACCTTGAAATTTCAATGGACGAAGGTGAATCATGGGAACTTCTTGAAGGCGAACTTTCTGCACGGCACACGACATATGAGCACGACGGTGTTTTCACTGGTTCCACAGTCTGGCAATGGGTGGATGCGGCATATGAATTGGGAGATTACAAGGGCGATGCGCTCCTCCGTTTTCATTATGAAACAGATGCCTCTGCAAACGGCCGCGGCTGGTACATTGACCGGGTCAGTGTAAAAGGAGATAACGGATATGTGTTCAAAGATGGTCCTAACCCTGATCCAGAGAGCTGGCAGGCAGAAGGCTGGGAGTTAAGCGGGGATTAATTCTGATGCTCCGTGATTATATGTCTTACCTAAGTGGATTATTGTAAGGCAGGACTGTGGATGTGGCTGAGGAAGAATAAGCAGAGAGTGTGTTGGCGGGGATCCCCGGTTCATTTTGTGGACCGGGGTTTTTTGTTAAGTTTAGAGAAAGCTTTATATCTACTTTTTGTGGGTGGACCTCGCCTCCCCCGTTAATGTGCGGGTCGAATCCGCGAATCCCGTCCACCAACTAGTTAATGACAGGATTTCCGCTTCCTTTTTATCTATGAAGCTCCCTTCCTGACCCCAAGCCATGTGGATGTCCCGATCGCGAGGCCCATGACCACGCCCATCAGTGTACTGTCAAAAATCGGGGTGAAAAAGATGATCCCGATCGTAAGACCAATCGCCAGCCAGCAGAGGTAAAAGAAAGTCTCCTTAATATCCATTGTCATGTCAATCCTCCTCCTTCCTGTGTGTGCCGAAGTACAGGAACGGATTCAGGATACTCAATCCTATTACGGCCACACTCAGCGTGGTGTTTACCGTACTCCCGCCAAGGCCCAATTCATCCACGATAATAGCATCATAGTAAATCACCTGTACCGTAATGACGGCAAAGACAAGTGACAAACCGGCCACCGCAATTCCATTAAGTAACCGGTGCTTAAGTTTTGGAAAGATGATGAGAAAGAAAAGACATAACGAAAAAACAGCTAATGTGATATATACTGGTCTTAGCAGTGTGAATGAACCTTCAGTCACAAACGAATCATAGGTGTACATGAAAGCCTCCTTAATGATTTAACAGCAAATAAATTTTATTGCTCTATGAACCTTCTAGCCTGAAATAATACATCCATGGACGCAAAATCATGTTTAGAATGCCTAGCATAATGAAAGGATAAACGGTGACATTGAAACGTTCGAGGATGGACAGGGACAAATAACCGTTTTCCAGTACATCAGGGAGCATTGAGGTAAAGAAATTGCTGCTGAAAATAATCAGGGCCGGCGTTAGTATCAGGGAGAAAAATATGGCCATCCTCTTAATGGCGTGCTGTTTCAATTCAGCGACGTCAGTATTCTCGTCGTGATTCTCCTCAATTTCGAAATCACTTTTTCTCCAGATGGTCCATTGCTGCCTGGAAGAACCAGTGGCAGCGGCCTGTTCCCATCCGGTATTTTTGTGCGCAAGGTAAAGGTGAATATCCCCTCTTCCTTCATACGCGACACTGAAGGTGCAACGGGCTGGATCTGCTTCTTCAAAATAAAACGTGAGGCCCCGTTTCGAAACCTCAACCAGGTGATACCCTTCAGTTGCTTGTTTCTCGAGCCAAGCCTGTCAGGTGCATACATCCAGCCGAATTTATACCGTTTGATTGAGGTTGTTATGCCGTCCATTTCCCTCTCTCCCCTTCTATAAATCTGTTTCCAGCTGTATATCCCGTACTTCTCTCAGGTAGATGGTTTCGTTTATTTCTTTGGCCGGGACGCACCCCATCGCCCGGTAAAAATGCTGTGTTTCTGTTGCAGGGTGGGCTCCGATATAAAGCTTTTCGGCACCGGCTGCTCCCGCTTCTTCCTTTGCTTTCTGGAAAAGCCGTCTGCCGATACCCCTCCCTCTCTTTCTCCTGTCCGTGTGAAGATAGGAAAGCTCCTGATAGACTGCGGTTTTGCCGAAAAGGCCTGGCTCCAGAACGGCGAAACCTGCAATGTGAGGACCGTCTTCAGCTGTGATTACTGTTCCCCCGGATTCAATAGTCTTATAGAAGTGGTCTGTGATCGTGCGCTTTTCCTCCGGAGACCATGCGTCTTCAAAGTAATCGGTCTTTTCTTGCCATTCTCCTTTCTCATACGTCAGTACCCGGGATGTGTGCTGGGTGCGGTCAAAGGAATTAAGCATGGACGGAGTGAGGTCATTTAAGGATAAAACACGTATTTTTATCATCGGCGGCCTCCTTTCTACAGGAACCAAAGTCCTGTTTTTCAGCGGTAGGAAGGAAGAAGTCTTCTCCCCGGTGAATAAACAAAAATCAATATGAAAACAAGGGTGACGGTATGGGTGTGGAAGTGATTTTATGCGGAATGATTGTGTTGGGTTTTATCATAATGGGGGCTGCATTTTTCACGAAGGAAAAAGACATGGATGAGCTGTCTTTTTTCGGGGCAGCTGATTTATTTGCCTGGATTTATCAACTATTATTTAATACTTCAGACATTTTTGCAAAGCGGTTTCTGATTTTTTCCCTCGGTTTGGTATGGTCGGGGGTGTTTATTGCTGTACTCATTTTAGGCCTATACTAACCTTTGGCCAGCTCTTCCTTAAGGGCTCTGATGGCTTGTCTGGCCTCTTTCATCTGTTCCTCGCCGTTCATGTTGTTTCTGGCGTGAAGGAGCACCGGTCTCACGGACTCAACCGAGCGGCCGAACGCGTACATCCACTCATAGCGGGGTACCATCCACGTGTGAAAGAGTGGTGTCTTCGTTGTAAAAATAATAGACGTGCTCAATGCCCAATACCTTTCGCTGTGCTTTTCGAATCGTGGCCATGAGGCTGATGTACTCGTACC
This sequence comes from Alteribacter salitolerans, assembly GCF_016901055.1. Taxonomy (NCBI): domain Bacteria; kingdom Bacillati; phylum Bacillota; class Bacilli; order Caryophanales; family Bacillaceae; genus Alteribacter; species Alteribacter salitolerans. Next base: position 526,964 of record NZ_JAFEUX010000002.1, on the reverse strand, counting down.
GCTCCTCTTCTGTGAGTTCATCCAGGCACGTGGTATGGCGCTTCGATGCGAGAATGACCAGCCCTTTGACCGGATACGCCACGTCCTGGTGGGCATGAAAGTGCCCGGTCTCCATGATCGTGCCTCCGTCCGGCTCAATCAGGCCTGTAGTGATGGCGCAGCTCAGGCACGTCATTTCTACTTGTTCGCCGTTTGACAGGGTCACTTGCTTCATTTCTGCCTCCTAAAATTGCACACTGATTCTGTTAAAGCGGTGAACGCCGGTTCCGAATACAATCAGATTGTGTTCCTTCAGATACGATACGAGTCCTCTGACATCTTCCAGAATGTCCGGGTCGAGACCGAGGGAATTGTGGCCTCCGTAAATCCTTTTCACACCATTGAGATTCGTCATTCTCTCAAGGGACCGGACCAGGTCTTCGGGACTTGTGCTCGGAAAAAAAGCATAGACCGGTGTTTCGTCATAGATGAGGTCGCCGGAAAACAGAAAGCCGTTTTTCACGTCAAAGACCGCAATATGCCCCGGGGAATGACCGGGCGTATGATAAATCGTGAGTTCTCTGTCTCCAAGGTTGATTGTATCCCCATCTTTCAGCGTCCCGGCAGGCTTTCCCTGATAGGGCGTGTACATTTCAGGATTAAAGGAAGCGGGAACCGGCAGCGTAATATCCCGGGCAACGTCTTTTCTGATCTGATCGATAGGAAGTCCCTTTATGCCGTTTACAAGCCAGTCCTCTTCCTGTTCATGAACGAAAATGTCCCCGTACTCGCCGTGACTGCCGATGTGATCCCAGTGAACGTGGGTGGTGAGCACCATGACCGGCAGTGATGTGAGCTGATCGGTGATTTTTTTCATGTTATCAATGCCAAGCCCGGTATCGATGAGAGCCGCCTTGTCTTTTCCGAGTAAAAGATACGAGTGGACTTTTTCCCAATGGCCGTATTCGCTGATGCCAAAGGTCGCGTGATCGAGTTGTGTGACCGTAAACCAGTTGTCCTCTATGAAGCTCACTCTGCTCCCCCCTCTAATATTCTCGTATAGCAGACAAACGTCAGTTTCTGCCCGTTAAGTTCGACCGTTTCCTTGTTCGTTTCCACTTCCCTGAAGCCGTTTTTCTCCAGCACTTTCCGGGAGGCCGTGTTGTCCTTGGTTGTTTTTGCGTGGAGTTCGGTTATGTGTTTTTCTTTCAGGTTCCCGATTAATAATTTGAGGGCATCCTTCGCCACACCTTTCCCCGTATGGCTCTCGCCGATCCGATAGCCGAGATGGCCCCGGCCCTCTTCTATATCCGTCACATTGATCCGCCCCAGAATCGTGCCGGTGCTGTCTTTGATTAAATAATAAAGGGCCTGTCCCATGGCCTGTTCCCGGAGCCGTGTTTCGAGCCGGCTTCTAAACGTGTCGCTGTGGTAGAAGCTGTTGCCCCGGCTTGGGACGGACTGCTCAAAATAGGCTCTGTTTTCGAGCTCAAATTGAAGCAATGGTCCGGCGTCTTTTTGGTTAAGCGGTTCAAGATGGATTGGCATGGTGATCATCCGTTCTTTTATAAACTTTTTGTGGTTGATTTCCGCTATTTGCGCTCGCTTCTATCAACCTTTTTTTTAAAACACTTTTAAAACAACAGCTTTATTTCATATCCGGATAAAGCCAAGGTATCACCGGCGGGATCCCTGCTTCGGGCAGGAGGTAGGCAAATATGAACCATGCCCCCATGAGGATACCGAGTGCCGTTACCCAGCCTGACATGACGGGACGGTTGCCTGAAAAAGCGCCGATCGTTCCGAGAATGGTGGTGAGAATTGCTGTTACCATCATTGAAATGCCAAATTGATAGGCTGTGAGAGCTGTTCTTTCGATGAGAAACAGAAAATCGACAGCCATGGTGAAAAAAATATAGGTTATTTGAATGATGAGTCCGATAAGAGCTGCGTGCTTCAAGATGGTGTCACGTCCTTTATGCTTATGTATGACTGCCTTAAGAAGCCCCCGTTTCTCCGGTTCCTCCGTCAATAATCTTTCGCGTCTTTCAGCTCATCGATGATTTCGGTGAGGCGGGTTCTTACTACGAGCTGGGCTTTTCGGGGCTGATCGTCCAGGTGTTTGAGATCTTCTGTCTGTTCCTCCCACGAAAGCTTTGTTTCCCGTTCCAGCGCTGAGACTTCTCTTTCAACCCAGTCGGGGTTTGTGTGGTAGAGGCGGAGCGCAGGCTCTTCGTCTGCCAGCTCCCCGGGAACCGTATACGTGAGCTCCCCAAGCCATGCCTGAAAGTCCTTGTCCCCGAGGACGGTTCGCTTCTCTTCCAGTACCCCTTCAATCAGACGGGCCGCCTTCGGATCGAACCCCTTTTCGTCCATTTTTCCCGTAACGGTCTTGATCGTGAGCCTGTTGAGCTGTTTGGCTTCAGCCCGTTTGCCCGACACGTAAAAGTACAGCATCACGCCTGTGGCGAGAAGGACAATCACCGCGCTCCTGTCGATCTCGCCGTGGTTGATCCAACCGGTGACGAGGGTGAGGCCGCCGTAGCCGAGAAGGATGGCGGTGAGGATGATGATGAATTTTGATAGTGTGGTCATTGCTTCTCTTTCATCTCATCGAGCTTTTTTGTGATTTCGTCCAGCTGGCGCTTGTTTCTCACGGTGTGCCTAATGAACCAGACGACCAGTGCCGCCATTCCGACGAGAATGCCGAGGCCGGCGAGCTGAAATAGAATATCTGTCATTGTGATCATTGTTTATTCCCCCGTACATGAGTTTTTTGACAATTCCATTTTAACATAAAATCCCATCATGACACTGACTGACATTTTCTTTAAGGCGGTGTAGGATTGCTCCTAACTTTGCGGAAAGGATTTGGGTATTTAATCCTACCGGTTCGTATATCCATGTTCATATACGAGAAGGCACTGAAAAAGTTCGATTTTTATCTTTTTCCAGTGCCTTCATGCCAACGTTGGAGGCCTTGAGATGGATACGGTGAAAAAGGGATGGGAAAACGTGTGGATGTGGCGGGTTGCGGCGGCTGTTTTTCTTGTGTTGTTTTTCGTGAGTCTGGCATCGTGTCATGGGGCAAGGTCTGAAGCAGATATTGCTGCGACTTTGATCGGGGAGCTGGATAAGGAGCGGGACCGAGTGTCGGAGCAGTTTGAGGATGCCCGTGACAGGGCTGATGCTCTCGAAGCGGAGAACGAGGAACTTGCCGGTACTGTCGGGGAACTGGAAGCGACGGTTGCGGAGCTGGAGTCGTTTATTGAAGAGAACAACGTGGAAGCTGCGGTTGCCGAGCGGGATGATGCGGAGAAAAAGCGGAAGGCCGCTGAGAGCAGGGCCGAAAGCCTCGAAGGCGATCTGGCAGAAGCAGAAGGGAATCTTGAGAAGAAAGATAAGGAGATTTCAGGGCTGAAGGCTCAGCTTGAGGAAAAGGAAGAGGAGATTATTGCGCTGAAAAATCCGCAGCCGCCAAAAACGGAGAAGCTCGGAGCCGGAAAATGGACGGCTGGCGAGCATATCGCCCCCGGCCGGTACACGGTTAGAGCTGAGAGCGGATCTGGTAACTTTATCGTCTATGACAGTTCAGGATGGCTTGAGATCAATGAGATTCTCGGGGGTGACTGGGGCGTGGACGATGTGACGTTTACGCTTGCTGATGGGGATGAAATCGAGATCATGGGGATTACGGTGATTTTTGAGGAAGCGGATTAACCAAACGACTAAAAGTGCCCGGATGCGAGCAATCGTCCGGGCATTTTGTACCTGCCTAAGCTCTTTTAAAAAGAGGGCTCCCATCCCTCCCAGCCGGGTTAAAAATCACTGCTATCGATGACACGTTCTGTCCCGTCTTTGTTTCTATACACAACGTCTCCTTCAGAGGCATGAATAAACCAAAACCGATCATCGTCATTTATGCTGATTATGGTTGCCTCCTGACCGTCCACTGCCACGCGTTCTACATTCTTATCATTAACCATTCCTGCATAGAAGTGTGGTGAGCCGTGAGATATACGCCAGTTGATACCGCTTTCCTTAACGTTCGCACCGAGGGAATGCTTCCAGTGCCAGTGTTGCCCCATTTTCTCAAGGTAAACAAGAAAGACCTGCTCCCCTTGATTGTTTTCCTCAGTAAACACAACAATTCCGTCGTTATTTTGTAACACTCCTTCATCCATATACAGAACCGAATAAGGTCGTTCTTCCCGGTCTCCGTGTTGATTCATCATGGCATGAAAAGAATCGTGAAGGGTGTTATCCTCATATTTCTCTAAATTTTTCTCGTAAAACGCGGGATAGTCCCGGTTAACGACTCTTTCCATAATACGGTTAAACGCCTCAGGTGTATCGACCGCATTATGCATAAACGAGACGTCCTGAAAATCAGTGGCTACGGTTTGGAGAAAGGCGCGCTCGCCGGCTGACAACTCACCTTTGTAATAAAAAGGTTCACCTTCGTATCCCGGTACTCTGTCTCTTTCGTTCCTGCCGGTTGTGATAAACGTCAGCTCTTCAAAAACACGTGAGTATTCAATCTCTTCGTATTGTGCACTTCCTTCATAAAATTGTTCATCCAACAGAAGGAACATTGCTTTTAACTCGTGCAAGTATGCCTGAAGTTCGTCACCATCACTGTTGGTTACATCGTGTAACTTCACAGCCGCTACATCCAATCCGGCTGAAAAATCGTCGAAAAAGGTGTCATCCATTACGCCTTTTCCCTCTGAATCGATAGGCGCTTCCAAAGTAAGGAGAAATACCCCGATCACGATGACGCCGATTAGACCTAAAGGCATTATCTTCTTCGCTGACTCCCTCATACTCCCTCCTCCTTTTTTTCTGTGTAACAAAGGTAACTGAAATGAATTTCTTTTATAAATGTGAGTGATTTTTCCTTCTTTTTATAAGGATGGGGAAAAATACACGAGAAGAGACTCCGAAAATAATGAAACGCATTCGTATAATAGCCAAAACTCATAGGAGAAATAAAACAGGCCAGCCGGGACTTTAGTAGAGTCCGGGTTACAGATTCAAACCGGTGGTGAACGTTCCTAAATCTCGTATTCTTTTTCTGTATCCTTTGGCATGACCCAGTCGGCGATGATGTAGACGATTACGCCGGGCATGATTGATGTGAGGAGAGTGGCGATGGCAAATACAAGCCGAACGATCGTCGGGTCCCAGTTGTAATATTCGGCGATGCCGGCTAGGACGCCGCTGGCCTTCACGTCTGTGGTGGATTTGTAGAATTTTCGGTTGCTCATGATTTTCACCTCCGTTTTTGGTTACTTTTCTTTCATAAACCTCGAGGGATAAAGCTCTTCTGCTTCCACGACAATCGCCGTCAATCCTTTTTCCGACCGGGTTTCGTGCCATTCACCACGCTCCCAGCAGACGGCGTCGCCGCTCGTCACTTCAACCCACTCGTTTTCTTTTCCCATGACCGTTCCTTTACCGGAAACGATGAGCAGCAGCTGGGGTACGGCAGCTTCATGGGCTCCGATGACGCCTTCTGCCCCCAGATGCATACAGCCGATGCGGGTTTCCGTGTCTATGACAGCGATCCGGGACATAATGAAGTCCGAATTAAACCGGGTCACCTGCGTTCCTGTTTCTTTTGCGAATGTATAAATGACCATCTCTCCACCTCCGAATCTCTGTGTTCATTCTAACAAATATTCCATTTTTATCCTACGCAAATTATAATAAAGGAAAACAGTGGGGGGATGCCGGGTGGACTTTTATATGATTCCGTTCGTTTTCTTCATCTTTTTCGCCATCAGTTCCATTTTGAATGTGCTTTTAAATAAGAACATGACCAAGAGGCATTGGGGATTTTCGGTTGTTGTATGTGCCGGTTTTACCCTGAAACCGTTGCCGTTTTGGGGATGTAGACTGGGCGCGGGGAGATGTTTTGAAGGGAGCTCTCCAACCCGTTAATGGAGAGGGGAAGCCGTTAATAACCGTACTGAATCCGTCAATCATAGGCGTAAAACCGTTAATGGGGTTATATGCTGCACAAAAAAGAACCGGCGCGGGTTGCGTCCGGTTCTTTTCTATAGAAATATGTGCGGTTATTCCGGGGAAAAGGTGCGTTTCCCGAGCTCGCTTTCAAGCATGTAGAAAGCATTGCTGTCATTTTCGATACGCTTGAGCTTTTGAATGATCGAGTCGAACGTGGCCTCTTCCTCCACCTGCTCTTCGATAAACCAGTTTAAAAACGTCATTGTGGCGTGTTCTCTTTCATCAAGGGCGCGGTCAGCCAGCTTGTAGATGCGGGCGGTCACGTCTTTTTCGTGCTGCAATGATTTTTCAAAGGCATCCAATACAGAAGAAAAGTCACGGTTTGGCTTTGGCAGTTCGTCCACTACCGCCCGGGCTCCCATATCTATTATGAAATTGTAGAATTTCATGGCATGATACCGCTCCTCTTCCGCCTGCGCCAAAAAGAAATTTGCAAACCCGTCGAGACTTTCGTTCGAGCAGTACGCTGCCGTTGCCAGATAGATGTGGGCGGAGTAAAATTCGTAATTCATCTGCTCGTTCAGTTCTTTGACCAATTCTTTGCTTACCATAGTAATCATCCTTTCCCGAGGGAGTACTCAAAGATTCATGTAGTCATACTATACCCTTTCCTACTTCAATATAACTTTCAAGTCTCCTTTATTTTGTTTTATCGAAAGTAACACTTGCGACGGCGTCATGGAGATGTATGGACTCTTCATTCCGGCATTCCACTGTAAATTTGATGATGCCTTCTTCCTCATACAGGTCAGCTGCCACAAGGCGTACCATATCTTCTACAAATCGCGGATTTTCATATGCTCTTTCTGTGACCGCCTTTTCATCAGGTCTTTTTAACACAGGGTATAGGAGAGAGCTTGCGTTCGTTTCCGCAGCTGTCAGAAAAATCTCCTTCCAATCTCTGCTTAATTGCTGAAGGTCCAGGTGTGCCTCTATCGTTACATACCCCCTTTGATTATGGGCGCTGTACTCGCTTATCTCTTTTGAGCATGGGCAAAGGGTCGTAACCGCCGCCTTTAGTCCTCCCCTGACAGAAATCCCTTTCTCTTCATGGTAGGACACAGTCAAATGGGCATCCGCATGCATCATGCCAGGTTTTTTAAGCACGGGACTTTCCCTTGTAAAAAACCACGGAAAACTGACTTCCACTATGGCAGCCTCCTGTTCCATACGATCGGCCAGCTCTTTTGCAAGAGCGGATAATTGTTCAAGCGTCAACCGGAGTCCGTCCTTTTCCTGGTATTCATGAAGAACCTCTGTCAGCCTGCTCATATTGATTCCTTTCTTATCCTGACGAAGAGACGTAGTCAAAGAAAAGGTTCCCACCGTTGCCTGCTCATATGGTGCACGATTACTTATGACCACCACAGGATGCTTCACACTTGCAACACCAACCGCGTCCAAAGAAAACAAAAAATCTTCATCTTTATTCTGCAAATCAGCCATCTCTTCTTTACCCGTTGGTTTTACGCCTTTTACCGGCGGAACAGAACCGAACAGAACGTGCCTTTCCGGTTTTGTCAGCCATGTATTGGTTATTGTCATCCTTGCATCTCCCTCCCGCAAATAAGAACGATTACGCTTTATAATTACGTCGTCTATTGTACGTGCAGCGCTTCAAATAATCAAACAAACGTGCCCTCTTTGACAGATTTAACGTATGTAAGTATGATAAGCTACATAAATAGTAATGATTACGATTTAAGGAGTTTTACTATGACTGCAACTCACTATGATGTGATTATCGTTGGCGCAGGTCCTGCCGGGGTGGGACTTGGGTCTCTTTTCAAGCAAACTGGACTGGAGAATTTCACGATTTTGGAGAAAAACGAGGTCGGCAGCACTTTTTTAAACTGGCCGAAAGAAACGAGACTGCTGACTCCCTCATTCCCGGGGCACGGATTCGGGCTTCTCGATTTGAATGCTGTCGTTCCGAGTACATCTCCCGGCTATGCCTATGACCGGGAACATCTGAGCGGGGAAGATTATGCTGATTACTTGAAGCGGATTGCCGATCACTTTGAGCTTCCTGTTCAAACGGGAATCACCGTTGAGCGCGTTCATAAAGAAAATGAGAGGTTTTTCGTTGAAACATCCTCTGGTGTTTTCCAGAGTGAGTTTGTGGTGTGGGCAGGAGGAGAGTATCAATATCCTGAACGCCATCCTTTTCCAGGGGCCGGACATTGCGTTCATTCAAGTGATGTGGGCAGCTGGACCTCTGTTCAGGAGGGACACCACTACATTATCGGTGGCTATGAAAGCGGAATTGATGCGGCTTATCACCTTGTTTTAAGCGGAAAGGAAGTTACCGTTCTTGCCAAGGGAGAACCGTGGAACAACGACGATCCTGACCCGAGCGTCTCATTATCTCCTTTCACGAGTGAGCGGCTTGATGAGGTTATTGACCGTGATGAGCTTACCCTGTTAGGTGACGCCCAAGTCGCAAAGGTAGATAAAAAAGGTGAGCGTTTTTATATTCACTTACTTTCAGGGGAAGTGATCGAATCAGAGACCGTGCCTTTTATTGCTACAGGATACAAAAGCAGTCTCACCCTTATTTTTGAGCATTTTTACTGGGAAGATAACGGTAATGTCCGTCTTACGGAGTCAGATGAATCCACGGTCACAGATGGTCTGTTTCTTACAGGTCCCCAGGTAAAGCATGCTGAGGTGATCTTTTGCTTCATCTACAAGTTCAGACAGCGATTTGCCGTAATTGCAAAGGAAATTCTTGTTCGTCTCGGTCTTCCCGTTAACGATGAGGTGTTTAATGAGTACCGCAAAGCCACCATGTATCTTGATGACTTATCCTGCTGCGATAACAGTTGTCAGTGTTAGGCCATGAGATCTCACACTCAACAACATCTACAGCCTGTGCAGCTTCCACCTTTCTTTACACAGGCCTGGGTGCTGCTCGTCATTATTTTGATTTATGGGATCCCGATTTTTCTTGCCTATCACTTTGCGTCCTTTATCGAACCTGTCGTTGAATCCTATGTTCTCGAACCGTTGAGTGGCACACTCACAAACATGCCTGCTTTTGTTCAAACACTTTTTATGGGCGACTACGGACTAATCTCACTCGGTACCTTTTCTTTTGTCTGGGCTTTTCCTGTGGTTCTTTTTGTAGGAGTGAGTATTGCCCTTGCTGAAGAAACAGGGCTCCAGACTAAATTAGTGCGGGGAAGCGATCCTCTGTTAAGAAAGATCGGTCTTACGGGGTCGGATTTAGTGCCTGTTTTAACGGGATACGGATGCAATGTGGTGGCCATTATGCAGACAAAAGGCTGTCATGCCTGCAGTCAGAAACACTGTGTTTCCATGGTATCTTTCGGCTCTGCCTGCAGCTACCAGATAGGAGCGACCTTGTCGATTTTCAACGCCGTCCATGCACCTTGGATGTTTATTCCCTACATTGGGGTCCTGTTCGTTGCAGGAGCATGCCATACCCGGATCTGGTACGGGAAACCGCGTGACATGCCATTGATATTCCCGGGGGGTTCACGGCTTCGCAAACCTGCTAAAAAAAGGGTGGTAAAAAAACTGACCGGCATGCTGAATCAGTTTTTTTACCAGGCTATGCCTGTTTTTCTCCTGATTTGTTTTATTGCTTTCTTGCTGGATGAATTCAAAATCATGGCTTTTGTGATTGGAATATTTGAACCAGTCTTTTCGTTCTTTTCCCTTCCTGTAGAAGCAGCTGTGGCCATTTTCTTTTCTGTGCTGCGTAAAGACGGGATCCTCCTGTTTAACGAAGGGGGAGGCGCCATGCTTGCCACATTCTCTATTCTTGAAATTTTTGTTGTGGTGTACCTTGCATCCACCCTTTCCGGCTGTTTGGTTACAATCTGGACAATCGGGAAGCAAATGGGGGTGAAAGCAGCCCTTAGTGTTACCGGAAAGCAGGCAACAACCTCCGTTCTTTCCGCACTGGTCATGCTCGTGCTGGTCCGGCTCATAACAGGAGATTTATAGGGGGCATTTCCTCCTCACATTAACTGAGGTTAAGAAGGGGTCTCAAAATGGAAGACCGGCAGCAAGGTTCACTTCTGCCGGTCTTTTTAAAGGGAATTCGGATATGCTCAAAAGCTTTAAGATTGATTCAAATAGAGCGTGTTGAAATTTTCGAAGGTACTGAGTATTGAACCTTCGTTGCTCATGTGATTTTGTATATATTTTCTAAAATGAGTATACCATTACGTCAGTTTGTGAAGCTCCGCTGAACCCCATCCGCTGGCTTTCCGCGGCGGTGCCGGCGAGCCTCCTCGGGCACTTCCCTGCGGGGTCTCGTCTGGCCCCCACTGCCGCAGGTGTCTCGCTGCTGGCGTTCAGCTACGCTTGACATAAAACGAACCAGCACTTCACATTTTATAAAAAGGTTCACTGACTAAGAGGTATACTCATCTTTTCTAATTATAAACCGGATTAAAGAACCATCAACAGTCATTCACTATAAGCTCGTTCAACCTGCTTGTAATGTAGCCTTTATCCAATTCCAGACCGATTAAGATGAGATAACTCTCTTCTTGAGCCTGCGCTTTCTCCCAGTAGGTCTTCTTCACCACGTGCTGAATGAGGTGGACGTCTGCCTCTCTTTTTACACTGATATACCCCTTTGCCCGAATCAGACCCGGCTTAAGTTCCTTAAATAACGCCTCTGCCGCACGTTTGGATTTAACCGGCTTGGTAAATTCAATTTTCAATGTTTGAATGCGGGAATGGGTGTGTTCATCAGTATTCTTTTCTTCTTTTAACAATGAAAAGGGCTTTCTTTCCCCTTCCATGTTAAATAACAGTTCGTCCAAATCCACCTGGCAGTAACTCGTAAACGTAACCGGTGCAACACTGTTTTCTTTTGAGATCACCCGCTTGATTTTCTTCCTGCTGTTTTCATCCATTTGATCTTCTTTATTGACAATCAGGGCGTCTGCAAAAGCGATTTGCTTGCGCGTTGTCTTCACCATCGCCCTTTCGGCTGTAAAAATGCTGTTGTAGTCGAGAATATTTTCACCATCAAGAACGGATATAACTTTCTTAAGTTCGATATGTTCCATGAGTTCCGGTTCAGCCAATGCATCTGCCACTTCTTCAGGGTCGGCAATACCAGTTAACTCCATTACCATCATATCCGGATTTGTCTCTGCCAATTTCATCACGGCCCCGGACACTTCACTCTTTTTGTTGCAGCACATACAACCATCAAGAAGCTTCTCTACCGGGAGATCACCATCCAGTTCAGAAATCAGCCTTCCGTCTGTATCGGTTTTACCGGCTTCATTCATAAGAACACTTAAACTCAGCCCCTTATCCCGGGCTTTTTTAATTATGTCAACCAGCAGGGTTGTCTTCCCGCTGCCTAAGAAACCACTCAGCACAAATACAGGAATTTTTTTCATGATAATCCTCCTCTCCCGATCACAAAACGTAATCATTACGATTCGAATTATGGAGGAAAGGGCCGGCTAATACAAGGGGGGATTGTCCTATTTGTGGTCTCTAATAATCTGATCGCTCAAAAAAGAGACATTTCTGGTGCTAAGTCGTTTAATGGTGTTCCTAACCTGTTTAAACGAACGACTAAACTGTTTAAACGAGCCGCTAACATGTTTGAAGCTCACTTCCACCTAAAAAAACCGCCACCGAAGTGACGGTCCACCATTATTTCATTAAAAAAGCGGCGGCTTCTTCCGCGAAGATGTTAAAATTCTCCGGGAAATCATGGCCGAGTCCTTCAACGACGACGAATTGGCATGGAACGTCGTAATCGAGAAGGAGCTGGTGAAGGGCCCTTTGCTGCTGAAGGTACGGATCGTTTTCGCCTGTGAGGATGTACCCTTTCACTTTGCTGCAGACTCCTTCCTTCAACAAGGATTCATAGGCTTTAAGGTCTTTGATGGACGGGACGACTGCGAAAAAGCAGTGATGGGGAACGGGCTGGTGCCTGAGGGCCAGGTCGATGGCCAGTTTTCCCCCCTGGGAAGCCCCGCACAGCAGGGTCTCTCCTCCGCCCACACTGATCTCGTCAAACGCTTCATATGATTTTTTCAAAACCATAAGAGCTTTTTCCTCATCATCCCAGCAGAAACGGCTGTATCCGTGAACCTGGGACGACTGGGGGAAGCCCATATGCCAGTCTGCAAGTCTAGGTGTGGTTTCGAAATACTCGGAGAAACTCTCGGCATCGTCACCGCGCCAGTGAATGGCGAACAGCCGCTGGTGGCTGAGGGGATTCCCCATGGAGACGAGAACCGGGTCCCTGGTGTCTCTTTCCTCATTATACTTTACCCGGCATCGCGCCACGAACGTCTCAAACCGCGGGTCCTCCTGCAAATCGGCTAGACCCGGCTCTTCTTTTATCCGGTCCGGGTTCCACCAGATGCCTTCGTCCAGGGCTTCAAACCCAATTTCAAAGGCTTTGTCCCTCTCCCCTTCCAGGGCGAACGAACACATTTTCCACATAACCGTACGATGCCTCTGTTTCGGAAAAGCACCGTCGATTTTCTTTACCAGCTTACGTACACCTTCGTAATCCTTTTGTTCAAACGCAGAGAAAGCCTCTCTTTGAAGATCCACAAACCGTCCGTGAGCCTGACTTTTCATAAAGACCCCTCCTGTTGAAAATGAACACTCTTCTATACATAGTTCGGCAGAGGCGAAAAAATCCCCTTTATAAAATAGCCGACAAAGGCATACACGTTTCACCCTCCGGCTTCGTCCTTTGGTCCTATAAACATCGCCCAGATAAATCCAGATGCATGTATTCCTGTTTTACCAGTTCATACACGTCATGAATGAGAGCTTCCATTTCATTTATCGCATCTTCAGGGCTGCCAAGAAGAACGGAGTTAAACCGCTCCACTGCCCTCTCAGGCTTCAGGGCCATTCCCCTAAGTGTTTGGTGCTGCCATTTGAATGCAGGGTGATGAACATACTGCCGGTTCAGTGCAAACAAGATGCCCATCAATTTCGTCTGTACAGACACCATTACGCTAAAAAGCATAAGCCAGTCCTGCCGGTAAAGAAGGGCTTCACGATTATTCCAGCGGCTGCCCAGGTCACTATTTTCCCGGAGCATGGCTTCCCTCAGTTCCGGAGGATAAACCGCTGCTTTTTCTTTCAAGACCGCAATCACACCATCCTCTTCCCTGAGTGTAATCCCATCCCGAACCGTTGCCACCACACACTGCTTATCCAGGCCAGTATCAAACGACAGCGTCACATCCCGGATGAAAGATGATACCGTTTTGGTCAAAAAATTGCTGATCTCCAGCTTAACTCCCTTGGTAATATACGTTTCCGACCATTCTTCATCTTCGTAGGGATAGAAGTCCAGCAGCTGCCCGTCCACGGCTTTGACAGGAGCCATCCGCTCTTCATCCGTCGGACCTTCCTTCCAGAGGACAAATAGTTCAATATCCGAAAATTCATCATGCCAGTTTCGTGCAACAGACCCCCCGAGTAATACTGACTCCACTTTAGGGTTTTTCTTATAGTGTCTCGAGATCTCCTGAGCCCGTAGTCTAAGGTTCTTCATTTCTTTTCCTCCGTCGATCGTTGAATCACTTCTCTGACCGCCGCGACCACCACTTCCGGTTCGTCACGGTGGATATAGTGGCCGCTGTTTTCGGCCATGATGAACCGGCTGTCTGAAGAAATCGTGAGCATCTCATGCTGCAGGGTGTTCCACAGCTTTTGTGCCCCGGCGGAGTAATGATCTTTTTTTCCGGCAGCCAGGACAGTCAGGGAAATGTCCAATTTGACTTCTGTTTTCTTCACCTGGTTCAGGCTCTCCATAAATTCTTCGTAATTTCCTTCGATCACAAACTGCTTTTTGTATGCTATTTGAAACTCCTCCGGCATTACGAAGGCACTGAAAAAGTTCGATCTTTAACTTTTTTCAGTGCCTTCTTAGCAATGAGCGGAACGGTTGCATGTTTTAAAGCCTGTTATGAGTGGGCTTCTCGTAACAGGCGAGCAACCGAGTGGAGCCATTGCCACTTAAATAAAAGCCATTAAAAAAGTTGGTTTGTACTTTTTCAGTGGCCTCCACTACCGGCAGGAAGCGTTCTCGGTAATCAACCGGTGTCGCATCCACGAGGACGAGGCCGCAGACGTTTTCCGGATAGACCGAAGCATACAGACGCGCGTTCACTCCCCCAAAGGAATGGCCCACAAGGATATAGGGAGGCTCTATTCCAGCAGCCTTTAGAAGATCATACAGTTCTTTTACCATCTCACGGCTCGTTCTCGGGTTCTCGCTTTTCCCGCTCCGGCCAAGGCCTGCCCGGTCATACCGGAACACCTCTCCCAGCTCGGAAAGGCGGTCTACCACAGGCTCCCACGTGTCTGAGTCTTCCCCGTACCCTGCCTCCAGCACGATTGTTGGCGTGCCTGTGCCTTCTCCCTGGATTTCTGCAGAAAAGGTGACGCTCCTCACCTGTAGGTTTATTTCCATACTATCTGTCCTTTCCTATCAGGCTGTGTTAAGTCAGAAACCCCAAACACGTTAATCAATGTTCAGGGCTATTGTTTAGTGAATATCGCTGATAAGGTCTTCGATCATCTGTATTTTCTCGTCTTCTGAATATCTGAACTCAGGATCCCAGAAGGCGATATGAAAATCAAAGATGTCGTCGTACCTGCCTCTCGCTGAAAAAACAATATCATTCTCCTCTTCGCTTCTTTCGGCCGTATCTACTGCCTTATAAATCATGTGACCGTTTACTTTCTTCACTTCTTCCTTAAAGGAGCCGGCTGACACTGTAGTAGCAGAGGGATGGATGGAAAGCTGTATTCCTACTTCAAAATTCTCTTCAAGTATTTCACGATAATGAAATGATTGGTCAGATGAAAACGTCGTAACGCTAACGTTTGATTCCTCTTCAAATCTGGGGTCAAAGCAAGGTTTTGGATGGGGAGTATACGTATCCTCATCTTCATTGAGATGGATTTCTGTTTCTTTCCCCTTCCCCCAGCACTCCTCTTGTACGGCTTCTTCTAAACATCCCGCCACTACACCCGTCAGCAACATTACCGTCAGGAAAGCAAACAATCTTTTCAAATGAATCCCTCCCAAAGAGATCTTACTTCTTCTATACGGTAATTTTGGAAAAAAGATTCAACACCAATAAGAGTAATCTCTATATAAAACGAAATCATGCTATGCTTTTTGCACTACGCTGACATTTTCAAATATACCGGAAGCGCATTATTAAAACCCAAGCTTTGACGCCTCCGTACTCATCCCTATGAAAACTTCCATAATATTGTAATAACTCACATAATGTAAGTGTCTGCAAATCCATGCTTTTTTTGACAATATTCCGCGGGAAAAAGAAGGGGTTTATCAGCCCAGAAGAGAAATGTGGTAAATATATCTAATTATACAGGAAAGAAGTGATTAAGTTGGGAAAAGTCATAGGATTTGAGATCAGCTGTCAGGATCCGGAGAAGGCTTCGCATTTCTACAATGAGGTTTTTGGCTGGGAGATCGGGGAACCGGTGTGGGAGTACCGTCCTGTCTCAACAGGAAAAGGAGCCTGAATCGGAGAGCTTCACGGAGGGATCAGCAAAGGTCCAAGTGATTACCCTCACGGCACACGGATTTTAATCGAAGTCGATTCGATTGATGAAACGATGGCCAGAGCAAAGAACTGTGGCGCGCAGGTTGTAAGAGAGAAAATGACGTTTGAGAATTTTTATCTTGCCTATCTGGTGGATCCTGGAGGGATTGGATTTGGAATCAGGGAGAAAAAGTAGAATGATGGAGGAACTGCGGTGAATAAGAATATTTTAGTGTCAGGATACGTCCTGTTTCTGTCGGGACTTGTGTTGTTCGGACTCATGCATGTGGCGATTGCTCTCTACGTCCCTCACTTAGGAGGCTGGGGCGACCCTCCGGGTAAGTTTGTGACAGTATTAAATGACATAATGGGATGGGTGCCTTATGTACTCAGCGTTATTCTCATGATCGCCGGGGCTGGTATTCTTCTGGATCATCTGAATAAAAGGATCGAACAAAAAGAGAATCAGCAATAGTCAGATAAAAACGCATGTGGTTTCACATGCGCCATTCACATTCAATTACTGGTCCAGCATGTAGGTGAAGCCCCCGATTAGCGCACCGATAACAATTGCAGCCCCTGCCACAATCATAAGTGTTTTGCCCTGTTTAGGGTCGTGTTTTTTATACAGGTACCCGAATAAAATGCCCAGTCCTCCGAAAAGGATCGGGACGAGTAGGAGTGCTATTAAGGCATTGATATACCCCACTACCAGCATCCACGTTGGTTTGTTTTTTGTTCCTGCTTCGCTCATCTGCTTCTCCTCCTGTATGTAAGTGATTTTTCAGTACATGTCCATTGCTTCATGTCATTCTTCATTTCACATGAATTCGAGTGTAGTACTGAATCAATTATCCTCCTTATTTCCCTAAATCAGGAAGTCAAAACAAGTTAACAGTTTTTTAATAACACTGTTTTCGTATGAATCTTTAGGAACACCCTGTAAAAAAGACCCCAGGGGCATCGATACCCCTGCGGTGCTTCATCAATTACGGTTTTTGACCCTCGTTCAAATCCAGGTCCAATGTGTCACGTTCTTTTCCACCTACTAACAGCTTCCCGTCTTTAATTTCAAATTCGAGGTCAAACTCAGCATACCCTGAATCCCAACTGTCCACCGCAAGGACTCGGTAGTCACCATCGCTCAACCGGAAGCGGTAAGCCCCTCCTTCGATCCAACTGTCGTACCAGTCTTCTTCATTCGCAGAAGCCACCGATACATAGCCCTCTTGAACCGGGGTATCTCCTTTATAGACGGATCCACTGAGTGTTACGGGCTGGACTATTATTTCCAGGTGCTCGGCAGGCTCACCATCGATCACTAACTGACCGTCTTTAACAGAGAAAGGCTGGTGGGTTCTAAATGATGTTCCGTCTTCCAGGTACACGTTTTGCACTTCAAAGTCCCCATCGGACAGACGTAACGAGAACATGTTGTTTTCGTTCGTATAGGACCAAATGGAGTTATATTCGTCATCAACAGGCGTAATCATTACTTCTCCCGGTACAGACTCTCCGTCTTCAAGAAGGTAGCCTGTCACGGATACCGGCGGAACATGGATCTCAAGTCTGTCTGTTTCTTTTCCATCGACGATTGTCTTTCCATTCACAATGTCGAACGGTACCATCAAAAATGCGGAGGTGCCGTCTTCAAACAAATACACTTCTCTTACACTGTACTTTCCGTCGGATAACCGCATAGAGAAGGTACCGTCATCGTTCAGCCATTTCCACACGTAATCTCCATCTTCTGATACAACGACAATCTCCCCGTCTCCTACAGGGACCCCATCATTCAGAACAATGCCGTGCAAAGAGACCGGCGGTACATCGATATCCAGCATTTTTTGTTTTTCCCCGTTCACATAAAGCTGTCCGTCTTTCATTTCAAAAGAAGTCCGGGCATAAAATTCTTCATGTTCGTCAAGCAGATACACCCACGATACTTCATAGAATCCGTCTTTCAACCGTAACGAAAAGACTCCTTTTTTATCTGTTTTTCCCCCGTACCACGAAAACACCCCGTCCTCTGTTTCCCCTTCCACATTGACATACCCGTTCAGCGCTTTTCCATCATCAAGAAGCCTGCCGGAAAACGTGATGGGAGGCAGGGGAATGTCCAATGTTTCACGTACGGATCCATCATAAATAATCTTTCCGTCTTTAATTTCAAAAGGCAGGTCAACAGAGGTGCTCCGATAACGCTCTTCCACGAAGGTTACCGTGTAGCTGCCATCGGCCAGGCGGTATGAAAAGTCTCCCTTTTTATCCACCGGCACTGAAAAATAATCGTACCAGTGTCCGTCCTCTTCGTGCCTCTCAATCTCCACGTAACCATGTCCGGCCTTTTTCCCATTATCAAACAGTGTGCCTTTCAGGGTCATATCCGGAACGGCAACGTCCAACCGGGAGACCTCTTCCCCGTCAATATAAAGGGCGCCGTCTGCTACGTCAAACAGGTACGTTTCCCACGCATAGTAGGTATCGTGGAACACACTCAGGCTGTAAGTACCGTCTTCCAGGGCTCTTATGTCATATTCACCTTTACGGTTTGTGTACGTGAATTCGATAAATTCATAGCCGTAATCGTAACCGTAGTCTTCATCATAGTCCTCTTCATCGTAACTGTACCCTGCTCCAACCCTTTCGATAATGATCCCTGCTTTTTCCAGAGGGGTTTTACTGTCTTTTACTACACCGCTGTAGCTCCGTTCGGGAATTGCCACCGTCAAGGATGTCTGCTTTTCCCCGTCTACATAGAGGTTGTTTCCCTCTACGGTAAGCATTCGCTCATATTTATAAAGCCCGCCATTGACTGACACACCGAAAATAAAGTATTCCCCGTCCGCAAGAGAGGCAGAAAACTGACCTTTCTTATTCGTCGAGAGTGTCACAATCTCTTCTTCCGTCTCAGAGATCGTTCCAATCAGAAGGTCTCCCTGAAGTCCTGATGTGCCCTCCAACAGCTGGCCGTTCACGTTCTTTTTCCCCTTATAAGCGGGGCCTTTCACCTGATGGTTTTTCGTAAGGCTGCTCTCACGCCCTTTTGAATCACCAATCATGCCTTCCTCGATCGTAAATACCTGTTCAGTCGTATACCAGTGACTGCCGTGATGCAATCCTTTTAATTTGTACTGCCCGTCAGGAAGGTCTGCATAAAGGTTTCCCATCTGATCCGTCATCCGCTGATGAATCACAGATGGATTTGTCTGTGACTGAATGAGCACAGCCGTATGCTTTAAATCCTGCATCCCATCTTTTAGCCGGCCTTCCTCAAACTGCACCCCGGTAAGATCATCATTGGAGAGACCCTCCGCATGTACACCGGCGATCACGCTTCCCATCATCACAAATACAAAAACAAATAATAAACCCTTTTTCATCCAACCATTCATCAACATCTTCCTCCTGATTATTCAACTTGGCAAAGCCGGATAAAAAAGCACGCTCCTCCCCGCAACAACTGAAATAGAAACATCTGGATAATTCTACTAATTTCAAAATTTTCCCTTCCTACTAAAGACTTAAAACCTACAAAATTCTTCATGAAGGTTAAATATTTGTAATTTGAAGGAATTCCGAAGAAAAATAGAGAAATATGGAAATGGAGTCTATTAATGAGGATTGAAGGAGAAAAAACATGGAGATAACCATTACAAAAACAGAAGACAAAGAAGACATTAAACATGTGAATGATCAGCTTTTTTACTATAACCTGGCCCACTTCCCAAAGGATTTAAGAGACCGGTATGAGCAGATCAACCTGGTGCTTAAAGACGAATACGGGAATGTAAAGGGCGGGATTTTAGCAGCCGTGTGCTGGAACTGGCTGGAGATCGATACACTCATTGTGGACACTGAACTGCGAAAATCCGGATACGGGACGCAGCTTTTGCAGGAAATGGAGCAGATCGCTTTGGAGAGAAGCTGTGATTTCATCAAAGTGGATACGCTCAGCTTCCAGGCACTCGGCTTTTATGAAAAACACGGCTACCGCGTGTTTGGAAAGATCGACGGCGTGGGCCGGGACTTTACGCACTATTATTTGAAAAAAGAGCTGTAGAAAAAGGGGCGGTTTTCATTGAAAAAGCCAATGTTTCTTTTATTTGCTCTGCTCCTGTCTGCCTGCTCTGCCAATGTGGTTGAAGTCACCCTTTACGAGATGAACAGCTTCAGCGATGTGAATGAAGATTCCGCCCTGGTGGTTACAGATGATGACGACATCGCCATCTTCACGAAGGCGGTGAACGGGGCTAAAAAACAGAGGGGGGTTGTGGATATGGATGATCCTCATTTTAAGGTGGAGATTGGGGAGGAGGCCTATTTCCTGTGGACGGGTACGGAGCATGGGACGGTTATGAACACGGATGAGACCCATACGATTTACTCACTATCGCCTCGTGCAGCGGGCCAGGTGAACGACTGGATCCGCGTTCACAGGGATTGAGCGGGCTGTCTGCGGGGAGCTCCTCTGTCAGAAGACCTTTCCGTGTGGTAGGATGGGAGGTAGTATTTTTACTGAACAGGAGAGGATTCATTTGGAACCCCGCATCACGCTGGCCCTTTTATCGTTCGCTTTTCTCGTACTGGGCGGACTGCAGTTTTTCTGGCTTAACAAGCAGTATCAAAACATGGACACCGACAACGAGACACAGCACAAACTTGCCCGTAAATCTGTGAACAGAATTAAAATCGGCATTGCTTCCATCGGCTTCGGCACCCTTTTTGCGGCCATGGCGATTTTACTGTAAGGTTACGTCCCCGTCCGCAGGCGGCGGGGGGTGGATATCGACCACATTATAGGGGTTTTTTTTGCGCTTAGCTGTAGCTTTTTACACTTTCACACGGAGTTTTTACGCTTAGAAGCCGCCTTTTTACACTTTGACGTGCGGTTTTTACGCTTAGCCGATGCCTTTTTACACTTAGCTGTGTTTTTACGCTTCGTTTCCCTTCTATCAACCAACAAGGATAAAAATGGGTATTTATGTTAAACTGGTAAATAGAATCCAAGGCCCGGAAAAGACGCTGGCCTGGACAATAAACTCAATTCATTCGGAGGCGGTCATTTATGAAAATAGGCATCCGAAAACCTAGTATCAAGAAGTCTCTCAAGGCCCGCACGACCGGAAGAGCAAAACGGGCCGTGAAGAGCACAGTCTCACCCGGCTACGGCAAAAAGGGCATGGGATGGGTAAAGAGCCCGAAGAAAGCCGCTTACAACAAAGTTTACAAGAAGACGTCGTTCAGTCTTTTTAACCTGTTTAAGAAGTGGAAATAAGAGAGATCCAGATGGAGTGTGTGAATTGGGAAAATTGGCAGTAAAAACGACTGTCTATTCTTTTATACTTTCATTTGCACTGTTACTGGTATTTACAGACCGCTACTCCACAACCCCAGATGCAATGGGGGTATACTCGACATCCGTCCAACCGTATCCGGACTATTTTTTAACGATTGTAAGAAATGCTATGAAGATTTCATTTATTACTGTGCTCGCTGTTCTTGCCGCAAGAGTATATTAAGTGAGGAAAAAAAACTGCTCTGTCTTAAAACAGAGCGGGTTTTTTTCTGTTTGAATCCCGATTTTCCGCGGTTATAACTCTTCTGTATCTGAGCCGTCAACTAGTATCTTTTATTTAAAAACCTCCACATCTTCACCCAGCAGACTGTCCATGTCAAACAGCGATTCATCATAGTCCGGATCCAGGTCGAACTCCAGCACTTCAGCTAACACGTACGGATCACTTCCCTTGGTTTCTTCCCGAACAATATAAAACTCGTTCACCTCAAACCAGTAATCGAGGATCTCCTCCTCGTCAGAAAAGGTGAGGCGGTAAGCTTCAAAGCCGTTGACCTCTTCCACACCGGCCAGCTCTGCGCTGTCCGACTCCATCATCCGGCGAATGTCATCACTTCTTGTATGGATCGGTCCCTCTTCCCTTTCATGAATACTGGCCGTATCCGAGCCTTCTCTGTAAAAGAGCACGCCCCCGCTTTCCGTGTCCGTGACATAGTATTCCGTCGGTTCATTATCCTCCGTAATTTCCCTTCTCTCCATCACCTGACCGTCGCTTTGCTCAAACTGCCAGAACCTAAGCTCTCTCATTTCCGTTTCTTCTACACCGTTTACTTCTTCCCTCCGTTCAAGGGTCTGACGGTAATAAATGTCACCCTTGTTCTCATAGGTGGCCAATGCCTGTTCCAGGATATCCTCCGGGCTGAGATTCTCCGGTTCGGTCTCTTCTCCGCAGGCTGCAAGGAACAGGATCGGGGTAAAAAACAATGCTGTTTTCTTCATCGAAAGTCCCCTTTCCATATGGAATACTTTTCCTTATAAAGAGGAAGTACAAACCCATAAATGTACGGAAACGCTGTCCCTCTGGTAAAATAAAGGTATCTTACTTCTTACAGCGGCATGGCCACGGTGGATACAAAGCTCGGGCAGATAACCATGAACGGCTACGAGGCGAAAGGGCACTTTGTTCTTCCGGCGTCTGATTGGACCGGGGAATACTATGAGCCTCTTCAAGCCAGTCTGGAGAAGATGAAAAGGAAGTACGAACACAACACCGGAGCACAGCAGGTGATCGGAATGATTGAGAGTGAGATTAGCCTGTATGACAAGCACGGTGGGGAATACAGCTACGTTTTTTTTGCGATGGAAAGGAAATGGATTTAATTGAAGGTGTCTCCCGGGCTCGGGAGGCACTTCTTTTGTGTTTCAGGGTAAACGGGGTCTGGTACATAGATATGGGACAGACGGAAAAGTCCGCCTGCCCCCTTGTTTATTCAACCTTCACCTTTACTTTATCAACGGCATTATAGCCGTATCCTTTGCGGTTCCATAACGGACTGGACGGCTGGACCTGCTCCGATGCGTCCGTTGATTTACTCAGAATGGTAAATTCGCCGGGATGAGATGCTTCCCATTCGTAAGACCAGCGTATCCAGTGGTAGCCGTTCTCACCGTCATTATCAAGTTCGGCTTCTGCCCACGAAGTTCCATTATCCACGCTGATATCAACTTTTACTATCTCCTCACTTCCGCTCCAGGCGATACCCTCGATAACATGGATTCCTCTTGAAAGGATATCTCTGTCTGTGGGATGGAGGATCGAACTGTTCACATTCATTGCCGTGACCGGGAAGGCACCTGCGTCACTGTCTTTTTCGGGGTAATATACATAATCTTTTGTTTGAAAAGGACCGGTAAATGGTTTGGCTGAAACCTCGATTTGTTTGATCCATTTTACGGAGGCCATGCCATACCAGCCCGGTACGATCAGCCTCAGGGGAAAGCCGTGTTTAAAAGGTATCGGTCTGTCGTTGTATGCATAGGCAACAAGGGTGTCGGGGTGCATCGCTTTTTCCAGGGGGAGGCTTCTCGTATACGAAACCTCCTGGGCTGAATCATTTCTTTTTCCTCTGTCACAGCCTTCCACCACGACTTCAACCGACCCTTCCTGAATGCCTGCCATCTCAAGAAGTATCCGCAGTTGAACGCCCCGCCAGTTTCCCTGGCTCATTGCTCCTTTTTCCCACTGCTCGCCAAAGACTTTCGGCTCAAACAGGCTGCGTTTATTTCCGGCGCACTCCAATAAGGCAGGTACAGTGACAGAAGGCAGATCGTATAATTCCTTTAAAGAAATCCACATCGGTCTTTCCACGTTACCCCGGATTGGAATCCAGTAGTTGAAAGACAAAAGATTGGGATAGGGAAAATGATTTCTTCTGAAATGATAACGGGCAGATGTGATCCCAGGTTCGATAAAGTGAATCGGACTTTCCTGATTTTCAGGGACAAGCCCGCGGGTCGTGAGGTAAGGCCTTGCAAATGGATAGGGCATAATGACCTCCTGATAAATGAAGTAGCCTATCAAAAGATTATGTAGCGTAAGCCCGTCAGAATACCTCTTCATCCGTGTTGCTTGTGTTTATCAGGTTGGCGTGGCTCCGATTATGGGCGTCTCCCTTCCCTTTATAAGCTATGGCGGGAGCATACTGTTCTTTTATTCTGCCATTCTTGGGCTGACCCTGAATGTCTACAGGAGAAAGGATATCGTGGAGCCGACAATTGGAACGGAAGTTAAGGTGTAGAAAAAGGGATGACTTCCCCGGTTTTTAAGGATCAACGTAAAAAGGCACGGAGATTTCCGTGCCTTTAACTTTGTACTTTTGGCCTGTTTGAGATCGGGTGCTTTTTTTATTGCAGGGGATACGCTCTTTTTGTCGAATAGGAGGTAGAAGGGGGGAATGAGTGACCTTTAATGTAAACCTGCGCGGTAAAAATTCGCAATATTTTTACATGTGCAGATTAGGCCTGCAGGAACCCGTGGGACTCATTTTTTTAACAGAAAGGTTGTGACATAAAATGAATGCGCTTACAAATTTTACGACCCGGATGATGCAGCGGTATCTTCCGGACCCGTTTTTATTCGTGATAGTATTGACCTTCGTTGTTTTCGGACTGGGGCTGATTCTGACACCGAGTACGCCTATGGATATGGTGGCTCACTGGGGCGGGGGATTCTGGGATCTGCTTGAATTTGCCATGCAGATGGTGCTGATCCTCGTCACCGGGTATGTTCTTGCATCGAGTCCGTTCTTTAAGCGGATCCTTCAAAAGCTGGCGGGGCTTGCAAAGTCTCCCGGCCAGGCGATTGTCATCGTCACCCTCGTTTCACTGATGGCAAGCTGGATCAACTGGGGCTTCGGTCTTGTGATCGGGGCGCTGTTTGCAAAGGAGCTGGCCAAAAAGGTCACTACCGTGGACTACCGTCTTCTGATCGCCAGTGCGTACAGCGGATTTATTGTCTGGCACGGGGGACTTGCGGGTTCTGTTCCGCTTACGGTTGCCACAAGCGGGAACTTTACGGAGGATCTGATCGGGCTGATCCCGACAACCGAAACGATCTTTGCCCCCTTTAACCTTGCTATTGTAGCGGCCCTGTTTATTACCGTGCCGATTCTCAACAGGCTGATGATGGATCAGAAAAAAGCGGTAAACGTGGATCCGGCACTTTTGGAAGACGACGAAACAGCCGCGACGGTCGACGGTGACCTGCTTGGTTCCGATGAGCTGACACCGGCGAAACGTCTGGAGCGAAGCCGGCTCGTTTCTCTTGTGACGGGGATCTTGGGAATTATCTTCCTCATTTATTACCTGGTGCAAAACGGATTTGACCTGAACCTGAATATCGTCAACTTCCTGTTTCTCTTCCTCGGTATTCTGCTGCACGGAACACCGCAGAATTTCCTGAACAGTGTGGCCAGCGCCGTTAAAAATGCTGGCGGCATCATTATTCAGTTTCCGTTCTACGCAGGCATCATGGGGATGATGGTGGCATCAGGGCTTGCGGCAGATGTCTCACAGTGGTTTGTGAGCATTTCCAACGAGACCACTTTTCCTCTGTTTGCGTTTATGAGTGCGGGGATTGTAAACTTCTTCGTCCCTTCAGGTGGAGGCCAGTGGGCAGTCCAGGGACCGATTATGCTTACAGCCGGTGGTGAACTCGGCGTCGACGCTGCGAAAACAGCGATGGCCGTTGCGTGGGGAGATGCATGGACGAACATGATTCAGCCGTTCTGGGCGCTTCCAGCACTTGCTATTGCCGGTCTGAAAGCCCGGGACATCATGGGCTTTTGTGTGATCGTTCTTTTCCTGAGCGGCATCATTATCGGCCTCGGGCTTGTATTGCTGTAAATGACGGAGGAGGACTAATTAAGCAATTGAATAGAATAAAAATAACCCAGTCAGCTTTGACTGGGTTATTTTCGGATAAAATTCCTGCGCTTTTTCCACGTCAACAATCCGAAAGACCGGCGTGATCATCCTCTCGCAATCCTCGGCTTGCTTAAGAAAGCGGCGAGAAAGAGGAACACCAGGCCTGCTTTAAAAAACAGTTTCATCCTAAACATCACCTTTCACACAAAGACTTTTTATCACGAGTCCGGGTACGTCTCGCCTTTTTCCAGATCCAGCGTGCGGCCGTTAATGGTAACGGTATGATCATCGAGCCACTCCACGTCCGCTTTGTCCATCCGGTATTCGTTATAGATGGTTTTGTTGAACCAAAGGGGACCGTCATTCTTCCCGATCACCCCAAAGGCCGTCGTTGCTCCCCCGTTTGTGAGGTAAAAATTAATCGTATACTTTTCATCGGGCGAATGCTCGGTCTTCATTAATTCCTCCGATATGAAAAGAAACCGGAGTACCCCCAGGAAAAGAACAATGCACAATAAGGAAGAAAGGGTCACCGTGGTCCAGTTTCTGACTTTTGCCACGTGGTCGGGTTTATAGTTGAAGCCAAATATTCCGAGAACCAGGGAAGCAGCCGCAAAAAGCCAGAGAACAATCGCCGGCGGGGAGATGGTCCACGTGTGATTCGTCATGGCATAAATAAGCTGAAGGGTGAAAAGGAAACAGATCATGCACACGTAAAATCCCCCGAAATGATAGTATCTCGTCATACCTGCAATCCCTTTTTCGTTACGAGAGCACCCCAGCGGGCAAGCCCCTGCACGGCGAAGTAAAAGGAAGCTGAGAGAAAAATCGTCCAGGTCGGGCCAAACGGTTTAAACCAGTAGGCATGCTCCTCGGCAACCAGCCCCTGGGCCAAAAGGACATGACTCAAAAGCAGGGAGAGGTTCACAATTAGAAACAAGCGTAGTGAAACCCTGGCGGAAACAATGCCGATCACGACCGCAACACCGATATGAATCACAAACGGCGCACCGCCGAGCGACAAGGGCAGTTCTCCGTAGAAACGGTTGTAATACTCTATGTAACTGATCAGAAACGGCACATGTAAAAGAGACAAAACAACAAACAGTGTACGCATAAAACCTCCATCATTTTTTGACACTTACAGTCCGGCACAGGTGGAAGATTTGGATAACAACTATTCTATCACTTCCGCTTCTTCCGCTCCCTCGAACAGAATATCGTGATTTTTGTGATGCTCTGTTCATAGGAGAACTCTCTTTGCCCTACAATGTAGCCCCAGCCATCCACGAGAAGTGTGTCCCCCTCAGCCGGCACAAACATAAAGCCGGCGGACTTTACAGGCTCAGGGAAAATCTCCTTTTTTTCTCCAAGATCATAGTATCGTAATTCCGTCATTTATCCTCACCTCTGGTAATGAATACGAGGGAGTCGGAACAAAGGTTTCACACATAGCAGGGGTTTCCCAGTTATTTGGATGAGGATCTGGTTATCTTTACACAAATCCGGCATATATTCATATTCATCCGCATTAAATCCACCCAAAATCCGCATAACTTTACACAAAGCCTCAAAAACAGCCAGCTGCCCTCATCCTCCCGGGAAAAAGTTGATTACAATATGTTAAAATTAACCACAAATACCCGTAAGGGAGAGGATGCCCGTGTTCCTGGAATCATCGAGATTAAAACTGAGAAAAATGACATTAGAGGATACAGAACGTTACCACAGCTGGCGAAATGACCTGGAAGTGATGCGCTCCACCAGCCCCAGCCTTGATACATATACGCTTGAAGAAACGAGAGACTTCATCCAGTTTGTTATTCTTGGAACTCCCAGTTCCAAGAGTTATATTATTGTAGAAAAAGAGTCGGACACCCCGATCGGTGTGACCTCTCTTATCAATATTGATTACAAAAACCGCAATGCCGAGTGCATTATCGACCTGGGAGAAAAACGTTCCTGGGGAAAGGGCTACGGTAAGCCTCCTGATGGAATACGCGTTCCTTAAAATGAACCTGCATCGGCTGTCCCTGAAGGTATATTCCTTCAACACGAAGGCGATCAACCTGTACAATAATCTGGGCTTTTACCAGGAGGGGGTATCGCGCCAGGCGCTTTACAGAAATGGCGCGTGGCATGACGTGATCCATATGGGGATTTTGCAGAATGAATACCGGGCGGACGATACGACCCAACTCTCAGCGTCATGGGGTGAAAAGAAATGACCTTTGGTATCGTGCTCACCGGCGCCTTAGGTGTACTCCTGTTTGTCTGTGGGATAATCAAAAAATCACAAATGACTGCCTTTTTCAGTAGCAACGCAGCGTTACTGGCCGTCCTGTACTTAAGCGGTCTCTCTTTCTGGATGACACTCCTGCCCCTCGTCCCGGCAGTTGCCGTATCTTTATCCTTTCTGGCAAAAAAGAAGGCTGCTCACGGCTGAAAAAAAGACCCCGCAGAGGGTCTTTTTTCAGTATGTCTATTTACTCCCCTTCATCTGCCTTAAGGATGGATTCTGTGTAACTTTGAAAATCCTGCAGGTGATTTTCGAGGATTTTTTGGAGGATCACGAGGTTCAGTTCCTGATAATCGTGGACGGCAATATTTCTAAAGCCGACCATTGCCTTCATCTGATTACTTAATGAAGGAGCAAGAAAACCATCCTTCTCCAGTATGGAAAAAGCGTCTCTGCTCGTCTGGGGAAGACCTAATTTCTTTTCCGAAACCATGTGCATGGCCAGGTCAATACTCGCTTCACAAGCCCTCTGGAGATTAAGCACAATGGAGTCCTGCTTTGTGAAATTCTTCAGATTATCCGGTTTTTGATCGTATTCTTCCTTAATACGTTTTAAGCACCGCTCAATCAGACTGATTTTATTTAACACCACATCACTTCTCATAAACAGTCCCCCTTTCCCTAACCCCCTTTAGAATTACGGCTCTCTCTTCATTCAGCTTTGCGTACATTTTAAGAGCGAGAAGTTCGAATCGGTGCTTTTTATCTTTATCCACACAATAGATCACCTTGCCTGTATGCACAACCTGTGCCTGAAAGACAGTGCTTGCTTTTTTCAAATTTACGAGGTCCACTTCCTGATTAAGAACAGACGCCAGCTTCTGTCCGGTCATAAAGACCTTGTATTCATCCAGGTCCGTAACGTCACTCACATACGCAACGTCAAGGTCACTCCCTTTATGCGCCGTTCCTTTGGCATTGGAGCCGAACAAATAAATAATAAATGGAGATACGTCTTCTTTTAGTATATTAATAACTGTCTCTTCCACAGGTTTGCTCACACTAAAAACCTCCATCCATTTCCTCTTATTCGTTATTTACGTAGTATGGCCTTATTATACTACAGTTCTTTACCCTCTCCGGCCTGCTCCTTCTTCCTTCTGCAGCAGAAAGCATGTCTCTTAGCCTCTCCCTTCAACGGTTCTTTCTCTATGAAATAAACAATTGGAAATTATTGAAAAACCAACCGCTTGGTGGAGATTGTGATCAATCCTGAAGAATAAAGCGGAAAGAAATGATACGGCGAATATTCCTGGGATGCTTCTGAGCTGCAAAACAGGAAAACACAACTGCATTTAAAAAAGGGACGAAGAATGTGCTCTTCGTCCCTTTTATTACTATTTGCTTTTACACAATTTATTGACCTACCAATGGGTAAGTAATGATTTCTTCCTTTGTATCATTGATTAAACGGACTTCCGAAGCATGAAAATCAAGTGCAGCGAGCTGCATCGCTCTCTCAAACACAATCAGATCCGCTTCCGTTACGACTTCTTCCTCCACCGTGTATTGAACTGCAGCAATCCCGTTCTCCATCGATGAGTTGACGATTTCCATTCCCTCTGCAATTACAGAAGAATAAAACGCGTCTTCACGATTTACCGAATGCATCGCCTCCACCGTCTCCGGAAAGGATAAAGGCTCACCCATATCATCCTCCACTTGTTCCTCCAACTCTCCGCCCGCCAGAAACAAAGTCTCCTCTAACTCTTTATCGTAGAATCCATAATAGCCGCGGGTCAGCCCTCTTTCGTTTTGAACACTGACAGGCTCATCAATGCCCCGTTCAGCCACAATGATGTCATTTTCTCCCTCTGGATTAAAAAATAACACTTCTTCAATCCCATACAAATCACTAATGCCAAACAGCGAGTCGTAAAACAAGACCGATTGGGCGGAAGTGGCTGATAATTCATTTCCGTCTTCCTTGAAATGTAAATGAAGTTCCGGCCACTCTACAGCAATATCAGCGTATGAGCTAAGAATGTCTTGTTCAGAAAGATCACCATCGATAAGAGACCTCTCTATACTATCTACATGAGACAGTTGTTGATCTTCATCACGTTTAATTGAAAACGCAGTATAAAATTGAACGATGTCATCAACTTCTGCTTCTATATATTGCGAACCAATCAAGTAAGCAGGAGTCTCTTGCGTTCCAGCATAAGTATCAGAATCATTCTCGTCAGCTTCATCCATAGAATTTTCTTCTGTATTTTCTTTGTTGCCACTCTCATCAGAGTCAGTTAAAGACTCTTCTCCCGTATTATCATTACTGCCATTTTCATCATCATTATCTTCAGTTTCTACTTCTTCATCTTCATCCAGCTCATTCCCATCTGCAGGGCTTGCTTCCGCCGGCTCTGAATCATTCCCGGAATTTTGGCATCCAACGATGAGTAAAGCTGCAGAAATAATTCCACCTATTTCAGTGACTTTCTTCATTCGTAAAGCCTCCTTTTCTATTAATTTGTATACCCTTCCTGAATGAAGTCAAAAGATCAACGTTTTACTCCTATTTTATTTTCTTCTTGAACTGACTCAACACCCCATATATGTATGGTTCATAAAAAAAGACGCCTCTCTATAATGAAAAGCGTCCTTAGTCTCCTGGATTTTCTTTTAACATTGAATACTTTCCATAAGCTTTATAGAAACTTATACCGAAAAAAGTTAGTGAAACAGTTATTATTTTTTGCTTTTCACAAGCTGAATGAGCCATATAAAGCTATCCAAGGTAATATAGTTGACCACTCAATCGTATATACCATAATACCAAAAGCATTGTAACCCATTGAATATAAGATAATATATAGTACTACTAATCCAATTAATCCAGATACATAAAGCAAAATCTCTCCTCCTTATGTTGCTAACCCCACCTTTAGTTTAACAATTTTTTCCGGTTTGCAGGTGTAAAAAAAGAACTGCAATCATTGCAACTCGAGATATTTCTAACGCTCCCCTAAAATGCAATAAGAATAATGCTGAAGAAGTAGTATGTAAATTGAATTTTTCACATCTTCTTTGAGTGATTATTACCTTCATTTCCCCTTTTAAAATTTCCTGTTATCTTTGCCATTATTAATTGTCTATCCTTTTCGTTTTCAGCAGCGTTCATTTTTCTTATAAATTTGTCTGCATCCTTCCCTTTTAGAATTTTCACCTGTTTACCTTCATAATCCAGAAAGACTGTATTGTCTTTATTGACTCGATAATTAAAAGGAGTTTGTCTTAAACGATTTCTTTTATCAATACTGCCCATTGATTTCCCCCTGTTATTTTCTTGTATTTTACTGCACTGTTGGTTGATTTCGAAAAGGGATTCCGTTACTGGACGATTCTCCCCTTGAATAAACTATTTCTCCAATTCTTTAAATAAATCATAAGGTTCTAATTCTAATCCAATTAACTTGACATTCCAGTTAACCCCAACTAACAAACCATCTTGATTCATTCCGTATAGCCAATTATTCATGAATTCTTCTAACGATAAGGATGTAGGCTTATAATGTGACCATTCTTCAGCTGCACATTGCCGTGCATATGCTTCATCTGACCAAAAAAGCATAACCTCTGTATCTTGATATTCGTGGGATTCACACACACACCATCCATCTTCACCCTTTAATCCCCAAACCGTTTTACTTTCTAATACTCTTCTTATAAAGCTTTCATATCTTCTTTTAGAATTTATAGTTAAGTCAAATTCCTTCATTAATAAACCTCCCCAATAAACCTCCCCGTTTGTTTAGCAGCAAGAGCTTATTGAGCTATCGCTCCCGTTAGCATAAGTACAACTCCTCACATACTTAGGGATGTTTCATTTTTTACAAATTATTTATTGGTACGACCCTAGTTTTTTTCTGTAAAACAAATCCTTGAAGGGAACCAATCCATTGGTACTTAGAGACACCCCCATTAAATTTTGATCATATAACGCTTTTTGGAAAGTCCAATACAAGGGAACAGCAATACAGCTTTTACATAATAATGCATCAATCTTAGTAAATACTTCTATTCTTTGTTGTATTTCTTCTTGTTGGAAAGCATTATTCAAAGTTCTTTGTATGGTCACTTTATTTTGTTGGTCAATAAGGTTATTTATGACTCCTGTTTGAGATTCGACCAAATTATAAAGCGATATTTCTTCTGATTCTTCGGTGACAAATTCTGAAAGAACTAGGTCAGCATTTTTAACATTATTTATAAAGGTGGAAAATGGAAAATGCTTGGTCTCAATTGTAATCCCATGTTTTTCACACTCTTTTTGTATCCATTTTACATCCTCTGAATGTGGTGAAAGATCATATGTCATTAGGGTTAATGGTTCTTTTATTTTATAATCATAGGGTTCACGATCATACTCTTCATCCTGAGAAGAAGAATGTTGTTTGATGAAGGAACTGGCAGGTTCATACCTTGGATAACCTAGATTCTTTACCATTTTCATTTTGTTTAGTATTGCTGACAGTTTTCTTCTCATGCCCTCATTCGTTCGTATTTTTTCTTTATTCATATTCCACATGAGATACTTTACAGATAATCTTCTTCTTTCAATATATTCTAGTTCATTATTATCTTTCATGGTTGTAAAAGGAATGTAAAAAATCGAATCCCGATTAATATCATCATTTATTTTAAGATACTTTTCGATAGATGGCAGTATAAAAATATCAATCTCATCAATGTGTGCTCGTTCTTGAAAATAGTCATGATGGACTGAGAGTTTAAGAAAATTTGATTCGTGTTCTTTAATTCTGTAAGGACCTGTCCCTATGGGGAGTTTAGAAAACTCATCAATGGACTTGTTAGCATAATTATTAGGTACAATTGAACATTTCGGTGAAGTTATAAGGAAGAGCCAGTGAAACAAACTCTTGGTAAAAGAAAACTGTACCACGTACTTCCCTATACATTTAATCGTGTCCAAATCTTTTACAATCCATTTAGATGGTGTTTTCTTTAACCTTTCAAAAGAAAACTTAATATCCTCTGCTGCAAGATGTTTTGAATGATGAAACGAAACCCCTTTTCTTAAATAGAATGTATATGTCTTTCCATCAGGATCTATCTCCCAATAATGAGAGAGACACGGTTCTATTTCCTTTTTTTCTTCGTTATATGTAACTAATGTATTAAATATTTGTTTTACTATATGTCTTTCTGTTTGCCTTTCCACTTGTGAGGGGTCTAAAGAATAAAGCGACCGAAAATATGGTATTTTTAAATACTCACTTTCGTCACCGTCATTTGGTGGTAACTTAGGATAAGTACCAAAGAGCTTATTAATAAACGTATTAATCAGTTGATGGCTTTCATTTAATTGGGGATCGTCCTCTAGAATAGAAATGAGTCTTTCAATATCTTCCGTTTTTGGAGAATATTTTTCATACTTCTCAAACATTTCTTCCAGCGATATTAAAAAAGTGATATTGGTTGTATTACCTCTTCCTTTTCCTCTAATAACCTTAATCCATTTTTCATCTTCCATTTTATTTAGGACATGAATAACATTACGCTCCGAACAAGCTAACTCTTTGCTAATTGCATGTCTTGTTACACTCGATTGAACCTCTCTCTTGATTTCTGCAAACGTAATAAAAAGTCTAATATAATATTCAATTAACCTCATTGGCGAACCTCCGATTTAAAAGGTGAAATAACTATTATTAATTTACACTTTTTATTCTCCTTTTATCAAATATAATCAAACATATGTAATCAAAGTATTTAATTTGACCTTTAAATAGCAAAAATGATCGGATGGTGGACATAATGAGTGAAATTAGAAAAGGGCATCTCTTTAATATGCTTTCCGTTTTAATGTTAGCAGTTGGGCCACTATTGTCGAAGTTTGGACTCCTGGAAACTTCGCCTTCTAAAGCTGCCTTAATAAATGTACTAACAATTATAACTGCCTGTGTATTATTAGGATTATTTACGAAAAATTATGTAAAATTTTATTTCGAAAAAAATATTATACTTTTAGCTCTATTTAACTCTTTAGGAATCATCTTTTTATTTCTAAGTATTGAGTTACTTTCACCAGTAGAGATTGGCTTTCTAGGAAGATTCTATACGGTGTTTGCAGTAATTTTATCTATGTTTTTTTTGAAAGAAAAGTTATCCAGAAAGGAATTGTTTTTCATTACTTTTGCTGTTCTTGGAACTTTTCTGTTTGTTGATACAGGTGGTGATTACACTAATAATTTAGTTGGTAGTCTATTTGCTCTTTTATATACATTCTTCTTTGCATTAACAAATATTTTTATTAAAAAAACGCTCTCTAAACAAAAGAGCTCTAACTCGATCATGTTCACTAATAACAGTATTTCATTGCTTATTATCATTATTTACACATTAATCATGGGGGAACTCTTTGATGGGAATTATTCATTTGAAGGAATTGGTTATTTAGTCTTATCAACACTTTTAGGAGGATTCCTTGGGACACTATTATTATACGAAGCATTAAAGTATTTACGATTTTCTATTGCTAATGTTACTAGAGCCTTTAGTCCATTGCTACTTGCAGTTATTTCTTATCCCTTCTTCCCAATTGAGATAACAGTTAGAAATACATTAGGTGCCATAATCTTGATACTCTCCATTCTCTTACTGTCCACAGGAGATAAGAAAGAAAAGGCAAATGAAAAAACCATAGTAACTTCTAATAGTGCAAAATAAAAGACACTTTAAAACAATAATTCTTAAAGGATGACAACCTCCTTGAGACGATTTAGTTTTTGTTAACCCCCCGGTAGTATCATAATGGACGCAACGGCTTCTTTCACTATTCCTCCCCCGCTTGTTTAAGTTTATTACTTCACAACCTCTTGGATGTACTTAATTTGAAAGTGCTCTGTTAATGAGATTATTCTTTCTTCGTATGTCACTGGCAATAGTGTTCAAAAGCAGTCTATAAACCTTCTGTTGCTTTAGCTTCGACCTATTTTTAATAGCTATTTAACTACACCATCACCATTGCGGGCTCAATTTATTGCATGCTGTTATCTAAGTCCGAAAGCAGCATTCCATATATAATGCTATCTGTCCATTCATCCTTATTCCAAAAATCCTGAATGAAATGGGCTTCTTTTCTCATCCCTATACGTTCACACAATTTTTGTGATGATTTATTTCTTGCATCAAGGTTGGCTTGTATACGATGCACATTAAACTCATCAAATAACTTCCTGACTAAACCACCCACTGCTTCTGATGCGTAACCCCTTCCTGAAAATTTGTCAGAAAAGCTATAGCCAATTTCAACAGTATCTTTCATATCTGTATACCACACAGATAAATCACCAATTACTTGAGTTTGGTTTACTACAGCCAAACTTAAAGTTGTATCTTTTGTGAGTACACTGTTTTCTAACTTTTTATTGAATTTTTCCTGCATATTTTCATATGTCCATTTATCATGCAAGAGATATTTACATGTATCCTCGTTATTGTAAATATGGAATACATCTTGCAAGTCGTCACTCCGATACGTCCTAATTGTTAATCTCTCAGTAAAAAATTCCAAAAAAACTCCTCCTTCGATTGCCTGTTAAGCTAAACTCCCCGTTAGTGTAAGAACAACCCTTCACAACCTCTACATTCAACATAAATTTATAATTACCTACCAGGTTTATTAAAATCAACATATTAAATTACATACCAATTAAAACAGCAATTAGAACCCTGATAACCTCTATTGTCATTTCATATGCTAATTCCATTGTAAATATCCAATACTCGTTGATATATAAAAGAGACCAGATTATCTGCGATTTGATCTGATAATTCCAATGTTATTTACTTTTCACCCGTAAACACCACTTCTTTTACAAACAGAAATCAAGTATTCTATACAAAAGATGATCGTGTCACTAAATGAGGAGGTGGAATTGTGCAGTTTTCCGATTCAGATTATACGGTTACGATCGCCGGGGAGACGGTTGCATTCAGGCGAAAGGAATACAATCTCCTCGTCTACCTTCACAGACACGCGGGTCGGACGTTTTCCCGCGACGCCCTCCTCGATGCCGTCTGGCCGATGGAAGCACCGACGGACCGGACAGTGGATGACCATGTATACCGGCTCAGGCAGAAACTGAAGCCCTTCAGCGATACAGTCACGATCCGTACGGTTAAAGGACTCGGCTACTGTCTTGAGCTGAAGGATACTCATTCGGACCCCTTTCCGGAAGAGCTTTCCCTCCAGACCGGCCAGCTGTTTAGCACCTACTATAAATACGGGCAGGGAAAAGCGCTTAAGGAGCTCCTGAACAGCCGGCAGCTTGAATCGGCCTTTACAAAGCAGCACCGGCTGGTGGGGTTCCTGTTAAACAGTGACTTTACGACACTTCTCCAGCAGTCGGATCATGATGAGTTCACGTTCCTCCCTCTTTTTCTTTACAGTCATGTGGAAGAGGATGCGGAGACGGCAATTAAGCTGATCGAGCGTACTCTCGAAAAGAAAGTTGCCCTGAATGAAGTGGAGGCGATGGATCTTCGTTTTTTCACCCTGCCGCTTCTTTATCTGAGGGCCGGAAAACCAGATAAGGGCATGAATCTCATAGAGGAAGGCCTTGAGAAGGCGGACTCGGAGGAGCACAGCTTTTATCCCCTGCTTCGAATCATGAAGGCTGTGATGCTTTTTTATAAAGATGATACGGCTCAGTTTACCGCTGAACTCACCTGCATACGCGACCTGCTAGAAACCCGGCCTTACATGCGGGAAAAAGCAGCACTGACCCTGCTTGAAGGAATCAAAGTAACGGCGGCCGGCAGACCGGAAGAGGGAAAATCACAAATCGATGAATCACTGGAAATGATCCGTCGCTCAGGCCACACCTACTACAACCTGTTTCTGTTTCAGCTTCTTGACCTGCTTCTGCCAAAAGCGGAGTCGTCTCCCGCAACGATCTGTTATTTCCGGAAAAAGAAAGACGAGTACTACGCAGCGGCGCGCCTTAACGAATTAAAAAATGAGATAAAAAAACGAGCGGAATTTTTCCTCTGATACAGCTCTGACATTGACGGTCTACACTTGCTGTAAGGCAGGTGATGACGATGGTTAAGACAAATCCGCCATCCATTTGGACAAATAAAAACTATGTAAAGCTGTTCATTTCGTATTCCATTTCCACCCTTGGTCAGTTTTTTGATATGATCGCCGTTTTCCTCATTTTCAGCTATGTTTGGCAGGCCGAACCGTGGATGATCGCCCTCATCCCGGTCGCCTACGCCCTCCCCCATGCGGCTTTCAGCCAGTTTGCCGGCATTCTCGTGGACCGCTATCAGAAAGTAACGATGATGCTCACGGCTGACCTGGTGACGGCGTGCCTGACCGTGACACTGATCTTCACAGCGAACCCGTGGGCCGCCCTCCTCGTGATTCTCGTGCGGTCCACAGCAACGATTGTCCACTTCCCCGCCCAGCAGGCGATCATACGCCAGGTGGTGGCGCCGGATCACATTTTAAAAGCCGTGACGCTTAACGGTACGGTCAATCAGCTTTCCAAAATCATCGGTCCGTTTCTCGGTGCCTCCCTGGCGGCAGCATTTGCCCCTCAGGTAAGCTTTGCCGTTTATGCGGGAGCTCTCTTGATTTCAGCCGGGATTCTGGTGAGACTCCGCCACCTGGATAGTGCCGGTGCAACGGTTTCCGAAGAGAGCCCTGAGCCGTTCTGGCATACGTGGCGCAGCGGCTGGCAGACCCTTTTCACCTCAAAAGTGATGTTTGTGAGCTTTGCTTTTTCCCTGGCAGCCTTTACGGCGATTCAGCTTGTGGACGCCCAGTTCGGTGTCCTGTTTCGTGACATTTACCCGGCCAGACAGGAAGTTCTCGGCTGGGCTATGGCCGCCTCGGGCCTCGGTGCCGTCGTCATTATTATGGTCATGAACCGGTTCCGGGAACTGAAACGGTACGGCCTGCATCTCGGCACCTCTGTGGCCCTGATCGGGGCTGGTTTTGCAGGCGCAGGGATGCTCACCCCGGGCATCCCCCTTTTCTGGCCTGTGATCGCCTGTTTTGCCATCGGTATGGGAGCCGGGATCTTCAGCGTCATTTACAACTATATTCTGCAAAAAGAGAGCCCGGAGGGTAAAGTAGGGCAGATGTCAGGCCTGTTCAATTCCCTCACAGGCATGATTCTCCTTGCCGCCCCCATTGCCGGCGGGCTCCTCGTTCAATGGTCCAGTGTGTTTGCGGTCTACCAGACAGTCGGGCTGACGGTACTTACGATCGGTGTGTTCGGAATTATTTTTCAGCGGCTTTTATGGGGGAAACCCTCCAATCAGGAGCGCCGGGATCCGGATCATACAGTAGAAATCAGCAGCGGGGCAAAAAAAGAAGAAGCAGGAGTGTCAAGCTGACGGGCTTACTTGTGAGATGGAAAACGGAAAAACAACACTGTATAAACGCATTGAAAGAGGCTGGGACATAAGGAAAGGGTTTAGCTGAAAATCCGAACAATGTACTAACATAGCGGATGAAATATACGTAGACTCCTGCGGAATGAAAAGTAAAGGTGAGACCCCACAGTGCGCAGCACGAGGAGGCTCACCAGCTTTCCGCGGAAAGCGAAGTATATTTCAGGAGCGGTTATCAGCGCCACTATGATTCGTTCGGATTCTTGTTGACGAAAACACTTTTGTCCCAGCTTCCTTTAATATAGTCGCTTGTGATTTTATTGTTTGCGCACCTAAGTAAACCTGTTACTCTAAATGGACAAATTCTGTATCATGACAGCTTTCTACTTGTCTACTCCCAAGTTTCGTCCAGTTTATCCGAATAGAAATCGATGGCTTTTTTATAGCTTAAAATATCAGCGTCCTGGGTTGTATCCAGCAGGCATTTCAGTAACAGCTCCATCGCTTTATGATGTTCATTCAGGTTATATAAAGTCATGGCGTAAAAGGTTTGAAGGGCTTTGTTGCCGGGGAAAAGTCCGATCCCCTTTAAAAACACCGCTTTCGACTTTTCATATTCTCCCAGTGTCCGGTATGTACTTCCCAAGCCAAGCAAGGCTCCTTCCAGCTCCTTCGGGGGCAGCCCAATCTGAATGGCCTTTTCATAAAAAGGGACAGCCTTCGCTTCTTCTCCCAAAAGATCGAAGCTCCAGGCACATTGATAGTTGACCGACGCATCGTCAGGAAACTCACTAACAAGCTTCATAAACAGCTTGTTCGATTCCTTGTGGTGTCCGCTCTTGCGTAACTCAATTGCTTTATCGAACTCTCTTTTCATAACGTTCATCTCCTTTCTAAAAGAAGAAAAACACAAGCCCCAACACCAGGCTGGTCATCAGTAAACCTGCCCAGATGAGCTTCGTGCTCTCCAGCCGGCTTTTCTTTTTTAACAGTAAAACGGTCGTGATCAGGACGACCGGATGAATGCAGAAGACAAAAAAGATAGCTGACAAAAGCCAAAGCGACAAGTCGGGTATGGCAGACATCATGAATAGAATGCATGCGACCATTGCAAGACTGTAAACCGCAAGAATCTTCCAATAATAAGCCGGGAAATAATGCAGCATCATTGAGCCTCCCCCTACTCCTCGAATCAGAACTGAGCTTCTACGATTTCATCAATCACTTCCATCTGGTATTGATGACTCACTTCATGGTCGGCCCTGGTGCCATATTCTTCTTCCAGCAGTGGATACAAGTTCTCACGTATCTCCCTCTGCTCAAAAATAGGCGCTGTAAACTGATAAACATATTCGTCCACACTGTATCCAAGTTCCTCTGCAAGATAAAGCTGTGTATCACGTTC
Source organism: Alteribacter salitolerans (assembly GCF_016901055.1). Classification (NCBI taxonomy): domain Bacteria; kingdom Bacillati; phylum Bacillota; class Bacilli; order Caryophanales; family Bacillaceae; genus Alteribacter; species Alteribacter salitolerans. Next base: position 487,593 of record NZ_JAFEUX010000002.1, on the reverse strand, counting down.
CGGGTTATCCGGAGAAAAGACATCATCTTTTAATGCCGTTGCATCCTTCTCTATAATCTCCTGGAGCCTCTCTTCTTCCACTTGAATTCCATACCTTTCAACAGCGAGATCCTTCCATGTTTCCTCGTACTGAAGCCTTAACTGGCTGTTCTCGTAAACGTCCTCTTTGTCCATTTCTATATCATTCGTTGCATAAATTAAATGATAAAGAACAAACCGGTCCCGGTCTTTTCCCTCAAGCTCCAGTTGAGAGGCTGCACTTACCGCCTCATCGATGTGGGCTTTCCCAATCTCTCCGATCGCCCCTGTCCGATTGACTTCGATCAGCTTCTGCCTCAATTCTTCTTTCTCCTCGGCAGCATTCAGATTCGTACTGCAGGCACTCAAAAACAAAACCGCCATACACAAAAGCAATCCTTTTTTTAACAGCATTTCTACCCCCATCATTTTAGGTGACTTGTCTGCTTATACGGATCAATCCTGGAGAATGTTTCACCTGCATGTCAGGAACAACAACTCTGCGCCTTGTTTACATCCTTTTCCCTGATAAAAATCTGTCCGTCTTTCACCTCGTAATCAATGTTGCTGTATTCCAGCCTTTGTACGGCGGAATCACTGTATTCGCCCCATTGGACGTCATCGTTTTCATCACCGGCGCTGCAGGCTGCCAGGATAACGAAACAAAGAATCACCGCGATTCTTTTCAACCGGCACCCTTCCCCGATGCTTCCTTTTTAAGCCGCTTTCTCACCCTGAATTCAATGCCGAAATAATACACCGCAACGATAAACAGACCGGTGGAAAGCCACAGCGCGATCCCGTTCCATTCCCCGCTGAAGAGCGTCACGTTCACGAGGGTAACCAGATGCATCAAAAAGACAATTGCAAATAAAATCGTGTAAGTTTTCACTAACGTACCTCCTTTACTCCAAACACAAAGTGCACCTGCCTCCTATTGTTTCGGCAGCTTCCGGTCTGGGGCAGGAACCGCCCTCATATAAAGATCACGGCTTTTGTGGCCGTCGGACAGAATCGCCTTCATTTCCTCCCGGCGCTTTTCCCTCGTTTTTTCCTGCTTGGCGCTGTAGACAAACCGGGCCCAGTCTTTTCGGTACCCCGGTGTGAGGGACTGGTAAAACTGAAGAACATCCGGTACCTGCTCGAGATCTTTCTCAATATCAGGAATCTGTTCTATGTAATCATCCACACATTGACTCGCCCTGTTCGCAGACTTCTTTGGTGAGTCGTCTTTGAAGCCCACAACGGTAAACGTTTCATCCAGGCTGACCATGCGGGAAAATGTAATCGTACTCGTGCCAATACGGCCCTTCTCATCAGCTCCGACTCCCTCAAAAAGATCATCCCGGTGGATATACGCAGGATAGCGTTTGTTTCCCTTTTTGGGGTATGCAATGAACAAATAACCGCCCTTTTTTAAATACTGATGCTCGATCACGTCACGGACCATCTTTTGCAGCGATGGCATGTCCAATGTGAAGGCAAAAATAAGGTCATAGGAGCTGCCCGGTGTTAACTCGGTTTCATACGTTTCAAGCCCGTCAAAATATGCTTCCCCATCCGGCAGATGGATGATTGCCGGGGATTTATATTTTTTCAGATTCAGTTTTTCAACAATTGATTTCGCCATCCTTTTCACCTCTCATTTTCATCTCTTGCTCTGTCTCTAGTTTAACATCTTTATCCAGTATCTGGGCGGAGTCTGAGAGCTCCTGCTACCCTGTCTTAAAAAGACCTATGGTTTCGACAAAATCCGGGTGGTGACAGGCACCGAAGACAAGAAGCATTTGGATATTTATGTTAAATTAGAAGAAGATAGATTTTTTTAGGGGGAACTTTAAAGGAGGCAACTGATGAAGATCATTATTTATGTCTACAATGGGATGACAATGCTAGATGCTATTGGTCCATATGAAATTTTAAGACACATGAATGATACTGACGTATTATTTGTTGCAGAAAAACCAGGGAATATAAAGGCGGACTCCGGGTTTATTGACGTTAATGTGAAACATAGTATCGATGATATAAAATCTGCAGATATTCTACTATTACCGGGTTCTACAATCGGTTTTTTGAATGAAATAAAGAAAAAAAACTTAATAGAATGGATAAAAGAAGTAGATAAAAGTACGAAATGGACGACTTCTGTATGCACAGGGTCGATATTACTTGCTTCCACCGGCCTGCTATCAGGGTTAAAAGCAACATCACATTGGAAGCCGATAAATCTATTAAGCGATTTCGGTGCCATACCTACGCGGGAAAGAATAGTGGAACAAGGGAAGTACATAACTGCCGCAGGAGTGTCTGCGGGGATCGATATGGCTTTATATCTATCGAATAAAATTGTCGGAGAAGTGGAAACAAAAGCAATTCAACTCACAATAGAATATGACCCGCAACCACTCTTTCAATCCGGCAATTATTCCAATGCTGATGAAAACATCTTAAAGACGGCGGAAAAAAAGCTAACCAAAGGTGCGAAAAAAGAGCTTGGTCTACTGGGAATGATTAAGAACACAAGAAACATTCTTAACATGATTAAATAGCAGTCAACAATCGTATTCCTCCTCCGGCTGTGAACCAGAGTGACTTCCGGGTCAAATTGGCTGGATTCTTTACCCCTGGAACGGAATGGGAGCAGCCAATCCTCCAACCAGGGTCTTAAGTTTTTCCCTACACTGCTCCCACGAAAAAATGCCTTTTTCCGGTTACACTACATTCATAAACAAAAGTGGAGGAAAGAAAAATGAGATTCAAAGACATTACATTATTTACACACAAATTAACTGAAATGAAAGATTTCTATAAAAAGGTGCTTGAGCTTCACATAAATAGTGAAGACAAAAGCCATTTCTCTGTTCAAATCGGATCCACTACTCTGGTTTTTAAACAGTCAGAGAGCAGTTCGGAGCCGGTGTATCATTTTGCTGTGAATATCCCGGAAAACAAAATGGAAGAAGCAAAATCCTGGATCGCGTCAAAAGTAGAGTTAAATACAGAAAAGGATTCGGATGAAGCCTTTTTTGAAAGCTGGAATGCCCACGCCATCTATTTTGAAGACCGGTCAGGAAACATCGTGGAATTCATCGCCCGCCACAATTTGAACAATGCCGTAGAGCATCGTTTTTCCTCCGGAGATTTCATATGCATCAGTGAACTGGGAATCGTCGTGGAAGACGTTATCCCGTTCGTGAGAAAACTGAATGAATGGGGACTGCCCAACTGGAAAGAGGACAATGAAGGGCTGACGCCTGTCGGAGATGAACATGGTCTTTTTATCACGGTAAAAGAGGGGCGCAGATGGTTTTTCACAAAAAAGGCTGCGGAATTTTATCCATGTGAAGTGACCATTGAAGGGATGGGGCAGTTTTCGGTTGAGAGGAAAGACAGTAAAACCTTTATAACTTCTGTTCAACATGATGGTAAAACAAACCATTAACGTATAAAATATAAGGAAAAAGATGGAGGATCTGCGAACGACAGCTGAAGGGGTGAAGGAATACGAGGAAGCATTCCAAACACTGCAGAATGAATACCATGGTTATATTCTTTTAGTTTCGGGGGGATGGAAATGGAAGTAGAAATGATGTTGTGGATTATTTATGGGTTATTAGTAGTAACAGTCGCCGGATGGATCCTTTTAGGCATCTTTCACCGAAAGTTTGGTATGTACTTTCTCCCGTATTTGATCAGTCTGCTCGGCTTAACACTTTTAATGGTGAGCATTTTTCTCATCGGGGGATGGGAAGGGATGGGTGTCGGCATGATCGCATTTGCAGTTGTTGCCATAGGCCTGTTAGCAGGGCTGACTGTCTACGTGTATTCTTTAGTGAAAAAGAAAAGAACATTCTCCAGCTGAAGGTGAAGAAGAAGTAAAAGCAGTGCTTTGGTTTAGATAAAGGGGGAATCTGTCCTCTATACGTTTTCCCCCTTATTTCATTAAAAACTCTCCTCTGCATCAAGTCCTCGTTACTTTACAGAATTTTATACTTAAATATAAGTTCGCCATTGGGATCTCTTTCATTCATATATTCAAACCCCATGCTTTCGTACAAACGATGCGCTGCTCTATTTTCCTCAATAATACTCAAGTAGATTACGTTCACGCCATATTCTTTGGATACAATATCAATAAGGGTCTTCATCGCCATTCTTCCAAAGCCTTTGCCCGAATATTTTTTCATCAATCATAATCCGGTCAATCCAGGTATCTTTATTGGGACCGAAAGAACCGTACATGGCAAAGCCGACAATTGCACCGTCATAATAGATCGCTACCGGATGCCATTCCTCGCGCTCTTCGGCCTCTTTAAGGCATTCCTCGACTGATTCAATGTATGTCTCCTGCCCGGATTTTAACGTTATATTTCTGACCATACATTCATTTGTCTCATCAATATCTCTAAAATATACGTGACTCATGTTTGGAATCTCCTTTATCATAGCCTTGCTTATCATAAAGAATGTTGTATTCCTTTTTATTAAAATTGAATTCTCCTCTAATGCCCCTTCTGTTCTATTACTCATTCACTTATCATCCAGCGCTTGTTTGCTTAAACAAGGGGCCAGATGCCCGGGACGAACACCATTCTATGCCGTATGCTTCCGGTTTTCCCGGGCAATTGAAGGGCTTGGGAGCTTGATGACGCCTTTGAAGACGAGGACGCCTATGAGGATGACGAAGATGCCTGCCAGCTTTGTGTAGCTGAACGGGATCTGCTCGAGTCCGAACCAGCCGATGGAGTCGGAAAGGAGGGCGGTGCTCAGCTGGGCGGTCAGTACAATAGAGATTGTAAACGTGGGCCCGAGGCGCTTGATGGCTTGGACGAGACAGAACACAACGCCGACGCCGGTGATTCCGGCGAGCCAGTACCACGGCTCGATCCGGGCGAGCTGATACACGTTCAGCTCCCCTGCCATCACGGTGGCAACGAGGGCAAAAAGAAAGCCCATTCCAAGGGCAAGTGCGGTGGTGGTCCACGACCCTGTTTTTTCGTTTACTTTATTGTTAAACACGGTCTGGAGGCTGATGGCCGCCCCGGCACTTGCCGCGAGTATGATTCCAAAGATCATGACTATTCCTTCTTTCTATTCATACAGGACAGGATCAGCAAGCTTCCGGAGGCTTTCCCTGTCCAGAATCGTAATGTATCCCTTCTTCCGTTCGATCCACTTCTCTTTGATCATCGTGTTGATGACCCGGTTCAGGTGGCGGTAGGAGGTGCCGAGGAGGTTGGCTACGTCCACCATGTTTGAGAGCTCCTCAGGGTTGTCTTCGCCTTCCGGGGAAACCGACAGGAGGTAGCTGGCGAGACGGGTTTCCACCGGGTGAAGGAGGTTGAAGTTTGTGAAGTTCGAGTCGGTGTGCAGCTTCTCGGTGATGACCCGGAGCAGAAATTGGAGAAAGGGCACGGATGAAGCGCCGGACTCGTCGATGGCGCGGTACGGCATTTTGAGCACCCGCACCGGGGTGACAGCTTCCACCGTATTAATCACCGCACTTTTTCTCACATACTCCACATCCCCAATGGCCTCGAGTGGCTTCTTGAAGCAGAGGACGAGAATCTTCCCCTCGGCGGAGCTTGTGAAGATCTTAATCTTTCCTTCAACAAGAAGATAGAGGTGGTCAATGGCTTCCCCCTGCTCACAGATCTTCTCGCCCTTTTTATAATCATGAACGGTCATGTGCTCCCGGAGTCTGGCAGGAATGACCGGGTCAAGGTCGAACTTCAGAATGTAGGTATTCATTGCGATTCTCCTTACAGCTGGATGATGATGACGCCTGTGATCATCAGGCTGATGCCGACGATCTGGGGCAGTTTTATCTTCTGTTTTTTTAACCCGAACCATCCCTTTGTGTCAATGAGGAAGGCCATGACGATCTGTGATATGAGGATGACGGCCATGGTAAAGGTGACGCCGACCATGTTGATGGCGGTGACTTCGTTGAAGATGACGAGGAGGCCGAATGAGCCTGCGAACAGGTATGGCCATTTGACGGTTTTCAGCTGAGTTAGGCTGCCATCTTTGACGACGAGCAGGATGGTGAGTGCCAGCAGAAATCCGGTGAATTGTGTGACCGTGATGGCCGGCAGGATGCCGATGTCCCGGCTGATGCCTGCGTTTACCACGCCCTGGAGCGTGATGAACATGCCGCCAAGGATGGCAAAAATGATTCCTTTCATTGTAACATCTCTCCTTCTTGCTCTATTAAAGTACAGATGAGTGCGGTGGGGAAAGGACATATGTCCTTGGAGGAAGAATTAGTAGGGGAAGAGGTTGGGATATCCTGAATCCGCGAATTTTTTTCCTGAACCCTCGTCCACTTATCATGAATTCCGCCCTCCGGCTGCCCGCTCACGGTGAAAAACTCGAAAACTATGAATGTTTTCTACCTGTCTGGTCATACTATCTAGTAAAAGGGGTGATCGATATGGCAGTAACCAGAATGAACGGCAAACGTGTTTCTTATTGTACTGTACTCGGCTCCATGTCCCTTCTGATCAGCGGAAATCACAGTGAAAAAATAGATGTGCTGCAAAAACTGAGAGCGTCTTTTACGACCCGGACCATCGAGAGCGACCCTTCGATTCTATTATGCTTTTCTACCATTTTCAGCGAGCTTAAGCACTCAGATGATGCGGGTGTTAGATATGAGCTGGCGAAAACGATTTTTGCCTTCACGAAGCATACGGGCATTTACTTTGACCTGGCTCAGCTGCGCTGGATCGAGCGGATTGCGGCTTATGAGCCGGATGAAAAGGTCAGCCAGGAGCTGGAGAACATCATCTTCTGGCACGAGAACTTCATGTACTGCGAAATTATGGGCGGCGGGGTGAAGACGTACTTTACCGAAGTAAAAAAGCACTTCCCGAATGCACCGGTGTCTTTTTCGAAAATGTGACCATTGTTAAAGCCATGGAAGTTGATGATAACGGGTTCGGTTTTGGGAAACAATATCTAAAAAACAATGAAAATAACGTGAAACGAAATTAAGATCACATCCATATTAACAATATAAAAAGCACCTGAATTCGTCAGGTGCTTTTTCAAAGCTTATATCTTTCCTTCTTCAACTACCGCACTCGTTAGGTCAGTAAGAATTATGCTAACCTTTGTTACACATCTCTTGATTGGGCATGCCTTTTCTTTTTTTTATGTAATAAACAGCCAATACTATAATGCTCGTAATTCCAAAAGAATAAGTAAAAAGTGTAGTGAAATATTCTTGATACGATCTTGGTGTCCGAACTGCATCACCCATGATCCTTACTCTTTCAGATAACCACGAGGCTGATATTTATATAAAAAATAGAGGGCGCTATCATTTTCATGGAAACAGCATCAACACATTTATTAACAATATCTCTCCCTGCAACAACCCTAAGGGCCAAATCTCCCAACTTTTATGTAGGAGTTTTCATCAAATTAACAATCTTTCAGTTCTGTCCAAACATTTTTTATAGTGGCACGTAGACTTATACCAAGGAGTCATTCCAAATACACTTTTGAACAAGAAAGGAAGTTACTATGCAACGCTTAGCCATGGCATATCAAGGAGATTTGGTAGAAGTAAGAAATCGCCACGGGCAAGTTTTTCGAGGAATTGCAGACGGGGTAAACCAAAGAAGAGGAATGTTCTTCGCACTTCTCCGTTCAGAAGAATCTTTATTCCGTTTTTCTTAATTACCTCCATTTTCCTTTTAAGTCGAAGACGTTTTTTCTAAACAGTCCTCTTTCCGGCAGAGAGAGTCTCAATAGATGAGGCTCCCTCTCTTCTAACCAACCTTATACACTATTATGTTTGCGGGGAATTCTGTTTTTAATAGGAGACACCATTCTGATCTTCAGTATCATATCCCATTTGCTCAATGAGTTGTTTGGCAGCGGATAGGGTTTGTTCCGTTTCCCGCTGCCAATTAATAATGTTTTCGATAAATGATTCAAATCCTTCAGGTGCATTGTCTCTCATTACATGTAACCACCTCGTTACTTCCTTATCTTCTTGAAGACCTTTATTAACACATGAAGTCAGCGTATGAATAATGGACTCATCGAATTCTCCGTTTTGTAGCCGGTAAACAGAACCGACAGCGGTTACACGATGATAAGAAGCTGGTATAAGGTGTCGGTGCAATTCGGGATTTCCCTCTAATCCCGCAGTAGCTGGAATATAAAACAATTGTGTAGTCATGGAACAAACCATTCCTTCACCATACAGACTCTGGTTTAACTGTTCTAATACTGAGGACCACTCTTGACGGTAAGGGTAATAATACATTTTTTTCCACCTTCTTAATAAGAAATTATTATATGCTATGCCGGTAAGTTGGCATTGGCTCCTAAAGTTCCAATCTTAATAACCGACTCATAAGTAGAACAGACCCGTCCATGTACTCATTCACCAAAAAAAACACAAATAACCCAGGGGCTCGTTTAATAACCACTGGGTCTCCGACTGATTTATTCTGGTTCATCAATGTTACTCAAGCTGGCTTCAATTTCACCTCTGATATCCCCTGCATTAGCAGGTCCTTCAAGGTAAACCTCAACACGACCCGACTCGACCTTCAAAAGAGAAATAACAAAACTTATTCAGGTAACGCTGCAGATGTTTCGTTCCCAGACCATGAAAGTTAAAAGTGACCAATCACTTTGGGACCTGCTCGAGTCCGAACCAGCCGATGGAGTCAAAAAGAAGAGCAGTGCTCAGCTGGGCCGTCAGCACGATGGAGATCGTAAACGTGGGCCGGCGAAAACGATTTTTGCCTTCACAAAGCATACGGGCATTTATTTTGACCTGTCCCAGCTGCGCTGGCTTGAACGGATCGCCGCTTATGAGCCCGATGAAAAGGTCAGGCAGGAGCTGGAGAACATCATCTTCTGGCACGAGAACTTCATGTACTGCGAAATTATGGACGACGGGGTGAAGACGTATTTTACGGCAGTGAAGAGGCATTTTCCGAATGCGGAGATGGTTTTTTGAATAGGTGAAAAGCGTGAAAGCCATGGAGGCAAGGGGCTCTCCATGGCTTTTGTTTGGTATGGGGCTTTTATAGGTTCAGCTCTTTGGGAGAATAGTGATTAACTCGATGAACAAACTGGGGAAGTCGATGAATAAACCGCTGTCGGGGGAGGTGCCGCCTTTGGGCAGGCTTTGGCGCTCAGGTGGATCACCTCTTTTTGAGAATACAGCCCAACTCAATGAACAAATACGGGAAGTCGATGAATAAACTGGTGTCGGTTATAAATTCCTCTTTTACAGGAGCTCCTCTACTCCATAGTCAGCTCCAACTGCGAGACAAAAAATTCTTCCCTTTATGAGCGATCACATAATTGACGGGCACTAACACTAACATCGTCATTATCATCGTGCCTATCAGGTTTTCACCATACCAGGAGAAAAGGGGTTGAACGATGAAATAGCTTGTCCAAAACAGGATAGAAAAGAGCATGCAAAATACCAATGTACCTTTGTCCAAATTCTTTAAGAGAACCTTTTTAACACATGATTATCCTATTTTTTGAACGACAGCCCGCTCTCCTCCAGCGCTTTCCTCAGATTCGGAAGTGAGGCCGGCCCCACACCGTGGAGGCGCAGCACCTCTTTTTCCGAGTATAGGGACAGCTCCTCCACTGAACGTATTCCCTCATGTTCCAGCGCACTCCTCGCCGGTGCAGAAAGTGTGGACAGAAAGCCCTCCGCCGGTGCCCGCTCTTTTTCACAAATCGGACAAACCGGACAGTCACTGCTTTTTTGAAAGGTATGCCCCTTTTCGCACGTTTTCGTTACTGACATGATCATCCCTCCTTTCTTATTTTATCCTCCCGCTGCCGGTCAGCTGGTACTGTTCCTGATTGGCAATCTGGAGGAGTTCATAAACATATCCGTACTCCTCGTCTTTCCGGATGGAGCTTGCTGACACCATATACTGCTCACCTTCTTCGATGAGGTTGTAAACCATCGCTTCCTCGATGAAAATCTTGTACCGCTCCCTGTCTGCTTCTTTTTCGTAAGCGTTATAGCCGATGATCCACATTTCAGTATAATCACCGGGTTCAATATGATGGTGTTTTTCTTCAATGATCATGCCGGCCATACCGAATGATTGCATGATTTCCCCGGACTCTCCCACCAGCAGATTAATCCCGTAAAAAAGGACAAAAGCGAGACAGCCAACGATTACCCAATGCCTGAATGCCGGTTTCACCATCATCATCCACTCCAAGTCGGTTTTACTTCCATTTTATTGTAACACTTCCGGCTCTAAAACGCGGCTGGAATAAAAAAGATAAGCAGCTTATGTGCTTATCTTTCTTGAATAAAGTCCTACGGTTTCGACAACGTTCGGGTGGTGACAGTCAAGTCTCCCGGTCTAACACCGGATCCACCGTATAGCAAAACCCCTTATCCACAGCGCCCATAATGTCAACGTGGTTCCCTTCCTGATCCCGGATGGTGGAGCCGTGTTTGACGACGGAATAATAAAAGCGTTCGTCCGCTTTTAACAGGGCGTGCTTCAATTTTGCCCCGTGAAAAAGCTTCACATCGATACCGTTTACTTTTGCGTAAACCATGATGATCCCTCCTTAGGTGTGGGGGTTTTTTAGATACATGACGCATGAGCTGCGCTGCATTTTACACTTACGCTAGCCGTTTTTACGTTTAGCCAACGCTATTTTACACTTACGCCAACCGTTTTTACGGTTAGCCGCCACCTTTCTACACTTCCCCCGGCCTATTTTACGATTAGCACCCGCCGCCCATATAAAAGAAACCTGCAGGAAACAACGCCCCTGCAGGTCTTCACTCACTTCTTCATTATGGACGTCCGGCAAAATCCGGCTTACCCGGCTGTCCGGCGTGGTCCGGTTTACCTGGCTTATCAGGTTTCCCCGGCTTATCCGGCTTACCCGGTTTGCCCGGCTTCCCCGGAGCTGTCCCGTCCTCTTCTTCTTCGTAAAGTTCAATGCTGATTCTTCCTTCAGACGTGTAATCGATTGGCGCGTCCTGGGACGTGAATGTGTCAGCGAAGTCGAGCATCGCGTTCGTCATGAACCCGGCACCCGGCTGAATCACATCACCTTCAAAGCTGTATCCGCTTCCCCCTGTACCGAGGAAGTCAGGAATCGCAAGGGTGTAAGTCTCGTCGTAGTCGATCGGCTCCCCGCCAACCTCCATCTCGATATCCACAAGGTTCCCTTCTTCATCCGTCAGCACCGTATAGTGCAGCCCCGACGTCTGCAGGTCGATCTGGTTGCTTCGGTTATAGGAATACTCCAACACATCCTTAATCGCGGCACCTGTCATTTCAATTTCCATTACTTCGTTCGCAAACGGCTCGACGGTGTAAATGTCGCCGGCCGTAATCTCGCCCGGCTCGATGTTGGCGCGGATTCCGCCATTGTTCGTCACGGCAATATCTGCATCAATGTACTCACGCATGGCGTCCGTCCAGAAGTTTCCGAGAGGGGCATCCATTTCATAGCGCTCATCACGGCTCATCCCGGTATTTGTGTACCCGATCACCTGGGAAAGAAGCTCGTCCATTTCTGCATTGTACGCATCAATCATCTCCTGAATGTGGGGAACCGTTTCCGTCAGTTCAGCCACATCCTGCAGGTGGCCGTCGACGCTCACGACTTCCTTCGTGTCACGGTCCACTTCAAGGGTCACATTACCGACGAAGCGGTTGTTCGATCCGGCCTGGGCGATCGGTGTACCGGCAACGACACTCGGCTCGTCCAAAACCGTGTGCGTGTGACCGCCGACGATTAAGTCAAAGTGATCCGGGAACGCTTCAGCCAGCTGTTGGTCATCCCCGTAGCCGATGTGTGTGAGCCCGATCAGGACGTCCACTTCATCTTTCAAATACGCATATTCTTCAACGGTTTCCTCATACCCGTGAAACTCAAGGCCCACAATCCCGGCAGGAGCTGTCGCAGGAGGTGCCTGGGTCAACGCAAGAATCCCTACCGTAAAGTCACCCAGGTCTTCAATGATGTAAGGGTCCGGCTGCTCGATCGGGAACTCCGGATCCACCACTTCCATGTTTGCACTCAGCCATGGAAAGTTCGATAATGCTTCATTACTGATAAACGCTTCCTGCCCGTAGTCAAACTCGTGATTTCCAATCACCATGGCATCCACGTTCATTTCATTCAAAAGATGAACCAGGGGCTCCCCCTCCTGCAGGTCAACCACCGGGTTTCCGCTGAAAATATCCCCCGCATCCAAGTAGAGGGAATGCTCCGCCGCCTCACGCTCTGCGTTAATGTAGGCCGCTGATTTTCCCAGATCATTAATCGTCGAATGAATATCATTCGTGTGGAGAATCTTCAGCTCGTGATTCCCTTCCTCTGCCTGCACACCGCCGTCCTGTACGGATAGAAACGGCGCCATCACCAAGCCCCCGACGAGGGCCGCAGTCAACAAACGTTTTTTTACCATCTTCACTGCCTCCTATGTAAATGTAATCTGATATTCTAGCAGACTGAATATCTACTTATTACTATACTGGAAAAATATGAATCTATCGTTTTCCTAATGTTAAGAATGTTTACAATACCATTTCAGGCAAGAAGCGCTCTTTGCTCCCTGCCTGATTTGAATAAAGTCCTACGAATTCGACAAAATCCGGGTGGTGACAGGCACCATTAATTCGCGTGTGGTGGCGGTCCCGGCTGTCCCGCATGCGGAGGTGGGCCCGGCTGTCCTGCGTGTGGCGGACGGTTGCCCGGACGGCCGTCCTCATCCTCGTCACCGCCGTCCTCAACGTGCTCTGCCGGATGGATTTGGAAAAGACCGGTTGTATCATTTACTGTCTCTACGAAAGAAACGAACGGAGTCGTATCTGCAAGGAGCTCTCCCTGAAGATCACTTTCGAAAACAACCTGGGCGTCTGTTTCAAACGGCACAAGAGACCAGTTGTTTGTCACTTCGACTTCAAGAGGACCATCGTGGTCACGGATGTAGTCGATGATCACTTCACGGTTTTCGTCAGTAGAAGCAAGAACCGTTTCCACGCCGTCAATGTGGGCTCCCCCGCCCCCGGCACGGTAGTTGTTTGTTGCTACAAGGAACTCGTCCTCTTCCGTTACGTCTTCGCCTTCATACGTGAGTCCGACAATACGCTCGCCCACAGGCTGCGTCACGTCGATCTGGTATTCCACCCCTTCGATTGTATCGAAGTCAAAGCTGGCAAAATCAGTGTTTATCACGTACTGACGATCGCTTGAGTCAGGGTCGATCTGAAGGAAGTTCTCAGCCGAACGCTCAAGCCAGTTGTGAAGCTCGGTTCCGTTTACTTTTACTACGTGAAGGGTGTTCGGGTACACGTAAATGTCGTTCACATCACGGATGGCAATGCTGCCTTCCTCTACATTCGTGTATGCGCCTCCGCGTCCTGCGCGGAACGGTGCGGCCGCGCTGAGCATGGCCATGTCTTCATATTCTGTGCCTGCAAAGTTCTGCTCCATATAGTCAAGCTGAGCGTCGTTTACAAGCTGAACCACTTCGTTGTCCATGACGCGTGAAAAGAACGTGTTCAAATCCGTTGCTGTATCGCCAACAGGACTGTTGACGTATTCAATGGTCGCTTCGTGAGTTTCTTCCACAAGGCTCACCATGTCAGGGTGAGGCTCGTAGGCTGCAGTTTCTCTCGCTTCACTGTCAAAGCCCGCCACTTCCCACTCACCGTCAGTGTTTGTTAAATCAAACTCGATCACGCCGAGGTGACTGCCCCATGCGCCAGGCATCACAGTCGGTACGCCGTTGACAGTTCCTGCTTCAACGTCGATGCCGTCAATGCCGGAGTAGGCGTCGGTGCCCGGGAATACGTTGTGCTGGTGGCCGAGGATCATGGCGTCGATGCCTTCAACCTGGGAAAGCTGGTAGCCGGCGTTTTCGCTTGCGTCCTCAGCCGGGTTGATTCCGGAGTGGGCAACGGCGACAACAATGTCCGCTCCTTCTTCTTTCATCTGCGGCACGTAAGTTTCCGCTGATTCCATGATTTCGTTCACGTAGACGTTGCCGTCAAGGTGTACGCGGTCCCACGTCATGATTTGCGGCGGTACGAAGCCGATCACGCCGACGTTTAACGTTTCTCCGTTGATCTCTTTTTCAATGATCGTGTAAGGATCGTAGCGGAGGTCTTCCGTTCCGTCGTTATAGACGTTGGCGCTGAGCCATGGGAAGTCGGCTTTTGCGATCGTTTCGTCCAGGTAATCGAGTCCGAAGTTAAATTCATGATTTCCAAGAGTGGCAGCGTCATAGCCCATCATGTTCATGGCGTCCATGATTACGTGGGGCTCGTCGGCACCAACCGGATCCACAAGGGCAAGCATGTCCCCGAAGATGCTTCCCTGAATGATATCCCCGTTGTCCAATAGAAGGGTGTTTTCATGTTCACTGCGGATTTCCTCTACCAGTGTATGTACTTTTGTGAGTCCGTACGTATCGTCCTCTCTGTCGTTCATGTAATCATATGGCATCATATAAGCATGAATGTCCGTCGTGCCCATGATCACAAGCTTTTCTGTGTCCTCAGCATCTGCCTGAGCGGCCGGTGCTGCGGTTGAAAATAAAAGGCCTGTCATCAGACCACCTAAAACCCATTTGTTCCTTAGGATGTTCTTCAACTCTCTCACTCTCCCGTTTGTTATGTAATCGCTTTCAATCATACCAATGGCGAGAATTGTCGTAAAGGTCTGACAACTATTTCCCTACTTTACGCTTATTTTTTGTTAGAAATGTCACGGTTAACCAGTCAAAGGACAGGGGTCTTTCGTTCATATTTGGTTCATATTTTGTGATAAAACTTTTACATTTACACCAAATAGGCCCATCCACATACATGTCCGTACTTCCAATAAAGTACCACTAACATTTTACGGAAAGATTTGTTAGAGTAGTAAGGTAGCGGAGTTCGTAACCATCCTCCGCTCTATAAATCAAAACTAGGAGTGAACCAAGTTGAAAAAAGCGATTGTTGTGTTCAGCGGAGGTCAGGACAGCACCACATGTCTTCTCTGGGCACTGAAAAACTTCGATGACGTCGCTGCCCTGTCTTTTGACTACGGCCAGCGCCATAAAAAAGAGCTCGATTACGCAAAGCAGATCGCCGACGAGCTCGATGTGCCCCATCACGTGATGGACGTAAGCATGCTCGGCCGGATTACGGCCAACGCCCTCACCCGTGATGACATCGAGATTGAAGAAGGGGAAAAATACCCGACTACCTTCGTGGACGGACGGAACCACCTATTCCTGCTCATGGCCGGCATCTTCGGCAAGCAGATCGACGCGAAGCATATCATCACCGGTGTGTGTGAAACGGACTTCTCCGGCTACCCGGACTGCCGGGATTCGTTCGTGAAATCCATGAACGTGACGCTCAACCTGAGCATGGACGAGAACTTCGTGATCCATACGCCGCTCATGTTTTTGGATAAAAAAGAAACGTGGAAGCTCGCCGATGACCTGGGCGGCCTCGACTTTGTCCGCTACAACACGCTCACATGCTACAACGGCATCGTCGGCGACGGCTGCGGCGAATGTCCGGCCTGCAAGCTCCGCGCCCGCGGGCTCCGTGAGTACCTGGCGGAAAAGGACGGTGGCCACGTTGAATAAAACTGACAAGCTGATCCTGCTCGCCGGGATCTTCTTTACTGCCCTTTTCGTTTCAAACGTGATCAGCGTCAAGCTGTTTACGATCGGCTCCGCCGTTTTGACCGCGGGACTGCTCACGTACCCCCTCACGTTTTTGATCACCGATTCGATCAGTGAAGTGTACGGGAAAAATACAGCGAAGCGCGTTGTGATCATCGGACTTCTCACAAACCTGATGATGATCGGCTTTTTCTACATGGCCATCGCCCTTCCTGCCGCCGACTTCTGGCCGATGCAGGCGGAGTTTGAAATGATCCTCGGCGCCGTTCCGAGAATCGTTGCCGCATCACTCCTCGCGTACTTCGTGAGCCAGCTGTTTGACGTGCACTTTTTCCACAAGCTCAAGCAGATGACGAGCGGCCGGCACCTGTGGCTGAGAAACAACGGAAGCACCTTTGCGAGCCAGCTTCTCGACTCGACGATCTTCGTGGTCGTGGCCTTTTACGGCACCATGCCCGTGAGCGCCCTCCTCGCCATGATCGGCGTGCAGTATCTGGTGAAGGTGGCGATCGCCGCCCTCGACACCCCGTTCATCTATTTAATGGTGAAATGGCTGAGAAAAGATGATGCAAACGACAACGGAAACAACAAGGAGGAAGAAACCTATGCAGTATGACCGCGAAAAAGAAGTGGAACAACTCGGCAGCAATAAAACCGAATACCGGATGGACTACGATCCGTCCGTCCTGGAGGCGTTCGAGAACGTCCACCAGTACCGTGATTATTTTGTGAAATTCAACTGTCCGGAGTTCACAAGCCTGTGCCCGAAAACCGGCCAGCCGGACTTCGCCACCGTCTACATCAGCTACATTCCCGACAAAAAGATGGTCGAGTCCAAGTCCCTGAAGCTGTACCTCTTCAGCTTCCGCAACCACGGCGACTTCCACGAAGACTGCATGAACAAGATCGTGAACGACCTTGTCGAGCTGATGGATCCCCGCTACATCGAAGTCTGGGGCAAATTCACCCCCCGCGGCGGCATCTCCATCGATCCCTACGTGAACTACGGGAAGCCCGGCACGAAGTGGGAAGCATTTGCCGAGAAGCGTCTCGTGCAGCATGATTTGTATCCGGAGACGATTGATAACAGGTAGGTTTGTTTTGTGCCGCCATGCGTGTGTTGATGCGGATCACTTGTGGGAGAATATCGGAACACATTAGAAATCGCATAAATTACTCACATTAAACAGGCTGGGACCAAAGTGTTTTAGTTAAACGAAAACCCGAACGATTAATATGCTGTGCAATAAAACCGCTCCTGAAATATACTCCGCTTTCCGCGGGAAGCTGGTGAGCCTCCGTGTGCTATCGCACTCCGGGGTCTCACCTTTGCTTTTCCTCCCGCAGGAGTCTACGTATATTTCATCCGCTAGGCCAGCGCATTGTTCGGATTTTCAGCTAAACACTTTCTTTATGTCCCAGTCTTTTTACTGTTTGCTTCTTTTACTAACGCACGCCGCCAGGTGAAATGTATTTATTCCCCTCATCCCAGTTATGTGCCGTAAAAGTTCAGTTATCTTCTTACTTTTTCAGAACGGGAATCCAAATGTCACACTTTACGGAAGGTGAAGATAAATCTTTATTTTTGATCAACAATAGTTCAGGTCCTTTTGTTACTTGATAGTTTGAGGAGGGGAACCACTCAGCATAAATCCTTCCCCAGGTTTCCTGAAGTGTGTCAGGGAACGGGCCTGTTGATTCGAAAACCGCCCAGGTTAAAGCAGGTACTTCAAGCTTCACAAACTGTTCAGGATTCTCTTTGTTTGTCGCCACTCCTATATACTGGTCCAGCTCTCCCTTTTCTTCCATACGCCCTTCAGAGAAGTTTGCGGAAGCCTGGATCATTCCTTCTGGCTCAACGTTGGAGAGGTTTTGCAACTGCTCTATTTTTTCCTTCGTCAGGGATTGCCACATCGCGGCTATTTCTGGATTTTCCCCTTCAAAAACAATGGGAACCCGTTTCATAATACCCACAATGTTAAAAGCTTCTTTTGGTTCAATCCGGTAATTCATTTCATGTCCTCCTTTAACTGATAATTGGAAGGTCATGGATGGATAGGCTTTTACTAACTGACCATGGCTTCTTGCTTCTGTAGGTGTAACACCATGTAAATGGATAAACGCTCTCGTAAACGAGTCTGCAGAGCTGTATCCATACTTTATTGCAATATCAATTACTTTTACGCTGCTGTTTTGAAGCTCAGCTGCTGCCAGACTGAGCCGTCTCCGGCGTATATATTCCGATAACGTCACTCCGGCGAGGAAGGAAAACATTCGTTTAAAATGATACTCGGAACAATGAGCCAGCCTTGCCACCTCTTTGAAATCAATGTCGTTCGTAAGGTTTTCCTCAATATACTCCATTGCAGTATTCATGCCCTTAAGCAAATCCATTTAGTGACCTCCTTTCATCACCAGAATAACAGGAGTACTGTTCAGTCATCCGACATTTGGTGCACCGTTATGCAGGATTCAGTATTATGTTTCATAAAGCAAGTTTTTTTATTAGCTTGGAAAATGAATAAATCAAGAAAAGCAGATTTCTTTCCTTTGCCTAATGGTTACAACTATCGCTTCCTGTTTGTTCAATAAGATTGTCCTGCCATTTCTTTTAATGTATTAAAAGCATTTTGCGTAACCAGTTGCTTTTGTTCTTCGTCAGCACCTGTTATTTCAAACATATTATAAATATCACTATACTTTTTAATTAATAAAATATCTGAGTATACCTTAATGCTATCCTTCTCAACAATAGTTAACGGTCTAATTTGTTCATAGCCTTTTAAAACTGAATTATATACCTTTTTTGTAAAACTTAATCTAATAACTGCTAAGTCGTGAATCCTATATCCGAACGCACTATGGTCAAAATCAAATAGAGAGAAACCGTCTTTATTACTAAAAAAGAAGTTTGACGGATTGGGGTCTCCGTGAACAATTCCATAAGAATCGACATCCATTGGTATATCATTAATACTGTCAATTAGTGTCTTCGAATGAACGCTAAAAAAAGAAAGCTTTCCAAAGTCAAACTGACGAGTATACTTCTCGATAGTATGTAATGGTTCCTCTACAAGTCTTCGAACGTCTAGTGAATAACGCGAATACTGACTTGTAAAATTATTAGTACATAAATGGAGTTTTGCTATTATTCCACCTAGTTTTATTGATTGATTTATGTCTAGATTTTCGTTAATTGGACTCCCCTTTGCATATGGAAACAATGCCAAGTATCGAGTTTCATTATTATTTAATTTTAGAAGAGAAAGATTTTGATTATTATTGTTTTTTATAGGTGATATTACTGGTATCTTTTTTGAATTTAAGTATTCAAGAAATTCTAATTCAAAGTGAATGTCGTTGAGAGAACTTATATAGCTTTTATTATTAATGTACACTCGCAATATAAACTGTTTAGAACCAGAAACAACAATATAGTGGTCATTGAAACTTCTTCGTATAAACGTACACCTTATTGGTTCAGGTAAGTTATAGAAATGAGTAAGTAATGCTGCTAAAGTCGTTTCTTCAATAATTGAGTTCGAAGCCTCCATTAAATACCTCCAAGTACTTCTATAAGTGCTTTAGAAACCGTTCGGGCTGGTTTAAAAAATCTCTTGTGAGGGACACATGTTCAATTTCATCATACTTTTTAGGTTTCATTTCTCCATCTTCAATATAATAAATATCGGCCTCAGGTATCGCCATTAATATTGGAGAATGGGTGGCAATGATAAATTGTCCATTATCTTTCACCATTTCATTAATCAGTGAAATCAAAGATAGTTGTTTCAGTGGCGATAAGGGGGCTTCAGGCTCATCCAAAAGATATAAACCATTCGGCTTAAACCGCGCTTTAAATAAATCTAAAAAACTTTCACCATGTGAGCGAACATCCAACCCATCTCCATAAAGATGCTCTAAATCGTTAAGTGTTCTTGCATAAGGTAATACTTCTAAACTGTGTTGTTTCTTTTGTCTAATATGCCTTATTGCTTCCGTGGATTCTTCTTTAATTTCTTTTATGCGGTTAGTAAAGTTAATAAAATCATTCGCTCTAAAAAAGAACCCTTTATTAGTCCTTAATTTCCAGGTAAGTTTCATCTTCTGTCCTAATTTTCTTGCCTTGTCAAGTGAAGTGTCCGTTTCTATGTTTTCACCGCCAATGAGAATACTGCCAATATTCGTTGCAATAGCTTCCAGGAGAGTTGACTTTCCTGTTCCATTATCTCCTACAAGTATTGTTACTGGCTTATTAAAATGTAGTTCTTTTACATTTCTTATTAAAGGAAGATTAAAAGGATAATCTTTGTCTTTGTTACCCGGCTGTATATAAATCGTTTTTAAGTGAACCACTTTAACACCTCTTCCTCAAATAGCTGATACTATTTCTTGAGCGGTTTTCCCCGTTTGCTGGAAAGAGAAGCAGTAAATTCTTGTGCTAAAAAATCCGACAGCTGCTGTCTTTTTAGTTTATATCGCCTAAATAAACCGGCAATTGTTCGTTCTTAGCATACTTGACTATATATTTCCTAATCTCTTTTGGGTATAGACGATATTCCTGTAAGTCCTTCATATGTACCCATTCTACTCCCACTTGATGGCTGTCAGGATTAGCAGGTTGTTCTAAAGCATTCTTTCCGGTTATGCGTTTGCAGTCAAAATAATATTCAACTTGGTGAACGTTAAAATCCGCAGAAGCATACTCATGATTTTTCCCTATATACTCACGAAGATGAAGCAGTTCCCCTACCTCAATCTGCTCCCCTGTTTCCTCAATACACTCTCTGATTAAGGTTTTATGAAGGGTTTCGCCATGTTCCTGTCCGCCACCGGGAAAAAGATAAAAATATCCGTCACGATCCCGGTTCTTCGTTAACAGAACCTTATCGCCTGAAATGATGACAGCTTTAGCTGAATTCCTTATATTCATTAACAATCCCCTTATTTATCCCTGTATTTTACTAAAGAATATATTTACTAGATTTATTTATCCTCCACAGGAGCAACGACAACTTCCTGTGTTAATCTTTGTTAATTATCTCTTGATTGGACGTACCTTTTAACTGTAAATTCTAATCTTTTTCCACTATTTATACCCGTTTGTTCAATATCATCTCCATTTTTCTACTCTTCGTTGTCATCCCGATTGATTTATAAAATTCAATGGCAGATGTATTTTCCTCGGACACTCCCAAATCAATACTGTCAACTTTGAGGCTTCTTCCAAAATCAAAAACGTAATTAATCAGTTTTTTTCCGACACCTTTCTTTCTATGTGTTTCAGCAACACATACACTCTTTATAAATAATACTTTCCTCTCTTTAACAAAAGTATTTTCAGTTATTTCTTCTTCTTTTGTCACTGCAACGCCGACTATTTCATTGTTTATTGCAGCCACAAAAATATGCTGTTTACTATCTAATAACTGGCTTTCAAAAAACTCCTGTTCGACTGGAGTGGCATTCTCTTTGTACAAATCCAGCCTAACGGAAACGTGGAATTCGTGAACCTCCCTGAATAAAGGCAACAATAACTCGTAATCGCTTTCCTCGGCGTTTCGAAGAAGTATATTCATATTTTTTTACCTCTCACTAAGTTTCTAATGATATGCTGTCAATGCTCACACTTGCAGGAAATGCCACCTTAAATGAATCTCCCCTACAATAAAAAAAGCCATCTCTTTTTCTTTGAATTAGCTCCAGCGATGCCGCCAATCAAGCCTGCCATCAGTGCAATTGCAATTGCAGCCCAAGTCCCAAAACTCATATAATGCTCCCTTTCAATAAATTTCACATTCAATTATCCTATCCATTAGCACCACAACAGGAGCAACAGCTTATTTCACTATTGCTCCCCTTTACTTTAAAAAGCTATATTATTTTTGAATATTTTCATAGAAGACAATTTTATTTCCGAACGGGTCCCCAATTCTAACCTCCAGCGTATTCCAATCCGTAGTTTCAAGGCCCGGGCGTGCGTATTTGTATTCCTTTTCCACAAGCTTGGAATGAAGCATCTTCACATTTTCTACTTCAATTCTAATGGACGATCCAGGTGTTGAATCTCCAAAATGTTCAGAAAGGTGAAGGATACAATTGCCTTGGGAAATTTGCATATACAAAGGAAAGTTTTCCTCAAACCGATGCTCCCAATCCAACTCGAATTCCAAAAATGTTATATAAAATTCTTTGGCTTTCTCCTCATCAAAAATCCGGAATATTGGTATCGGGCTTTTTATCTTTATTTTAGATTTGCTCACTATAACACCACTTTGTCTTATCGTTATTTTTGGATTTACTTAATGAAAACTGCTCCGTTAATACAATTATTGAAGGATTCTCACCTTTAGTTTAACATCTTTTCCCAGTATTCGATCATTAAAAAAAGCTGCATGCGTAGCTTCCTGGATCTTCTACTATTCAACCTGCTTGTTCAAGTAGTAAAGTGTTATCCTCCCCGAAGTGACACATTATTACTTTAATGAATATACCTTTAACTCAGAATGTCTATAGAAACTCGTATGACCATGATCAAAAATTACATCCCATTTCCCACGAAAAAAAGAATTTCAAAAGGTAAAAAAAAGGTGGCTAAGAGGAAGGTAATTCCTTTTATGCCACCAAGGATAGTATTAGACGAGTGATTTTAACTTCTGATGCAATAGCGTTCTTCTTTTTTCAATAAACTCTTCAAAATTGGTGAATTCCAAAATAATACTTGGAATATAATGCTTTGCCATATAATCATTTCTAGCGGCAGTATCTTTATATGTTTCATCGAGCCATTTTTCTAATTCTTTGTCTGATTTTTCGATATTAGGAATTCCTTCTAACAACTGAAGGTTAACGATTGAATTTACGTTTTCACTGTAAAACTCAATCTTAGCTTGATGAACTCCTTTTTTAGATAAGTTTCTTTTTGTAAATAAACTTTTAGCGAAAATATGGTCTAAATGAAACTTATTTCTAAAGTCTAAATTTGGATAAAGTAATGCTAAAATAGAAAACGTGTGCTTTTGACCATATTGATACGATAGTAAATTATCAATCTCATCATCATTGAACGTAAATGATTTAGTTCCTCCTTTAAATTCATCAATGATTTTTTGTAGTGGAAACTCATTATAATTAGCGTGAATAATTCTTCTTAAAGGTCGTAATACATTATCTGGTTGTCCACTAAAAACCCGCTTTAATAAACCTAGAACCAACCATTTCTTTACAAGATTTCGGTCATTTTGGTAATTCTGTGACTGAATATAGTTATGTGGAGTACCTTTTTTCAATAAATAATAAGCTATAGGGATAATGGCATTACTTGAAGTTAAAGTATCTTGATTATATCCAAAACTAGAAACCAAGTTAACAGCTAATCTAATCGCTTCTTTTACTCTATCCCAATTATGCTCAATTTTTTGCATGGTCTCAGCATTAAAGTTATCCACCTTAAAGGCAATGTCTTTAAAATCACAAAGAACCAAGCATGCCTTTAACACAAAGTCTTTATCAAACTTAAAACCGTTTCCAATTTGATTTATTTCATCAACAAACTTTGTGATTTCCTGTCTTGCATCTTTGTTTCTCCATTGTGCTGTTGCAATTGATAAAAGTAAATCGGAATAGCTTAAAGTCGTGCCACCGCTGTTAACGCGAATAAAAATATTTAGGACTTTATCCAATTTTTGTTCTTCTTCTAAGAAATAATTGATATTCGGCGTTTCATTAATGGCTTGATATAGTCTATGTAAAGTTTCACTTGCAAATAAAGCTTTGTCTTGTTCAATTGCACTTAATCCATTCTTAATAAGATATTGATGAATCTCAAATGGATTTGTGATATTAAGTATATCTGATACTTTGAACCAATGCACACCTTCAAATTCCTTGTTCGCTTCATCGTCAGTTAAGAATCTGAAATTATATATAGTATCAAATTCTTCAGATGGTCCTAACAAATCAACATATAGCTTTTGAACCGGGTATGCGAGAGGATTCTCTCGTCTCATTCTTGGTAGTTTATAAGCATATGTCCCTTTTAATGCAATATACATCGAAGTTAAACGCTGCTGACCATCTAATATTGCAATAAGGTCCTCTTCACCATTAATGCTTGCCAATGGATTATGTCTATTATTCTTTTCATGGTAGTTCCTGATGAACTCAAAAAATTGGAAATCTCTACTCTTTTCCTTTTTTACATCCCAAAATAAGAACGACCCCACTGGGTATCCCTGCATCAAAGAATCAAATAACCTTTCGATTTGGTCGGTTCCCCATACAAATTCACGCTGAATAGCTGGTAATAAATACTTCTTCTTATGAATATTCTCGATTGCTTTCTTTATTGTTATCGGTGTTTGAAAAGCCATAATTTCCCCTGCCCCTACCATTTATTATCCAATATATATAAGAATCAATTAACTACTAACCTACAGTCATTACCTATAAAAGCATTATTTCATGACTTCGCAAGTAAATATTACCCTTTTGAGAAGCATGTCTTCTTTTAAGGAAAGCATTTGTTCTATTCTACTATCAAGTACAGCCATTAAACCACTTCAATCCATAAGAATCATTATTCTTCTTTTGGTCGAGTGAGCAATTACTGCTGTCTCTGAATAATACTTTTCCGATTTTCCGCTAAGAAATCAATAAAATCTGAAACTATATTTCTTTTAACATCTCCTCAGTTTAATCTCCCTAAGATGTTTGGTTCTCTTACACTGTTAATAAATAGCTTAGTAAATCTCTTTTATACCAATACACACAGGTTAACGCCTCTTTTAAAGCATTTATAGCTGCTGGTGATATTACCTTTTTAGCCATTGTATCCTCATCCGTTTACAAAAATGATTTTTCTTAACTTTACCATAAATCTATTCTTTGCGAGTCTAAAGAAAGTCTCCACCCCACACGGACTGTCCTCCCACCACGCACATATCTACCACTTTTCCCAGCCAGCCCCCTCCACACAAAAAAAGCAGCCCCCACACAGACTGTCCTCCCACCATGCACATATCTACCATCTTTTCCAGTTTATCTACCAACTTTCTATATTTATCTACCATCTTCCCCCGTCCTCCACCCCAAAAAAAGAAGCCCCGCCCTCCAGCGAGACTCCTCCCTTATAACACTCAACCCGACAAGCAAACCCTCTAAAATCCACAAGCCAGGCATCCTGCCAAAATTCAAAACTTCCTATTAAACTACTCTTCTCTCAAACAACTGCCAATCGAACATTCAACCGATCAAACAATCCTCCAACCTACTGTGCATCCACCGCCGCTCTCACATCAATCACGCCATTACCATAATAGAAGTGCTCACCGAGCGGCACCGCCGTTTCATTTAACACCGCACGCACATCATCATTGGACAATGACGGATTCGCCGCCAGCAAGAGCGCCGCCGCACCGGCCACGTGAGGCGCTGCCATGGACGTACCGCTCAACGCCGCATAGCTGTTATCCAGGTACGTGCTGTCAATCGCCACACCCGGCGCCATCACATCAAGCTCATTCCCCACACTGGAGAAGGACGCGCGGTCGTTGTTCTGATCCACCGCACCAACGGCGATCGCGTTATCGTACTTCGCCGGATAGCCAATCGTATTCCATCCAGGAATCAGCGAGCCCTCATTCCCGGCCGCCGCCACGACCGTCACACCTTCACCGTGAGCGTAATTGACCGCCTGCTCCAGCGTCGTCGATCCGACCGGCGCACCAAGACTCATGTTGATCACATCGATATCATTTTCAACCGCCCATTCAATACCCTGAACGATCCCCGCATGAGACCCGCTGCCGTCAGCGCCGAGCACCTTCACCGCATACAAGTCCACATCCGGACTCACACCGAGCACTCCGACCTCATTGTCAAGAGCCGCAATCGTACCCGCCACGTGCGTTCCGTGCCCGTTTTCATCCTGGTACTCAGGCTCGCCATCAACAAAGCTCACCCCGCCGGCAACATTCAAATCCTCATGATCCTGAATACCTGTATCAAGCACCGCCACACTTACACCGGCACCTGTGTTCCCGTCATTTTGCTGCACATCCAGGGCGCCAATCTGCTCAATACCATAAGGAACCTCCTGCGCATATGCCTGAACCTCTACGTTTTCTTCAACAAACGCCACATTCGGATTATTCTCCAGACCCGCTACCGCCTGTTCGGGTAAAGAAACATGGATGATATCTGCAAAACCAAACTCATGCTCCACGTCCCCGCCAAGTGCGGTCACTGTGTTTGAAGCATTCACGGCACTTGCCGCTGCCCCGGGCTCAAAGCCGACGAGATACTCCTTTGTTTCCCCTGAACTCTCTGCGCTTCCAAAACCGCCGGCACCTCCGAATACGAGTGTTGCGGCCAGCGCCGCACCTGCTATCTTTTTAAATGCTTTCATCTTGTCGCTCTCCCTTCCCACTTGCTGAATTTGAAAAAGTTGTAATTTGAACTTTAACAGGGAAAAGGGGAGAAATTCAACAAATACTCAAAATTTACAGACAATTAACCGTTTATCTGACATTTTTTTCATATGACACAGTGCTATTTTCACAACCGATCCGGGTGAAAATAGGCTGTACCCCAACGATCGTTCAGGGTCAAAATGCCACCAATATTCTGCCATTATGGCATGAAATGTTAAAATAAACCTAAGATCACCAAAAAAGGGGGACCTATTTTGCCCAAAAAAATAAACGTCAAAGCCAAGCTCATCCTCATGGCCACAGGCGCAGTGATCGGCGCTGTTTTCGGCATCATCGCCTGCGACCGGGAGTGGCTTGGGTAAAAACAAAAAGAGCAGCCGCAGCTGCCCCCTCATTACTTCCGCCAGAATGTGGAACATTCTGCTTTATCCTCAATATTAAACGCGATCATCTTCTCCAGCAGGGAGAAATCAAACGGCCTGTCCCACCGGAACCGGACCAGCTCCTTCGTATGATCGTAGCCGGCCTTGGCAATGTCATCGGAAAACTGAAGAATCCCTGCCTGCTCAGGGGCAACGGCCATATGATGCTTGGCGATGCTGAAGCCGATAATATAGGTGCCGTGGTCCGTAAACATCGGCTGGTTCCAGGCGATTTTCGGCGTCAAACCCGGGAATGTCTCCTGTACCCAGGCCAGCACCTCTTCCATCCGCTCCCGGTGCTCCGGGTTGTCAATCTGCTTTACAAATTCTTCAAATGTGTCCATGCCAAACTCTCCTTAGTTATGCTTCAGACGCTCCAGCGCGCCGACAGCCTTTTTGTAATACTGGACGCTCTTGGAGTAGTGCTGCTTTTTCTCGTAAAGGGCAGCGAGGTACTTGCCGTATTTATAAATGAACTCGTGGCGGGGATTTTCTTCAAAGAAGGGAATGATCTCGTCTTTGAGTACTTTTTCAAATTCCTCGGTGTCTGCATCCCCGGCAACATGCTCGTAGTACTTCAGATGGTATTCATACTGGCGGACGAGGAAGCTTCCCGCTTTGCTTTTGTGCTCGTCGAGAATTTCGAATCCGTGCTCGATCCAGCTTTTCATTTCACTGAAAAGCCGCATTTTCGCAAACTGTTCAAGGATTGCGACGATGGTAATGAGGCGGTCTGTTCCCTGACGGAGCCGGTAGCTCATCTGAAAGTGATGAATCGCTTCCATTGAGCGGTTCATGGCCCCGAAGGTCTCCCCCTTGGCCTGAAGGACTTTTGATTCGAGTTTTTTATCCCCGATGTTTTTGGCCAGTTTCATGGCAAGCTCAAACTGCTTCTCCGCCTTGCTGTACTTTCCGAGCACCTTGAAGCATAAGCCAAGGAGAAGCCGGCAGTCCCCGCTCCGGTGGTACTCATAGTTCGCGTCATACACCTTCACCGCTTCGTCCAAATGGTGCATGCTCGAATTGATGTCCTCCACCCGGTAGGACGTGAGCCCGAGCATGTAGTAGAGATCCACCACATCCTTGTGGGGAAAATTCGACGTATCAAGTAGGGCGTCGGCTTCCTTCAGGTGTTCAAGGGACTTGTGAAACTCCTGGTTCATGTACGCATACACACTCTTCATTTTAAGAAAATGAAACAACAGCTCCGGGTCCTCCACATCATTAATGAACGACTCGTTTTTATTCAAAAGCACCTGGGCGCTGGCCCCTTCCCCCTGCAAAAAACGCAGACGGGAAAGAATCACCTCAAACAGCACGATCAGGTTCGGGTTCTGGACAAAGTTGAGCTGCTCCTGGAGGCTCCCGCTCAGCTCGGCGGCTTCTGCCAGCTCCCGGTCAATCACTTTCTCATTGAGCTTGTAAATCCGTTCTTTTAACTGGCTTTCATTGTGAACAGACTTCACTTCCTCCCGGATGTCAAGACGATCCATCAGCCTCTCAAGCAAGTCAGCACTCACATCGATCTGGTCGTTCTCAATCTTGCTGTAGTACGAGACCGAACATATTCCTTTGCATACTTCGTCCTGCTTCTTTCTCTGCTTTAAACGATGGTACTTTAATACTTTCCCGTTCATCCGGTTCCACTCCTAACGCGACTCCGCCTGCAGATAGTATGTATCGAAAGACCCTCTACTTTTATCATATACGAATGCTGATAAGATGGGAAACCTTATCAATCTACTTTTATTTGGGAAAATACAGGGTCCAGACAGCTGCTAAAGCCTGTGAACCACCTGTAATTTTCCTCAAATCAAGAAAGTACCCAGATAATTACCGGTAATTTTATCATAAATCGACCTATTAAACACCCCCTCACTGAAGGGGGTGTCGATTCGTGTCATATGATTGTGCTGCTCATTGTGGCGGGCTGTTCGTATAAACGACCTCACCGTCGCTATTGTAGGCAATGAAGTCTGCCTTGAACATGGCATCATTGTCTGACCGGACAAGGGCAAACCGCTCCTGGTCCGATCCCTTCGTGAGGATCTCAAGCTCAGTCAGGACCGCATCTCCATGCTCCAGCTGGATGGTGCTGATGTCCTGGTCAAAGACCCTGACGAGAACCATGTTCATATCGCCCTCCTCATGGTACGGGGAGCCGAAAAACGACAGAAAGAACGGGTAGTTCTTTTTTGCCGGTTCAAACGTGTAATCAATCCTGCTCGTCCACCTGAACCAGCTTTTCTCCATATACACTTCCCGCTCCACCCCGTCTGCCGTTTCAAAGAACGCCACGGCCTTCGTGTCGTCCACCAGTTCAATGTGCTGCATATCCCTTACGTGCCACTCCTCCCTGATCGTACTCTCAATCAGGTCCTTATCCGCCCCCTGCAGATGGATTGTAATAAAGGCAATCACCCCAAGCAGCAGCGCAACCACGATCGTCCTCTTCCTTTTCGCCATCGCCATTCTCTCTTCCCCCTGGTCAGTGTCTATGAATATATTAACATATGAACCAGTTTTATCTATTTAAAATTCGTATGCCTGCCTTTTTCTTCCACCTTCTTCTGGTAGGCGGTGATGTGGGAGCTGAGGTCATTGTCTAGTCTGCATCGTTATAATGACCACGCGGGTAAACAATAATGGCTGTTGGGATTGCAATCCCAACAGCCAAACTGCTTTTTATATTTTACTGCCCTGACGATGCAAGAAGGATTTCTCCTTCAGGCAGTTCGTTGTTCGGCCGGGGCTCGAGAGTGATGGCAATTTGATCGACGTTGAGCTCTTCAAGGTCCTGCATGTTAAAAGCGACAGCGCCGTTACCGGTTTCGTCAATTTTAAAGCTTCCGGCAGGAATCGGGGTTTCCCCTTCGATAATCCATGCCTGATAAGCTTCGGTTCCTGAAAGCTCCGGCATATCACTTACCTGAATAACGAGCTGCACTTTATCCTGTTCGGTTATGAGCGTCGCAAATCCGTTGCTCGCTTCACCGAGGGTAGAGTCCAGTCCCGCTGACAGAACGACCTGTGCCGTTCCGGGGGCGGTTTCTTCATCAAGGGCGTCCCGGATCGCCGTCAGTTCCGTGACCAGTTCGTTGCGCTCTTCAGCCACCTGCTGAAATTCCCCTGCAAGCTGTTCGTTTTCCCCTGCCAATTCCCTGTTTTCTGTCCAGAGCCAGGTGTTGAGCCCGACAGAAAGCAAAAGTGATGCAGCGAGAGACCCTAAAAGGATTGGTGACTTTCTGCGGCTGGTGCCAGGTCCTGCAACAAGGTCGTTATTCTTTTCTTTATTATCCTCTCCTTCTTCACGGACGTTTTTTTCTTCATTTGCAAACACGTTGGCAAGTACACGCTTTTTCATATTTTCAGGAGGTTTCACCGGATCCGCAAGAAACGGAAGCTCGTCCGTCAATTCCCGCAATTCCATCAGCTCCTCCCTGCAATCCTCACACGAGGACAGATGCGATTCAAATTGTTTCTGCTCATTCTCACTCAGCTGCCGGTTGAAATAATCAATGAGACGATCACACTGACTGGTATTCATAGCTGGGTCCCCCTTTCCACTGAAAGCTCCTGGCGCAGATGTTTCAGCGCAAGCCGGATTCGTCCTTTGATCGTCCCAAGAGGCAAATTTGTTTTCTCTGCAATTTTTTTCTGTGAATACCCCTTGAAGTAGAAGAGCTCTACGATTTCGATCTGCTCCTTTTTCAGAGTCCGGATCGCTTTCTTTAATGTTTCTCCCTGTTCTTTCCACTCTATCATGTCTTCTACGCCGGTACCTGAGTCTCCCGGCTCCCACTCATTGGTTAAATGAACTTCCTGTTTATTCTGCTTACGGAGCTGGTCGATCGCCGTATTCCTTGTCATTGTCAGAAGCCACGAGGAGAATTTACCTTTCGTCTCATCATAGTGACCGGTTCCCCTCCACAGTTTCAGCATCACTTCCTGCACCACTTCCTCGGCTGCCTGCGGATGTTGAACCATTTTGAAGGCAAACGAAAAAAGAAGCTTTTCATACTTATCGTACAGTGCTTCAAGGGCAGCCTGATCCTGCTCCTGAATGCGCCTGTAAAGCTGTATATCATTTTTATTAGCCATTGGACGCCCCTTCCTGCCAAAATATACTCTCTTATTATAATTAACGGCTGTTTCAGGCAAATGGATCACTGTCATCTTCATTTTTTTTGCTTCCCACCGGCCAGACGTGGATTCAGTTTGAAAAAAACGCTGTCATAACAGGCCTTTCAGCTTACTCTTCAAAATAAATAATATTTTTTTCGAAAAAAGTGATCCATCCCTCGATCACTTCCGTTAGCTTGGGCAGAAACACAAACAAAAACAAAAAGGAGAGTTGAAACATGTTGAAAAGAAAAACAAAGGGAATTGCAGCTTTGGCGATGGCGGGGATGCTTCTCGTTCCGGGAAACGCACTTGCCCACGATCACAGCGATGACGGTCACGACCACGGGGACGGCTACAGTGAATACACCCCTCAGGTATCCACACCGGCTTCAGACCTGAGAACACATTTGGACCATCTTCTTTCCGAACATTACATTATTACCGTTGCTTTCATGCAGAAAGCCTTTGACGGCAGTGAAGACGCTGGAGAAGCGGGTGCGGCACTTGACGAAAACACGGCGGAACTCACCGCTGCCATCGAATCCGTTTACGGTGAAGAAGGCGCTCAGGAATTTGAGCGCATCTGGCAGAGCCACATCGACTTTTTCGGTGACCTGACAGTTGCCACTGCAGAAGGTGACATGGAAGCCCGGGAACAGGCGGAAATGAACCTCGAAAACTATGTAGAGGAATTTGCCGCATTTCTTGACGCAGCAACAGAAGGCGGCCTTCCGGCTGAAGCAGGGGAAGAAAATATCGCCGGTCACGTTGAGGACGTAAAAAGTGTCTTTGATGCTTATGCAGACGGGGAATTTGAAGAAGCCTACCACGGCATCCGTCACGGGATCCACCATATGTTTGATATCGGTGAAGCCCTGTCCGGTGCCATTGTCGACCAGATGCCAGAGGAATTCGACAATACAGAAGTAAGCACTCCGGCGGCGGATCTAAGAGCGGGTCTGAACCATCTGATGGCCGAGCACTTCGCTTTTGCGGTCCTGGAAATGCAGAAAGGCTATGACGGTGCGGAAGACTTTGATTTTGCCGGCTGGGCGCTTGATGAAAACACATCAGATCTCTCTGCCGCAATGGGATCCATTTACGGTGACGACGGCGCTGCAGCGTTTGAACCCGTCTGGCAGAGCCACATCGACTTCTTCGGTGACATGGTTGTTGCCACTGCAGAAGGCGACATGGAAGCTCGGGAACAGGCTGAGATGGACCTTGACGCCTATGTGGTTGAGTTTGCAGGTTTCCTTGATGAGGCAACAGAAGGACGCATTCCTGCTGAAGCCGGAGAAGAGAACGTTTCCTCCCACGTGGCTGATGTAACAAACACGTTTGACGCCTATGTGGATGAGGACTACAGCATGACGTATGATCACTTCCGTCACGGCTACCACCACATGTTCGCTCTTGGTGAAACACTGTCCGGCGCATTTGTGGATCAGTTCCCTGAAGAATTTAAAGCTGGCGACATGCCTGAAGAAATGCCGCAGACCGGTATGGGAGGCGGTGCCGGATCAAACACCGGCATGATGCTCTGGATAACAATCAGTGCCCTGCTGGCCGCAAGTGCCGCAGTATACTTCAAAAAAAAGAGCCGTACAGGCGTAACGGATTTTAAATAAATAGAAAAGGAAGAGGAGCCGCGTCTTCTCTTCCTTTTCCTGCTTTGGAGTGAGATACATGAAGCTGAGAATCTTCATCCTGTCATTGGGCCTCGCCATTCTGGCCGGTTTTACCTTCGTGTATGGAAGTAATGAAGGAATGACCGAAACAGAATGGAAGGCGGATCCTGAATTTGAAGGTGATCCTATTCAGAAGGATACTTCTGTCCCGGAAGAGGAAGAACCTGGCGCGATTGATCTGAACGACGAATTTGTCCGTCTTGGCGGTGAAGAGGACGATCAAGCAGACACTAAACCGGAACCGGCGCCTGAATATGGCATCGTACCTCTGAGCCTATCGATTCCCGCCATTGAGGTAGAAGCAGACATCGAACCTGTAGGCGTTTTGGATAACGGACAGATGGGCGTCCCGGCCGACGCAGAGGGTGTGGCCTGGTTCGAACCGGGCACAATGCCCGGAAACACCGGGAATGCGGTCCTTGCAGGTCACGTGGACAGCCGGACAGGACCCGCGGTTTTCTGGGACCTGAACAAACTCGAGCCGGGTGATGAGCTTCACGTGACCGGAGAAGACGGTGAACCCCTCACATTTGAAGTGCAGGTAACTGTCAGCTACGGCCGCAACGACGCCCCCATAGAAGAAATCTTCGGACCAACGGATAAAAAACGCCTGAACCTGATTACTTGTTCCGGCACGTTTGACCGCGCAGAAGGGACACATGATCAGCGGCTCGTCGTTTACACAGAACTGATCGAGCCTGAAGAACCGGCTGAAGAGAATACGGTTGAAGGCGAACCTCCTGCAGCTCCGGGAAACGTAACCGTCCAGCACAACCGTATTTCATGGCACGCAGTCCGTGATGAGGCGGTCATTGGTTACCGCATTTACCGTGAAAACAAAGAAACAGGGGCATTTGACCACATTGAAAGCGTATCAGCCCACGAAAGGAAATCCATCCAAAGCGAGGGGGCAGCCGATTACGCGTTTTATATTACGTCAGTTAACGGCGACGGACTTGAGTCAGATCCGTCTGAAATCGCCTCTTTTGGGGATGAATAACAACCAGGGAGGCTGCAGATTGAGCAGGAAGCGGCACTCCCCTGCTTCCCCTCTACGTCAAGATCCCGTATACAGCGGATTAATAAGTTGAGTGAGGCTTTTCATACAATTTACCTATAGAAGGCTTCCATGTTCAGAAGTCCTGCCTCTTGCAGGGCTTTTTTTGTGAGGGATCTGTCGATGCCCCACTGGGCCATCAGGTTGTTGCCGACGATACCTGACCCGTTTTATCTATTTAAAATCCGTATGCCTGCCTCTCTCTTCCACTTTTCTCTGGTAGGCGGTGATGTGGTGGCTGAGGTCCTTTCCGTAGGTTTCGAAGATGTAATCGATATTTTTGGCGTCCCGGTCCATGGAGATGCCTTGTTCATATCTGAGCCACTCGATCAGGTAAATCAGGCTCGTGTAGTTTCCGGCGATGGCAAAGTGATAGAGTTCCCTGATTGTCAAAGAGCATCGCCTCCCCTGCCTGACGGGCTTTCTTCTTTGTTTAAAAATAAGCTGTACTCTTTTTCGTAGGTAAGGGTGATTGTGCCTACGGGGCCTTCCCGCTGTTTGGCGATGATGATTTCCAGTTCTTTTTTTGGCGCGGCGGCCGGGTCGTAATAGTCGTCCCGGTATAACAGAGCCACGGTGTCGGCGTCCTGCTCAAGGCTGCCCGATTCCCTGAGATCGGCCAGGGTCGGGCGTTTGTCCTGGCGTGTTTCCACTCCCCTAATTACTTAATGGAAGAAAAGCGAAATGCTGAAGAAACGTGATCGGGCAGAACCTGAAAGGCTGGATCTTTAAGAAAGCCGAAGAGCTCTCAGAAGAGACGATGATGAATGTGAGCGGCAATGCTATGAGACGGTATCTCAAGAGTCTGATTACGTTGGAAGCGTTATAGCCATAGATAAATACCTTTGTATTGGATGGAGAATAACTTCTCCATCCTATTTTTGTTCAAATGAACCGCTGTAACCAACTCAACTATATATGGTAAAGTAGTAAAATATAATCATTGCATAAAATCCAGAACAGGAGGTTAGACAGTGTCCTATCAATCTGAAGCTAAACTCGAAGAAAACATGGTAAAACAGCATATCTATCAGGGCTAATAGCCTGTTAAAATACCAAGCTATGAATAACTGATTCATAACTTCCGAAATCAGATCAACCGCTTCAACGAAAAAAACCTTAACGGCACCCCGTTAAGCGACAACGAATTTAATCGGCTTCTCACCATCATCGATGGGAAGAGTATCTTTGATTCGGCCAAAATCCTTAGGGACAAACAAATCATCGAACGTGATGACGGCACACAGGTATACATAGAACTCTTAAACACCCGCGACTGGTGTAAAAACCTGTTCCAGGTGACGACACAAACCACCGTAACAGGTCGCTGGAAAATCCCTGAAGGTCATGAGGCCGTACCAGGTCTACGCCGTGGAAGCCCTTGTGAACCGGGCCCTTGAAACAAAAAACAACGGCTACATCTGGCACACCACCGGATCCGGAAAAACCTTAACATCATTTAAAACAAGTCAGATCCTCGCCAATGAACCGAGCATTAAAAAGGTGTTCTTCCTAGTGGACCGGCAGGACCCTGGACAGTCAGACAACAGAAGAGTTCAATAAATTCCAGGAAGGATCCGTTGAGGGGACCGACCGAACAGACATCCTTGTTGATCAGATCAGAGACCTTGTTGATTATGATACTTACCGCCTTAAAAAAACAATTGAACCTGAGTAACATTCTATAACAAAGAGTGCTGCGCAAATGATTCTTTTTCGCAGCACTCTTTGTTATTTTTGTCTTTATCTTCAATTACCTGCATCTTCGAGTTCTTCGTTTTCTTCATCTTCGGACTCTTTTTCCGATATATCTTCATTTTCTTCATCCAAATTGGGGTTTTTACTATACAGAGAACTATCCAGTTGTTAAGTCATCCTACATTCGAATTCATTAACTTGATGTCAAAAAGATAACCTGAAAACAATTTGAATTGAAAAATGCCTTAAAGATCTTACTAGTCTACAATAAATCCATGTTTAAATGGGTCGTTGGGATCGATCAGTATATTCTGGAATCCGTTGATAAATGCAGTACCGGTTATTTCTGTAACAACCGCATCTACGTCCCCAAGTTTTGTTCCTTCTACTGCCTTACCATTAAACGTGCCCCCGACAAACCCCTCGCAAACAACCTCTTCTCCTATCTGCAGTTCACCTCTGCCTACCATTCGGGCCACCATCGCGGTTGTTCCTGTACCTCCGGGTGAACGATCGGCCTGCCTGTCACTGAAAACGTGGACATTTTTATATGTTGCTTCAGGTATGGTCGGTTTTCCGTGAAAAGTAACAATATCAATCTTATTAATAAAGGGCTTTGTTGGATGTTGAACAGGAAACTGTTCATTAACCGCTTCTTTTATCTTTTTAGCATATTCTTTAAACTTAGTCCCGTTCGAAACATGAATATCCGTGTCAAGCTGCTCAACATCTACCCATGCAAAATAATTTCCTCCATAACTTATATCAACAGTTATCTTTCCTAAATCCTCCACATCAATTACAAGATCTCTTTTTTCTAAGAACCCTGGTACATTTTCAAAAGATACCGATTCAACTTTGTTGTCTTTCACCCTTACTGTCGGATAAACCAGCCCTGCCGGCGTTTCAAGTACGATCTTGGTTTCAGGTTCAACAGCTTCTACAAGCCCCATCTCTACTATGGCCGTGGCAACTCCAATGGTTGCATGCCCGCACATGTTCAGAAAATTGGTGTTGTCCATGTATATAACGCCAAAATCCACCCCTTCCGTAACAGGCGGCAGTAAAACAGCGCCAAACATATCTCGATGTCCTCTGGGTTCTCTTATAAGGGAATCCCGAATCCAGCTATACTTTTCAGCCATATAATCACGTTGCTCGGCAACTGTTTTCCCCTTAAGTTTTAACAACCCTCCGTTAATAATGCGAGTAGGCTCACCATAAGTGTGTGTTTCAATAGTTTGGAAAACATGTGAGAAATTCATCAAACAACCTCTTTTCTATATTTTAGGATATGAGAAGACGTGGAACATACAGCATGACATCCGGATAGAAGATCATAGCCATAAGGGTGAGAAATAAGACAAAGATGAACCAGATGTTATACCTGCTGACTTGAAGCATACTGACTTTCGCTATTGCTGTAGTAATGTACAACCCGCTGGCTACCGGTGGTGTCTGTTGACCGATTGCCCATACAATAATAACAACCATGGCAAACTGAAGCGGGTCAACAGCTGTGGCATTAACCAGTGGAAGGAAAAGCGGCACAATAACCAGTACCATAACGGTACCGTCGAAAATAAACCCGCCAATAAACAAAATCAGGGCTGCAATTAACAGCAGTATGATGGGGTTATCCGAGTAAGCCATAATAGGCTCCATCATCTGCCTGCCAATCCCCAGCAGGGAAAAAGAATAGCCCAGCAAAGTAGCCGTTGCTACAATAAACATGACCAGGGCCGTATTTCTTACACTTTCATTTAAAGCTTCGATGAAAGACTTTATTGTGAGCTCCCGGTAGATAAAGCTCGCTAAAAGCGCGCAAATTACAGCAATTGCTGCAGATTCTGTCGGTGTAGCCAAACCAGTCAGTATTGTCCCGAAAATAGCTATGGGAACAAGGAGAGCAGGAATAGCTAAAACAAAGGTCTTGAATATATCTCTTAATGAAAACGGTTTTTCTGTAAAATGGTAGCCTTTCTTTCTTGAGATTAAATACACCACAATTAAGTATCCAAACGCGATTGTTAAACCGATAGGAATTCCGGTTAAAAACAAGCTGGCTACTGATATCCCTGATATGGATCCGTAAAGAATCATGGGAACACTCGGAGGAATAATGATTCCCAAGGAAGAACCACCTGATGTAACTGCAGCCGAGAAACTCGGTGAATATCCCTTTTCTTTCATTGCAGGAATCATTATCTGCCCAACTGCCGCACTTGCACCGGCCGCAGTCCCGGTAATCGCTCCAAAAAAGATTGATGCTACCACATTCACCATAGCTAGTCCGCCCTTTACCATTCCTATAATCGAGAGTGCAAAGTCGATTAAACGTTTTGATATTCCCCCGTAGTTCATCAGAGACCCGGCGAGCATGAACAATGGTATTGCAAGTAATGGAAAACTATTGGTTCCCAGGTACAGTTGCTGAATTAACATGTTTAATGGGATGTCTGCATAAACGAAGATAAAGATCAGAGCTGTTATCCCCAGAGTAAATGCAATTGGAACTCCGAGCGCCAAAAGTAACAAAATAGATAAAAGCATAAGGAGTGGAAGCAAGTTACTTCACTTCCCTTCTCTGATTTTCTACTGCAGCATCACCACTGACGACTTCAATTAATTGCTTTACAATTTGATACACGACTTCAATAAGCATAAGAATACAACTTATCCAGATAAAGCAATAAGGCAGCCACATCGGCAGACCACTTACCGGCATACTGGTACCACCAACCTGTCCAATAAAAGAGAAACCTTTAATACTTATCATGACAAGGAAACCTGCAATCAGAATTTTTGAAAACACCTGAAAATACACCCTGTACTGATCAGGTATTTTAGTTTCCAGAAAGTCCATTTTCAAATGTCTGTTTTCTACTGTGAGCTGATAAGCTCCAAAAAAGGTAATCCAAATCATGCAAAGCAGAGCAAATTCTTCAGGCCACGGCAAAGGTGTATTTAAAAGTCTTCTTGTTACAACCTGCAAAATAAGCAGGCCGAACATAAGAAGTAAAATACTGATATTTAAATATTTGATTACACTAAAAAAATATTTTCGAACGTTTTTCATATCAATCACCCTTACTGGGTTTCTAATATACTGTTAATGATCTCTTCTGCTTCGCCTCCAAGCTCATCGGTTACAATGGACCATACGGGCTGGGTACGCTCCTGAAATGCCTGCATATCTGTAATTTCAGTGACTTCCATTCCGTTTTCTTCGAGTTCCTTTACTAAAGCCTCGTCCTGTTCCTGGTTCATTTCACGATTTACGTCGCGGCCCGCTGCAGCGGCTTCCAGAATAATATCCTGATGTTCTTCATCTAATTGCTCCCACTTCTCTTCACTCATGAAAAGTGTAGCCGGTGAGTAAACATGGTTGGTAATAGTTAAATACTCCTGGACATCATAAAATGATGCACTGTGAATGACTGACAACGGATTCTCCTGCCCGTCAATAGTACCCTGCTGCAAAGCGGTAAACACTTCAGACCATGCCATTGGCAATGGACTCGCTCCTAATGCATTAAATGTCTCCATACGAACATTACTTTCCGGTACCCTGATTCGCAGCCCTTGAAAATCTTCAGGACTGGTTATTGGTGTACGGTCATTTGTTACCTGTCTAAAACCATCTTCCCAATAGGCTAAATGTTTTAGGTTACTTTCTTCCAATTTGTCCCCCACTTGCTGTCCTATTTCTCCATCCAATACTTCCCACGCATGTTCCCGACTTTGAAAAATATAGGGGAGTGAAAATATATCAAGGGTGGGATTTAGCTGAGCCATCGGAGTGGATGAAATGCCGATGTCAATTGTCCCGACCTGGGCCCCTTCCTGTATTTCACGACCCGTACCCCCGAGCTGACCCCCGCCATAGAGTTCCACAGTAATTTGACCGTCTGTTTCTTCTTCTACAATTTCCTTAAATCGTTCAGCCCCATGTCCCCAGGGATGATCACTTGGTAATTCATAGGCAAAACTCAGCGTAACAGCCTGACCGTTTCCTTCGCTTCCTGCTGCAGATTGATTTTCAGTTGATTCTGAATTCCCACATCCAACCAGAACAGTTCCCGTTAATAAAACAGCAGATAGAATCTTCGTTTTCTTTTTCAACGTATCCCTCTCCTTTTCGGGCTTTTCATTTTCCTATCTTTGAGCTAAGGCTGTCTGCCTGCCATTCACCACCTTTACTTAACTTACCAAAGGTATCCTCAAGTACAACGCTTTCATATTCAGATATGCCTTTAAGGTGATTACGTACCAATGATTCTACTTTTCTCTTATCCTTACTCTCCAAAGCTTTCAGGATTTCAGCATGCTCTTGGATGGAGCGCTCTACGAGCTCACGGCGTGACAAGAATGAAAAACGAAAAGAAACAATATAGTCGTGCATATTTTCAAGGATTTTTACTACTCTTTTTAATTTAGAAGCTTTGATAATAAGCTGGTGGAACTCGTCATGTACCTTCATGAGGTTTGGCAGGTCCCCTTCGGAATGATAGTGAATGGATTTTTGCAGCAGCATATCCAAATATTTCAGATCCTCTTCAGTCAGGTGATCTACTGCATGACTCGAAGCAAGAGGTTCCAGCTCCGAACGAATCAAGTTGATTTCTGATAGACATTCCGGAGTAATTCCTATTACAAGACAATGTTTTCTCGGCTGAATCTCAACCAGTCCTTCAAGCTCTAATTTGTGTAAAGCTTCCCTTACAGGTGTTCTGCTTATTCCCAGCCTGTCCGCCAATTCTGCTTCACTCAATTTCTCTCCTGGCCTGAGCTGCTGATTTAGTATTTCTTTACGAATTTGCTTAAAAGCGTTTTCACGAATGGATAATGTGCTGATTTTTTCCATTATCTAAATCCTTTCTTCTTAATCAACTCTTGTGAAACATTGTATCCCAGTTAGTTTAACAAGTCAAAATATTTTAAATTTTTGTTCAACATGTGGTGACAAAGATTGTTTCGATGTTATAAAAGAAGCAAAATTAAATATAAATGCTTTGATACTATAATTATTGGCATAGTATTTTTCACAACACATTTGTTACATATAGCATTCTTCACTTGAAGTAATGAAACCTTGGAATATTTATTTGTTAATTTTCAACTCCCTTCCTAAATCTAAATTTCTTTCCTGATTAATCCTTCCCCCCACCTTCAACCTTACTTAAACTCACAGTTAAATCTGGGACGCATTCTCTATGTTCTAGACCTATTGAAATCTAATTGGAGTAGGGAGGGATAGTTTAGCGAGATAAAATATTATGACTCTCTGCTTAAATGGTGGATCCCATTGACATGTACATTTAAATAATATACCCCTCATTACGGAAATCCTTAAATTCACTTAGAAGATCTCCACGCGAAAATAATTATATTAATATAAAAACCTTACAGAGGAGAAGAAATTTTAAGGAATAAGTCCTTCGTAGATGAATATAGTAGTAAGTTGTCTATTAAACAAAAAAAGCTAAAGCTGATAAGGAGTCTTGAGATGCTTCCTAAAACTCCCGTCCATTGAAAAAAGAAAAAAGGCTGACACCAATTATATAAATGGTACCAGCCTAATTCGCTTATCCTGTTCATATACTTAACCAGGCATATTCTTTATACTTTCTTTGCTTGAATTCTTAGTTTCATAAGACCTATCGATGGAAAGTTCATCAATTGAAATGGATGGTGTTTTATTTTGAGCCATATCTGATAACACCTGTCCTACTCCTGGAGAAAGTGTGAACCCATGACCGCTAAACCCTGTTGCCAGTAGGTATCCTTCTATATTAGGAACCTTACCTAAAATAGGCACATGATCTTTGCAATAACCCTCTGCTCCGTAATAAGTAAAATCAACTTCAGTGTCTCTTAATTCAGGAAAAATAGATATAACCGTTTTGCGCTGCTCTAAAAGACTTTCTTTGTTAAAGGTTCCTGTAAACTCATCTGGACCAGGTTTGGCGGGGTATCCTCCGCCAGCTCTTATCCTTCCATCTACAGTTTGCTTGAGGGAAATCTTTTTATTTTTCGCACCTATTACGGGTCCGGGTAGTATGTTGGGAGCGGAATATGTAGCAGACATTTGATGACACCGAGGTTTAATAGGAAGAGTTGAACCTATTGATTGGTGAAGTTTGTCAGCCCAAGCTCCCGCTGCATTAATTACAACACTGCTTGCAATAAATCCATTGTTCGTATTGACTCCAATCACTCTATTATTTTGTATTTTTATTGATTGAACTTCCGAACCAGTTCTTATATTTGCTCCC
The DNA here is from genome assembly GCF_016901055.1 of Alteribacter salitolerans. Classification (NCBI taxonomy): domain Bacteria; kingdom Bacillati; phylum Bacillota; class Bacilli; order Caryophanales; family Bacillaceae; genus Alteribacter; species Alteribacter salitolerans. The sequence continues at coordinate 446,195 of NZ_JAFEUX010000002.1, read as the reverse complement.
ATTCGCCTTGCTGCAGATGAAAACCCTATGGTAGTTAGCAAAGGATTTGCATGACCTCCGTCCATATAAAGTATTCCATAAGGATAATTAGCGGAAAGTAAAGGAAATAACTTTTTCAATTCTTCTTGCTTAACGATACGACCACGTATATTATTTTTTTTATCAACTGATGCCAAATGAGATATTTCTCGGTCACCATAAGATTTATCAAATAACATTATTTGCCCTGTTTCTCTATATTCCAAATCAGCTTCTAATTCTTCTTCAAGAAATCTCCAACGGGAAATACTTGCATGAGCTAAATGTATCTCACGAGTATCCCTATTATTCAGCCTTATTCCTCCTGCCGAAGCTCTAGAGGCGGATCCCTGATTACAAATACCCCCTTTTTCTAATTGAATTACGTTCACTCCATCTTTTGCCAAATGATAAGTGATTGAAGATCCTATTACCCCTCCACCAACTACAATTACATCTGTTTCCTCTGTTTTCAAATTTATCTCTCCTTAGTTTCTTTTATATAATAAAGTTTAAAACACAAATATTATGTTGACAATATTCAGAATTTATATACAATTGAATTTAATAAATCTTTTTTTTAAAAAAATAAATAATATTATTCAACATTTTCAGAAGGGAGTTAATCTTTAGTATGAGTAAGTAAGTTATTTAACTATATTGGTAATTCAGAAGATAATTAGGAGGAGTTTAACAATGAAAGCACCATTATTATTCTTAAATCAAAAAGAAATAAAAAAATGTGGCGGATTAGATATGAAAAAAACTATTGAAATAGTTGAAGAAGTCTTTTCAATCCACCAAAAAAAGGATTATGTTTTACCTAACAAAACTGTATTGCGATGGGGAGAGGTAGAAACCGAAGCAACAACAGGGAGAATTAATGGGATGCCTGGGTATATTGGAGGTCCATACAATCTTTCAGGTATAAAATGGATATCTAGTAACCCCAATAATCCTCGAAACTATAACCTTCCTCGCGCCGCAGGCACAATTATCCTCAATGATTCAGATAATTACCTTCCTATTGCGGTAATGGATGGCACTTTAATTAGTTCTATGCGTACTGCAGCCACGAATGGAGTTGCCGCCAAGTACCTTGCCAATAAGAATTCTAAAACAGTCGGATTAATAGGAGCAGGTGTTTTAAACCGTACTATCCTTCTAGCCCTTAACCAAGTATTACCTCACCTTGAAGAGGTAAAAGTTTATGATCTTAGCTATGAAAGGTCTAATAAATTCATTAAGGAAATGAAGTCTTATGTTCCATTAATTAACCTAAAAGTAGTGGATTCTGCTAAAGAAGCAGTTGTGAATTCTGATGTCTTTGTCACAGCTACTGTCACTAAAGAGCCAATTGTAAAAGCTGAATGGGTCGGTAAAGGTTCTCTATGTCTTCACGTAGGTGGGCATGAATGTGAATTTGGGGTTATTAATAAAGCAGATAAAGTGATCGTAGATGACTGGGATAAGATCAAGAGTAGAGGCAATAAGTCACTTGGCTTCATGTACGCTTCAGGAGAGTTTGATGAAAGTAAAATACAAGCCCAACTAGGAGAAATAGTAAACAAAGTAAAGCAAGGGCGAGAAATTGAAAGCGATTTCATCTATTTCACCAGTACAGGAATGGGCATCCAAGACATAGCAGTGGCAAAAGAAATTTATAATACGGCCATAGAAAAAAATTTAGGTGTGGAATTAGACCTATGGGGAGGCGACACCACTTTTATTTGATTAGTCTAATACATTTATAAATCTACATTATAGGAGGGAATTATTATGTTTCCGATAGAACCTGTTGAATCTGGTACCCTAGCTACGCTGCTTTTTTACACATGTTGCCTAGGAATACTCTTGCTGCTAGGAGTTATCATTCGAGTTAAGGTCAAGATTTTTAAAAGGTTTATTATCCCCGCTTCTTTAATTGCTGGTGTTTTAGGTTTAATTTTGGGTCCACACGGTGTCAACTTCATTCCAGCTGAAATGATGAGTACCTGGTCTGGTTATGCAGGAATACTTATATCAATAGTCTTCGCCCCTATGCTAATTGGATTAACCCTGAATTTCAAGCGTTTTAAGGAAACCCAAACTGTATCACAACTTATTTTTTCGTGGAACACTAGCTTCATACAATGGGGCATTCCTTTGATTATTACCGGATTATTCCTAGCTCCATTATTAGGTGTTAACCCCCTATTTGGTTCCGTGGTGGAAGTAGGTTGGTCAGGTGGACATGGTACTGCTGGTGGTATGAGTCAAGTATATGAAACTCTTGGTTGGAATGACGGTGCCTCTCTTGGATTGACCATTGCAACTATCGGATTACTAATTGGTATTGTTGGTGGAGTTATTATTATTAACTATGGAGTGAGAAAGGGATACACAAATTACGTAGGTAAGGAAGACACTCTGGTACAAGCAGATAAACCAGACTTAATACCAAGCAATGAGCAGAAACCTTCCTCTGTAACAACAATACAAAATGAAATTATAGATGGCTACGCTTTTCACCTAGCCTTAATATCAGTAGCAATATTTATAGGATGGATACTTCAAAGTATTCTAATTCAATATTTAGTGCCTAGTATGCCCCTTTTCCCAATGGCCATGATTGGAGGATTTATCGTTAGTATTGTTCTAAAAAGATCTAGCTTTTATCAAGCTGTGGATATTGAAACTTTCAGACGAATTCAAGGCTTAGCTTTAGACTTCCTGATCGTTTCAGCTGTAGCTACAATCAGTATTCCCGTGGTTATTGAATATGCAGTGCCTATCACAATAATTACAGTTGTGACGTTGGCCTCTATGTTGTTCTTCTTCTTTTATTTTGGTCCTCGCCTATTCGAGAAGGATTGGTTTGAACACTCGATTATTTTAATGGGTACCGCATGCGGAGTCGCTGCTGTAGGATATATGCTTCTACGAATGGTAGACCCGAAACTGCAATCTGATGCATATGTAGCATATGGCTTACGAGCTCCATTTTCTAGTCCTTTTGCTGGAGGAGGACTAGTTACGTCGGTAGTTCCTGTACTTACGGTCACTTTTGGTGCTTTAACAGTTGGTTTTACCAGTGTTGTACTAATGCTCTTAATATTTATGGTAGCAAAATTCTTTGGAATTTATGGTCGTCATAAAAACAGTTACTTCAATTATTCATTACCTAACTATGGAAGTAACCAGTCTCTTTAGTGTATTAACATTTTAAAGCTAGCTGGTATGGAGGATTTTATGATAATAGACTTAAGAAGCGATACCGTTACACAACCAACACAAGAAATGAGAGCTGCTATGAGCAATGCTTTGGTTGGTGATGATGTATATGAAGAGGATCCGACAATAAAAAAATTAGAAAGTATGTCCGCTAAATTATTAGGAAAAGAATCAGCATTATTTGTTACAAGTGGAACGCAAGGTAATTTAATAGCTGTTCTAAGTCAAACGAAAATGGGAGATGAAGTAATCTTAGATGAGAACTCTCACCTTTTCTTTAATGAGACTGGTGCACTTGCTTCTATTGCAAGTGTCCAATCCCGAACACTGAAGGGAAATAACGGAAAAATGTTAATCTCTGATATTATCGAGTCAATCCGCGGAGAAGATATCCATCACCCAAAAACTAGTTTAATATGTCTTGAAAATCCACATGCTCGTGCAGGTGGACGTACTCTATCACTAAGCTATATGAAGGAAGTATTTACACTTTCAAAGGAACAAAACATTTCAGTTCATTTAGATGGTTCAAGGATTTTCAATGCCGCTATAGAATTGGAAGTGAATCCCCATGATATTGCACAGTATACAGATACCGTTCAGTTTTGTTTATCTAAAGGGTTAAGCGCTCCGGTAGGCTCTGTTTTAGTTGGTCCAAAAGAAATTATTGTTCGAGCCAGAAAGTGGAGAAAAGCATTAGGTGGGGGAACAAGGCAAATTGGAGTCATCGGTGCTGCTGGAATTGTTGCATTGGAAGATATGATAAATAGACTTGTAGTCGATCATGATAACGCAAAAGAACTTGCTCTAGGATTAAAATCAATTGTTGGAGATGCCGTCAGCGTAGAAAATACAGAAACTAATATAGTAATGCTCTCTGCAAGAAAATTAGGTTTTGACGCTGCAAATTTCATCAATTTAATGAAATTAAGTGGGATTTTAGCAAACGCACAGGGAAAAGATACCGTTAGGTTTGTTACCCATCGTCACATCACGAAAAAAGATATTAAACAGACGATATCTATTGTAAAAAATATAATAAATAAAAAGTGACTGATTGTTAAAAACTTTTACATTTAAACCTTAAGGAGGAATTCACTTTGGAAAATAGCTTAGATATTTTATATTTATCCCAGGATGACGTTAAAAAATGCGGTGGAAGCGATATGAATTTAATTATTGAAGTTATAGAAAAGGTAATTTCATTACATGAAGAAAAAGATTACTCCCTACCAACTAAATCTACATTGCGATGGGGAGATATAGATGCTGAAACAACAAGTGGCCGGATTAATTCTATGCCTGGCTATATAGGAGGAGAGTTTAAAACTTCAGGGATTAAATGGATTTCAAGCGCTCCGAATAACCCTTTTAAACACAATTTACCCCGTGCAGCAGGGATAATAGTATTAAATAATGAGGAAACTCTCCTACCAGAAGTAATAATGGATGGTACTTTAATCAGCGCAATGAGAACAGGCGCCGTAACTGGTGTAGTTTCAAAACACTTGGCAAAAAAGGAATCAAGAGTTCTTGGTCTAGTTGGTGCAGGAGTACAAAACCGTACTCAACTCATGGCAACTTTAACTGTTTGTCCATTGATTGAAAGAGTTAAGGTGGCTGATTTAAACTTTGAGCGAGCTCAAACTTTTTGTAATGAAATGTCTCTAATATACAAAGATGTAACTTTTGATATTGTAGATGGTGCTGAAGAAGCTGTCAGAGCCTCCGATATATTCATTACTGCAACTGTCACGAAAAAACCGATTGTAAAAAAAGAATGGGTGAGTGAAGGATCTTTACATATTCATGTTGGTAGTCATGAATGTGAATTTGACGTTATTCATCAAGCAGATAAGGTTGTTGTAGATGATTGGGAAGAATTAAAGCATCGAGGTGTGGAAACAATATCAATTATGTATAAGGAAAAAGAATTCGATCCAAATAATATATACGCTGAACTAGGACAAATCGTTAACAAGAAGAGAAAAGGAAGAGAAAATAGCTCTGAAAGGATATACTTCAACAGTGTTGGAATGGGAATTGAAGATGTAGCAGTTGCTAAGTGTATTTATGATAATGCAAAAGAAAAAGGTATTGGTCAGAAATTAAATTTATGGAGTTCCCCTCATTTTGTATAATATATAAAAGCTCCTTTCTACTATAGAAAGGAGCACTTTTGTCTTAATAAGCAACGCTCATTAGTTGTAACGTTCTTATTCGCCGCGTTATAATAATTTCATGTATGTTTTTTGAATATTTAGTACTGGAGGTGCGAGATGAGTATAGAGAACTTCATATTAGATAAGATTAAGTCCTCAAATAATAAAATTACTAAGTCACAAACGTTAGTCGCTGAATTCATTTTGAAGAACCCAGAAAGGTCTACATACATGACAGCTAATCAGATAGCTATGGAAGTAGGAGTGAGTGACACAACGGTGATTCGTTTCGCCACAACGTTGGGGTATAAACGATTCACTGACTTGCAGGATGATTTTCGTAACATGATTATTAATAGAACGGTCCAACGACTCCAAACTTCAAATAATAAAGTTGGGGAGAATAATGCGCTTAGTGTAAGTTTTCAACAAGATATCGAAAACTTAAAAAGAACCTTAGAACAAATTGATGAAACCGAGTTTAACGAGGTTGTTGATTCCATAGGTACTGCAAATAACATATACATTATCGGGTTGCGATCTTCAACTGCTGATGCTACTTACTTAGGGTTTTCTTTGAATGCAATGTTAGGAAACGTCAGGGTAATAACTAATACTGGTATTGAATTAGAGGATTGTCTCTTAAATTCCTGTCAAAAGAGTATTATCATTGCATTCACTTATGGCCGTTTTACTTCTACTACTGTGGAAGTGTTACAATATTTAAAATCCAAAAAGAAATGTAAAGTTGTAACAGTAACTAATAGTGTTCATTGTCCTACAATCCCATTTAGTGATCACATTTTTTTAACTGAAATAGAATCTTTTACTCCACTTCAATCACATGTTTCCTCTATAGCATTGTCAAATGCGTTTATTTCTGCGATAGGGAAGAAACAAAGAGGAAAGGTCGAAAATAATCTAAATACCCTTGAGCAATACTTTAATTTGACCAGTACTTTTCACGAGAAATAAAGAATCATTTTTTCTATCTAAGAATTTTATTGGAAAAACAATTTCCTCATATACCGCATTTATATTTCAGAAATAACACTCTAATTAATGTTACTGAAATTTTCATTTGAAACTATAAAATTAAAACACCTTTTCAATTGATCACATTCATTTATACTAAGTGGCTTCATATGAGCTATTTTATTCCTTATATTAATAATATTATAAAGTTGTTGAATCTCTGCTAATGTGAAAGTATGCGTTAGTGGTTTATACTTAAATAATTTCATGAAAATGAAGATTATTAATATCCTTCTTTTCTTTTATAGTATGACCCCAATTAAGTCCATACTCATTTGTCATTTTAATCTTTATGTAATCTATTAATATATGATTCAAATTAAAAAGTATTTTATATGCTTCTGCCATTTTATTATCAATATTATTATTCAAGGGTGGTCCTCCCACTAGTTTTTAACATATAATTTAAATCAACAATAGCAAAAAGATATACAACAATCACTATTAAATAAATAGGTGGTTAAATTAATGAGCCATAAACTAAAAGAAGGTAAGCTTCGGAATGCTTACCTGACAAATGAAGAGATTTGGAGGATTTTCTCCTCGTTTTTGTCTTCCAAGTCTGTTAAATCCTCTACATACAAATATGTTCTCATGAAATCGATGATTGAGAACCTTTATGACGTTAATGAGAAGCTCGAGCTTTCCTATGACCAGCTGGCTTACACGTTTGCGAAGGTCTACTGGAATATGGTTGTGGTGCACGGGATCGAGAAGCACAATCCCGGCAGCCGGAATGCTGCGGCGGCTACGATTGTGATTGAAGAGCGGCAAACGTACGGGATTCCGAGTGACTACAGCTTCGATAAAATTGCCTCTTCCGTTCAGCTTCGAATGATTAAAAAAATCAAGCAGGCGATGAAGGTGAATGTTTTCGGTGCTCTTTTTGGCGATACGAAAGGGAGCTTTTATGAGTTCAGTCACCGGACAGAGTACTTCCGGTTCGATCCAAACGTTTATTCGTTTATGCTGAACTATCAGCTTCTTCTTACACAGCTCACAAACTTCCATATGGCCAAAAAGATTGAAGAACTGAACGGATGTTCTGTGGATCACGTCATTATGAAGGTGGAAGACATTACGAAGCGCGGCAATCTCAAGCCCTTTGAGAGAGTGCTTCTTCATTATTTTGAACAGCGCTGCTTTTACTGCGAGAAGGATCTCAGCCATGGGAAAAGGCAGATCCACGTGGATCACTTTGTCCCGTGGTCCTTTGTCCAGTCCGATCAGATCTGGAACCTCGTTCTGGCCTGCAGCACGTGCAACACTTCAAAGAGTGATAAGCTCGCCGATGTCCTGTATCTGGGTAAGATCAAAGAACGGAATGACGAACTGGTTACCCTAAGAGAGACGGACATTACACCTCTTCTTGAAAGCTACCGGGAGGAAAAGATTCAGAAGATGTATGTGTATTCGCAGAAAAACGGCTATGATCAGCTTTGGGCTCCTTAATTTTTATAAAAGAGTTTAGTAGTAAAAGTCTTATACAAAGAGGAGTTGCTGGTATAGCCTGGCTCCTCTTTTCTGTGCTTCTTCAAATAGTTTTCGTATACTACCTTTGCCTTTCAAACACAGTTGCAAATAAATTCAAATGATATAATTGTTAACACACTATAGTAGAGGTGCAAAAAATGAACAGACGGGACTATTTAGTACGAACGTTTTCCAGAACAAAACGTAAAGACTATGAAAACTACGTTTTAACAGCCATCTGGCACAAGCTTGATAACCTTAATATTTTACCGGCCAGTCAACAGTACATTAAAAGGGCAAATGGTTCATTTGCCTTGATGGATCTATACTTTCCACAATTGCATATCGGTGTGGAAGTGGATGAAGCGCACCACAAAAACCAAAAGCATATGGATGAGCTAAGGATGGATGACATCATTGCCTCGATTTCAGAGGAGGAGATTGATGATTTTCTTTGTTTAAGAGTGGACGTTACTCAATCTATTGAAGAAATTGACCAACAGATCCGGGAGGCAGTAACGATCATTCGGAAACGTGCCTCAACTATAGAGTTACACTGGTTAACTTATGAAGAACAACTGGTTGAACTGAAAGAAAAAGAAGTATTGAGCGTTTATGACGATGTCTCGTTTATGAACATTAAAGATATTGCCAATACCATTTTCGGTAAGCAGGCAAAGGGTTATCAGAGGAGCTGTTTCCGAATATATGAAAACACATGGCTCTGGTGTCCTAAGTTATCCATTGAGGTCGATGGCGTCAAAAAATCCGTTGCAAACGGCTGGATCAATACGTTAGCTTCCGACTGGTCTTACATAGATGAATCTCACGAATCAACTGAGATTGTGGAAGCGCGCAAAAACGGTTTCCAAAAAGAAGTGGAACAAAATCAGAAACGAGCTGTTTTTGCAAAGTACAAAGATATTCTTGGTCATAACAGGTATCGCTTTATCGGGATTTTTAAATGCACCGGTCTGGCTCCCGGTGATTCGACGACTATTCGGTATGAGCGTATTGAAGAACAAGTTTCAATATTATAATATAGCCATACAAAAAAGAGGATGATTTACCAGAACATAACCCTTCATGACAAAGTATTCAATTCTTAACGACTTTATAGGTAAGTTAGGTACTCATCGACCCGGCGTCCAATTATCGTTAAAAGATTGATTCCATACTTTAAGCGAATGAAAGCTCGATATGTCCGCCGATTTTTTTACATGAAGCTGATTTATTTTGCTGAAGATCAATCCGCACCTTTGCCTCCTTCCTTTTACCAGACCGGAGTGAGATAGCGGCGGTAGGCAGACGTTTGGCCGAGGACAATCTGACTGTACAGCTGCTGAAGCCGGGCGGTGACCGGTCCGGTTGAGCCTGTTCCGATCGTGCGATGATCCGTTTTAACGACGGAAACGAGCTGGATGGCGGTGCCCGTAAAAAAAAATTCGTCCGCTGCATAGAGTGCGGATTTAGGCAGGCTCCCGATATCCGTTTCCAGACCCAGTTCCTGTTTGGCGATGGTGATCACCGTGTCCCTTGTAAGTCCTGGAAAAATGTCATCAGAGGCAGGGGGAGTGAAGAGCCGGTTGTTGTTGACGATGAAAAGGTTGCTCGTGCTCCCTTCGCTGATGTTGCCGTCGCGTGTGAGAAAAATGGCATCGTCTGCTCCGGCCAGCACTGCATCCGAAAAGGCAAGGGCGGAGTTCAAGTAGCCGGAGATTGATTTGATGAACGGCGGGATCGTATTGGAAGAAATCCGGAGCCAGGAGGACGTGAGGGTTGAAAGTTCGTTTAAGGAATAAATCCCGGGTTCAACAAGAGCGATAAAAATCCCGTAGTTGCCGTTCACCAATGATGGACGGAGTGAATCTTCGTCAATATAAGCAACAGGGCGGATGTAAATATTCCCCTTGATGTTATTCAGCTTCAACAGGTCAACAGTAATCTCACACAGGTCACCGACAGAGTAAGGCAAAGTAATGTACAGCGTGCGGCAGGCGTCAAGAAAACGGGAATAATGATCCGCAAGGCGAAACAAGTACAGCTGTTCATGCTCCTCATTCCAGTACCCCCTGATGCCCTCGATCACACCGAGACCGTAATTAAGGGCTTTATTTTTCACCCCGACAACTGCTGTGCCGGCAGGTATGAATTCTCCGTTCATAAAGGTATACTCCACGGCCGCCTCTCCCCCGATTACGAATTAACGTTCTTCTTACATATATAGGAAAAACAATACAATCCCATGCAAAATAAAAACGCATGGATTGACTCGAAATTAAAGCAGGAAAGTGAAACTCTCCCAGCAGTTGAATTATCCCTGTTTTTCTATTTAAGATATGTCGAAAGGGACAAGGTTTTCCCCACTTAGCCATGTTGATGTCACAAGACGATAAAGTGTTGGATCAGAAACGTTTGTACCGGCGGTTGGGATTACGGGGCGTCGGAGCAGAATAAAAACTTCTCCCTCCTTTTCATCAGCGAACAAAAAAGGCTGAAGCTAATGATCTCCGCCTTACGATCATGCACTCACCAACTAATGTAAAAATCATCCACCTATTTTATACTTTCACTACGTCCACGATTTCGATTCCCTCTAAATCTCCTTCGATATCCCGTATAAAAAGAACTTCCTAACAGGTATTTGCATACTCCGCATACTCTTCCCTCCAATACGTAAACGAAAGCAGCCAATGATACGCCCTCCCCTCGCAAACGGCAGGTACCGGGATTGCGAAAGAAAGATTTTGGGGTTTGTCATTTGAGGATGGATCTCCGGCCGGACTCATGGCATTTATGAATCCGAAAGCTTGTTAATGAGAGGGCAAAATGAGGCTTTCATTTTACTAAAGACCACACTTAAAGGGACGGTTAACTATCGAAACCTCACCAGGAATGACTTTCTGCAGATTCCTTCTTTCGTTGGTTGGATACAAAGAAACAGCGCCCCTGACGCGGGGTGCTGTTTCTTCACTTACGTACCTATTCTAAGAGGGCTTCTTTCTTCGTTTGAACCACTACTTTATCAATCGTACCTACTCCTTAGACAATTACAATGCAAACTGCATTAAAAAGGAGTATAAGATAAACTGGCACTAAACGAGAGTTGGGTGATATCAGCTGCTGAAGGATTAGTCTCCTGAAGCGTCCTCACACGAATACCAATACGATCACCCTCAGCGACTTCCAATGAATCAAGATTAATATTCGTTGCTGTACGGAAACCGTTAGGGTTACCAGGTGTAATGACGTTATTCGGAAATCCAAATCTAACTGAGCTGGTTAGGGGAGTTGTCAAGTATGGTGATGAACTATGATCAATCCCGTTATTAGGAACTGAAGGTGCACGGAATACTGTAAAATCATATTGAAGACCCAGAGTATTTATTGAAGTAACAGCAGCAACCAATAAATCTGCACTTACTTGTAGATTTTGAACGGTACCGTCAAAGGGAATTGGGAAAGCAAAACCACCGGCTTCTGGTGGACTGGTTGATTCTCCAGCAGCGTCAATAACTTGAACCGTACTACTGCCAAAACCCATTAATCTCGGAGCTGCTGAGACTACCGTAGCACCACTGAGGATGATACCAGTTGAAAATGGAATTATTCCTCCTCCTGGGATAATTACTCCCATGATCTCACCTCTTTCTAAATTTGATTTAATTTATCATATTAAAAGTCTGTTTGAATAGAACACCGAAGTACCCGTTTAACCCAAAAAAAAGGAAAAACAAGTAATACATTCGGTTTTTTATTTGTACACACGATTCAATCCGGTCAGGTGTTCACCACAAGAGCTGGATGCTGATTTTTCGCAGTTTGCCTCTTCCCTTTTACCAGACCGGAGTGAGATAGCGGCGGTAGGCAGACGTTTGGCCGAGGACAATCTGACTGTACAGTTGCTGGAGCCGGGCGGTGACCGGTCCGGTTGTACCTGTTCCGACCGTGCGATGATCTGTTTTGACGACGGAAACGAGCTGGATGGCGGTGCCGGTAAAAAAAATTTCGTCCGCTGCATAGAGTGCGGATTTCGGCAGGCTCCCGATATCCGTTTCCAGACCCAGTTCTTTTTTGGCGATGGTGATCACCGTGTCCCTTGTAAGTCCTGGAAAAATGTCATCAGAGGCAGGGGGAGTGAAGAGCCGGTTGTTGTTGACGATGAAAAGGTTGCTCGTGCTCCCTTCGCTGATGTTGCCGTCGCGTGTGAGAAAAATGGCATCCTCTGCTCCGGCCAGCACAGCTTCCGAATAGGCGAGGGCAGAGTTCAAGTAGCCGGAGATTGATTTGATGAACGGCGGGATCGTATTGGAAGAAATCCGGAGCCAGGAGGACGTGAGGGTTGAAAGTTCGTTTAAGGAATAAATCCCGGGTTCAACAAGAGCGATAAAAATCCCGTAGTTGCCGTTCACCAATGATGGACGTAGCGAATCCTCGTCAATATAAGCAACCGGGCGAATGTAAATATTCCCCTTGATGTTATTCAGCTTCACCAGGTCGACAGTAATTTCACACAGGTCACCGACAGAGTAAGGCAAGGTGATGTACAGCGTGCGGCATGCATCAAGAAAACGGGAATAATGATCCTCAAGGCGAAACAAATACAGCTGCTCATGCTCCTCGTTCCAGTACCCTCTGATGCCCTCGATCACACCGAGGCCGTAATTAAGGGCTTTATTTTTCACACCGACAACTGCTGTGCCGGCAGGTATGAATTCTCCGTTCATAAAGGTATACTCCACGGCCGCCTCTCCCCCGATTCCGAATTAACGTTCTTCTTACATATATAGAAGAAACAATACAATCTCATGCAAAATCACTGGTTATGGTCTCAGAGAAGTTATTTCATAAATTGCTGAAAATAGGAGCCATTTGCTTTTGAAACCACTTCTCCCTTTGCGAGGGATTTTTTTGCTTTAGTATAAAAAAATAAAGTATGTTCGAATCTTGTAATACCATAGGGAATTCGTTATGATTAATAAAAACTTTTGGGAGAGGAAAAATAATGACACCTGCCAAGGATGTTTTGCTAGACCAATTACTTGCAAATGCGAATGATACCAGTGGGTATTTTTCTTTTGAATAAGCTGCTAATGGAATTACAGAAGAAGAAGCACATTGGAAACCCTCCTCAAAAAGTCATAGCATATTTGTAATCGTACAGCACCTTCTTTACTGGAATAAAACTTGGCAAAAAAGGTTTGAGCAATCTGATGTAAATGGAGTAAAAAGTATTGGAGATAACAAGGAAAGCTTCACTATAACAGATAGTACCAATTTTGTAGATTTGAAGGTTGAATTAATGGATACACTCCTATATTGGCAAATTTCCAGTGAACAAAAACTAGACTTTAAAGCTAAAGGATTTCCTGTTGAAGCAGAATGGTGGGCCCTTATTGCTAACAAAGCGACTCATAATGCTTATCACATCGGGCAAATTGTATACTTGAGAAAATTGTATAAAGAAATGGCTTAATGATTGCATGTGTATTCACAGTAAAACGGTTACATATAGCTTTGGTACCTTAATCTTTAAAAATTTAATAAAAGAAGTAATTTTCATATAGAAAGAGGAGCTGCAGCGTCAAGCACAGCTCCTCTTTCTCGATATCTGCGGAAATTCAATAAGGCTCTCTTTTACACAAAAGCTACATACTATTTTCGCAGGTTTCATTTGATTCAAGATAAGTTACTCCTTGTTTTTCATGATTTATCAGCCATTTTTTACGGGCAGTTCCTCCTCCGTACCCGCCTGTTTCACCGCAGGCTCTGATGACTCTGTGACAAGGGATAACAATCGCAATCTGATTGGCACCATTTGCATTGGCAACCGCACGTATGGATAACGGTTTTCCAATTGCGGATGCCATTTCAGTATACGTCCGTGTTTGACCATGAGGGATCTCCCGCAGTTTTTTCCACACCTCTTCTTGAAAGGGGGTGCCAATTGTCTTAATGGTTGTTCTGAAATCAGTCAGGTGACCCTTAAAATAAAGATCCAATTCCCTTTCAATCGAAAGCGTATGTTTGGTTTTGCCCGGAATAACCGCTGACTTGGTTTTATGCCTCAGACGTTCTACCTCACGCTCCAACCCTTTGCGGTCCATAAATTCCAGGAGATAAAGACCATCCTCATCTGCAATAATAATCATGGGACCGAGTCGTGTATCAAACCAGGAGACCTTTAAGATGTTCCTTTCTTCAGTTAACGAAGGGGCGTTTCCCATAATGCGGGAAAACGCATCTCTAAACCCGCTGCTGGATTCATACCCGGAGGACAACTGAGCTTCGATGACAGGTTTGCCCGCTCGGATTTCTTTCATCGCAATGCCCATTCTTCTTGCGCGGGCATATTCAACAAACGTCATACCAAATCTTTTTTTGAACTGACGCCGGGCGGTAGAGGGGTCAACAGATAATTCCTTGAAGTCCTTTTCTTTCCATCTTTTTTCCGGATTCTTTTCAACCGCTTCTACAAGCGTTTGAACTATCTCCGGTACATGATTAGGGTGGGACAAAGGCCGGCATCTTCTGCAGGGACGAAACGAAGCGAGAAGCGCTTGCTGCGCCGTTAAGTAAAACTCGCAGTTTTCGAATTTAGGCTTTCTTGCAGGGCATGTCGGTCTGCAAAAAACAGACGTTGTTTTGACTCCTACGAAGAAAACACCATCAAATTCTGTATTTTTTTCGAGAAACGCTTGATAGAATTCCTCTTTACGGTGTAACGAAATCACTTTACCACCAGCCTCCACTTCTTACTTTGTTTGGTTCTCCTTCTATTATAGAGATCCATTTCAATCATGCAGCCGATATTCAGGCATTGATTTTTAAGTTTACTCCTTTAAGCTTTAATTCCATGTGAAAAGTAAAGGTAGTGTTACAATATCCGATTCTTCATACTAATAAAAATACGTGAAATAAACCCTTTATCCTTTATTATATAAACGGATAATCTGTACTCTTCCAACAAAAAACAAAGCGGTAACATCTGATTTCAACTAAAAAGTATTAAAGAGGTTGAAAAAGAAACCCATAAAATACCCCTTCCAAAGCAGTCCTGTGGGCAGAGTTGGTTTCGAAAGGAACGGTTAATTTGCAAGAAAATGTCCTATTGTAAGCAGGAAAATGAAAACAAAAAAGCTGCCCACTTTAGCAGCTTCTTTCTTTACAGCTTTTCCTTTTTTGGGGGAAGTGTTAACGGCGGCCTAACTACCCGGCTTATTAACTACTCCGTTTAAATATAAGTCATAAAACTGCCTTATAAATTCTTTCAAATTATCCTCTTTAGTATAATAAGGCGAACCTTGGAGTGAACGGATCATGGCATGTCGCATAGCAAGTGTGTACTGAATTAAAAAGTCTGTGTCAATATCAACCCTGATGAGCCCGTCAACCTTAGCCATACGCATCAATTCCTGATACTTGGGCAAGCGTATCTCTTTTACCCATTGTGTATAAAGCGTAACCATCTCCGGATAGTCTTCCCTCAGTTCTTCTATGAAGCCTGATTGAAAGAACTCTTCATACTCATCCATGTCAAAGACACTCATAAAAGATTCATAGGTGAGTTTATGGTGTTTTCCACTCTCCACAACAGTCTCCAGCTTTTTAAAGTTTGTTTCAAAGACTTTTTCAAGAACGTGTTTAATAATGTCTTGCTTATCTGCAAAATATTTATAAAATGTCGCTTTACTTACTTTCGCCTCACGCGTAATTTCTTCTACCGTTATAGAACGAACCCCTTTACTGAGAAATAATTTCTCAGCGGTAAATAAGATCACTTCAAGCTTTTTTGATTTCCGATTGGAATCCTTTAACATTTTCCGGCAACCTCCCGCTATTTTCCACCAAAAGCTGTCTTCATATCAGCTATAAATTCACTTCAATGCTTTTGATATTATTCAAGGCATGAACTGCTTATATAATATCATGTGACCGAAGCCAGAAAAACGAGATAGTAAAACCAATGAAGGAACTGATACTCAGGAACAGAAAAGTAAAGGTAAAATGATTAATACCCGCCGGTTCAGATGAACCTAGTGACAGGAAAACGGTCAAGACTGGAATGCCAATTCCTCCCCCTAAATTTCTTGCTAACTGAATAACCCCTCCTGCTACAGCCTGCTCATTTTCACCTGCTGCATTTTGAGCAGAGGTAATAATTGACAGTGAAAGTATACCGATTCCCAGTCCGATGAATAGGATAATTAAAGCCGCCCAACTATTAACCATACCTGATACGTTCATCACAGAAAAAATTACTAACCCTGCATTAACAAGAATCCAACCGGATAAAATTGCAGTTCTATCAGTAGTTTTTTTCATTATCATCCCGCCAATAAGGGACCCTCCCCCTACACCGACCATAAGAGGTATCAGAAGTACACCCGGATTTGTTTGCAAGGGTCCCTCCAACACACTTACTGCAAAAAGAGGGAGAATAGCAATTATTCCATACATCACCATACCGCCCAGACAGGCATTTATTAAAGAGAGACTAAACAATCGTTTTGAAATCAGCCTCTTTGGAATGATAGGGGCGGGGTGCTTTCTTTCATGCTGTATAAACCAAAATGCGGTCACAAAACTGGAAACAAAAAACACAAAAGTTAATAGACTCCATCCTGTATGGCCTAATCGTGTCAACCCCTGTACCGTCGCAATTACAGAGATCCCCAATAACAAAGCTCCCAAATAATCAAAACTTTTTAATGCGCTGCTCTGCTTTTGTATCCGTTCTCCTGAGTGCCGCGACAAGTAAATAAGGAGGAGGGAGAGGAGACATACCGGCACGATGATGTAAAAAGCCCATTCCCAGCTGTATAATCGAGCAACTCCCCCTCCAACCAAAGGACCAGCTATGTTTGCAGTCATCTGTGTAATACCGTATAAAGCCAGGGCTTTACCGCGATTACTTCTGGTAAAAAGTGTGCTTATTAAAGCAATGGCAGCAGGGGCAACCGCCCCGGCACCCACTCCCTGAATCACTCTGCCGGCAATTAACGTTTCAATGGACTCAGCCATACCACAAAACAAAGTACCGGCTGTAAAAACCATAAGACCAATAGAAAACAATTGCTTGTGACCATAAATATCAGCCATTTTTGAGAAGAATGGGATGGTAACTGTAGATATAATTAGAAAACTACTGAAGACCCACCCATATAAATGAAGTCCACCTAATTCTTCAGTAATACTCGGAAGGATAGTAGCAATAACTGTTTGCATCATCATGTTCGCAGCAGTGCCAATAAGGACTCCTATATAAGCAGTAATGATAAACTTACGCATGGTTTGCTTCTTCAAGCAATAAAACCTTCCCTGAACTTCCGTTAATCATTACTTTATCACCGGTCTTTAATTTTTCACTTACTCGTTCAATACCGCTTACTGCCGGAAGTCCGTATTCTCTCGCTACAATCCCCCCGTGTGAGGCTGTACCACCCGTTTCCATAATTAAAGCACCAGCTGTAAGAAATAAAGGGGTCCAGCTGGGGTCGGTACTGTGTGTAACAAGGATTTCCCCTTCTTTTAACTTAGCGTTTGCAGGATCATGAATGACCCGGACAGTACCTGTGTATTCACCAGATGAGATAGGAACGCCATGCAGCCCGTCTTCGTTGCTTGAATCAGCACTTTCATACAAACATTCGCCTGTATTGGTCATAAACCGGGGAACGGTTTTTATTTTCTTTTGCTTGTAAAAGGTCTTCTTGCGCTCTTCAATAAGTTCGTATAGAGGGACTGACAGACCTCTCACTTCAGACCGCTCCAAATAAAACACGTCGTTTACTTCTTTAATAAATCCATTGTTTACTAACTCCTCGCCGGCCTCCTGCAGGATTTGACGGATCAGGGCAAATGAGCGAATTAAATCAAATTTCGGTCTTTCACGCAAGCCCAGGGTTTTACGCATATAGAGGCAGTCTTTTTCAATTTGTCTCGCAGCGCGGGCGCCTTTTTTCTCCTTCACTTTCGTAACAATCGAAGAGATTGCCTTGTCAGCATTATCATTATGTTTGTTTAGTTTGGCATGAAGAGATTCTGTATCCATTTCCATATATGACTCAAGCAGGTTCATAATATAGTCCGGTTTTTCTCTCCAATTTGGATTTCCCACATCCAGCTCCACATTCGACCGGTGACCGTAACTTTCTAAAAAATGCATAATAAAAGGGTGTGTAACACTGAGTTTCTCATTCTTCATTTTGAGTTCATAAGCAATTTCCATGAGCCGGTAACCCATTGCGGAGGTAGGGCTGTTTGGAAGACCCTGAATAACCGGTGCCATATAGTCATCACTTCCAAGCCATTCCCATAAACGTTTTCTTGCTCTTTGATCCGCTTTAAATCCCGGAAGAAAGTAGGCACACTGATGAAGAATTACCTTCATCGCACTCTCCATAATCGTATCAATGAGCTCTATCTTTTCAGCTGGGGTCTTGCATTTCAAAGCTTTTTCATTCATTGTTTTCAAATGATTTTCTGCGAGCGTAATACACCGTCTTTCTGCATGTTGAGGCTGGATAAACGCTCCTGCTGTTCTTAACGCAAATCGGCTTGCTACAAGGAGGGATTTTGGAGGAAAAGGCAGTTTACTCCTTTTTGAAGTGAGCTCACCTTTATTTCTTTCTACAAATTCCGTCAGAACTTTTCCTGCAACCGGGTCTTTATCACTAATGTTTTCAGCTATTTTCTCAGCACGCTTAGGGCTCCTTATGAGTTCGGTAAAATCCCAGTAAACCCTGCCCGCTGCGGTCTTAAACCCTCTTGGTTGTTTCTCCACTTTAATACCCACTGTTTTTAGAGCTGCCCACATTTCCAACCGTTGAATCTCTAATCCCATTGGGGTGAATGGTTCACTGATGCCTTGAGCTACACGCGTAAAGGAAAAGTAAAAACGAAGTCCATACTTCTTCGGATCGTCATTTTTAACCGGCATAGGATGAAGACCGGTTACAGGTCTGGCTTGAACAATTTGTGCCGCACCCTGGCCGATGACCCATTCTGTGTCCATTGGCTGTTTGTAATACCTGTCAACAGCTTGAGCCATTTCAAATAGTTGCTTTAGCTCCTTGTGGTTTAGACTTTCCTTCCGCTGAAGTAATTCCGGTACGGCTGTTTTCACATTTCTGCCGTTTGACCTTATCATCTGGGTTTCTTTTTTTTCAATTACAGACGAGATTAATTCCCCTGTCTTTTTATCCAATACGAACTGGTCAGGGGTGACTATGCCCGAAACTACCGCCTCTCCCATTCCCCAAGAAGAGTTAATATACAGTTGATCGCGCCGGTTGTTCATAGGATTGACTGTAAACATCACTCCTGCACTATCACTGTTAACCATTGCTTGTACAACGACAGCAAGAGACAGCACCTTATATTCTTGTGGCACATCATGCATCATTCTGTATGAGATGGCCCGGGCATTCCATAGGGACGCCCAGCATTTTTTTACAGATAACATAAGCTTCTCTTCCCCGGTTACATTTAAATAGCTATTGTGTTGACCTGCAAAAGACATATCCGGTAAGTCTTCTGCTGTTGCGGAGGATCGAACGGCTACAAATGGGACACCCAATCCGTTATATGCCTCAACAATTTGGGAGCGTACCGCTTCGGGAATGAACGCCTGATTTATGAGAAGTTTAATTTTATATGACACTTCTTCCAATGCATTCATGTCATCAGCAGAAACCCCTTTAAGCATAGCGGCAATCCTGTCCCCTAATTGGTTTTCTTCAATAAACTGATCGTAGGCCTTCGTTGTTACGATGAACCCGTCCGGGACAGCTAACCCTCCCTGAGTCATCTGTACCAGGTTCATCCCCTTCCCTCCAACATCATTCAAACTTACCTTTTGTGTCGTGGAAAAATGAGTAATCATTTACTTCACCCCGCTTTTATATTTACCATTACTAAACGATTTTATATAAAAACGTTTATTTTGTAAAGGATTCTCCTTCTTACGAGCATTATTTTGTCTTTATTTGAACTAAAATAATTAATTTCGTACATTTTCATTAAGGTTTGCAATCTAACGATTAATAAAAAGCGCGAGAATTATACGTCTCGGGCTTCAACAGTTACAACTTGCGATATCTTTTTAACGCATAGATATTCAGTACAATAAAAACGATCGAAAACAAAGCTAAAACGTACAGACTTCCACTCACATCAGTCAGGCTGAGTCCTTTATACATGACTCCCCTCAGAGCATCGGCACCATAATAAAGAGGCATAACTTTCCCCAGGGCCTGCAGCCAGTCTGCCATACCTTCAAGCGGAATAATTCCCGAGAAAAAGATCTGGGGAATAACGGCAATCGGGATAAACTGTACCATCTGAAACTCCGAAGCCGCAAAGGTGGATAATAGTGTTCCTAATGAAAGTGCAACCAACGCAAGTAATAAATTAATAAAAACAACATGCCATAAAGAACCAACAAGTACTATATCCAGTACTAACACCGAATATAAAACAACGATAACCGTCTGGATAATGGCAAATATTCCGTACCCGATCAAATAAGCAGTAACCACCTCTCCCCGGCGAATCGGTGTCGACAGTAACCGTTCAAGCGTGCCGGAGGTTCTTTCTTTTAATAATCCTATCCCTGAAATTAGAAAGACAAAAAAGAATACAAAGAAACCAATTAAGACAGGACTTAATATATCAAAGAAATCTGAACTTTCACTTCCGTATACGTAGTCTTTTGAAATAGTCGTGTCAACATCTGCCTCTGTACCCGTTCTTTCCATCAGTTCCTGCTGGGCTTGTAAGGACATTGCCTGTTTAACTTTCATTTGTAAAGCTTGTGAGGCAGATGGATCGCTATTTTCTAATACAAGTTCAGGGGTACCCGCACCCATAATAAGCATCCCGTCAAGACCTTCCGAAACAATCAGACTTTCAACATCGGATACTTCTTCGAACGTTTCTACAGTGATTTCCGACTCTTCCAATACGGTAACGATACGTTCATCTAAACCAAGGCCTCCTAAACGAGGGTCTCTATCTTCACTGTTAAATAAAAAATACATAAGAGACAAAATCAGCAGCGGTGCGACAATCAGAAGTGCTAACGTTCTTTTATCACGGACCATCTCCTGACAAATTCTTTTAACCATGGCTTGTATTCTCATTGTTTGCTCCTTCCGGCATTTAAAAAGACCTCATCAATATTTTGGGCATGATATAAGTCTTTTAATTCAGATGGAGTGCCGTTTGCTAATATACTTCCGTTTCTGATCAGGGCGATAAAGTCACACCTCTCTGCTTCATCCATTACATGTGTGGTTACAATAATGGTTTTTCCTTCTTCTTTTTTCAGGCGCAGCAATTCGTTCCATATGCTTAACCGCAGTTCGGGGTCAATTCCTACAGTAGGTTCATCCAATATAAGGATTTGGGGGTCCTGCAGTAATGAAATGGCAAGAGATAACCTTCGTTTCATCCCTCCAGAATAAGCCGCCACTTTTTTATCTAAATCATCAGTTAAATTTACCAGTCCTGCAGCGTAGGATATTCGGTCCTTTTGTTGTTTTTTTGTAAGTTTAAAAAGGCTCGCAAAAAAAGCGAGATTCTCCTTTCCTGTGAGCTGCAAATACAATGCGTCTGATTGAGCCATATATCCTACATCCTGCAATACCGGAAGACTGGGCATTTTAGACCCGAGTACATAAACCTCCCCATCATCAACGAGCTCCATCCCTGCGATTAATTTTATCAGTGTCGTTTTCCCTGCTCCGGAAGGTCCTATAAAGCCATATATTTGACCTTTCTCTACACTCAGACTTACCTCATCGAGTACTTTCGTTTTCCCGTACCCCTTTTGGATGTGATTTACTTTAATTACACTCACCTGTAATCCCCCCTTTAAATAAGGTTCATGAGTTTTAATCGATAACCTGTTGATTAACTCACTCACTGTTCATTATAATAACCAAATACAGGAATACAATAATCAATAAATGAAGGTTTGTTCAGTAAACAACAGAAACGGTCGAAGTGTCTTTTAACTAACGGATTTCTTAACGTTTTTTGAATGGGGATGATTACATGACAGAAAAAATGGATCGAAGAAAAGTACGGACTCAAAAACTCATACGGCAATCCGTGATGAAGCTGATTGAGGAAAAAGGAGTTAAGAATATCACCGTAAGTGATATTACTGCATATGCGGATATTAACCGAGGAACCTTTTATTTGCATTTTAGGGATGTGAATGACTTATTAGAGCAGTACCAAAAGGAGTTTCTTGTGGAGATAAAGGCAAAAGTAAAAGACATAGATATCTTTGAATTTATAAAGCACAGAGAAAGTAAAACTGCTTATCCGGTTATAATGACTGTCCTTGAAACGATCGCAAAACATGCTGATTTATTAAAGGTACTCTTAGGTCCTAATGGTGATCCTGCCTTCTCAATCAAATTAAAAGAGTTTGTAAAGGCCAGGATCTTAGATAAATTAACTTCTTCCAATTTCAAAGAAAATAACATGATGGTACCTTCCGAATATTTAGCAACATTTATTGCTTCTGCACACCTTGGAATCATTCATCACTGGATTGACACCGGGATGAGACAAACGCCGGAAGAAATAGCATCTATCATCACACATATTGCCGTCCAAGGTCCATTAGCTACTCTGCGATTTGAGAAGTAAAGTATAAAGATTGACTCTAGGGAGAATAGCAGAAGGTTTTAAAGTATAAGCTGTCTATGAAACAATGACACGTAAACAAAAGTAATAAGAGAAGTAAATTCAAGAGAAGATAGGAAAAAGCAGCTGCGGTGCGGCTGTTTTTTTCTTGCAAGGACCGAATAATCATCAGACTCTTTTATGCTTTTCCGGTTCACTTCCTAACTGGACTGGGGTTTACCTTCTTTTATCTCCATTTTCTTTTGTTTAATCCCCGGCACCGTTTATTGTTGAATCATAAATACAATTGATTCGTATACCTATAGTAGAATTTAAAAATGCGTTATTGGAGATCAAACCAGGAATCATAACTGGTATATTTACATTATCTGTGTTGCCGTTTTTACTTTTGTTGGGCTTACCACTTTCGATAACATTGCCTCAGCACTTATATTGGGAATTGGCAGCGGCGGGATCTTCGGATGGGTTATATCATCCTTGTTTAAGAATAAAACGGAGAGGCATTAAAACGGCTTGTGTTGGCAAACTCATCCCTCAGAGAGGCAGTAGTATTTACCCGGTTCAATATTTCTGAAGGTGAACAAAGTAATAACGGACGCCGGGACCCAGGAAAAATCCTGAAAAAGTAGTAGACAGCAATTCCTAAAATTAATTAGTCGTCTTATATAGATGAATCTCACAAATCGGCTGAAATTGTGGAAGTGCAGAAAAACGCATTTCAAAAGAAGCAGATCAGAAACGAGCTGTTTTTGCGAAGTACAAAGATAATCTCGGTAATAACAGATATCGATTTATCGGTATTTTCAAATGCTCGGGACTTGCTGCTGTTGATTCGACGAGTATTCGGTATCAACGTATTAAAAAACAAATTTCAATTCTATAATATAGCCGCACTTTATTCAGATAATAGAGAAGTACCTTCATGACAAAGTACCCAATTCTTAACGACTTTTTTGGTAAGTTTTTGTTTAGATGAAGTGTATTCACAGAAAAAAGCTGGAACTCTTCCAGCCTTTTTTCTATTCTATTACCTCCCTCAAAAACACCTTCTCCTTAAACGATCCTCTCTTCTCCGCCTTCTCCCTTCGTACAACTTCAAGCTGGTCGACCGTGCTGTTGTGCTGTTTGGCTAAGCAGTAAATAAGCTCTAGGAGGTCGGCCAGTTCTTCCACGGCTTCTTCGTCGTTTTCGGCTGCCAGGTATTCTTCGAGTTCTTCCTTCATTTTTTCTTTTGCACAGGACAGGTACTGTTTATCAGTCAGGGTTTCCCAGACGGCTTTTTTGCCGGACTGTTCGATCACTTCCGGGATCCGGTCCCGGACGAGTTTGTTGTAGACAGGCATAGGGTCACGCTCCTCATATGTAAATATCATCCACTTCTATCATAGCAGAAGCAGCTTCTTCCGAGTTATTTCTCTGTAGGTTTAAGTACGTGAAAGAGAGGAGGGAGCCACCTGAATGAATGCCGTATACCTCCCTGAATTTCCAGTAATTGCGAATAATTATAAGGAAAGTGTTCACTCTACACTTTGTAAGGAAAAAATCAAAAGAACGGAGAGAACGTCTATGTCCTACACTGAGCCTTTTAATAATAAAACAGCCACTAGAAAGCCTGAACATTATAACCTTGATGAACTGTTTGTGAAACCACTCATCCACCGTGACATTAAAGGGGAAAAGGTGTATCAGCCTTTAGATCTCGACCGTCTTTGGAATCAGCCAAAATAGAAATGAATCAGGTTTGGGAGCGGCTATTACAGGACAGCTTCTCCTTGAAATACAGCAGGTCAACTCAGACCTGGACGGACAGAATCGGCAAGTAAAAGCAGCGTCATTTCTGACGCTGCTTTCTTTGTCTTTCTTCCTGGTCTGCCATCCCCCTTTTAATCAGGAAAAGGAACAGTCTCCTGGATCCTTGACTAATGAGTAAAGCGCCCGTAATCCGGTACAGCCACATCCTTAAAATGAGCAAGAAGAGATTCAAGCTCTTCTTTCAGCGTTGGTCCGCCCAGAGGAGGTCCGTGACCTGTAACAGCCACATTGGGATTTACATCAACAAGCTTTTTTAAGGAGAGATAGGAAGCGTCCCAGTCTGTCGTGAAGTATCTTGGAGGTCCGCTCACTTCCCCTATTTGGCTCATCACCTGGTACAGAGAGTCCTGCCTCACCGTTACAAAGGCATCTCCTGCAATCAATAGTCCGTCTTCTTTTCTGAAAAAAGACACATGACCGGGCGTATGGCCTGGTGTATGAATCCATGAGAAGCCTTCTAAAAACGGCACCTCTCCGTTTTCAGGCAATGGCTTGACATGGTCTCCAAGCTGAATGGCTTCGTTTGGGAAGAAACGGGAGATTTTTGCGACCATTCCCCCTTCTACAGAGGAATCCGGCTCGGGGTAATCTTTTTCTCCTGTTAAGAAGGGCAGCTCCAGTTCATGAGCAAAGACAGGTATATTCCACTTCCTTACAAGATCAACGACTGTTCCCACGTGGTCAAAATGGCCATGCGTTAAAAGAATAGCCATTGGTTTTGACCCTGTTCCATACCGCTTCTCTATAACCGAGATCACCTTTTCGGCGGATTTTGGCATTCCCGTGTCAACCAGCACACAGCCACCCCCGGCTTCCACGATGATCACATTGACAATCTGGTCCACGTAACACAGCACACCGTTCGTTACCTCCAAAAGATCACCGTTTTTAACAGAGATGGCTGGAATGAATTTGTAATCATCTCCATACGTCATTTCGTTTTTCATTTCGCACCTCCATACGTTTACCCGCTTATCATTTGCCTCCCTTCCCCTATTATGTAACGTTATCCAAAAATCACTCCGTAACGCAAACTCCTTGGACCTAGAAGAAATTTACTTACATTGTCATATATGTCAGTATTTATCCCGGATCTGCTGAGAATGAAATAGACATTGCTTCCTAACTTGAAAGATTTTTCTAAGATAGGTTTAGTCAGGAAGCTAAGTTGGCAAAGGGATGACCATAAGCTTCAAAGAAAGCTTAAAAAACGTTTAGGAGGAGATTCAGATGGCACAAAACCAATCCAACAACTCAAACCAAACCATGAGTCGTGAGGAAGCTGCCAAAAAAGGCGGCGAAGCAAACGCAAGACAGCATGATTCCGAGCACTTTGCAGAGATTGGTGAAAAGGGCGGAAGAAACTCTTCAGGAAATCAATATACAACGAGCAGCAGCAGTTCCAGCACCAATAATTCCAACAATAACAACTCCAACAGCAGTAACAATTCAGGCAGCCAAAACAGCAGCTCAAGCGGAACCATGAGCCGTGAAGAAGCCGGAAGAAAAGGCGGCGAACAGACAAGCAAAAATAAAGATAAAGAGTTTTACCAGGAAATCGGGCAAAAAGGCGGCAAGAATTCAGGCACCCAGAATTCAAATAACAGCAATTAATGATTGCTGTCAGAAGAGGTGGCAGGCATGACTAAAAACACCAAACAAGATGAGCATTCTCCCGAACAAAGAGAAAAAGAAAAGCGTAAAGAGAAGGATTTTGAACCCCAACCAGAACAAAAAGGGAAAAGAAGATAACCCAGATGATCACGAATAATCGTCTGAACCCGGCCAGAGCGGCCGGCTTTTTTTTTTGTGACAAAAGACAATGCGGTCTTATGAAAGGGATGATTGAGGACGATTGTGCGGGGATGCAGGCAGATTCATCGGGGCACGGTCATTTTATGTAAAAAATAATCCATTATTATAACAGTTAAAGCGGGCCGCCTTTCCACGTTATTCCCCTGGAGGTTTGTGCTCGTGCAGAAGCGGAAGTCCCCCTGATGCGTCATTCCAGGGAAAACCCTCCTTGGTTCAGACAGACATCCCACTGCCAATGGGTGTATGGAGACAGGTGCAATGGGCGCTTGCGGTATTCATGTTGCCATGGCTTTCGCAGGTGAACCTGTATTTACAAATGCCGAAATGGGAGTAATCAGGTTAACCAGTTTTTTCAGGTGAAATGGTAATCCGTGCTATTCTTGTTAGTATTTAGTAATTGGAAGGTCTTGGAATGTATAAACCTTAGTCATTTTTCAATACTATTAACTGTGCTTAATCAAGAGTTGAGCATTCAGGGTTCAGGGAGGCAGATATATGTATGTAGTACTTTTACTCTCAGCACTTGCTCTCGTGGTGGCGATCGTCTGGATGACACTCTCCAGGCCAAAACCAGCACCAGCCAAAGTGCCGGTAAACCCAAGACAATACAAGGAGGAATTTGCAATGGAACGTGAAACGAAGGAAATTAAGGAAGAAAAGGCAAGGGCACAGCGTTTGTCTAACGCCGAAATCGAGAAAGTGGTGGACAAAGAAATCGGACAAGAACTGGCTCCTCTTAAACAACAGTTGGAATCCATCCAGTCTACACTTAACCAGTATCAAGCTGGACAACAACAACAAAAGCAAAACGGTTCTTCTAACCCGATGCAGGAGATGTCTTCAGAGCTTTCCTCCCAGCTTCAGCAATTTTCGAATCAAGCTCAGCAACAACAGCAGCAAACGTTTCAACAGTTACAGCAATCGCTGCAACAAGCTACGCAAACACTTCAGGATGTCGGGCAATCACTCCAGTCTTTTAATGTGTTAAACCAAATCAATGAGCAGATGCAACAGTCTAAAGACCAGCTCCAGCAGCAAAATCAGGGTCAGCAGACTTCTGCACAAGCTGCAACGGAGCAGCAAAAGAACCAGCATTGATTCATCTGCCGGGGAGAATACACTTCTCCCCGTCCCCTTACCAGTCATGTTGGGCTCAGGATACGCTTGAGCCTCTTTGCTATTTCTTCGAACCTCACAGACTCCGATCGTAAAGTCATCAGGAATGTCATTGTCTGTTATGATTTTTCGTTATTTCTCCGTAATCGGGATCCAGATCTCACTTTTCTCATCTTTGCTGGCCAGTATTTCCGGTCCTTGTGCCAATTCGCAGGATGATGAGGGCAGCCATTCGGAATAAATCCGCTGCCAGTGGTCTTCAACCTGCTCCCAGTCTCCTTCGACTTCAAAGACGGCCCACGTCAGGGCAGGTATGTCTAATACGGAATAGTTGGCTGACGGTGCTTGAGTCACAGCTGCCCCGATGTATTGATCAAAAGCTGCCTTTCCTTCCGCGCTTTCTGAATAATTGGCCGTCACATGAATGACACCCCGGGGCTCCCTGGTTGAGTCTGCCTCCAATTCTTTCATCCTCTCATCACTGATGGCGGAAAACATCTGCTCATAATCAGGTGTGAGCACGCCATTGACCATTTCCACCTCATATTTTACACCCGCCACTTTAAATGCCTCTTTTTCAATAATACGGTACTTCATTTCCGTCCCTCCTTTAATTGTTAATTGAAAGGTCATTCGTGGATATGCCTTTAGATTCTGCTCTGTATGCCGGGCTTCTGAAGGAGTAATGCCATGATAGCTTTGAAAGACACGTGTAAAAGCATCCGGAGACTGATACCCATAGCCAAGTGCCACATCAATCACTTTCACTTTTGATTCCTTCAGTTCCATTGCTGCCAGCGTCATACGCCTTCTGCGAATGTACTCTGTGATCGTAATACCGGATAAAAGCGAAAACAGACGCTTAAAATGGTATTCCGAGCAAAGGGCAATCTTAGCCACTTCTTTTAAATCAATGTGTTCGCCCAGATTCTCTTCGATGTAACTCAATGCGTCGTTCATTCCCTTTAACATATCCATGAACCTGCCTCCTTCCATTCAAATAATAAAGGATGAAGCGGCATCCTACCCGACTTTTTGTGCTCCGTTCAGTCGGAAGGTGTACCGGCTTATAACTATACCAGCCACTTTACTTACTTTATACTGTAATTAAAATGAGGTGATTATTATGAAATCTATGATGTTTTTGAATAACGTAGCTGAATTAAAGATGAAGCGACGTGATAAACAGAAATGAAGGAGGCAAGATAATCTTGGCTGACAAACTCTTTGAAGACCAAAGACTCGCCGATGTTTATGATTTTTTTGATTCGGCCGAACGTCCGGATCTTGACCCGTATATCAAACTGGCAGAAGACTTAAATGCCCGGACCGTCATTGACCTTGGTTGTGGTACCGGCAACCTTGCGAGCAGACTGGCCGCACTTGGGAAAAAAGTGATTGGCGTCGATCCTGCCGCTGCTTCTCTTCATGTAGCGAAACGAAAAGCTTACGCAGACAAGGTGAAGTGGGTTAACGGAACCATCGCCAGACTCCCTGATGATGTGAAAGCGGATCTCGTTACAATAACAGGAAATGCCGCCCAAGTCTTCCTGACTGAAGAGGAGTGGATTTCCACTCTCAGAAAGTGCCGCAGTCACCTGGTTCCGGGAGGCCGGCTCGTTTTTGAGGTCCGAAACCCTGAAAAAGAAGCGTGGAAGGAATGGCATCGGTCCTACGACGTGATCGAAGTACCTGAAAAGGGGAAAATTGAGACGTGGATTGACCTTCTCGATGTCCAATTCCCTCTCGTTACCTTTCGCCATACCTTTGTGTTTCACAGCGATGGTACCGTACTTACTTCAGAATCGACATTGAGGTTTCGCACAAAGACAGAGATTATGGATTCTTTGTCCGAGGCAAACCTGGTTGTGGAGGATGTTCGGGATGCACCGGATCGTCCCGGCTTGGAATGGGTCTTTATCGCACGTAACCCGGATTAAACAAAGCAGGGCCGCTTTCTCTGGAAAGGGGTCCTGCTTTATTTTCCTAACAAAAAGATGCAGGGTGAAAGGAAATCCTTAAATAGATGCTTCATCAACCCTTTTTTACTGTCAACAAATACACGAGCATACCTGTGAGCATGCCTCCTAGCAATCCAAATCCAGGGCCGGCAATTTGAATAAATCCAATTTCTCCCGTCATTCCAATTATACTCACTGCCGAGCCCACTAATAATCCAAAAATCATTCCGTACACCATATAGGTTTCCAGTTTAGGCTTCTTTTCATCTTCATCGTCAGACATGCCTCTCCCTCCCTGCACGTGTGGAATTATTTTTATAATGATGTGATACAGCTGCCATTCAGGTTAAAACGCGATCAACGTTGTTCTTTCATCATTTTCATCCGTAATATACTCGATTTTTTTATAACCAGCCTCAACCGCTTTGGAAAAGAGATGCTTGATCGTGGACTGGTCTTTTGAATAAATCGTTACATAGGACGAATCGATTACCAGCAGAACAAATTGACACTCACTCTCGACAAATTCCTTATAGGTTGTAATCTCTCTTACGTCTGATTTTTCGGGAAATCCCTTAAGATCAGCAAAGATAAGATAATAATCTTTTTTTGAAACTTCCTTAAGCAGCACGTCCTCTTCTACTATGCAGGCGGAGGGAAACAGGGGAACTCCCAATGTTTCGTTTTCAATCACGTATGATTCTCCATCGCCAATTTTCCAGGTGAGTCCTTTAACTCCATCCAATATCTCAGATAAATAGTGGCCATATGCGTTTGGAATTTCAAAGGTTATGCCTCTCACTTTGGAACCCCTCCCTTCTGTTTCACCGCACTCCGCAGGATAGGTCTCTTATACACTCTTCCCGTATCTCCCATAATCTGTCCGCAGTCAATTTCCGGCTCAGTCCTTGTTCCCGGAGCCATACAGACAGATACTCCCGGTGAAAGTCTAGTTTATAGCTTCCAATCTGGGAAGGAGTAATCTGCTCTTCAGCCATAAAGGCAGTAATGGGGGCTCCCTTTGTATCGGGCATCGTAAAATCATACCTTTTTTCCTTATGCTTTAAATAACAATGGGCTTCCGGAATCGCTTTTAAACCATATTGCTTCAAAACATTTCCCACTCCCGGCGTATTGCTTTCATTCATTTCATAGATGCCGGTATAAAGCTTTACCTCTTTAACCTCATGTTCAATGCATAATTGGGCAAGGAGAGCGTGCTTCGTGCTGCACGTGCCTCTTTTTTCAGGTAACACTAGCTCATACCGGCTTCGATCACTGTTTCTTCCATAAGATAAATGACCGATGAATGTGACAGCACTGGAAAAGTCGTGAATATCACGTTTAAGAAACGCTTCTGAAATTTTACCTTTTGGATTGATTTTAAAGTCAGGCAGTTTCCCTGAGCACATAATCAGACTCCTTTCCAAGGAATTTGAGTGTACTGTTTTTTCTCATTGAAAACTGTTCTACACTCCTTCACCTTCGTTTAACGAACATCCCAGTCAAACTTAAAGCTTTAATTTCAGCCCTTCATGGGTTGCTTTAAAGCCCAGCTTTTCATAAAATCTCAGCGCATCAGGCCGCTCTTTATCTGTTGTAAGCTGAACTAAGTGACAGCCCCGTTCTTCTGCACGCTTGATTGCCCATTTTATCAGTTCCGTCCCTACGCCTTTACTGCGGGAAGCAGATGCCGTTCTTACCCCTTCGATTGTCGCTCTCCAGCCGCCCTGATGTGTGAGATAAGGAGTGAAGGTGATTTGTTGAACGCCAATAATATCCTCCCCTTGGCAGGCTGCGACTAATTCATTGTTCGGGTCTGACGTAATCGCTTGAAACGCTTTTAAGTAACTGTCCGGGAGTGGCTGCTCATATCTCTCCCTCCTGCTGCCTAATACATCATCAGCAAGCATTTCTACAATTTTATCCAGATCTTTTTCTTCTGCAAGTCTGAATCGAATGTCTTTTTCCATATGTGATTCCTCCTAAATTAATGTTTGAAATACCACCTTTTCCAGCTGGGAAAATAAAAACTGAAAGCTCGGTTGAAAAAATAGTATCCTTGTAAAAAGACCATTTACCCGGGGGACAAAAATGAAAAAGAAAATCAAAGTTACCGGTATTGCAATCCTGGCGGTAATCGCTGCACTTTATTTGATAAATGAATTGTCAAAGTCACGGTCGTTTCAGTTTTTTGGCGGGCTTGTGACGAGTGTGGAGACAGACGAAAAAACTGTCGCACTGACCTTTGATGACGGGCCGGGGATAAACACGGATGACATTCTGGACATTCTCGGAAAACATGATGTTAAAGGGACGTTCTATTTAACAGGTTCTGAGATTGAAAACGCATTTGATGATAGTGTTTCCATTGTACAGGAAGGCCACGAAATTGGAAATCACTCCTATTCCCATCCGCGGATGGTCTTTAAATCGCCAGCCTTTATCAAGGAAGAAATTGAAAAAACGGATGCGTTAATCCGGCAGATCGGCTATGAAGGAGAGATCACATTCCGTCCGCCTTATGGAAAAAGGCTGGTTGTGCTTCCCCATTACTTATCCAGAAACGATAGAGACACGATCCTGTGGAACATTGAACCCGAATCCTTTGTGTCAGGCTCGGAGGATATCGTTCTTCATGTTACCATCAAGCCCGGCTCCATCATTTTGCTGCACGTGATGTATGAAAGCAGAAGAGAATCACTCGATTCGGTGGAAGGAATCATCGCGTCATTAAAAGAGAAAGGATATACCTTTGTAACGATATCCGAGCTGTTGGAATACGGAAAGGATGGGGAGTAAAATGAACGATCTGCGAGCAGGCTATGGCCTTGACCGTAATGGATTTATTGTAAGCGACGTGAATAAAAACAAGATTGAACACGCTTATTGGCCTTGTATAAAAGAGTCTGTTGCGGAGCTTGTTCAGTTGTTTCCAGACCGGCTCCACAGCGTGTATGTGTACGGCAGTGTAGCCAGAGGTGAAGCCACAGTCCAAAAATCAGATTTGGATCTAATCGCACTGTTTAATGGCCCGTTGAGTCCCGTCAAGTCGGCTGATTTAACGGAGCTGGCCAAAGATCTGTCCAAAAAATACCGTTCTCTCGTTCGCGAGGTTGGCATTGCCGCCGCCTTTTACGATTATACTGTCGATCCGGCTAACTACTATGAGCAGGCTTTTTTGAAAGAGATTTCTGTTTGTGTCCATGGCGAAGACCTGGGAGATCGGTTTGGTCCGTACAGACTCTCACCGGAGATTGCCATAAGCTTTAACGGAGATATCGGCGACGTCCTTACCCGGACACGGAAAAAACTCGATGCCTCTTCCGAGAAAGAGTTTAAAAAAATCACACAGAACTTTGCCCGCAAGCTCATACGAACCTACTATTTCATGGTGATGGTCCGTTCCCGGATCTGGTCCACGCGCCTTCATGAGCAAGCCGACATTGTGATCACCCATTTCCCTGATAAAAAACCGGTTGTCCGTACCCTCGAGAACTGGCTGGAGGACCCGCCCGCAGACCGGGATGCTGTCCTTGAGCTCATTAAAAAAGAGGGGAAATGGGCAAGTGACAACTTTATACGTGAAGTGTACGTTTCTTCCTAAAGTTGAATTTGTGCCTGTCACCACCCGGTTTTTGTCGAATCGATAGGTCTTTCCCCTCCACTTAAAGAAGGCGAAAACGGCCTATGATTTCGACACCGTACGGGTGGTGACAGGCACCGTTTTAAACAGGCACCGCCTTAAACTTCTTTTCAAACGCTTTGGATTTCTTCTCTAAGTACTCCTTACTGGGAACTGCTTCTAAAATGGCCTTTTGATCATATATCTTTCCACCCTTGATAATTTTGAAAATCTCCTTTGTATTTTCAATATTTTCCAGTGGGTTCTTCTCCAGGATAACAAGGTCAGCTAGATAATTCTTCTTTATCACCCCGACCTGCTCTAAAAAAATCGACCGGGCTGCTTTATTCGTTGCGGCTTGTAGGGCTTCCATCTCCGTTAATCCCATTTCCACAAACAGCTCCAGCTCCCGGTGCAGACCCATCCCGGGGAATGTCCACACACCTGCCGGGGAGTCTGTTCCTGCTACAACGGTTCCTCCAAGATCATGATACGTTTTTGCTATCCGCTTAATCGCATTGTTTAAAAATCCCATATGTTCTTTATACATTTCTTCATTCCGGGCTAACTCTTTCCAGTGCTCCGTTAACCCGCACGTTTGCGTGATCTCATTTTCAGGATCCCACGAATTTGGCAAAAGTTGAATTTGATCGAACACCGTTAAGGTTGGGCAGAGCTTCACATTATAGGCCAGTAACTTTTCGCACACGTCATCAACCTTCTCCTGGTTAATATTCTCCCAGTCAATATCAAACCCTTCTGCCTGCATGTGCCAGCCTGGATACATTGCCTGCACAATCCCTGATGCATGTTCAAACCATATAACCCCCAGTTCAGCCGCTTCCAAGGCGTTGATTGTTGAGTGGATAAGATCACAGCTTACTTCCAGATTAAACGTCTTTGCCTCCTCAACCACCGCTTTCATCACCGGCTTTGATAACAATCCATAAACCTTGATAAATTGTGCCCCTTCACGAACCTGCCTTCTCACTTCTTCTCTGCCTTCTTCAGGGTCTTCTGTTACGAAATTTGCAACACCTGTCGGCCCCCACAGTCCGGGTGCTCCGTCAATCATACGATCTGCCGAATACACACGTGGAGTCTGTGCATCGCTTTCAGCATGGATTAAATCTTCCAGCTGAATAACATTTCCAGCTGTATTTCTGACGGCCGTGACACCGGAAGCGACGAAGTGCGGGGCAAATCCCTCTTTTATATGACAGTGCATATCCATTAATCCGGGAATCGCAAACCTGCCTTGCATATCATACGTTTCTTCGTATTTTTTACTCACTTCACCATGGAATATCTGTGTTATTCTCTCACCTTGAATTTCAATTGATCCCTTGATGACTTTCTCTGATTCCACATCTATAATCGATACGTTTTTCAATAAATATCCCATTGTAAATCCCCCTTACGCTTGTGTTAGTTCCATCATAAGGTACAATGGTTTTTGACTGGATATAATTCTCATATAGTGGAATTTCTTGAAAGGGGAAGCGTATGGAACGGTACGGACAGACTTTGAGGAAAATTAGAAAACAAAAGGGATTATCAATGAAAGAGCTGGCCAGAGACTCTCTCTCTGTTTCTTTTTTATCTAAATTTGAAAGAGGTGAATCAGATATCTCCCTAACATTAATGGATCAGCTGCTTTCACGATTGCATGTTTCTTATGATGAGTTTCTTTATATTCATCATGATTATTCTAACCGGACAATCGATTCCTTTTTTCACCGCGTTAATCAAGCTTATATGGAACAGGACATTGGAAAGTTGGAACAATTGGCTGAAGTTGAAGAAAATCAAAATCACCTGATCTTACTTGAACTCTACGGGA
Source organism: Alteribacter salitolerans (assembly GCF_016901055.1). NCBI lineage: Bacteria > Bacillati > Bacillota > Bacilli > Caryophanales > Bacillaceae > Alteribacter > Alteribacter salitolerans. Next base: position 411,458 of record NZ_JAFEUX010000002.1, on the reverse strand, counting down.
ATATATTAAAAAACGAAACCAGTGATGACATAAAGCTTAATCCTGACTCATTATTTGACTACCTTTTCTCAGTCGAAGTGTGGGGTTACTATGAATTGAAGCTGTATAAATCAACCATGTTATTAATGAATTCTGACATGGTATTGAATTTATCCCACACCGCTTTTAAAAAAGGGAAGCGATACCACTCATTTAAAGATTATAAAAACGTGATGGCAAGTATCTTCTTAAGTACCATCATTTATTTAATGGGGCCTGTAAATAAAGGTGATGAAATGGTCACCAAATACAATGAGGATATCCTGAAGTTCTTTTCATATATTGAGAGTCTTAAGCTGGAAGAACACGAAACTCACCTAAGAATACACGTGAGATACGTCAAAGGCATTTATATGATTAAGAAGGGACAGGTGAAAGAAGGCACAGAACACGTTAACCGCATGATATCTCTATTAAGAGAACTTGGCTGTGAAAAGAATGCGGCCGATTTTGAACGCTTCCTGAAATTAGTTACAGCGGGAGGATCGAAAGATGCATGAATGATAAGGAGGGGCTGCTTGTTAAAGCACATTACTGAGGAAACATTAAATCTGATAACGAGGAATATGGTAAAAGGTATCACCACCTTTGCGCTTTGCGATTTCTTTATCAATAAAAAATACATTTCGAATAAAAAAAGCCCAAATATGCATTAAGTAATGCATATTTGGGTTTCTTTGAAATTAAAGATTGTGTTACTAACGCTCCCCGTTTGTTTAAGTACGTCTCTTCACAAAGTCTTGTTATACTCCTCTATATCTTTAATTACACTCTGGATTGACTGTTGCCAAAAATCTGGTTTTGAAATTTCTATATTGAAGTGTTTCTGAATAAGTTGTTCAAGTGGCATAAATCCAGTCTCACTTAGAAACCATTGGAATTTTCGGTCAAATTGTATATCCTTTTTAGCAAGGTTTAACAGTCCAATACTCAACAAGAAGCCAAAAGAGTAGGGGTAATTATAAAAAGGGATATTCGCTTGGTAGAACTGTACATATTTAATCCATACAAAAGGTTCATATTCACTTAAACTATATCCATATGCTTTTTCTTGACATTGCAACGAAAGTTCTTCTACCTGATTAGCATCTAATGGTCCTTTTTTTCTATGACCATAAAACTTATCTTCAAATAAGAAGGCTCCTCTAATTGACATTAAATAATTTAAACTCCGCTCAATCTTAGCACCAAGTATAGCTTTTTTGACTGAAACATCATCAGTATTTTGAATTACATAATCAATATATGCTGTTTCAAAGAAAATTGAGGAAGTTTCAGCCATTGTCATTTCGAATGTATCATCTGAAAAAAATAGAGATGGAACGTTTTTCATTTGTTTAAAATGCCAAGCATGACCTAATTCGTGCGCAAGTCTTCTAGCACTGTCTATACTATTATCATAATTCAATGATATTCGTGATTCACCTTCTGGAATAAATGGAGCACAAAAGCCTCCTGGTGGTTTTGTTTTACGTTGTTCTGAATCAACCCATCCCTTTGCTATTGCTCCTTTTACAAATTCACTCATATTGATGTCAATATCAACAAGGGAATCAATAATTCCCTTACTCGCTTGTGAGTAAGTAATTTCGTTAGACACCTCCTGAGATGAAGTCATCAATTCATGCCAAGAAATTCTTTCTTTCCCTACTTCCCCTGCTTTTATTTTTAAATATCTCGAAAGAGAATGTATATTGGTATCCACTGTATCCCACATTGTACTAAGCGCTCGTTTAGATATACCATTCAACCTTAAAGACTCGTCAAGGTAATCTGTATTTTTCACCATATTCTCTTTAAGTCTCAACCCCACCATTGAATTGTAAACGGATGCAAAAACCTCTGCTTGCGTTTTAAGTGTTTGGTTAAGTTCCCTGAATGCAAAACGTCTATTAGATTGTTCTGGATGAGAAAGAGCCAAACTACTAGCTTCAGCAAAAGATATTTCGTTTTCATCTTTATCAATGTTGCCTTTTACTTTCAAATTGTTTCGAGCTTGCACATAGATTTCTTCCATATTACTTAATGTTTCTCTAGCAAAATTTGAAATAATCTTTTCTTCTTTACTTGTTCTTTGTGTATCCATTAATAATTCCTCTATAAAAACTTTTTGGTTAATACTGTTAGACCAAACTGAAAATTGTTTTTCACTCATATTACCGATTCTTTCTTGCAAATCCGACACAATAAAACGGGCTTGCGATTTTAACATCGAAATACTTGTATTCAATGATGTTAATAGAGAAGGCTCTACGTCTTCTGTTGTTAAACAATAGTAGAAAGATTCTGCTGATTCAACATGTTTAATTATTTGTGAAATTGCATTTAATTCACTTTCATTCAGTGGATTTAACTTCTCACATTCCTCAATTTCTAACAAATTTGCTTTAATACAACTAATATAATTCTTAAATTCTTCCAAGTCTGAATCACACTGAAGAAGGTTATTTAAATTCCATCGAGTTGGAGTAATGAATGATTCCATATCCTTTCCCTCCTTCTAAATTGAAGCCTAACATTAAGTCCTAAATCCTAGTTATACTACTAAAACCAAGAAGTGTTATTTAATGAACCTCCCCGTTAGCTTAAGCACATTACTGCACATTCTCCTTCCCTTTGTCGTTATGGAAATGTGGGACGTTCACTTTCTTTATGAAGCGAAAAAGATGCGTTTTTCAGTATCTGATGAATGGTTCGTCTCTTTAACAAAGAACGAGCTCTTTTAGTATTGAAAAGCGTGGACGGTTCTCACGTAACAAAAGGGCCTTTCAGTCTGAAATGTTACGTGAGAACCGTCCCTATTAATCACTTCTTCTCCGCAGCTGAATTTCTGTGTGAAAATCACTGCGTTTTTCCTGATTATTTGATTCTGGCTGACGCCAACACTTTAGTTCCCGCTCGTCGTCGCAACAGTCACCGCGCCGACTGTAGCCATCATCATGGCCATTTCGGCCTGCTGGAGGATCGCGAGGGTGGTCATCATATGCTCTGAGACCGGGGATTCTTCCAGGTCACTGCTTGCGGTAAACTGGGCGGCGATCATCGTGCCGAGCTCCTTGTTCCAGCGAAAGGCAGGTAAGGTGTTGATCCGCTCTTCCAGGTCTCTGACGATCGTAATGTCCTGGGTGATGGCACTCCGGACGGTGAGAACACCGATCTCACTATAAAAAGCAGGCTTTACCCGTCTCAGCTCCCGCTCCCACGCACCAAACAGGTCGTTGGCTCGTTGCACGTGTTCGTCCACTGACTTTTCCGTGTCAAGGGCGAGAATATGGGTAAGGCCCTGTAAGTCGTTGCCTCGTTTCCAATGCCCTTTTCTTAACCGCTCGTACGTGTCGTTCACTTCCCGGGCAATGGCCTCCATCGGTTCTTCCCTCCCGGCAGCGAGAAGAACAACAAGGGGATAATCGTATTCGTTCGTACTGAACATCCGGTCATTTCGGATCGCTTTATAAAGGGCAATAGCACGGTCTGCCAGCCGGCCCCGTTCCTCGTCACTAAGCTCAGGTGCCTGCGTCGTCACCGCAAGAGCAGCCAGATACGTCACATTATGACGCCGGAACCCCGAGTTGATCAGCTGGTCGTACATCTTCATCATGCTGTCAAAGGCTTTCTTCGGGTCAGCAGTATAGAGCATAAGATTGGCAGCGACGGAGAACCGAATGTTGGTTCGTAAATATGACCATGCTGAGGTCTGCTCTTTGATCCAGTCGGCCAGATCTTTAAATGCGTCCGGATCCACTTCCTGTTCCTTGTTGGCAAACATCGCGGCAATGAGGAGCCGCGTTTTCGTATCCAGTCCCGTCCAGGCACTTGCTTTCTTTACGGGCTGTTCGTTCCGCTCCAGAAGGTCAATCTTATCGGTCACGTTCATAGCACGTTCCTGCATGTACACCCACTCCTTTAAAAGGTTCGTTGGTTTATGTACGAAAGCAGGAAAGGTTTGGTTCCCGTTTTTGTGGCGCCTGTCTTTTTGTTTTTCGGTGCCTGTCACTCCCCGGTTTTTGTCGAATGCGTAGGTCTATTCCCTGGACTTAAGGAAGGTGGAATCGGCCTATGATTTCGACACCGTTCGGACAGGCACCGCTAGCCAAAAAGACCTTGGTTGCGTGTGCATACCAAGGTCTTTTAATCGGTTCCTGTCAAGGTCAGTGCCTGTCTCTCGCCGCTTTATGTGAATCGACAGGTCTTTTTCCTGCTCTTAAGGAAGCTGGAACCGGCCTATATTTTTGATACCGTTTTAGTGGTGACAGGCACCGCTTCTAAATGTTTTTGCGCGTGCAGTGGCGGCGGTACGAGCCAGCCTTTTTCTTTGTTCATTTTGAGCATTTTTGCTCCGTTTTGAGCTTTAACGGTGTGGAACTGGCCAAACATCATAGCGATATCTTCTCTCGTGCACTGGCCCATCGCCTGGCTGCATGCCACAAGTCCGGCTGCGATATCTTTGGAAATCGAGAGTGCGATTTCCGCATCATTGATTCTTGCCCCTACCGGGATGTCTTCCAGCGTTGCTTTTGACCGCTCCGGCGGGCTCGGTGGAAGAGCAATGCCGTTTTCTTTCAAAAGAGTCACGACTTCTTCTTCCTCTTGTTTTCCTTGTTCAATTAGTGCTTTGATCATTTTTTTGAGGTCTTCGTCTCCGCAGTGGTTCTCCTGCGTCTGATAGGCGGCAACCATCGCTTTGATTCCTGCCAGGTAGCTCCACGTACTGAATACTTCACCATAATGCATCGGTTGTTCTTTTGGGTTTCCAGACATAATACCCATAATCATCCTCCTTAGGTTCTTCATATGTTGGTCTCCTTTATTGACTGTTGATGACCATTGTTATTTTGAAACAAAAAGGAAGAATTATACCTGTTTTTTTTGTTGGGTGCCTGTCACTCCCCGGTTTTTGTCGAATGCGTAGGTCTATTCACTACACATGGAGAAGGCGAAAACGACCCATGGTTCCGACAGAATCCGGGTGGTGACAGGCACCACCTGGCCCGCCCATGGGAATTTATGTTAATCTGACTGTAGGTTTCTTTTTGGAAAGGTGAGGTCGATGAAAAAATATATGGTTATTGTGGGTATAATTGGTGCGACTGTGCTTGGGGCCTGCTCGGTTGATTCCGGGGGAAACACTGCGCCAGAAGGAGCGCTAACAGAAGCGAAGTTAACGGAAGCATCACTAACAGACCGGGAAGAGGCGATTCTGTCCGGGTCGGAGGATGCCTTTGTGTTTGATTTTGATGTGGACGAGACATACAGTGAGGTGACGGTCCGGATGGTGAAGTATGAGTTCGGCGCTCTGGTGGATCATCATGTGAGCGCACTTTCAGCTCCGGTGGATGGAGAGGGATCGATTGTGTTTACGGCCTCGCGTCTGATCAACCAGGAGGATGCCTTGTTCACGACGAGCGTGTCCAGCGGTGATTCAATTGGAACACACCAGACCGTGGAAACGATCTTGCGGGACGGATCAGAGGGTATGGCGAAAATCTCGGAAACCCACCTGGAGCCGGAAGTTCCCATCAAAGGTGACATGGTTCTGGCAACGATCGCGTATTCTTCTGAGGACGCGATGAGTTCCCTGCCTGCCAGTTTTTATGACGATCCTGAGGCTTATGAAGATGTTTTTGGAGACTATGACATTGTGTATGTGCTGACGAGTGAGTTTCGATAAAGGGGGTGCCTGTCACTCCCCGGTTTTTGTCTAATCAGCAGGGCTGTTTCCTGCAACAATAAAGAGGCAAAAATGACCCATCGTTTCGACAGAACCCGGGTGGTGACAGGCACCGCTTAAACCCTCAGCGAGCCACGGAAACCCCTGGCTGCATAGTAGGAATCTGCGCCGTTGTGGTACACAAACACAGTGTTGTAGCGACGGTCACAAAAGAGAGCCCCGCCACGTTTTCTGATATCAGCAGGTGTTTTAACCCAGCTCGATGTTTTCGTATCAAAATCCCCAAGTTTCTGGAGCTCCCGGTATTCTTCTTCCGTTAAAAGGTCAATGCCCATGGCAGCCGCCATATCCATCACGCTGTTTTCCGGTTTATGTTTTTTCCTTGACTCCAGCGCTTCACGGTCGTAGCAGACACTTCTGCGGCCTTTGGGACTTTCCTTTGAACAGTCATAAAAAATGTACTCGTCCGTCTCTTTATCATGACCAACCACATCCGGTTCGCCGCCGGTTCTTTCCATTTCACTCAGGGACCACAGTTTTTCCGGATCCGCTTCCAGCTTTGCCCGGACTTGAGCCCACTCAATTTCATCATGGCGGTTTGTGTTTTTCTCAAAACGGCCTTTCAATTCTCTGAGTAATTCTTCACGTTGTTCCACTGACAGATCCGTATTTACCTTTGGCATATTCGTTTCCTCCTGAGTTGTTTTAACTTTACTTAACGTTTGCATCACATTCTGTTGCTTCCCCATTTATTTTAGCATAACTATTCCAACCCTCTCGTTTCTCCTTAAGTGGAAATATGAACCTCGGTAAGGTGTACAACCTAAAAAGCACATGGGATTTCCTGTGTTAAATCCCATCTGCTTGCTTGTAAATGGCTTGTTTACATCTGGCAGGGCGCCTGAGAAGACCTCACTGATTCTTTCTGAATAACCTGACGAAAACTTGAATCATCCGATAGAAACCAATACGTTCACCTATGTAGGCTGCGGCTTTCATAAGAAGCCCGATAACGAAAATATACATAAAAATGATAAACAGGTAATCCGTTATGCTCCCCATACTGCCACCTCAATCATAATCTGTTTTATATTCACATTAACATAATGATCCATAACAGAAAAAAAACGCATGTGATCTCTAATCAATGCGTTTCCGTTTGGCGGGAGCCCTTTCAGTCTGCTGGTACCTCTTTTATTTCCTTGTTTTCTTCCGTCATGGAGACAGACGCTGGATTTTTCACCTCAGCACTGCCGTTTCCCTTATGTATCTTTATTTTCTTTACCGCTTCAAGTCCGTAAACGCTGAAGTCATTTTTCTTATAGAACGCCACGTTCCGGTTGTAATTGTGAATGTCTTCCGAGGGAAAATGACTGACGATTTTCTTTATTTCGTACTCCCTGGCATATTCTTCGGCAATTTCCAGAAGAAGACAACCGTATCCTTTTCTGTACTGGTCATCGTTCAGGAATTCCATCTTGATGATATAGAGGGTGTTGCCCCGGATTCGGACAGTCATCTGATGGCGCTGGTAATAGTCTTTTCCTGTTAGTGTAAACAGATAAAAAACGGTGCTGTGACTGCTTGTGAATACAGACAATAGTACCGGTTCCTTCTTGGCGGTGTGGTGAATCACAGGCTGTTGGTAGTAGCGGTTGTTTTCAAAGGCCGCTTTCAAATGTTCGAGTTTTTCCAGGTTCTTTTTGTACATAGTTGGAATGGCCCCCTTAGTCCTGATTCAATCTCTCTACTTTTTCCATACCCTGTATCGGGACTTTCTAATCTATTCCGGCGTACTAACTTGAAACTTTTTCCTTTTTTAGGCGTCCTTATCTGTAGAGAAGGAGGGGGACGATGAAACGGATGGTGTTTATGGTGATTGGACTTCTGGGCCTTGCAGCCTGCAGCAATGAGACATCGGCGCTTCCCGGTGAGATGCCGGAGGACTTTGATTTTTCCCTGCGTTTTGGGATCGGGTCTGCCAATGAGCTGAATACGTTTGAGGATACGTATACAAAAGACTTGATCGAGGACGGCCGGGAGACGACGGTAATGGTGCTCACAGAGGAAGAGATGGCGTTAATCTATGAAGAAATGCGGGACGCAAACGTGCTGGATATGTCAGGGAACGCCGGCGGGGCCGCATGCTCTGACCCCCACAACAGCTACCATTTGTCTTTGCAGGCCGACGATGAAACCTACAGTGACGTGTGGGATACGTCGTGCGAAACAAGACATACAAAGAAGTGGGAATCATTTATGGCTTTTCTGCTTACGGAGATTATCCACCCGAAACCGGAATATCAGGAGCTGCCGGAAGCCCGGGGCGGGTATGATTAAAGCGGTGCCTGTCACCACCCGAAATTTGACGAAAGAATGGGTCTATTCCATCGAATCTTCTATATAAAAAAGACCTACGAATCCGACAAAGTTCGAGGAGTGGCAGGCTCCCCAATGGTGGTATACTCCTATGGAAGTAAATAATTGGGGGAATCGAAGAATGCGGGTCTTGGAATTCATTTTCGGCCGGAGAAACAGGGAGAACCGGTTTCTTGGGGTCGTCTGGTGGTTTTTTGCTGGCTATTATATGCTTATGCTGCCTTTTGCCGTTGCGATGCCGGTAAACTGGATCTCTGTCCTTGCCTTTGCGGTGTTGTACCCTGTACTGTTCCGGGTTGTCTACTATTTGAACAGCGCCATCTTAACGAAAAAATGGAGCAAAAAAATGCTTGTTGCCGGCGGCAGTGTGATTGCAGTTTTGATTATCGGTACAACCGCAACCACGTTCTTTTTTGCTGACAATGTATCGGTCAATGCCACCAGGACCGCAACATCGGAAGGTTATCAGCTTTCGGTCGGCAGCCTCAAAGGAAACTATCAGGTGGCGGATTTCGACGTAAGCACCGAGGGGGTGGTGGTCATTCCTTATCAGGCTTCCGTGGGTGAAGGAAGCATGACCCTCTATGTTGAGAGAGGCGGACGCATCATCTGGGAGAAAACCATCCTCTCCTCGTGGGGCGGAAACATCGAGTTTCACGGGGAACCCGGTACATACGACATCAAAGTGAAGACGGAAGAAGCTAAAGACGTGAATGTAAAACTGAAGAATGAATAGATAGAAACAAAGATGGCGGCCCAGGATGAGCCGCCCTCTTTGTTATGGAAAAGACCTACGATTCCGACAAATTCCGGGTGGTGACAGGCACCACTAAGACAAAACTCTCGCAACAAACGCTCCCTTCGCATCCGTATACTTTTCCCGATCATCCGCATACTGCTGCGAAAGCTTTACTTTTAATTCTCCGTATTCCTTCGCAAGTTCTCCATCTACTATCAGCCTGTCCCGGAATTGAATTTGATTCGTCCACCTCTGATCACCTTCTCTAATCAGGTGAAGATGAGCCACACGCTTATTGTTCTTTACTTTTACAAAAAAACGCCGCCACGGCCGGTTGTCCAAATGAGGCGGAACGTAATGCCAATTCTCTGGTTCAAGTAAAGATAAAATGTCCTCTATCGCGTCAAATGAATGGACCTTTCCCATCAGATCGATAATCGGCTTTGCAGGTAAATGCGGGATCGAGGTACTTCCGATATGCTCCACCTGCAAAACACCAAGGGGCGAAAGCAAACCCGTCAGCCTTTCTTTTTCTTCCGATCCTTTTTTCAGCCAGCGGGCATCCGGTTCTGCGATTTCAACCGTTTCAGTCGCCCATGCCGGCCACTCACTTTTACCGTGTTTGTTCTCCATCATATCAGCCCCATTCATCTTCAAGGAGTCTTTCCATGCTTCTTGTAAAAACCCAGGCTTGAACCCGGAAAAACGGCAGCCTGTTTATGTAACCTCATCTACCCAGACGAATCCTTCACGTTTCTTTTCTTTAACCTATTCAGACCCAAAAAAATCAGCCCTATAATCATTAACGAAAACAGCATTGGAAATATAAGTCCGTTCCAAACACCCACTTCACTCATTTCGCCAAATAAATAGTTTAAAAGATCACCGTAATGGGGCACTCAGAATCGCCCCAGAATTCTCGGGACAAAAATCCCTAACAGCACACCGGCAAACACAGGTCCCCAAAATGACTTCTTCCTCATATCAATTCCCCTTACCCCATTCACAATTTTCTTTCTATTAAGGGTAACATCCTTTTTCCATAAAGTGGGCAAATGTCAGGGGGATTTATGGCCGGCTCCTGAAGTCAGTTATCGTTCCTTCTTTCTTTCATGTAAGCTCTATTGCTTAACGTAAATAATAGAAACGTGAGTCCAAGAATGAGATAAAAGACGCCCCAGGAGGAATAAAAAACAAAGTCTCCCGCCCGAAGCTCCAAGATGAGCCCGATTAACCCGGCAGCAAAAAAGAGAATACTTGATATAAGACTCACTTTTCCGTAAACAGACAACACGCTAAACCTCCCCCTTTCCTTTCTTTTTCCTTTTCGAGGCAATGAACTCCCCATCATCCAGCCACCGCCGACAGCCATCATTGTTCCAACGGCAACCCACGCCGTGGTCATGAGGGTGGAGACCCGGATTCCTGAGACAAACAGCACAAATCCAATGATAAAAAACGTCATCCTCGTTCCTCCTTCATGTTTACGCCACAAGCGGTATGTAGGCAAAGAGTGGGATGAGGAGAAAAACGGCCGCGATCATGAGCTGTTCTCCGTTCAGCTTTTTCACCTGACTCAGATACAAAAGCATAAACAACAGATAGAGCGGATAAATTACGGAAATAATGAACAGAATCCCCATCATCACTCCGGCGGCGCTCGTACTCAGATGGGTGATCACCGGAATCGCCAGCCACTGAAACGTCACGAAAGCAACAATGGACAGCCAGAACCCCTGTGGCAGATAGTTCAGGAACATGGACCTCTCCTCCTTTGTTTTGTTTTCGGTGCCTGTCACTCCCCGAATTTCGTCGAAACCGTAGTGCTTTTCCCTCGATATAAGTTTCGTAGAAATGACCTATGAATCTGACAAAATCCGAGGGGGTGACAGGCACCTCTTCAACGCCGCACACCAGACTCCTTTTTGTCCCACATCAAAGTACCGAGGATAAAAAACACACCCACCCCTAAAAAATACAAGACAACATTGGCAACCTGAGACGGATACGTAAACACTGCGATAAAGATTAGAACAGCGAAAACCGTAAGTTGATACATAAGCATACTTTTCTTTGTTTTAAATAGCGGCACTCAAATCCCCTCCTCAAGAGGATGTTCTGTTTTCCTCACAAACCAACCCAGCATTTTCAATAAACCTTTTGACCGTATTCCCGCCAACGACCCGCTATCCTTCACCGTCACTATGAAGGTCATTCTCATCTGTATAGATCGTATACCGGTTCCCCTATCCGTTTCCACATCAATGATGTAGTCACAACTCCAGGGGCCCCGCTCCCGGCCCGCAGGTTCATACCGCCCTATTCCTCAAATAAGGAGTCACAGAACTTCCCATCCGCACTGGCTTCGCTTTTGATGTACGCGTCACCCTCCACTTCCCGGTGCGTGCCGTTCCACCGTAGCTGCTTCCTCCAACAGGCTTTCAACAACCTCTTCAAATGAAACCACGGTAGCCTGCTGCCAAATAAAATAAACTCCCAACACCAATCATCCAAGCCAATCCGGCTAAAACCAACTTCCGATTCACGACTCTTTCCCTACATTCCTGATGATCTCTGCGGCAAACACCTTCGCTTCTTCTTCTGTCTCATCGTCAATTAAAAGATACTGAATGGTATAGCCAAAATCATCAAACTCCGTGGCCATGATGACCACTTCCGTGTCCCGTCCATCTTCCTGTTCGAGGAAGAGATACTGAACCTCGTGTCCTTCAATCTCGATCGCTTCTGATTCTTGAATGGTACCAACACTCCCTTTATAAATCGTCACATTCGCAGCCTCACGATCCAGATATGCTTCCCCATAGATGATTTCCATCCGGTTGTTTTCTTCCAAGTGCTCCCTTGAAATATTGTCCAAAACCTGATCCTGCGAAATCATGTAATAAAGCTCCACTTTCACTGGGTCCCCCTTCACCGCTTCTCCGTCTTCCACCTTAAAATCATACTTCATCACTGCCGTCCCAAGGGGATAAACGGGATGCTCCGGAATGTAAGGACTGATCCCCAGACCTTCTTTTATCCTGCTTTCAATACTCTCTGCTGCACTTGATTCCCCGCCACTACACCCGCCGAGGGCCACAGCCATTGCGATTACGGCAAAAAGAACGAATCTCTTCATAATCCCCCCGTTTAACGCCTGATTTTATTTAAACCTCTCTTACTCTATTATTCTAACTTCAACATAAATATCCATTTATTATTTGAAATCACGATTTCCCATCCCCAAAAAAAGAGTGCACTTCCTTCCTATTAGAGAAATGCCCTCTTTCTAAAACAACCCGGTGATAAATGATAGAATCCACAAAACATAAATCATGGAGACCCCCAACACAAAGCTTAGAACCACAAGCTTTAACGGTCCTCTCTGACTCATCAGTGCAAAAACAAGTGAAACGGTAAGACCGCTTACCAGCAGCACAGTACCTGTTCCCCCGCTCATTGGAGAAGTAAAAGAATCATCAAAAAGAAGATTCCAACGGCAATAATAGAAAAAGATTTACGCATCATACCCTCCTATTCAAAGCACCTTCCCCATCACATATTCATCAAAATACTCCCCATTAATAAAAAGAGTCTGCCTTTTCATCCCTTCAACCTTAAACCCGCTCTTTTTATACAAAGCCACGCCCGCTTCATTTTCCGTAACCGCCGTAAGCTCCAGCCTTGAGACATGATTGTCCCGGGCCCACTTCTCCACTTCCTGAAAAAGACGCGTTCCGACTCCCTGTCCGCGGTATGCTTTCAAAATCCCGATTACAAGATAAGCCGCATGCTTCGTCCGCCTGGCACTCCCGCCGATGGCGAACAGATAGCCTTCCAGCGTCCCCGCATCCTCCGCTACCAAAATCGTGCTGTTTGTCTGTAGATGCTCAATGTACTTTCTCTGCTGTTCCGCTGTCGTGTTCCTCTCCCCAGCTTCCATGAGCATAAAATCCGCTTCAGATTCAACCTGCCGGATCAAATCGATAAGCTTTTCTGCGTCATCCTGCTTTGCCGTACGAATAATCATGGTGATCCTCCTTCTCCTGTGGCCTAAGATCTAGTCAGTAAAACGATAACGGCGATAACCATCAGTACAATAATATGAATCCAGACCATCAGTTTTACGATATACACAGCCCAGATCTTTCGTTTCAGGCTAAAATACAGAAAAAACACGTATGCAACGATCGCGACCGCTGCCTGCACATTCTCCTCATTCAATACAAACAAAATGGTGTTCACAACAGCAACCACGATAAACAGAACGATATAAACGGCGAATCCGCGAAATTCATTTTCATGTTTACGCCTCATTGCGACCTTCTTCATTTCCGTATTCATCACCCGTTATGAATCCAAAACCGCTTCACCACATTGCCGTCTTCTTCGATGTAATCCTTTTCCGGAATCCCACCGTTCTTCACGATTGTCCTGAGGGATCCTGTATTACCTTCATCGCAGACAACAAGCACATTCTGAATCCCCAAGTCCTTTGTTTTTTCCAGACTCAATGCCAACAGCTTTGTCGCATAGCCTTTTCGTCTTTCTGAAGGGCGGATGCCGTAGCCGATATGCCCGCCCCCGTTTAACAGAAATTCGGTGAGGCCGTGACGGATATTCACCGCGCCAATGACCCGCCTAGTGTCGTCCACCAGCCAGAACGTGGAGTCGGGCACCCATCCTTTCTTCAGGTCGATCCCCTTCGCCTGATTATGTAAATCACGAACCATCTCCTCAAAGTCCGCCGGATCCTTTTCAATCACCCACGGGATCATGTCCTCCCCGCTTTCTTTCCATTCCTCATAGAATGAGAGGTACTCTTCTTCCAGCTCCACTGTCGGGCTGACTAAATACACCGATTTCTCCATACGCCGCTCCACCTTTATCGTTGTTTTGATAGATTTACTTTAACATAAATATCCATATTGAGTGGTGCCTGTCACTCCCCAAATTTCGTCGAAACCGTAGTTCTATTCCCTCCAAAAAAGTTTCATAGAAATGACCTATGAATCCGACAACGTTCGGGTGGTGACAGGCACCGGTTTGCCGTTTGCAATATTTGGAAGCAGGGTACAGACCTTAGAGACCTGTTTAAAAAAGGAGCCGGAACGGATGACGATTACCCAGAACTTTTTGTTTTTCATTGGAGTGACAGTGATCGCTTATGCCCTTGTCTTCTTTAAAGGGGATGACACGAGGAAAAAGAATTTCTTAAAGCTGCTTTTACCATTAACCATACTTGTCATGCTGTACCTTCCTTCCGCCCTTATCAATCAGGAACCGCCGGGATATGTTCAAGGGATTGCACTAGTTGCTATGTTATCCATGATTCTCGTCCACAGACGCCGGCTGTATTTACTCGCTTCAACGGCAGCATTCTTCGCTCTTAGCGGGTACTATCTTATGGAGGTATTGTAAAGGAAGGGGCAGGTCATTTGGTTATCGAGATTCTTCTTTCACTGAAATTTCTTATCACCCTTTACTTCTATTATGAATTAAGGAAAAGAGGACTGCCGTTCAGAGCCAGATCATTTGTAACGGTATCATTTCTTATTATCCAGCTCGTCTTTGCAACCAGTTACTTCACTAAGAACCCCAGTCTTTTCCTCGGGATCATCATTTCCGTTTTATGTGCGGCGAATATCGGCTTTTCCCTCAAGGAAAAATACCCTGTCAGCTACATTCTTTTTTTCCTTATAGGAATCGCATCCGCTTTCTATCTCCGGCATCTGCTTCAACTTTGAAAAAGGGAGGGATATCGAAATGGGCAAAACAATCGGAGGATCGATCTTAATTTTAACCGCAGCCGTTCTCGTCATGGGGCACTACCTGATCGCCGCCATCCTGGCAAACGGACAGCTCAGCAGCACGCAAAACATGGCAAGCATCCTCAACTACTCCATGGCCGAGTACATCCCGTACCCCTTTTACCTGTCCATCGCCTGCCTCATCGTCGGAACCGGACTTTTAAGCTGGGGAATTGTCGAGGAAAAAACAGCAGCATAAACGAAGGCATGGGAACTGTTCCCCATGCCTTCAGCTTACACGCGATTCAAATGAGTATCCTGAAATGCCGTCGGATACTTCAATCCATACCCGAGCATCCTATCCATTCCAATATGGGCTGACCATATTAAACCGACCGCCAGAACAATCGGGTTTGCTAACAGAAGTCCGCAGATCACTGCACCTGCAGATAAACTGTACGTATGAAATAAATTATAAAGAAATGCCCCGGCTTTTTTATTAAGTAAATAACCAAGCATCGATATGTCCGGTACAAACAACAAAATAAAAAACAATAACCAGCTGAGCCCGCTGTTACCGTAAAAGTAAAGACTTAATACAAGAACCGCAAACCCTTCCAGGTGTAAAAATGTTTTATTCACTTTTCATCCTCCAATGCCTTACAGGCTGGCCCATTTGGGCGCAATCCTCTTCAATTAACATCTCCAAGATAAACAGGGGCTTCTTCTTTGTTAGCATATTTTATAATATAGTTTCTAATCTCCTTCGGGTACAGTCTGTACCGTTGCAAATCATTTACATTTACCCACTCTGTCCCTACTTGATGACTGTCAGGGTTACTGGGGGTTAGGACGTTAATCGCATCGCCTTTCCATTCGGCCGCAAAATAGTATTCAACCTGGTGAACCTCGTAATCAAAATGAGCGTGCTCATGATTTTTTCCGATGTATTCCCGTATGTGTACGAGCTCGTCAACCTCGATAACGTAACCAACCTCTTCCAGGCATTCTCTCTTTAGCGCTTCGTGAAGTGTTTCGCCATGTTCCTGACCACCGCCCGGAAATAGAAAAAAGAATCCTTCTTCGTCCTGGTTTTTTGTCAGCAGCACTTCAGTTCGATCTCTGTTAACAATAATGGCTTTAGCTGAATTTCTTATGTTCATTGCACACCTCCGGATTAATACGGAACCTCATCTATCTTTACAGGTGTCTTCGTCCTTTGCTCCCAATCCTTTCTGATAATTGCGTAGATTAAGGAAAGTATTCTGCTGCCAGCCTCCAAAACCCTTTTTCTGGATAATATAAGATGTCATTTTCCCACGTTGTGGTACTATGATACACAAGGAGGGATTAACTATGTCCAAAAGCAAAGCCAGAAAGAAACGGGAACACGCCGTCCGAAACAACAAGCGGGACGCCGCCCTTTCCAGAGGAACCGTTACCGGATTCAGCACCCACGTAAGAAAAAGCAAAACCAAAAAAGACACGCTTCACCGAATGGATTCGAAGCACAAAAAGAAACCCGGCCACCAACAAGGAAATGTTGATGACCGGGATTTTTTATGGTGCCTGTCACCACCCGGATTCTGTCGAAACCGTAGGTCTATTCCCTTCAAAAAAATCAAATGAAATCGTCCTATGAATCCGACAACTTTCGGGGAGTGACAGGCACTTTTATCATCGGGTACGGTTCATTTCCCGAATCACTTCTGCTGCCTCTTCAATGTGGTCCACACCGGCAATTTCCACGTCTAATCCTTCGCTCTTTTTAGCCATTTCTGCTTCCTCAAGATTAGCTTCGGGGAGAATAACATGAGTAAATCCTTCCGATTCCGAGGTAAGCAGCTTCTCCACGATTCCACCCACTGCAGATACAGAACCATCGGCCTCAATGGCCCCGGTAATCCCTATCGGCACAGTATTTTCAAGCTCCCCCCGTTCGTACATCGCCTTTAAACCTATAGCTAGTCCGGCACTGTTTCCTTCAAGATCTTCCCGTTCAAAAAAATCATCAGAAAATGCAAGGTTACTGTAGCCATAGGAGATAAGATTTTCTTCGGTTTCGGCCAGACCGTCCGGGAAAAAGCCCCCTAAGGCTGCCAATCTCCTGTTCTTGCTGATGTAACGGTCCAGGTTCGTTACCGGTTCAACATGATAAATGTCGATATCATTTGCTTCGAAACCTTCCAGAAGCCATTCCATATCCTCAATGAACGCCACTGGCTCAATTCTCACCGGAAGTACATGCAGACCGGAGTCCTCCAGCAGATCAATCGGTTCCATGTAACCGGTGGCTGAATAGGTTGCTGCCTCATATTCAATCACTTGAAAATCAAACACGAGAAGAACCAGAAGAATAACTGCAGCTGAGATAAAAAACCGTATCTGTTTCACCCCGTGGTTTCTGTAAAAAAAGAAAAGAGCCGTCGTAATAAAGCAGAGTAACAGGAGAGACCCGATAAAAGCAAAACCGTTTATCACATTATTTATGTACAGCAAAAAAAGAGGGGTATACAGGATTGCGCCGGCAAACATTCCTGCTAGTATTGGCATGACGGGGCCTCCTTAAATCTCATTATCTTCCATACTAACACGAAAGAAATTGATCAAGGAAGTTGTCCCGCTCCCAACACCCCTCTTTTTTTACCGTAACCTCCTACTTCCTCGGCTTCACAATCACATCCACCGATCCAGTCTCATCCCCGGTTTTAATCGTCTGGATAATATGTGACGCAACCGTTTCAGGTGTAAGACCTGCTTCTTGCTTTTTCTCCGCTTCCACACCGCCAAAGTCTGTGGCCACAAGTCCCGGCGAAACGGTGGATACGGTAATGCCGAATGGCGCTCCTTCTTTTAACAGCGTTCCCGTAAAGCCGAGAAGGCCCCACTTACTCGCACAGTAGGCGCCGCCCCGTTCAATACTCGTGTAACCGAGATCCGACGCCACATTGATGATATGACCCCCGCCCTGCGCTTTCATTTTGGAAAATACAGCTTTACTCGTCAGGAATACCCCTTTTAAGTTCGTATTGATCTGTGCGTCCCAGTCTTCTTCGGTCATCTCCTCGACCGTTTTCCAGATGCCGACGCCGGCGTTATTGACGAGAACATCGACCCGGCCGTATTCGGACAAAATGCCTTCCATCGTCTCATTCACCTGCTGTTCCACGCTCACATCACACACATATGTACCCGCTTCAGGTACGTCTTTCTTTAATTCCGCGAGAGTCTCTTCGCTTCTTGCTATCGCCACAGCTTTTGCCCCTTCTGCCGCGACCATTTTCACCGTACTCCGTCCAATCCCTCTCGCCCCGCCTGTCACGACCACAACTTTGTCTTTCATGCCAGTCACTCCTTTATTGTTTTTTTGGGGGTGCCTGTCACCACCCGGATTCTGTCGAAACCCTAGGTCTTTCCCCTTCAAAAAATCAGATGAAATCGGCCTATGAATCCTACAATATTCGGGGAGTGACAGGCACCAATCCAATCATCCCTTTAAATTCTTCTGTATACTCTTCATTACACCGAGATGGTAAGTTTCGTGACTGATGAGGAAAACGAGCAGTTCCTCAATTGTTCTTTCAAGCGGTAATGGTTTAGGCAATTCTTCTGACAGCCGACCGGCAAAGCGTACTTCTATCATTGACGCCTGGCTCTCAAGTTTTTGCAGAATGTCTTCTATCGCCGGACGGTTCTCCCCCCAGGATGCAGGGCTCGTACCTGTCGCAAACCACATTGAATACTGCTGGTTCAGTTGCTTTTCACCATCAATAGTGAAAAGGTACTCATCATACGTAACAAGCAGATGCCCAGCATGCCAGAGCAAGTTATTCGAAAAGTGTGGAGGTGTGACATAAAGAGTTTCTGCTGCAGTCTCATGAAGTACTTCCATTACAAATTTCCGCCAGAAGTTCATCTGGCCGAACAGATTATCTTGATTCATTTTATATAGCCTCCTGTATAGTTTAGTTCCTAGTGGTGCCTGTCACCACCCGTATTCTGTCGAAACCATAGGTCTTTTCCCTTCAAAAAATCAAATGAAATTGGCCTATGAATCCGACAATGTTCGGGGAGTGACAGACACCTCCTCCCTCTCCTCTCCGTACACGTAACCTCAATCGTATTGTTCATAGGATCCAAAACAGGAAAACTCCAATACCCCTTCCATTCAGGCTCAGAAAAAAAGCTCCTTATTCCGTTTCTCTGCGCGGCTCGAACCACCGCCTGGAAATCATCTTTATCACACTCCAAAGACCAACTGGTTCTGGGAGCCTTCCCTCCCTGCCAACCGGGCTGCATGGCAAAATCGGCCGTTGGTGTCTCCAGATCTTCCTCGAGCTCCACAGCCAGTTGATGTCCCCCTATTTTAAAGGCGACAGAACGACCACTCTCCCATATGAGAGGCAGATGAAGAATGTCCTTGTAGAACCACGTCATTTTATCCAAGTCGTTGCAAAACAGGTAAGTGAAATTGAATCGTTTTGCCATAGAGACTCCCCTTTTCCCTGGATCATGAACCTTACGACTTCGTCTCACAAAACATAACCTTATTTCCCTCCGGATCCATCACTTCAAAAAATGACACGTCTACATGACCTTCAATTTCTGAAACGCCCCGGGCGTTTTTTTGTTTTACATAGTCATACGTCCTTTTTATATCATCCGTCTCAAAGAAAAATAGATGGTTCGGACTTGGGGTCAACGTCTCCCGGTGCATGCTGTCCAAAATCAAATCCGTTTTCCCCATGGAAATCGAGTAGATGGTCCGGCAGTCTTCAGCCGTGTTTTTCACAAATGCCTCGTCTGGTTCAAGGCCGAGAATGTCTCTGTACCAGGCCACTGCCCTGGGCATGTTTCTCACAATCACAAACACTCCGCCGATCTGGTGCTTTACCGGCATGATCATGCCTCCTCCCGGGATTTTGTTTCCTTAAAAGCCTCCTGCCCTTCATGAAGCACATTCGTTGCACTTAACAGGTGCCCGTCGGGATCGTAAAAACCAAACCCGCCAAATCCTCCGTTCATCAGGTTCAGCTCACCGGTCTTAACTCCTTTTGACCGGAGCTCGCCGTGTGCTTTTTCCAAGTCGTCAGCGAAAAAATCAATCATGCTGTGCTCAATCCCTGTATTCATATTTGAAAACGAGTGGGAATGTACCGTTTCTGTTTCAACCAAAAAGATCGTCGGACTGCTGTTATGAAACGACAGCATCGCATTCTTTTCACCTTTAAATACACAGGTCAGCTCCAGGTGCGTCGTGTACCACCCGATGGAGCGCTCCAGATTCGATACAGGAATTTCAATTGTCGCAATGTGCTTGAGCATTCTCTTCTCCTCCTCAACCTCGTTATTTTAGCAAAACAACCTTCGTTGATTTCACAATCGGGGGATCGGCCAGAGCCACTAGCCGGCTGAACGTGACCTTCACCTTATCCCCAACCTGAATGTCTTCTATATCAATCACAGCGTCTTCCCTGCCCCGAATCTCGGCTGCCTCTGCATTGACCCTCACCGTCCGGAAAGTAGGATTCAGTACCTTGCTGCTTTTAACAGTGAACAGCCCCTCCTCTAATCCGGTGACTTTAAAAGTTTCCTCAGATAAAAGATCGTACCCGGCTAAAAGAAGCAGCAAAACAAACGCACCAGTAAGGATCTTTTTCATCTGCCTCCCCCTCCTCCTTCTTCTTCGCGGTGCCTGTCACCACCCGGATCTTGTCGAAACCACAGGTCTTTTCCCTTCAAAAATTAGATGAAATCGGCCTATGAATCCGACAACGTTCGGGGAGTGCCAGGCACATGTCCTTGCCCTCCCCTTCGATTCCCGTCGCTTTTAAACAAATACCGGATCCCTTTCCCCGCCATCAGCTCATCGTCATACCTCGGCAGCACATGAAAATGGGCGTGGAAAATGTGCTGCCCGCCTGTTTCCCCGCAGTTCCACCCCAGGTTGTAGCCCTGGGGCTGATGCTTTTCATCTATGTAGCTTTTCACTTCATGCAACAGGGTGTATGTAGCCCGCCACTCCGCAGGTGTCAAATCAAACACTGTTTCTCTGTGCTCTCTCGGGACAATCAATCCGGCACCTTCAAGCTGGCTTCCTTTTTCTCCGGCCTCTTCCAGCTGTAAAAACAAACAATGCTCATTGCTGAAAAGAATCCTTTGATTCGCAAGCAAACCAGGCTCGCAAAACACACACTCCTTCTTTCCCATCAGCACTGGCACACCATGAGCACATTTTCGTCCGGATCCTTGAACGTGAACCAGTGACCGTTCTCAACCTCTGATGTGACCTCCACACCTGCTGCCCTGCATTCTTCGTACGCCCGCCGGATATCCTTCGTATTAAAATGAAACAACGGCGCAGTCCCCTGGGATCTCCGGTCAAAAATTTTACTGTCCAGCACCACATTCGTCCCCGGAATCACATAAATATGGCCGAATTGAATTTCCCCCTCTTCCATTACACCGAGCAGCTCCCTGTACCAATCCCGTGCTTTTTCCACATCCTTCACAGGCACAAAAATGGCACCCACCTCTTTTTCAATCGCATTCACCATCGTCTTCCCTCCCTCATTTATTTCTTTGAAAAGTCGATAATCCGTAATGGATTGCCTGAATTGTCTTCGTATATGGCGTAACGCCCAGGAGGAATGTCCACAGGCTCTTTAATAAAGGTAAACGTGTCCCTCTTATCATTAAAAAAACCATCCACACTGTCTACAAGATAAACGCCTCCAGGTGAAAGATCTCGCTCCTCTTCCTCAATCAAAAGCTGGACTTCCGACTCTGGAATCTGAAGGGCAATGGTCCCCTCTCCTTCTCTCCACGCCTCTTCAAAGCCGAGCTTTTCCTGATAGAATTCAAGAGATTCCCGAACATTTTTTACGGGATGGTACATAAAAATAAGCTTCAACCTGACTCCTCCTTCTGTTAAAATTTCTTACCTCTCAAGCTCAATATACTCCCTCACAAGCTTCCACCCATCCTGTTCCTTTCGCCAGACGAACATGCACTCGGCCGAATAGGGAACGCCCTGGATCAGGTTTGTTTCTCTTCCTAAGACAAGGCATTCCACCCCCTCTTTCCGCGTTGTGATCGAGACGGTTTCAAAGCTTTTACGGGCATCGTCCATCTGCCTTAGCACAGCATCGAGGTCGTAGTCGTACCCGTATGAATCAGGTTTTTTTATCTCTGAGTGAGCCCAGTAACCAGCAAAATCCCGGGACATAAAACCCCTGATCCCCTCACCGTCCTTACTTTTAAATCCCTCGTTCCACGCAGAAAAATATTCATCCAGCACTCCTTGAATTTCTTCCATACTTCCGCCTCCTTTTTTTCACAATAATCAAACTTCTTACCGCGCAGGTAAGCACATATCAGCGCTTAAGTGTCACGTTCCTCATCCTTATCGATGTATTCAAAAAAGCCAATGCCATTTCCCCAAGGATCCTTAAGCGTCCCCATGGACAGATACATTATTTTTTTTCTTCCTATTTTTTCGTTTATTATGAAGTTGCAAAACCTTCGTTTTATAATATCTTTCTAAATGATTTAAACCTTGAAGCATTATGGGTTCTTCAATTTCTTTATTAAACTCATATCTCCACAAAACCCTATATTCTTTCTGATAGGAATATCTTTTATCCTTAACAAAGTAAGGCTTATTAAGGACAAACTTTTTTCCTTGATCCGTTAAGTCAGAAGCATCAAATTTTTGTTCTCTTTTTGGTAGATAAATACACGGTCCCATATCATGAATGACTATCGATTTCTGTTGCAAAGCAGATGTTAAACCTTTTATAAAATTTGGGAAATCAAAAATCTCTTGGAGACCATTACCGAAATGCTTTTGTACACCTTTACTATTTTCCAAACAAACACAGTACACAAAATAATTTGTATCTATAAACGTTGTACTCAGTGTTACGTTAGATAGAGAAACAGAAGATGTAGAATCTACACTAATTCCATGCGCACTTAATATTTGTCTTTCTAAGTCTGATGTTTGACCAGGCACAACATTGTATTCATCAAGATATATAGACGATTTCGTAATTCCTTCAAAATTCTTAAGAAAGTTAATTCTAATATCTGCTGTTTCTCTAAGGAGTTTTAGATACTTCGGCTCCATAAATTTATAGACCTTATCCGGCATTTGCATTGAATCCCCCCATTAATTTCGTCCACCAATAACCTATCTATTTTTTTATAATCTTTGTCAGTCAATAATCTTCTTTCTTTTTCTACGTACTCTCCATAACCCCAGTTATACATAACAGCATACACATACTCGTTTTTATCAATTCTTAACTTTTTCACATTGTGCATCACAAATCCTGCAATAATCCCGCCTGTGGCAACCCCCAATAAGTTTGGAACATACGACACCAGCCCCACCTCGCGGCCGCGGAAAACATCCGTCAGCACCAGCATCACCGTAACAAACACCGGCAATCCAACCACATACCATACCATCATCTTTGCAAAACTGCTCATCAAATCCCCCTACAATAGAATCGACCTATGAATTCGACAAATTCCGGGGAGTGACAGGCACCAATAACGCTTCCGCCACTTCCCTCGGTCTCACATCAATCCCACCCAGGCGGTCCAAAGGAACCCACATCGGCTCATATGTACCTCTTTTTCTCTCCGGATCCGTGAATTCCTCCCCGTCCCCGGTCCCAATTTCTCCTTCAATCACCTCCGCCAAAAAGAACGACTGCCTCCCGTTGTACTCCACTTCCTTAAAAAGCTCCCGAATACTCACGCGGACGCCGAGCTCTTCAAACGCCTCTCTTTCTGCCGCCGTCTCTGCCGTTTCCCCCGCTTCAATGCCGCCTCCCGGGAACACATAATACACCTCGCCGTCCCTCGTCCGTTTGATCAAAACAACCCGGTCATCCTTTACAATCACAACAGACCCTCTGTTTCGCAATGCGCTCACCAGATGTGGTGAACGGTAATTTTCGGCCAGATCGATTTCCAATCTTTTTTCCCAATCCGCTCCTCGTAAATCGCAGCTCTTGCCTCAGTCCCGGTAAAAAACGGTGTCGGCTTCACTTCCAGATTGAGCACATCCTCAAGTCCACACGGCGCTGTAAGAACCACGTTCTCCTCATCATCCAGCTTCACCCCGAGGGCTGTTGCTGTTTCGGGAAACTTTGAAATCGCATCAACCGACGATTCATAAGGCTCAATATCATTCACCATATGCATCCGCGCTTCGTTTTTCACTGACCACGGAACGCCGGGGAGCATGCGGTTCAGCTTCTCCTCCAGGTCCTTTTCCGTTCTTTCATCCACTTGCGCAGGATCAAAATAGATCACATCCACATCGGGTGTCTCCGTTCTTTTTTCAAAGTGATGGAGAGTGTCCCAGATTTTTGCCCGCACAAAGCCGGCACAGATCCACCAGTCCGGCAGATCCAGCTTTTTCGCCGCCCGGAGCATCTCCATCATGCGATCATCCTCTGCAATAAGATCGATCACGTCCTGTTCTGTTTTGAGCATTCGACGCCCTCCTCTTTTTTTCCGGTACCTGTCACCACCCGGATTTTGTCGAAACCATAGGTCTTTTACCTGTTACGATGTTATGGTAATCAAGGGTTCCAATAATTTCTATACCAACACAACCAGCCCAAGCACCAAAAAAACAACGGCCAGTGCCACTTCCAGCGTCACTTTTCTTTTCGCTGTCACCTTCCGCTCAAGTTTTCACTGTTTCTTTTCGGAAAAAATAATCCCATATGTAAGTCTCCTAAATCTAAACTATTATTTTTTGTCCCGTATTTCCTCCAGAATCTCAATCGCACGGTCGTTCTGTTCCTCGATTTTCTTCAGCCTTTTCTCCACGATTGTCGATGAGAAAAACACAATCAAAACAACCGCGATTCCTGCAAACCATCCCAATGATCATACCTCCAACGCTCATTTCAGACCACGCCCTTTACGTAGCCTGCCTGCCTCTCTCGAGGGCTTTTGTAAGCCTGATCAACCAATACAACCCCACCCACGGAAGAACATACTTTGTTGCAAACTCTGCCAATGGGAAAAAGTAAAATGGGTGATATCCCATGTTTGTCATCATTAGAAACACAAGCATCCCCAGCAGAAACGCCCCGACAACCATCAATGATTTTTTCAAACTTCTTCGCTCCTCTCCTCATAAATCACGGTTTCTACAAAAAAGAAATCATCACAATCAATGTCACCACAAGTACACCCAGCTTGATCCACCTGAATTTTTTATCTGATCCGGCCCTCTCCTCCAGCTGGTACAGATAATTAAGTGTCAAAACAAAACCGAAAATAGCAAGGATCATGAGCAAGAAATCATCAGACATTGCCGCATATCTTACAAGGCTCACCGAAATCAAAATAACACCGAGCCAGCCCGTGATCATATTAAAGAGAAGAACATTCCCACTGTCTTTCTTCATCACTTTCCCCTCTCCCAATCACACCTGCGAGCTCCTTCGCCGTCTCTGCCAAACGCCCTTTCTCCACATCATTATCCAAAGGCACGTCCGAGTAAAAGTCCGCAAACCGCTGATCCCGGTACCTGGGCACGACGTGCATATGAAAGTGCGTCAGTTCGCTGAAGATTCCGCCATTTTGGCAGATGGTAATTCCATCGGGCTCATAAAGCCTCTTCAGTGCTTTCGCCACCAGCCCTGCCGCTTCCATCACCCGATTCGCCGTTTCTTTATCCAGTTCATCCACATCCTCCACGTGCCCCTTCGGCAGAACCATCACATGCCCTTCATTGAACGGCTCATGATCGAGAATGCAGCACACCGCCTCATCCTCATAAACAACATGCACCGGTTCCAGCCCATTGGCCAGCCTGCAGCCCAAACACGCCACATGATCACCCTCCCTGCAAAACATCATCGTACTTCCATCGGTAATGACCGGCAATCGGGGTTGAAATGGACGTAAGTTTAATTTCAGCCGCGAACGGATACGTGTTATGAATCAAATAGGGCGTACCGTCTCTCGCACGTTTATCAGAAACAATACCCACGTGATGAAACCCATCAAGGTAAAGAACAATATCTCCCGGCTGCCATTCTTTTAAATTCTCCACATCCCCCGGGATCACATCCGTCGTTAACGATTCCGCGAAGCGCTCAAAAAACACGTACTGATTCGGCACCCGGCGAAAATCAATGTTCGGATCGGGATTCCCTTCCACTCTCGGGTACAGTTCCGGATTCACAGCAATATCCTCATCCATCAGCTCTTTTAACGAAATGCCGCTGCCCATAAGCCCGCGCCATACAACGTCCGTACACACACCTTCATCCTCAGGCGGATAGCCGCCATCATAATACGCACTTTTATACGTCGTCCGCTGATCCACTTCCGTACGGGCAGCCAGGACAATATCCAGGGGATCGGCCATCCCGTTCCCGTTTGCATCCACAGCTGAAAACACCTCGGGAATCACAACATGTTCCCCAAACGGAAGCTCAATCCCAATTCCCGCAAAATCCATGACAATCCCATCCTTAAAGATAAGCAGAAAATAAAAGAGCACAAGAACCAGCAGGGGCACAAACAGCATTCGCTTTTTCCACATAGACGCATCTCTCCTTCTTGATCGGTGCCTGTCACCACCCGGATTCTGTCGAAACCATAGGTCTTTTCCCCATAATTCAAAATAGAAAGTAACCTCTTAATCTACCACTCACATTAAAAATTCAACCAGCCGTTCCTGAAGATTGTTTTAATATCCGTACTGTGAACGAAGAACGTTTCACCGTCCCTTTCAAATTCCTGACCGCTGCCCATTCTCTGAACCTCTACCCAACCTTGCTCTACCATGTATTCCTTAAAGACATCAAACTCGGTTTCTCCCTCTCCCACCTGTGCATAATATACATCCAAAAAGGCCGCTTCCATGACTTTTGCTTCCGTGAAATATAATGTACCGACAGGAAATAAAAACAGGACCAACCAAGCAAAAGCCGCAATCATCGCAGCATATAAACCGTATTTCTTCATTGCGCCCAATCCCTCCACAGACCAGCCCCCTAAACGATTATGGAATTTTATGTTAAAATCATCGTATCTTGACCTCAGCAGTTGGTCAAGCAAATCTGCAAATGAATAGTCAGGACGTGGGTAAATGATTCTATTACTCGGAATGATTCTAATATTACTGCCTCTAACAGGTTATTTTATCTACAGCCATTCCAAGCTTACGGGCACTGTTTTTATGTCCGCCCCCCTTGTTTTCGTTCTTTTTCTGGCAGGCTGGTGGGTGATGTCAGTCAATCACCACTTCGTTTCTTCTACTAATCTTGAAGAGGAATTCCTAGGTCCCTTTCAACTGCAGAAAAGTCTGTCAGAAGAAAAATTTGATGAATTTGGCTCCTATGAAAAGAGAGAACAGGACGAAGGATACTCTTATTCAGCCGAAGACTTCTTTCTCAAAACAGACAAAGAAAATATCATAGTTTCGTTATCAGCAGGCGCCATGCCTGTCGAAACCTCCTCCGGCCTCAAACCCGGGGACTCGCTCAAAAAAGCCAGGCTTATTTATGGCGAAAAGTATTATACCTACCGGGAGATGGGACTCGGCAAGGCAACCGTCTATGTAGATAGAGCTCAACGTCACACACTCACAATATGGAGCACAGATGACGCTACAGTCTCGAACATCTGGTTCTCGCAATACTAATGGTGCCTGTCACCACCCGGATTCTGTCGAAACCATAGGCCTTTTCCCCATAATTACCAAATAGATAATAGACCTATGAATTTGACAACGTTCGGGGAGTGACAGGCACCGCCTCAACTCCTGCTCTTCAGCTAATCCTTTATGTACTCAATCTCATTCATAAACCCCCAAGGAAAGCGGTAATCATGCACCCGCATGAAATACTCGTCGCCAGGCGACACTTCATCAAGCATATCTGACACTTTCATTTCTTCAGTTTCCGGCAGTTTAATTAAAGAAGAATGAAAAGAGAGACCTGTTTACTCATGAACAGGTCTCTCTTTATTATCTCGGAAAATAACACCAGGAAAAAGCAGTTGACCAGACACCAATTAGTGTCATATAATAATGTCACCAATTGGTGTCGTATTTTATACACGGAGGGAGGATATATGAACCAGGCTTATCAAGAGCGTGACGTTTATACAGCGATTGCAGATCCCACAAGGCGAAAATTAATACGGCTTCTTGCAGAAGCAGATGAGTTGTCTCTTTACGAAATAACCCCGCATTTCCAGATAGGACGGACGGCGGTTTCTAAACACCTGGCCATCCTGAAGTCAGCTGATTTAGTAACGAACCGTAAGACAGGCAGAGAAACAAGGTATCAGTTAAATGCAGCGCCATTGCAGGAAGTGAAGGACTGGTTATCATTTTATGAACAGTTTTGGAATGAAAAAGCGAAATTACTAAAAGATATATTGGAGGAATAGATAAATGGCTGATTTATTACTGGATTTTCAGTTTAAGAGCCCAATCAACAAGGTATGGGACGCCTTAACCCATTCAGAAACGCTGGCCCAATGGGTAATGGAGAATAATTTCAAGCCGATTGTCGGATACAAATGCCAGTTTCGAAATGCTCAGATTGGTTTGGTTGTAAACAGCGAAGTACTAATCGTGGACAAGCCCAATAAGTTATCTTACACATGGGTTGGCGGACCGATAAACACCATCGTCACCTGGACATTAAAGCAGGAGGGTGAAATCACCCACCTTCACCTTGAACAATCAGGGTTTGAAGAAGAAAACCAGGCATATCATGGTGCAAAATTCGGCTGGAGCAGTATGGTGGATGAACTGAAGAAACAGTTGGGTGAAAAGTAGATAAAGACATAGACAGATAAAGGGGACAAGGAACATGAGCTTCTTAAAAGATACACTCTCTATATTCAAAAAAAATGAACTTGCATTTATCAAAAAAGATAAAGAATCCGAAGAGGTTTATACCTTTCTTTTCGAAAAGGTAAAAGACGTAACATGGCATGCAGGACAGCATGGTTTATTCACCATCACCCACAAAAAGATTAAAAACGGTACACGGCCGCTGAGTGTGGCCTCTTCCCCAACCGAGAATGTCATTAAAATTACAACTAAAATCAACGGTAACCCCAGCGAGTTTAAACGAGCGTTGATGGAATTAGAAAAAGGAATGACAATCAGTATGAGTGGTCCGGTAGGCTCCTTCTACTTAAAAGACAGCGGGCCCACGCTTTTCATTGCAGGAGGTATCGGCATTACACCCTTTCGTGCTATGGCTAAAGAATTGGAGGCAGAAGACAACGCAGGTGGTAAGCCAATGAAGCTGCTCTATATTGACAGCGAAAAAGAATATTTATACAAAGACGAACTCGATGAAATTGAGGCGAACACCTCAGTGGATGTCACCTATCCACAATCAAGGGATGATTTATATCAGGAAGTGGATCAGTTTATTTCCTCCTACGGGAATAATGCCAAATACTTCATTGCGGGACCGAAGTCCATGACAGACTTAATGACCACTTATTTAAAAAACAAAAAGATCTCCAAACAAAACATAAAAAAAGATACCTTTACCGGGTATTGAGTGAGGTGCCTGTCACCACCCGGATTCTCTCGAAACCATAGGCCTTTTCCCCAAAATCACCAAATAGATAATAGACCTATGAATTCGACAACCTTCGGGGAGTGACAGGCACCGCCCAAAACAACCACTACCCCTCCAAAATCTCCCGCAAAAATTTCTCCCTATGCTGCAGAAAGTAACTCGTAATCTGGTAATGATCCGTCATCTCATAATCAATCTCCGTAATTTCCTCCTCATCGAAGCTGAGAATCGCCGCATCCGGGTATCCTAGCAGAATTGGTGAATGTGTCGCGATAATAAACTGCGCTTCCCCCGATGACGCCAAATCATGAATGATCCGCAGAAACGACAGCTGCCGCTGAGGGGACAAAGCAGCCTCCGGTTCATCAAGCAGATAAATCGCCGGCCCCTTAAACCGGTTCGTAAAAAGCGAGAAAAACGACTCCCCGTGGGACTGGTGGTGCAGCGACCGCCCCCCGTAAGCCTCCCTGGCCCCGACATCATCAATATGTGAGGCAAAATGATAAAAAGACTCTGCCCGGAGGAAGAATCCTTTCGTCACCTTCGGAAGCCACGAAAGCCGGATATAGTCTCCCAGCGCGGAATGAGAAGCATGGAGATCATACGCATTGTTCCGTCCTCCCCCCGCCTTATTAAATTCACACTTATCCGCAATGCCCTCAAGAAGCGTCGACTTCCCGGACCCGTTTTCCCCCACAAAAAACGTGACATTCTTCGTTAATTTCAGCTGATGAAAGCTCTTTATCGCCGGAATCGAAAACGGGTACTCCTTATATGACGAAATGCGTTCCCGCTGAAGGTCTATTCTCTTTAAAAACATCCGAGCACCTGCCAAATAAAATTGGTTTATTCCTTCTTTAGTTTACCAATGGCCGGAGATCAAAAGAAGAGCAAAAAGGTGACAGCCACCTTTTTGCTCTCTTCCCTGAATCGATATGCTTTCTGTCACTTTATCCCCTGCGCTCCATCAGGTTTATTCCGACTCCCATACAAATGACACCGAACAGGATCAAAATACTAAGAGACTGTGTGATCGCATCGAAGCTTCTTTCATAAATGGCAATTTGTTTTAAAGCATCCATCGCGTAAAGAATCGGCATTCCCTGGGAAAAGAAGAGCACAATCTCATTTGAAACGACCTCAATCGGCCAGAAAGCGCCACCGAGCATAGCCATCGCCACGGCTACGATCGGGATTACTCCATTAAGCTGCTGAGATGTTTTTACGAGTCCTATCAAAAGCGTGCCTAATGCCACAATTGCAAAACAATAGCACCCGATAATCAGCAGCACCATACCGAACTGCTCCCCGATATCGAACCCGAATCCAAATGTAAACAGCATAAAGATGAGAAGAATCTGGGCATAGCCTATCGTAAAGGTAAAAACAAGATGGCCGGTATACATCTGGAATTTCCTCAAAGGCGAAATGATCATTCTGTCCCACGTACCGGTACGTTTCTCCTCTGCAACGTTAACCAGACTATACATCATCGTGTAAACGGAGAAGAAGAGGGTCATGCCAAACAAAGTCTGTAACTGACTATCAAACACAAAAGTCCCGTCTGCTCCCTCAATGGTTTTCGTTTTCACTTCCAGTACCGGATTTTCCATAAAAGCGTTTAAAGCCTCCCGGAAATCCTCTCCTTCAGATGCCTCCGCCTCTCTCAGACGCAATTCTTCACGGAACACCGAGTCCACATAGTTTTCTACAGTAAACACCGTACCGTCATCTGTTGCCACAATGAGCCGGTAATCTGCTTCGTCCAGGACAAGAGCCACATTCACCCTGCCATCACGCAACCTGTCACGAACCTCCTCCTCTTCACTCAAGGTAAAGGTCATCCCCTCCGATTCGTTTAACCGATCAAGCCACTCCTGTGCTGCTTCATCAGAGACACCTTCATTTACAAAAGTCTGAACCGTAAAGTTTTGGTCCGGTCCCGTCTCTCCTGCAAGTGTAAAAACAAAAACGACCGTTAAAATAAAGAACGACAGCACAAGGATCGGAGCCCGGCGAAACCGCTGCCACTGGTGTAAAAAAATAGATTTCATATCCCCTCCGACCTCCTTTTAGGAAAAATAAGGACACTCGCGATGACAAGAATAACGGTCATCAGGACAATCCGTAAAAGGGAACCAGTGACTGTTTCCATGCCATAACCTTGAATCCACTGAAGATATGCAGTCAACCCGGCCCCGTTCGGAGTCCAGCTGCCAACTGTTGTAAATAATTCAGGCATATTTCCGGTAGGAAAATAGCTTCCCCCCAAAAAAGCAAAGACAGAGACAATTCCGCCGGCAAAAATGTTTGACACAGCATCCTGATTAAACCGGACTGCAATAGCCGTCAGTAAAGCTGCAAATCCTCCCACGCACAAAGATAAAACCGCTGATATTCCTGCCATTCCGGCCCAGAACCCCGTGGAAGTAAAAGAAAAAGTCTGAAACAACAAAGAAGACGTTAAAAACAGAACAGCCAGCTGAATAAAAGCAGCTACGGAAGCCGAAATAAACTTTCCGCTCAAATACGTCATAGGATCGGTGCCGGCCAAAAGGATCCGGTCAAACACATGCTGCTTTTTTTCCACAAATGCCTTACTCGACAATGTGGAACTGACGTAAAGCACAAACATGACGGCCATTCCAAGAGCATAATACTGCATAGCGTTCACTGGTTCAGCAGCCATCACCGATTCCACTCCGCCAATATCCCCCGCTTCTGCCTCAGCCACCGGTGCTGTCTGACCTTCAGATACACGGGCGATCGCCGTTTCAACGTTCATCTGCCTCGTAAATTGATGCATGATATCGTTAAAAATTCTTGCATGGATCGCCCCATATTCATTTACCGTCACCTCAAACGAGCCCCCTTCACCTTCATCCAGCATCATTTTTAAGAGGGTGTTGAATGTGAATTCCTCGGGAATCGTCAGTACTGCAGCGACTTCCTCATTCAGGAGATACGTCTCTGCTGTTTCGGCATCTGTGTGTACGACCGTGATCATGTCTGCCAGCTCTTCCTCCAGCATAGTGCGGAGTATTTCACTCGGGTTCATTGTTTCACGCGCCGCGCTTTCAAGATCCAAAAGCTGCTCCTGGGGAACGCCCCTTTGTTCAAGTTCGTCAAGAAACATCTCTATACCGGCTTCTTCTTCATCAATTTGTACGACTGCCACATCCATCTCCAGAGAGGCTGTATCACCATCAAAGATGCCCCGTAAAGCAAACCCTAAAATACCAATTAATATAAACGGCATCAAAAGCAGGATGAGCAATTCTGTCCGGTCCCGGATGAGGATCCTTAAATCTTTAAGAATAAAAGAAAACATCCCGTTCCCTCCTAATCTCTCAGCTTCCTGCCGGTTAAATGCAGGAAGACATCTTCAAGTGTAGGCACATGAACAGTAATGTTCAGAATCTGAGCCTCGTGACGCTCGGCGATCTGGAATATTTTGCTTAATAACCGGCTGCCCTTTGGCACGATCAGTTTCAATCCCCTTTCAGTCTCTACCGTCTGGAGAATCGCATCATCAGAAGCAAACTCCGCCGCCAGCTCAGGGTCGTGTTTTTCAAGGTCAATCAGAATGGCCTCCTCACCCGACAAAATACTTTTAAGTTCTTCTTTTGTTCCTGAAGTAATTACCCGGCCGTGATCCATAATATAAACGCGGTCACAAAGACGCTCCACTTCTTCCATGTAATGACTTGTGTAGAGCACCGTTACCCCCTTCTCTTCGTTCAATTTACGGACCATATCAAGAATATAGCTTCTGGATTGAGGGTCAATTCCCACGGTCGGTTCATCCATAATCAGAATCTGGGGATCATGAAGAAGGGCAGCGCCGATGTTCACCCTCCTTTTCATACCTCCTGAATACTTCGACACAGCCTCATTCCTTCGATCAGACAACCCGAGCAGTTCCAGGACGTCCTGAATTTTTTTCTCTAGCACCTTCCCTTTTAACCCATAAATCCGCCCAAAAAAGCGAAGGTTTTCAACTGCAGTCAGTTCATGGTACAGGGCGATTTCCTGAGGGACGATACCAAGCACACGGCGAAGCTCATTCGGATACTTAAGAATGCTTTTTTCCTGCAGCCGGACATCACCCGAGGTTGGTTTAATAAGAGAAGCAATCATGGAAATCGTAGTCGATTTTCCCGCTCCGTTCGGGCCAAGCAAACCGACTGACTCTCCCTTTTCCAGAAATAAATTAACCCCCTCCACTGCCACTGTTCCTTTATATTTCTTATACAGCTCTTCTGTTTCAAGCACATTTCTTCCCCCGTTTCCCTTGTGATGGTTTGATTATAAAAAAAAAGAGCCAGTACTCCTACTGTCTCTGGTCATTACTTTTTGAGCCAATCATGACTTTAGTCATTTTGTTTATACAAGATGGCGGCGTATGGCATAAATAGCAATCTGCGTCCGGTCACGGAGCATTAATTTCTCCAGGATCACACTGATATTATTTTTAACCGTACCTACGGAAAGACACAGAACCGAAGAGATCTCCTGATTGTTTTTTCCCTTGCCAATCAGTTTAATAATGTCAATTTCTCTTGGGGTCAAACGCGGATCGGGTTCCTCTTTTTCCTGAACCTGTTTAAGAAGTCGCGGCATAACCTTTGCTGCCACGTGTTCAGCAAGGGGAAGTCCGCCGGACAAGCAGCTGCGGACAGCCCGTGTCAGGTCCTCTGCTTCAGCATCTTTCAGCATATATCCACTCGCCCCGCTCTTTAACGCCTCCAAAGCATAGTCATCGTCATTAAAGGTCGTTAGAATCAGGATTTTCACGGCAGGCCAGCGTCTGCTGATTTCTCTTGCAGCGGCAAGTCCATCCATAACAGGCATTCTGATATCAAGAATTACCAGATCAATAACAGAAGCTTCACATGCTGCCACCGCTTCTTTGCCATTCCGGGCTTCCTTTACGACACGAAGATCAGGGTCTGTTTCAATCATCATTTTTAAGCCCTGCCTCACCATACTCTGGTCCTCTGCGAGCAATATTTTAACCATCATTACCACCTTTCCTTGTAAAAAGCGGAAAGGTCCCCCTGACAATAAAGCTGCCTGAATAGTTTTCCGCTTCGAGTCCGCCGCCCGCTTCTTCCATTCTTTCACGCATGGATATCAAACCAAACCCTTCTTGAAACGTCTCATCCCTCCACGTTTTATGCCTTACTTCAAAGCGGAAGACCGTCCCCCCGGGAACTTCAAAAATGATGTCCACTTCTTTCGTACCGCTGTGTTTCATCATATTCGTCAACGCTTCCTGAACGGCCCGGTAAACAGCAATGGCCTGATCATTTCTTAATGGGGCGGTTAATGCCCCGTGGTTGATTTTAAAATGGACCCTTAGAAAGCTTTCCGCTTCAAGCTTCCTGATCAGACGAATCACCGCAGGCAGGCCTCCAGCTTCATCTTTCTTCAACGCTTTAACCGCATGGCGGGTTTCCTCCAGACTATCCCTTGCCAATTCTTTTAACTTTATTACCGTATCTTTATCCTTTTCAGCTGCCTGAATACGAAAGACTTCCAGCTGCATGAGAAGAGCAGTCAGCTTATGCCCTACCGAGTCGTGTATTTCCCTTGCTATCTGCGTCCTCTCTTCCTGCCTGATGTTTGCTTCCCCCGCCGCAGCCGTCCTTTTTAATTTGCGAAACTCAATCAGGAGGGCTTCATACTGATCATTCAGCTGCCTGGCATTCTTTATTCTTTCATATATCATTACCGTTCCCATAACCAGCAGTGCAGCAAAAATACCGATGAACGGAAGTGACTGACCTGGCACTCCTGCCAAGGCAGGCAAAGCAAGCCCCAGGAGTAAAATACTTTCAACAGCCATTACATAAAAGAGACGGAGTCGGTAGACCGCTTCACCGGAAATCATTACAACTATCATAATATGATAGACGTTTATCCCCCAGTCAGGTTCCGGCCAGAATACACCAGGGAGAAGACCTGCGCCAAACAAGAATACCCCCAGCTGCAGCCCTTCCTTCTTTCTAAAGAGAGGCAGCAAAAAATACCCGGTAAAAAACAAAGTACTCAACGCCAGGCGAAGAGGGTCCCCCAGCAGGCTGCCACTGGCGTAATTCAGCCCGAACCCCCACATCACTATAAATAATCCGATCCATAAAACCAAACGCATGCCGCTATGCACCTGCTTCCTGTATACGGTGCCTGTCACCACCCGGGTTCTGTCGAAACCATAGGACTTTCCCCCACAATTCCAAAATAGAAAAACGACCTATGAATTCGACAACGTTCGGGGAGTGACAGGCACCAGCTATCTATTCTTTTAAAATACCATAATTCAACCCACACATTGGGAGAATACACCAGTTTTTTACCCAGACCCGTTCATTCACCCTAGTCCCGTGATAAGCTAATAGAATCATATATCCAAAAGGAGGCCCGCCATGAACGACCGTGTAAAAAACGTCTACAACGAGCTCGCACACCATTACGAACATCATGTGGATCAGAAAAGCCTGTACAACACCCACTATGAAAGACCGGCAATGACCGCCCTCTTCCCTCCGTCTCTTGAAGGTAAAGCCGTCTTTGACGCGGGCTGTGCGGCAGGATGGTACACAAAGGAACTGGCCCTCCGCGGGGCTGTGGTCACCGCTTCAGACCTCAGCCCTGAAATGGTCGCCGCCGCCAAACGGAGAGTAGGCGATGCAGCCGCGATTCACCAGCTGGACCTGGAAGAGCCCCTTCCTTTTGAAAACAGCAGCTTCGACCTTATCGTGAGCTCCCTTGTTCTTCATTACATCAGCGACTGGCAAAACGTATTCAAGGAGTTTCACAGAGTGCTGAAGCCCGGAGGCGGACTTCTCTTTTCCGTCCACCACCCCTTTATGGACCTGAAGCTCTCCCCCGGCGAGGATTACTTCCTCCATGAGCTGCTACTCGATGAGTGGAAAACAGACCGAGGCACGTTTACCGTCCCTTTTTACCGCAGGCCTCTTACCGATATTATGAATGACACCCTCACGTACTTTGCCATAGACGAAATCAAGGAGCCCCAGCCGGTCCCGGATTTCCAGAAGCGGGACCCGGCCCGGTATGAAAAATTGATGACGAACCCTCACTTTCTGATTGTGAAGGCGAAGAAGTCGAAAGGAACCAGCCATGCCCAAAATAATCCTGTTTGATTTAGACGGAACGCTCTCCGACCCGAAGCAGGGCATTACGAAGTCCGTTCAATATGCCCTTGCTAAAATGGACATTCATGAACCTGACACTGATAAACTGGACGATTTTATCGGCCCGCCGCTCCACGTCTCTTTTGCCGGGAAATACGCTTTTGATGACGCTCAAACCCAAAGAGCCATCGGCTTTTACAGAGAGCGGTTTAAAGAAAAAGGGATGTTCGAAAATGAGCTGTATCCCGGCATCCGCGCCCTGTTAACGTCCCTGCAGAACAACGGCTTCTCCTTGGTCACAGCCACCTCCAAGCCCACTGTCTTTGCCGAAGCGATCCTGGCGTACTTTGAGATCGATCAGTATTTTGACCCCATTGTCGGCAGTCATCTTGACGGTACGCGGTCGTCGAAAGCGGAGATCATCACCTTCATTATGGAAACGTACACCGACCATACCCGCGATGACTTCATCATGATCGGGGACAGAAAGTACGACATTATCGGGGCAAATACTGCGGGAATTGAATCCTTCGCCGTTACATACGGATATGGCTCGGAGAAAGAACTGCGAGATGCCAGTCCTTCTCTGATCGTCCACACCGTGGAGGAGCTAAAACAGACGCTGGAAGCAGATCTGCCGGCAAAAGCAGACACGCGTGTTTTGGGGGAAAAGTAATGCTGGAAACCCATTCAATTGTAAGCTCCGCCTTCCAGAAACCGAGGCAGATCAGAGTCTGGCTTCCTGAGGATTACAAAGAAAACAGCGGGAAACGCTACCCGGTTCTCTACATCCACGACGGGCAGAATGTGTTCCGGGATGAGGATGCCATTGGCGGCGTCTCTCTTAATCTCGAAGCTTATTTAACCGATCATCCCCGGGACTTTATCGTCGCAGCGATTGAACAGAACCCTGAAGAGCGGACCGATGAATTCTGCCCCTGGCCCAACGGAAAATACAGCCGGCGCTTTCTAGGAGACACACCTTCCTTTGGCGGAAAAGGCGAAACCTACCTGCATTTTATCGTCCATGAAGTAAAGCCGTTTATGGACCGGCACTACCGTACGTTAAAAAACAAGACTGCCATGGCCGGCATTTCACTGGGCGGCCTGATCACGGTCTTCGCCGCGTGCCGGTATCCTCACGTGTTCAAAAACATCGTCCTCTTCTCCTCCGCCTTTTATCCAAACCAGGAGGAGCTTGAAGCACTCCTGAAACAAAGCGATCTATCGGCGGTCGACACATTTTACATGGACTGGGGAACGAAAGAAGCCGGTGACGGCACCGAGATGAGCGAAGCCTTCTCAGTCTCAAATCAAGCAATCTATGAACTGGTGAAAAAGAAACTCCCTTGCGCAGAAGCCAAAGTGATTGAGGGCGGAGAGCATCACTATCTGTTTTTCCGGGACAGGGTTCGTGCGTTGTTTTCATTTTTATAGTCAAACTATTCTTGCAATTGAAGTGACAAACCAGCATTGTTTATTGAGAGATATTGGAAGGAGGTCCTCATCCAATGGTGACTTTGTAATGGTTATTGAGTAAAAGTGGACAGCCTTGTTTTTTGAACAAGGGATTCGTATGCCCTTTTCCCATTATGAAGATCTTTTATCGTGCCATGCAGGGTCCTTCAACGGATCACTGCCACCACTGGGAAGGGATAAAACCTGGGAGGATAGGATGAGCCAAATTACCGGAGAATTAACACGTTTGCTTGAAGATTTCGTTTCCCGGGAACCAATCCCCGGCTTAGCTGTTGGGGTTATAGCGGACAAAAAAGTCATCTTTACAAAGGGGTTTGGTGTAAAGAACACCGAAACAAAGGACCCGGTTACAGCGCATTCCCTCTTTCATATGGCCTCTGTGTCCAAGACATTTGTGGCTCTGGGGATGATGCAGCTCGTACAGGACGGGAAACTCGGGCTGGAGGATTATGTGAAGGACCACCTGCCTTATTTTACGATGAAAGACCCCCGTTACCTCAAGATCACAATCAGGCAGCTCCTGAGTCATGTATCAGGCATGCCCGATGAAGAAAGCTTTGACTGGGCAAATCCCGAGTATGACGATGAAGCCCTTGAGCGCTATGTGAAAGGGCTGTACAATAAAGAACTGCTGTGGGACCCCGGAAGCGGATCCGCTTACAGCAACATTGCCTACGAGATACTCGGGGATGTGATTCAAAAGGTTTCAGCCACGCCCTTTGAGACGTATATGAAGAGAAAGATTCTTGAGAAGTTAAACATGAAAAAAAGCAGTTTCCTTAAGGCCGAGTTCAATACGGAGCTCCTCACAACACCTCATGTTCTAAATACAGACGGGTATTACGGCCCCAGAGTAAGTAAGATCTACCCTTACCACCGTGCACACGGTCCGAGCTCTACGCTTTGCTCCAATGTCGTTGATATGTGTTCCTACGCACAGGCCGTCTTAAACAACGACAGCGGACTGCTGAAGCACGACTCATTTGCCAGGCTTTTTGAGCCTCACAGCGGGACCCCATGGGGAAAAGAAACATCAGAAAACGGTCTCGCCTGGTTTTTAGGTGAGTATAAAGGCAGAAGAGTAGCTTCACATGGCGGACTTGATACAGGTTACCGAAGCAACCTCGTCCTTCTGCCCGACGATGGGATCGCTGTCGTTCTAATGACAAACGCCGATTACATTGGAACGAAAGTCATCTGGAACACCATCCTCGACGTTATTTTCGGTGAGCCCGTCCAGCGAATCAAAAACTCCCTTGCCCGCCATTTAGCCGGTCTCTTTGTTGAATCCGGACAAAAAGAAGCGTTTGAAGAATACAGGAAAATAAAGGAAAACAAGTTTGACGGCTTTCTCCTCATCGAAGGGGAATTGAATTTTGCCGCCTACGAGTTATTCGAAGCAGGGAAGGTGGATGAAGCCCTCGGACTTTTACTGCTGGCCATAGACCTTTATCCCGAGTCTTCCAACCTCCACGACAGCGTCGGGGAAATGTATGAAGCTAAAGGCAGCAACAACGCAGCGGCCGGTTATTTCTCAAAAGCAATTGCACTGGACCCGGACAATAAAGATGCCATCGCAAACCTTGAACGGGTAAAAAAACAGTAGATTTCAGGGGAACTCATATGTCGGAGTTCCCTATTTTAAACCAGAAGCAAAGATGAATAACACTGATAACCCATAAATATTCCCCTACCCTGTTTTAAAAACCGCCCGATTGCTTTATGATAGGGGACACATGAACGTGAGGTGAAACAGCACATGCTTTACATATGGCATATTGAGGAAATCATTAAGGATACACTGGACAAACATGAACTATTGATCAATTTCGAAAGCAACAACGATCTTGAAACACCGATGAGCTATAACAAATCCACGGATACGATCAAGTTTAACTACCTTCAGATGAACGGCTACCATGCGAAAATGACCCGCGCGGCAAAAGTGTCCGAAGAGGACCTGGTCAGAATCACTCTGTATCATCAGATCGGCTATCATCTGGACTTTAAGCATAAGTTCTATGATCTCAGAATTCTGATGTACGGCGAAGATAAGGAGCAGGAAGTGCTCCGGGCTAAAATTGACGGAAATGCCTGGGAAAGAGGACGCACCCTGGTTCCTGAGGAACTGCTTTCATCCTATGACAAAGTACGAGAATTAGAGCAGCCACCGCAAAAAAACAAGGCGTAGAGAAGTGGTTCTCTGCGCCTTACTTTTTATAGTACGGACTCAACTCACTCCACACATCAAACGTATTCCCGTCCGGATCAGAAAAAACAAAGTTCCTGCCCGCATGCCCTCTGTCTTCAATTTCACCCACCGTGATTTGTTCCCCCGCAAACTCCCTGTGAAGTCCCTCTAAAGCTTCCAGCCCATCCACCTGTCATGGAAAAATGCTCTTCTCCTGAAATGTCCTTAAAATTAGCCGTTTCACCTTCCCGAGCTTTTACGAGAAACGTGCTTTGTGCGGCCAAATCAAGAATGGCTTTGCTCTCATCCTTATACTTCAGCTCGGCCCCCAGCTTCTCCACATACCACTTTGCAGAAACATCCACATCCGTCACCGGAATATACGTTGTCCCAACCCGAATCAGAGCCATTTTACCGCCTTCCCTTCCTTTTTACTCAAACATGAACACTTTCGGATCCCTGTTACAGCAATGGACAAGAATCGCATGCAGCTGACCCCTGTGATGATACACGTGAGCCAGAATCTCCAACAGCCACTCATAACGCGAATAGGTGACACCCCAATAAGAAGTGACTTCTTCTCGAAGCTCCTCCTCCGTATACGCCGTGTACCGTTCCTCAAGCAGCCGGTAGTTCTTTTTTAAAGTACTATTCAGCTCTTCGATCGTTTTACAGCATACAGTCGAGTAG
This sequence comes from Alteribacter salitolerans, assembly GCF_016901055.1. Classification (NCBI taxonomy): domain Bacteria; kingdom Bacillati; phylum Bacillota; class Bacilli; order Caryophanales; family Bacillaceae; genus Alteribacter; species Alteribacter salitolerans. Next base: position 370,763 of record NZ_JAFEUX010000002.1, on the reverse strand, counting down.
TAGCAGCTCATCTCCTCTTTTGTGGCCCCGTTTAAAATAAGCAGGTCAGCTTCACAAACAGAGACCAGATGCTCCAGCAGTTCGCCGACAGATTGTTTAGTTGAGGTCGGCTGCTTTTGCAGATCCTCCTCTTCCAGTTTTTCCAGGATCTCAAGCGTGGTGGAAATGGCAATACGGATTTGATTCAAAGCACTTGTGCAGTCCGTCATCTGTACACTCCCTATATTAAATCTCAGCTCATTCTCCCCTTCACTTTAACATAAATATCCATATCCTGACGCTGTGAAAGGAAAAACGCCGCCCCATGTGGAATAGTCATTAGTAGCAATAATAAAGAATCAGGAGAAAAAGATGAACCTAATTAAAACCTTTGCCCTTAATAAAAGCCGCTTATTAAAAGCCCCAGAGCTGGACCTGTCCGGCGAAGCGAAAAGCGAATTTGACGCCATTTACAACGACTGGATCACCAAAGGGAACGGTGCTTTCATCCCATATGAAAGCAACTACCCGGTATCCCTGTTCCTCAATTACATCATCGAAACGAAAGACATCCTCGTCCACGGCTCCAATAACCCGTCGATTGATTGTTTCGAACCAAAAGACAGCACTCTTTTTAACGGGAAACCGGTGAAAGCTGTTTTCGCCGCCTCAGACGGAAACTGGTCCTTGTTTTTTGCTGTGCTCAAAAAAGAAGGGTACTCCGGCTCGATCCGAAACCTCTGCCTGACCGCTCCCACGAAAAAAGGAGTAAAGCGTTACTACTATTTTTCCGTCAACCGGAATGTCCACTGGACGGACGGAACGATTTACTTTTTCCCGAAAGAGCCATTCAAACAGGGCGGTATTCGAAACGAGTGGATCTCCGAATCCCCCGTCGAACCTCTCGCGAAGCTGGCTGTTAAACCGAGAGACTTTTCTTATCTGGATAAAGTAAGCCGTCACTTGGAGACAGAATCTGCTTTAAAAACAATCCTGAAAGCTTTTACCCTGCGAAAGTGATACCTTAAAACAGATAAGTCACATAAAAAGAACATAACCCCCATCCCCCTACAATTAAAACCGATACAACAAACGAATGCCGCCGGACCTGCACTCCCCGGCGGCTTCAATTTACGTTTTTTACACTTACATCCATCATTTTTACGTTTAGCTCGGGCTATTTTACACTTAGCTCCGCCTATTTTACGGTTAGAGCACCGCTTTTCACACTTCACAGCCGGTTTCTTACGTTTAGACGATTTCCTACCGCTGACGGGCGATGAAAAACGCCCCAGCAAACAAAACAACCACGGCCAAACTTAAATCCCCAGCAGTGAAAACACGAGCCCGGCGGCCATGGCAAGAATGAAAACAGCAGCAAAAACCTCCAAATAATACGTTTTCCCTTCTTTTTTTACCCGCATCCGGTACACCCGCCATCCCACTACGGCACCGATAAAGCTGCCGACGATGCTGTAGCGGAGCACGGTCATCACGTAATCATAAACCGGCACATATGTCACAGACGGCCCTTCCGCCACCCTGTAATCCACAAACAGGATCGCCATGGCGAGTGTGAGAAAAAATCCGTATAGAGCTGACTTCACGATCAATCGTTCCACTTGTTTCTCCTCCTTACGCGCGGGCCTCAAGATTATGTTTTGGCTGAGTGACAAGAGTAGCCGCCACAAACACAACAAACGACAGGACAACCGGCAGCACGACCGAGTGCATGCCGAACGGATCCGGGTAAAACTGATGAATGATCACGTACGAGAACACGCCGGCCACCATGGACCAGAGCGCACCGTGCTTATTGGCACGGTTCCAGTAAAGACCGAAAATTACCGGCCAGATAAATGCTGCTTCCAATCCGCCGAAAGCGAACAAATTGAGCCATATCAACAGATCAGGCGGGCTCAGAGCCAACGCAAACACCGCAACACCGAGAACAGCCGTCACCCCGAAGCTCACTTTCTTTACCCGCTCAATGGACGCATCGGGCTTCACGTAGTTAATATACACGTCTTTTACCACTGCCGAACTCACCAGGAGAAGCAGGGAATCCACCGTACTCATGATCGCAGCCAGCGGCGCCGCAAGGACAATCCCTGCGAGCCACGCCGGCAGAACCTCCATGGCGATCATCGGCATCACCTGGTCCGGCACGTCCACACCCGGCAGTATCGGACGGGCAAAAACCCCGATTAAATGCATCCCGAGCATGATAAATCCGACCACAACCGTACCGACAATCAGCGCCCGGTGCATCGCCTGGCTGTTTTTATAGCTCATGGCCCTAACCGTCACCTGGGGCAGCGCCACTACTCCCACGCCCACAAGAATCCAGAATGACGACACATACGCAGGCGTCAGGCTTCCGTCATGTCCGAACGGCGTCACAAGGTTCGGGTTTTCAGCCATCAGATCGCTCATGATGTTCCCAACACCGCCACCGGCAATGATCGTACCGACAAGAATAATGAGCGTTCCGAAAAACATCACCACGCCCTGAACCGTGTCGGTAATCACAACGGCGCGGAACCCTCCGATAATCACGTAGGCAAGCACGGCCACGGCAAAAATAAACAGAGCCGATGTATATGTAAGACCCGTCAATGACTCAATGAGCCTCGCTCCTCCTACCCACTGGGCCGCCATTGCGGAAAACAGGAAAATAATAATACTGAACGCGGAAAACAATGCGACCCACTTGCTGTTGTAACGGCTCCTTAAAAAATCAACAAGCGTAAGTGCATTGTACTTCCTCGCAATAATCGCGAACTTTTTCCCCAATACCATAAGTACAAAATAACCTGTTGCCACCTGGGCCATGGCAAGAAGCACCCATCCGAGTCCCTGGGTGTAGGCAACCCCGGGACCGCCGATAAAACTCGAGGCACTCCCGTATGTAGCAATCATCGTCATGGCGAGAATAAAGCCGCCGAGCTCCCGGCTGCCAAGGAAGTACTCCTGTAAAAAACCGCTTCCTTTCCGGTTTACGTTCCTGGACGACCAGAAACCAATCGCAAAAATAAGCACTAAAAACCCGAACAAGGAGACAATCACCGGAATATTCATGAGTTGTGCTCCTCCTCATCAAAAGACACATCTTTAAAAAACACTTTCACCACAAAAATTACGAGGGCCACCATGAGCAGAAACCCGCCGATGCAGCTGAACACAAACCACGCAGGCATGCCAAAAATAAAGGTATACTCCTCCACCGGGGCGGATCCGAGCCCGTAGGCAAATCCGAACCACCAGACAAAGTTAATCACCACAAGCGCAAAGCCGATCAACGCTTCACGGTTGGCAATTTTAAATCGGGGATCTGTATGTAAATCAAGCTCATCTTTACCATTTTCTCTCATCTTTTAACCCCCTTCTGACTAATTTACGAGAGGTTCGTACCTATTTTTCATTATAACATTTACACGCTTACATTCCTTTGGTACGATTTCACTTATGCGTCTATTTCATAACATAAAAAATCGAGTTTTGTAAACGTTATTAATATGTACACTACATAGCCATTTTTTTCAGTATGAACAGACGCTTCGATTTTACCATGACTTAACAGGGAGTGAACATCGTGAATATTTTGTGGGGTATTTTTGGGATTCTCGTCGTTCTTGGAATCGCTTTCCTTCTTTCCAACAACCGTAAAGCGATTAATCCACGGACGATTCTAGTAGGACTTGCCATTCAGATTTCGTTTGCCTTCATCGTTCTGCGGTGGGACGCAGGTAAATTTGCATTGGAGCAGTTAACCTTCGCCGTTTCAAGCATCATCGACTTTGCCAATGAAGGTGTAGACTTTGTTTTCGGAGGTATTTTCGAATCCGAAAACGTCGGCTTTATTTTCGCCTTTGAAGTACTGCCAATCATCATCTTTTTCTCTTCACTGATTTCCGTACTGTACTACATCGGAATTATGCAGTGGGTAGTAAAACTCCTCGGTGGAGCTTTGGCAAAATTACTCGGCACAAGCAAGACCGAATCTTTATCGGCCGCTGCGAACATCTTCCTGGGGCAGACAGAAGCACCTCTTGTTGTTAAACCGTATATCGCAAAAATGACAAACTCTGAACTTTTCGCCGTTATGACGGGAGGTCTTGCATCGGTTGCCGGGTCTGTACTCGTAGGCTATTCCCTGCTCGGTGTTCCTCTTGAGTATTTACTTGCAGCGAGCTTCATGGCCGCTCCTGCAGCCTTGATTATGGCAAAAATCATGGTTCCTGAAACCGTTACAAAATCAGCAGAAGACGATGAGCTGAAACTTGATAAAGATACAGAATCAACAAACGTCATCGATGCAGCCGCACGCGGTGCAGGAGTCGGACTCCAGCTCGCCCTGAACATCGCCGCCATGCTCATCGCTTTCATCGCATTGATCGCCCTTCTTAACGGAATTCTGGGCCTTATCGGCGGCGCGTTTGGTGCCGGAGGTCTGACCATTGAATACATTCTCGGATTCCTGTTCGCACCGATTGCCTTTGCCGTTGGTGTACCATGGGCAGAAGCCGTCTACGCCGGTGGCTTTATCGGTCAAAAGCTCGTTTTAAACGAGTTCGTGGCCTATCTCGCCTTCGCACCTGAAATCGAGAACCTGACACCAAAAACTGTAGCGATCGTTACGTTCGCTCTTTGCGGATTCGCCAACCTGTCAAGCCTTGGAATTCTCCTCGGCGGACTTGGTAAACTCGCTCCAGAGCGCCGCGGCGACATCGCCCGCATGGGTGTCCGCGCCGTTGCAGCCGGTATGCTCGCCTCACTCCTGAGTGCAGCGATCGCCGGTATGCTGATTTAAGTGAATGCTGAAAAGACAGTGCCGAATCGCACTGTCTTTTGTATGTTTTTCGGGGAAATTTCGACTTTCACCCGCGTTTTCAAACATTTAATCTGGATAATCACCCATTTCACCGGGAAAATCACCCCTCAAGCTTCCCCAGTTTCTTCTCCACCCCTTCACGCCAGCTCTCAGCAAGATACGGCAGCTCCGCCAGCTGTTTTAGCCCCTCCACATCGTCTGCGTCCTGAAAATTCAGCCGGTTCACCCGGGCAATCGTCATCTCCGTATGGCGCTCCTTCAGCCTCAGATCCTCCTCCGCTGACACATGCCCCTCTTTCAGCACGCGGAAATAAAACCCGGAATAGCCCGACTCTTGAACGTACAGGGGCAACTCTTTCACATCATGACGCTTCGCAAGCTTATAGCACGGGTGACGCGGCTGGCTCACCTGCACAACCGCCTCCCCCCACTCAAACGTATCGCCAATGCACACCTCCGTCTCCACCAGCCCGGACACCGTCACGTTCTCACCAAACGCCCCCGCATCGATCTCTTTTCCCAGCTTCTTGTGCCAGTACGGGTAATGCTCCGCCGGATACACACATACCGCCTTGTCCACACCGCCGTGGTGAACCAGGTCCTCCTGCTCATCACCTTTAAGACCCACGCTCGTTAAAAAAACAGACCCTTCCACCGGACGCTTAATAATCCCTGAAGCCACTTCCTTTTTCCCCGAACCTGCAATGACCTGCACTTTCCCAGTGTTAAGTGAATGAACCTTCCCAGTCATCATAGCCACTCTGCACCCCTTCTTGTTTTTTTACCATTTTATACCTTGCCCCATGAAACAACAAATCATAACTGTCGTCTATACAGGAAAAGGAGGTCAAATCATGAATCCAAAGTACTCTATCCTCTTTATCGCAATCATTTTTTTAACAGCCTGCGGGACAAATGGAAGCAGCTCAGAGGGGTCGGCAAACGTTATCGAAGGACGAATTGTGGAAATTAAAGAAACATCTATTTTGGTAGTCGAAGACATCACTGAGGCAAAAGCTATTGAACTTACAAGCGACACCCTCATGGACGCCGAAGCCGGGGCCGCCTACTGGTTCAGCGATGCGGAAAATGCACAAGAGCTTCAGGAAGGCCTGCTCGTCCGGGTAAAAACCGGCGCCATCGCCGAAAGCTATCCCGCCCAGGGAGAAGCCCTGTCAGTGGAAGTTGTAGAGGAATAAAAAAAGGACAACACTGATCCCGGTCAGGTTGTCCTCGTCTTCATTATACCACTGTTTTTTCCCCATTATCAGTCTTTACCTTCTCCATTTCACTGGTACAGTTAGACGTAGAAATGGAGTGGTGTTCATGATTGACTACAGAATTGTTCCAAAAGTAAATTACACCGAAAAGATTGGCGTGCTCGTTTCGATGCTTGAACACACGAGAGCTGTAACCCTCAATGAGATTGCCGGTCTCACACAGCATCAGCTCGATCACATCCCCGGTGAAAATACCAATTCAATCGGCTCCCTTTTGCTGCATATCGCCTCGATCGAGTTTGTTCACCAGATCGTCTCATTCGAAAAAAGAGATCTCACCGAAAATGAATACGCCCTCTGGAGAACCCCTCTTGAACTCGGGGCAGCCGCCAGAAATAAAATCAAAAATAACCCTCCTGAATACTACCTGAAGAAGCTAAGTAACGTCAGAGACGAAACACTGGCCCGGCTGAAAACAAAAGACGACCGCTGGCTTTTTGAAGATAACAAGTGGGAAAACGGTGTGGCCTACAACAACTACTACCTCTGGTTTCACGTATTGGAAGACGAAATCAGCCACCGCGGGCAGATCAGGACCATAAAAAAACAGGTATAGAGAGTGGCTCTCTATACCTCTGGGTCGTACGCTTTTTTCCCGAGAATCATCATCGTAATGTCATCTGACGGCGGGTTGTAAAGGCCGGCCCGCACGTCCCTGTAATAGCGTTCCAAAGGATTCGACTTCTTCAAACTGTGCCCTCCCACGATACGCATGGCGATATCGACTACCTCTACAGCTGCGTTTGTGGCGGTTGTCTTCACTGCTGCAAGCTCAGCTCCAAGATCCTGGCGCCGCTCAGGATACTCATCCCAAAGCTTCGCCACGTGATACATAAAGTGCCTTGCCTGCATAAGCTTCAGGTCCATCTCCGCCGTTTTACGCCTTACTTCGGGTACTTCTTTGATGGGATGATCCAGGCTGTTCGGCTGATATTCTTTGGCGAAACCGACCGCTTCGTCCCTGGCAGCCTTTGCAATGCCAATGTAACAGGCAGGAATGTGCAGAAGCCAGCCCTGCGGTCCGCTTCCGTGCCCGGGGTGACGTTTCGCAACCCAGGCATCCTCAGATACCCGGACCCCATCCAGAATCAGATCGTCACTTCTCGTAGCCCGCATCCCGAGAGTATCCCACGATTCATCAATGCGGAGTCCAGAGCTCTCCCTCGGAACAAGAAACTCTCCTACAGCCCCGTCCGGTTCCACAGTTGCCGTAACGATAAAGTAATCAAGAACCGGCGCCAGAGAAGCGAATGTCTTTTTACCGGTAATTTCATACCCGCCATCCACCGGGCGTGCTCTTGTTTCAGGCTTTCCGCCTCTTGCCGGACTTCCCGTCGCGGGCTCGGTTGCAATTGTATTTACGAGCACACCATTCTCCATCACTTCCACGCAAAGTTTCGCAAATGTCTCTTCAGACCACTTCCCCGTTTCCCTCAGCTGCATAATGAGTCCGTTATGCCAGCCGAGACTAAGCCCCGTGGCACCATCGCCTTGCGAGACTTTTTCCTGTACGAGAAGATAGTCCGTAAGAGACGCTTCCTCACCACCAAACCGATGCGGCACCACCAGTTTTGTAAGCCCTGCTTCCTTTAAATCCGAGAAGTTTTCAAACGGAAACTCCGCTTTTTCATCCAGCTCCTTTGCCCGTTCTTTAAATAGCGGAAGAAGGGTTTCAATCGTATCGTTTCGTTTGATTTGCTCAGTGGTTAACAAAAACAAGTCCTTGTTCTCCTTCATCCGATCACCTTCTCTGCATAGTTAGTTAAATCATATCGAAAAAGTCGGTTTTTTGCCAAAAAGGTGCTTATCTGACACCGTTTCTACTAATATTTTATATGAATACAAAATAGTGGGAAATACCCTTGTTCTTTTCCCGGGAAATGACATGATCTCTGACATTTTTCCATAATTTAATCGCTTTTCAACCCCTACAAATCTGTTAGGATACAAGAATGTATATAGTATACGTAAACTATGCTTGGGGGATTTTAAATGTTTTCAACTACTCAGATTGGTATTGATTTAGGGACGGCTAACATTTTAGTATATACAAAAAATAAAGGAATCGTTCTTAATGAACCTTCCGTTGTTGCTATTGATCTTAACACAAAAACGGTACTTGCCATCGGTAACGAAGCGAAAAACATGGTCGGAAAAACACCCGAAAACATCGTAGCGATCCGCCCCCTTAAAGACGGGGTTATTGCTGATTACCAGGTAACGACTGAAATGCTTAAAGAAATTATGAAAAAAGTAAGCAAAAAGCTCGGGTTCTCTGTGCGTAAACCGAGCGTTGTTGTCTGTACCCCATCTGGTTCAACTTCCGTAGAGCGCCGGGCGATACACGATGCGGTTAAAAACTGTGGTGCAAAACACGTGGACCTTATTGAAGAGCCCGTTGCTGCAGCGATTGGTGCCGATCTTCCTGTTGAAGAGCCGATCGCCAACGTCGTTGTTGATATCGGTGGCGGTACAACAGAAGTGGCGATCATCTCCTTCGGCGGCGTTGTATCCTGCAATTCCATCCGTGTCGGTGGTGACCAGATGGATGAAGACATCGTTCACTATGTGCGTAAACACTACAACCTTCTTATCGGAGACCGTACAGGTGAACAGATCAAAATGAACATTGCCTATGCCCTTGTTGACCATGAAGAACTTACCATGGACGTTCGGGGCCGTGACCTTGTAACCGGGCTTCCGAAGACCATTTCACTAAGTTCCACTGAAATTCAAGGTGCCATTCGCGAATCCCTTCTTTCAATTCTTGAAGCGATCCGTGCTACACTTGAAGACTGTCCTCCGGAGCTCAGCGGTGACATCGTTGACCGCGGTGTCATCCTTACAGGAGGCGGCGCATTATTGAACGGCATTCAGGACTGGCTCAGCGAGGAAATCGTTGTCCCTGTTCACGTAGCACCAAACCCACTGGAAGCTGTCGCAATCGGAACCGGACGTTCACTAAACGTCATCCACAAACTTCAAAAAGCAGTACGCTAAAAGTTCGGGGGTCTGTCCCCCGAACTTTTTTATATTCTATTGACATTTCAGTAGTATCTTCTCCAACCCAAGAAGAAAAGGCCTGCCCCGTGTCAAGAGCAGCCCCCGAATTGTACGGGGACAGACCCCCGAACATTTTTATGCTGTTGCTTTGTGTTCCGTTTTGGCAGCTGAAGCGCCTCCTCCACCATCATTCATACTGATCCCTGTAAAGCCGTAGATGATCGTAATCACCGGGCACAGGAGGCAGAAGAACGCAAACGGCAGGAATGCCATAACGGGAACTTCAAGGACACTCGCCATAAAAACACCGCTCACCCCGTACGGAATAAGTGGGTTGACCACGGTGCCTCCCGCTTCCAGCGTTTTCGACAAATGCTTTCCTTTCAGCCCAAGCTCCCGGTACTGCTTCTCGTATGCCTCACCTGTAAGCACCACACTCATGTACTGCTCCCCAAGGCTTACGTTAATACCGATCGCACTCAAAGTCGTAGAGAGAACCGCTTTTCCCCTGCTGTTTACAAGTGAACGGATCGCACTGATCAGACTGTCAATAATGTTCAGCCTTGAAAGAACACCACCCATTCCCAGCGCAAGAATGAGAAGGGACGTGGCCCACATCATGTCCTGAATACCACCACGGGTTAGCAGCGTGTCAATGTCCTCCGTACCCGTAGACGCAGTAAACCCGTCCTGTACAAGGACCATCCAGTTCGCTGCAGCCAGCTGCCCGTCTAAAATAACAGCCACAATAAATCCGCTTACGATACCTGCAATCATGGTCGGTATCGCAGGGGTCTTGCGGATCGCCAGCACCCCCATCACAAGTGCAGGAATAAGAGCAATAACTGTTACGTGGGTGTTCGCTGCGAGCGTTGCAATCCACTCATTCACTTCAGAAGTAGCCGTAGTTTCCTGGACCCGTCCGATAAAGAAGAACAATACCAGACTGATCAGGAAGGCCGGCACCGCTGTCCACATCATATGACGGATGTGTTCAAACAAATCGACCTTACACACACTTGACGCCAGGTTCGTCGTATCAGACAGCGGGCTCATTTTGTCACCAAGCAGGGCACCGGATACGACCGCACCGGCCACCATGGCCAGATCCATTCCAAGAATCGACCCGAGCGTCATAAACGCAATCCCGATCGTGGATGCTGTTGTAAACGAACTTCCCACAGCCATCCCGACAACAGCCGTCACCACAAACACACTCGGCAGGAAGTACTCCGTGGAAATCACCTGAAAGCTGTACGCAATCAGTGTCGGTATGGTTCCCGCCTGCATCCATACTGCTATTAATATACCAATAAGCATAAAAATGATTATCGGAATAATCCCCGACTTCACACCTTTGATAAGACCCTCTTCCACAAACGCCCAAGGCTGCTTCTTTGCTGCGTTAAACAACGCCAGCAGAAGGATGACCATAAAGATCGGTACATGAGGCTGAGCGCCAAGATAGACGAGTGACACCCCAATCGTTCCTAAAATCATTAAAATAACAACCACAGCCTCCAGGCGGCTCACCTGCGGCTCACGCTCTTTTTTATTCACCGTCTCCACTATCTCAACATCCTCCTTTTCTCACAAATTGTCGGGGGACAGACCCCGCACAATTTCCCGCAATTCCGCGGGGCAGACAAAAAACTCCCCTGTCCTGGTTAGGGACGGAGAGTTTCCGCGGCACCACCCTATTTGACTAGACGTTCGCAGACCTTGCTCAACTGGCTCCATAAACTCTTCTCGGCTCTACTCTGACTGACTGCGCTGTCTTTGTCCACTTTGGTTACGTAATCGCTTGTAACTAAAAGTGTACCACATGGTTCTGCCCGGATTTCCAGCTCCCATCCGGTCTCTTTTTGCTGCTCGAACCACTGCTACTCCGCTTTTATGCGATCGTTATGTCTTTTTCCACTTCAATTATCACACTTAGACGCTTAAACGCTTTTAAGTGATAAAGTGATTATCTGTTTAACAGCATAATACGCATTTCTTTTTTTGTCAACAGAAAGACTAAGAAAACACCAGCTCCTCCATGATCAATTATCGGCCCACCTGTATCCATTCACCACCTTCATCCGCATGACCAGAAGGTCTTTACTCGTAATCCGCTTTTTCTGATTCTCCTTCCGGCTTTTCAGCATCTCCTTTTGTTGTTCACGAATCATCGCCAGTTTCTCAGAATGCTTGACAGATTCCTCCTGTTTTTTCACACGATTTTTTCTGCGTCTGCCTTTAATGGCACCTCTCTCTGCTTTCTGTTCCTTCACTGCCTCAAAAGATACGACATTATCTTGTTCCACTGTTCTTTTCGTACTTTCCGACTCACTTTGGACAGACTCATCTTCCTTTGCAGCTGTCTCTTCCACTCCTGCTTCTTCTTGAACAGCTTCCACATCTTTCTGCTCTTTCAGCTTTTCTCTCTTAAGCCGTTTACTCTTTTTCCCCTTACTGCCCTTTTGTACCTTCTTCTCTGACGCTTTGACTGCTTCTACAAGGTCTGTTTCCACTGGCGCCTCTTCAAGATCCTTTTCATGCCGCTCACTCTTTTTCCCCTTACTGCCCTTTTGTACCTTCTTCTCTGACGCTTCGACTGCTTCTACAAGGTCTGTTTCCACTGGCACCTCTTCAAGATCCTTTTCATGCCGCTCACTCTTTTTCCCCTTACTGCCCTTTTGTACCTTCTTCTCTGACGCTTCGACTGCTTCTACAAGGTCTGTTTGCACTGAAGCCTCTTCAAGGTCCTTTCCATGCCGCTCACTCTTTTTCCCCTTACTGCCCTTTTGTACCTTTTTCTCTAACGCTTCGACTGCTTCTACAAGGTCCGCTTCCCCCGGCGCCTCTTCAAGGGCCTTTTCATGCCGCTCACTCTTTTTCCCCTTACTGCCCTTTTGTACCTTCTTCTCTGACGCTTCGACTGCTTCTACAAGGTCCGCTTCCCCCGGCGCCTCTTCGGTCATTCTCTCATTTTCATCCTCAGCAACCTTCTTGCGTCTTCTATTGTCCTGATCTTTTTTTACTTTCTTCTTTTTCTTCTTTTTCCTTCTCTCCTTCTTATTACCTTCTTTCAGAGATTCATTGGCCGGTTGAACTTCTCCCGTCTCCTCTGCTCTCTGTTTTTCCATGTTGCTGCACACAAACTTTGCATACTCAAGTATCATCTCATACGCTTCCTGCAGCTTCTTTCTGCCATAGGCTTTTACAAGGGATACCTTCAGGCTTCTGGAATTACTTTCAATAAACCAGAGCTTCTTATTTTTATCCACACCGAGGTCAATGCCCACTTCTCCGCAAGGTCCGTCATGCTTTTCCAATTCATTAATGACCGTCTTTACAAGATTATCTATTTCCGATGTTAACCGCTTAATCTCCTTCTCACTGAACTTAAGCTTCTCTTTCAGAAATGTAACCAGAGGGTAGCTCGTAGCGTGTGTCGTAATCGGCGCGTTACTGTTTCCCAGCCGCACACAAGGAGACACGGCATTCACCCTGTTCATCCCGTCTTTTTGAACTTCAACCCGAATATCAACCAGCCGCTCTTTAAATGTCAAAAGGTTAATCGGCTCCTGGATAATCACCTTTTGTTTTCTGTAAAAATTCCTGATCTTCTTCATAAGCAGAGAGAATGATTTTACCCTCTCCTTTACGAGCTCCTTTTTAAATACACTGTATTCATATCCACCCCCGGTCGATTCTATCATCATCACCTGTCTTCCGCGACCGCCCTGGACTCCCTTTAAGTACACACGATTATATTTATCAAGCATCTTCTTTACATCAGAAGATTTATTGAATAAAATCGTTTCCGGCAAAAATGGACGGATGTCAGGAGAAAAATTAAGCTTTTTGTGCACACTCCATTTATTAAATCCACTGGCTCTGTTAATAATGTGGACCTTATGCTGTTTCAGTAATTCCTCTAATTTCGAATCTCTTTGAATGATTGCCCCGGCTACCCTCCGGTACAACACTTTAGGAAATTGAATTCCCTTTTTCTGAATCCAGCATTTTTTTTCATGATCGTAGCAAGTTCCTGTCACAGTCCCTGCCTCATGATCAATACTTTCAGGTGAAAAAAAATAAATATCAATCCCGACCTTCTTACTGGCGGCAATTAAATCGTGATCTCTCTCAATCGCATTTTGTTCAGCTACCATCCTATTCAACACATTCTTTGTTACCATAACTCCAAAGCAGTACGTTTCCATCCTCGCTCTCCCTTTCTTTCAAGTTCAGCTAGTGTTAATGTATGTTACACTTCACTTTAGGACACGGGTAAACAACCAGACTACCCCGGACTTGGGAATCAAAATGCAAATGATCCATGAATTAAAACAAAAAAACTCTCCGGCCACCTGAGTGATCGAAGAGTTTTTCATACCTGAAACAGCCTGCCTATTCCACGCTGCTGCTTACACTATTTCATCTTGTTTTGTTCACCCAAAACGAGGCTCCTCCCATAACGGAGAGGATTTTTGAACACCTTTTCCACTACTTCATCCCCATAAGCTTTAACAACCGATACTTTAGCCGAATGGGCATTAGACTCAATGAACCAGATCCGGCCATTCCGGTCAAGGGCAAAGTCAATTCCAAGCTCCCCCACTTCACCGTAATGCTGCTCCAGCACCTCATAACAATCGGTTAAAAAAGCCTTGATCCGCTTATCCACCTCAAGGAATTCCTCTTCAGAAAACTGCAGGTTCTCCTTTAAAAACTCATCGTAACGAAAGCTCTCGGAATGGGTCGTTATCGGCGAGCCCTCCTGGGAAACCCGCGAGCAAACCGCCACAATTTCCAGTTCATGATCTCCGTTGCGCTGGAGCTCCGCCCTCATATCCGTCACCCGGTTGTTGAAACGCATCAAATCAATTGCACTCTGAATCAGAAACGGTTTGTTATTAAGAATCCCACTAAGACTCTCATATAACTCCTCCAAGGTAGCCGCCCTTCCAGTAAAAAGCTGCTCCTTATAATACCGGTAAACAAAAGAAGGGCCCTCCTTCTCGACTTTAATCACCTGCTCTCCCTTGCGCCCGTTAAACGACTTCACATACCCTGCATCTTCTTTTTCGAAAAAATCAGTGAGTACCCGAATGTTGCGGACTCTTTTCGTTTTAGGCAGAAAGGAGCGGAGATTCCGGTCCTTTTTAAGAAGCTCATACACTTCCATCTTATTAAACCCTTTGAGGTAATTGATGGATGGAATGTTTTGTGCTGCAATCTGTTCCTGAAACTCCTTTGCCTTACTGCTCGCAGATGAAAAAATCCCCCCTCCCCCCCGGTTGTAAATCACATCCGGATACGGAAATGCCCTCGTCCTCCAGTCCTGTTTTTCCATGTCAAAATAAACCCCATCAATCGTCTCATCTGCTACATTTACACAGCTTCCGTTAAAATAAAAAACAGACAGTCCTTCTTCCTGACCGGCCTCCAGCGTTTTTAAAATACGAAACCCCGGCTTCTGCTTCAACAGATTGCGAAGCGCCCGTCTCCCAACGGTAATTCCAACGGTGACCATATCCATTACCTTCTCACTCACGCCATTCACCACCACCATGATAGTCTATTCATCATATGACCGCCGGGATAAAATGTACCCCGGGAGAATTCCCAAAGCCGTCAAGTTAAGGAATAAAAAACTAAATATTAAAGCTGAAGACCCAGGATGAAGCCGGAATATCCCTCGCTTTTCACAGGAGGTGCCGGCGAGCCTCCTCACTTCCTTCCACTCGTACCAGCAGACTGCGGATATGACGCTTGCATCGATTCTCATTTAGTAACGGCAGATACCATGTTGTTGAACCGTTCCTGGAAACCTAAAGCTTCAGAACAATACTCTCAGAGGAAGAAGCAGAAGAATATTCCGCGGAGACTCAGCCGTTGTTAAACAACGGCCCTCAGAATATCAGATGTCAAATGCTTGGTATTGCCCTCCTCTCCGCTCATTCCATAAAAAAAGCCCTCCTGCACTCAGAAGGGCTTCGCTCTTTCTAACTAATTACGAATTAAAATCACATACACATGATCCAGATTAATGATCTCTGACACCGTCAGGTCCGCTTCGTGGGCTTCCCTTACCAGCGTGTCAGACTCCAGCCGCTCGTGAAGGGGCGGCCCTTTCGTGAATTCTTCTCTCTTCCATTCCACGATGGCCCCTTTTCCTCCGGGCTTCATCATCCGCCTCATCTCAGCGAACGCCTTCACCCGGTCAGGGACCTCGTGCATCACAAATGCCGCTACAAGACCATTCACGCATGCCTCCGGAAGAGGAATGTCCTCCAGGGTGGCTTCAAGAAGGCCCACATTCTCAAAGCCCCGATCCATAGCGCGGACCCCTAGGAGGCCGAGCATCTCCGGTTCAACATCAACGGCATACACATCGTTTTTTGTACGGGACGCCAGGGGCAAAGTAAAATAGCCGTTTCCGGCACCAAGATCGGCGGCGGTATCCCCTTCTTTTATTTCAATCAGATCAGCGACCCACTCCGCATCAATCATTGCTTTCCGGTCCGGTGCGAGCAGCCGGTCTGCCTTTGCCGGATCAAATCGTTCCCCTGCCATCAACGTTCCTCCTCTTTTTTACCCGCAGCCGAAATCAGCGTGTCCTGGTCGAACACGTCAAGCTCGCCGCTCGCCAGGTTGTAAAGGGCACCGATGATCGGCACACCCTGACCGTGCTCCTGATACACAGGGTGCTCCTTGAGCTTCGTGACCTGGTAAAGAACGTTGTACTTACAAAGCTTCTCAGACGTCCACTCACGGCTCTCACGGTCAGTCGGAAGGCTTTCTTTCACATGCTTGAGCCAGTTCTGAAGACCTTCTTCCCGGTTGTCGTTCCACGCCGCCTGGACCCCGCCGCAGCCGGTGTGTCCTTTAATCAGAATGTACTTTACTTTCAGGTGCACAAGGGCGTAGTACAGGCTCGCCCCGAAGCTGTCATCGTCATGAACAACCTGGTTGGCAATGTTTCTGTGAATGAACATATGCCCCGGTTCCGCGTCCATTACCGTCGACGGACACACGCGGGAGTCACTGCAGGCAAGAACGAGAAACTCCGGATGCTGCCCCTCATTTAAGCGTTCAAAAAACTCAGGATCATCTTTCAGCCATTTCTCTTGAAATTCAATGTTTTTACGTTTCAGATCTTTTAATTCCACGTTTATCAGCCCTTTCACTGTCGCTTTACTGCTGTTTTACCTGAAGACCGGTCAAAGCCTGGTCGATGGACGGATACTGGATGCCCGGACCGAGTTTGTTCACCCAGCCCGCTTTTGCAAGCAGGTCTCTCACAGGACCTTTCACATTCACCAGGGTCGTTTCCACCTGATGGTTCTCCCGCTCCGAGCGGATCCACTCTTCCAGTTCATCGAGGGCAATGGCATCCACATCGTTCACCCCGGAAAAATCAAGGATCACGTGTTTCAGGTCTGCCTTTTTGACCATCTGGTCGTGCAGATATTCCTTTATAAACTCCATATTAGCAAAATAAAGCGGCGAATCAATCCTTAAAATCAAGGTTTTTTCAAAAGTACGAGCTTTATCAAACCGTGACACGTTCCGATACAGCCCCAGATCGTCCACGTAGCCGAGCTCGGCAATGTGGGGCTTACTGCTCTGGTAAATAAAAACAAGAAGTGAAAAGGCTATCCCCGCAGCGATCCCCCACTCGATTCCAAGGATAAGCGTCGCGGCAAACGTAAGGGCCAGAGTGACCCCGTCAATACGCTTCACTTTCCAAAGGTGAATCGCTTCTTTCACATCAATGAGCTTGTAAACCGCCACGAGAATGATCGCAGCCAGCACCGCCTGAGGCAGATAATAAAACCAAGACGTGAAGAAGAGCAGCACAATCACAATCAAAGCCGCCGTAATAATCGATGCCACTGGTGTCCGGGCACCGGCGTCGTAGTTCACCGCCGACCGGGAAAATCCCCCCGTTACCGGAAAGCCGGAGAAAAAGGCCGCACCGATGTTGGAAAACCCGAGTCCTTTCAGCTCACCGTTCGCGTGAACACGGTACTTCTCTTTCGCCGCAATCACATTCGCCATAGCATAGGATTCCACAAATCCGATGATGGAAATCGTAATCGCCGTCGGAAGTAAAGCCAGAACCAGCGACGGATCAAGCCCCGGAATCGTCAGTTCAGGCAGTCCTGCAGGCACGTCTCTGATAATCGCCACGCCGTTGTTATGAAGGTTCAACAAAACAACAGCAAGCATACTCAGTACCACAACAGCAAGCGGTCCCGGTATTTTCTTCACCCACCTTTTCACGAAAATAAGGACGAGGATACTTCCCACACCGATTCCCAATGTCGGCAAGTGAATCTCACCGGCTCTCGCACTTATTTCCCCCACGATGAGAAAGACGTTCTTTGAACTCTCAAGGTCGATCCCTACCAGGTGCTTCATTTGACTAAAACCGATAATAATAGCAGCCGCACTCGTAAAACCTGATATCACACCGTGAGAAATAAACTTCGTCACGACACCAAGACGCAAAACGCCCATGGCCAGCTGAATCCCACCAACCATGAGTGCAAGGAGAAGGACCAGTGAAATGTACTCCTGACTCCCAGGCTCGGCAAATCCCGATACACCGGAAAACACCAGGAGCGACACCATCGCCACCGGTCCGACCGCAAGCTGGCGCGACGTCCCGAACAACGCATAAATCAAAATCGGCACTGTGGCCGCATAAAGCCCCATCACCGGCGGAAGCCCCGCCAGCATGGCATAGGCCATCCCCTGAGGCACCAGCATAATTGCCACAATTAAGCCGGCGTTCAAATCTCCCCGTAAATCCTGTCTCAAATCATAACTCTTCATCACACCCAAAATAGGCAGCCACTCTCTCACACTTCCCACCTCCCAAAGGGTCCCCTTTCAACCGGGGTCTGTCCCCTGAACAATTGTGTAAATTTCAATGATAAGCAGGATTTTGCAGCGCCTATGATAGATGAAGGCACCACGAGGCAGGCAAGAGGGGTTTTTCTGTCTGTGTTCCCCCTTGCCTCCTCAGTCCTGTTCTTTTTATAAACCAATACTACGAAACAGCGCAGTTGTTTGGTCCGACTTCCATCTCCGCCTGTTCATCTTCATCTGGGTCGTGCTGCCCCATATTCGTTTTCCGAATCTTGTCATGATCATTCGGCTGAGGCGGAAGATTCTCTGTAACCATCTTCCTGAACTCTTCCTCCTCTTCAACCTGAAGCCCGCTGTTCTTTTCATACAGCTCATCCAAGCGCGCCATCACACGGTCCTCCTCGTCAATTTCTTCCGGCTTCGCGTAGTGGGCAGGCAGCACTTGAAGATCACCACTCAGCTCTTTATAACGTCTGTACAGGGTCTCCCGCAGATCCCCTACCCAGTCTTCCGCTTTGCCGGCAAGATCTGGCCGGCCGATGGAATCGATAAACAGAATATCACCGCTCAATAAATACGTATCATCCACGATGAGGGACGTACTTCCGATCGTATGCCCCGGCGAGTACGTCGCAGCAATCACAATCCGCGTCGTGCCGACTTTGATTTCCGCTCCGTCCTCCAGCGGAGCATACTCAAACGTCACCTCTTCCGCATCTTTCGGCGGCAGCCAGTACTCCGCTCCCGTCGCCTCTCTCAGCTTACGGCCGCCGGAAATGTGGTCGGCGTGCAGGTGCGTATCAATCACACTGCGAAGCTTGAGCCCTTTTTCTTCAAGAAACGATTCATAATGGCCAGTCATCCGGTTCGCATCCACAATCGCCGCAGAGCCGTCGGACTCAATTAAATAAGACAGACATCCTTTCCCAAGACGGAGAAACTGATAAATCGTACCCCCGCTTGGAAGGTCACCGATTTTCACCGGCTCCAGGTGCTCACTCCACCCTTCCATACCGCCCTCCAGAACATACACATCATGCTTACCTACATTATGAATCTTCTCACCAATCACTCTTGAAGACTTTGCCTTCGCACAAACGACAACAACCGGCTTCTCTTTTGGAAGCTTTTCGAGAAGATCGTCAATGCCATCTTCCTTCAACTGCTTATAAGGTTCATTAATCAGCTCGACCGAAGGACCCTCAATATGCCAGTCCTCCACGGCATCCGGTTCCCGGATATCCAGCACCACCATCTCATCACGGTTAAGCAGCTTCTTCGAAAACGTAGTCAATTCGATCTCTCGTAAATCCATCACTAACAGCCTCCTTTAGAAATTTCTACGGTGTTCCATACCCGCCAAGGTATCATTCCAATCACTTTCCACTCTCATCTTCTAGCGTCCCAAAAACACGCCCCCGCCATACCGTTTCCTCCTCGGAACCACCTCGGGGTCTGTCCCCCGAACAATTGTGTAAATCTTCATTTCAGGCAGGAGCAATTGTTGAACAAATCTCCCTTGTACTGTTAATTACCCCATAGGGTATAAAGAAAACCAAAAAAATTTGGTGTCATCACATACCCCTATAGGTATATATTATCTCACTCTCCCACTAGTGTCAAATAACAAAAAAGCTTGTCCCACCTGAGAAAAGTCCCCTATCCCCAGTCTCTACGCCAGCAAAAGCCCAGCACACCAATCACTTCCCCGCATAAGCAAAAAATCGAAAAATAAAATACAACAGCCCGAGCACGATGAGCACCTGCACAAACCCGCCGATCACACTAAGCAGCAATGCCACCGCCCAGAACAAAATGAGCAGCCCGATCAGTCTTCCTACCATCACGATCCCTCCAGAAAATATTCTCCCAATACTCTATTCACTGACATAGGATCTTGTCTCCGCAGCCGCTCATCGTTTTATGGCTTTTGCTCAACGAGTTATCGGTTCCCTCCTTACTTCATCTGTTTTAATCACTCTTTCATAGAAAATAGGGGCACCCTGCCCTCTTTTCTACACTTCCTTCGCACTATTCTACGGATAGCCGCTGCCATTTTACACTAAAAGCGCGATATTTAACGGATTACCGTCCCTTTTTTACACTTCCGCTCCCTCTTTTTACGTTTAGCAGTTCCAGCCCCCGCCCCTCCCCATCACTTCTTCTCCTCCCTTTTTAAACACCCCCCGCCCCAAAAAACCACAACAAAAAGACCCCTCCATCCCCGGAGAGGCCCTTTCAAAATACATTCCACTCTTCAAAAATCCACTTACCTTAACTAACGCCCGCGTATCATATTGATGATGAACACGACCAGGGCAATGACAAGCAGCACGTGAATGATCCCGCCTGCTACATCGAGTAAAAACCCGAATAACCAAAGCACAATTAAAATACCAATAATAGTCCAGAGCATGTGATTGTCCTCCTTTGTAAGTATAGAACTGCGAATACGTCTAAGATCATAAGCAAATGTAAGAACGTCGCTAATCCTACTTTTCCCCAACCCTCAGAAATTAAAACAATCACATCTCAAAAACCCGCAGACTAGCCCCATCCACCTGCAAAAAAACCATTAAAAGTCAACCACAAAACCAAAAAGTTACGGGGACAGACCCCGCACAATTTCTGCAAACCTCCCCCGCCCCCAACAACGAAAAAACAAAACAAAAAAGCCTCCCACGGCACCGCCGTCAGTAAGGCTTCTCCTGATAAAAATAATTCGGCAACACAATCTTATCCTCATACCCCCTGTGAAAAATATGCGTCGTCGCCGGCGACACCGGCGGAATCAGCCAGTCCCACCGCCCCGTCAGCTCACGTCCGCAGCCCTCTTCCCGCTTCTCAAACTGCCGGAACTGCTCGGCTGCCGTATGATGATCCACCACACTCACCCCATCCGCCTTAAACGAATGAAGCACAGCCCGGTTCAACTCAACCAAAGCCCGGTCCTTCCACAACGTCGACACCCGCGACGTATCCAGACCAAACACCTCCGCCACCCGCGGCAGCAAATCATACCGGTCCGTATCCGCAAGATTCCGAGCCCCGATCTCCGTCTCCATATACCACCCGTTAAACGGCGCCGCCGGATACACCAGACCCCCGACCTCAAGCTTCATATCCGAAATAATCGGCACCCCGTACCACCGGACACCAAGATCCGCCACACCCGCCTCTTCCGGATGCCGCACCTCGACCTCCAGCACCAGTTCCCCGGGAATCTCAAACCACACAGGCTCACGACCATCCACCTGAATCACAAGAGGCAGCACATCAAAATCCGTACCCGTACCACGCCAGCCAAGCCGCTCACACTCCCGCGTAAACGCCACCGACCACGAATCCCCGACAACACCATCCTCCGTCTCATAACCCGCATACCGGATCAGCTGGTGATTCCAAATCCGCACCCGGTCACGCCCGTCCGCCAGACGCGCCGGAAAAATCGTAATCGTCGGCCGGATCCGACCGCCATTCGTCGCATACTCAATATGCTGGCACAGCGCCTGAAACACCGCCTCCTCCTCCGACAACGCCCGCGCATCAAACACATCAAGCATACTCCAGAACAACCGCCCAATACACTTATTGCTGTTCCGCCACGCCATCTTCGCCCCATGCGACAGCTCCTCAGCCGTCTGGATATACGTCCCCGTCTCAGCGACCTCCCGCTCAATCTCCTCAAGCCGCACCGGAATACTCTCCTCCTTACCCAGCTCACGGTAACACACGTCCACAAACGCCCTCGCATCCTCCAACACTCTCATACAATCTCCACCGATCATTTACAATTAGCCTCCATTATATCCCATATCCGGCCCCCGAACCAAGCCCAAAGCCTCAGTCACACGATCCAGTTCCTCCCACCGGATAAACCGCGAACCCCGCCAGACCTCACTGCCATTATGGAAAAAAACAAGCGTCGGCGCTGCGAACACGGTCCACTGCCCGGCGGCCTCAGGCACATCTTCCATCTGCAGGCTCCTGATCCTCACCTGGCGGTTCTTTTCCCGCCACTCAAGAAGCTGCACCTCCACCGCGTCGCACACAGAACAGCGCCGCGATTTGACCAGCACCAACACCGGATCCCCGTCTCTCACAACACCCTCCGCCTCTTCATACGATGTAATCTTCTCCAACACCATCACCTTCTCCATTCCTCATTCAGTTTTCGGATCCCGGCCTTACAAACCCCGTAGGAAAGCCAGCTGCAACCCTTACAAATCTGGTCCAGATCCTCCGGCCCAAGGGTCCTTGCCGTCCACTCCACCAGCTTGCTCTTCCGGTAAAGCTTCCCGTCCTCCAGCTTAAGATGCGCGATTGCCCGCTCATCCAATCCCTTCACATGGGCATCAGACCCCGCACTTGCCGCACAAAAAGACCCGCCGTTATGAGGACAGGCCATACACGCATCATCCAGATCCACCACAACCCGGATCGGGAAATCCTTCTCCGGATCACGGATATCCTCCACAATCGTCTCCATCTTTTTCACAAAACCCGGACTGTACCCCATCCCCTGAAACCCGTGCACACACAGAAGATGATGCCCCCGAAGCGTACGAACCGTCATCACAAACACCCCGCAATCAAATGTTAACCACGTATCATATATAGTTAACATTCTAACATTTATGTGAGAAGCCTCTCCATGTTTTTCTATCAGATCACTAACGGTTCACAAAAAGATAATACATTAGAATAAAAGCGAAAAAGGATATCGCCCACTTCAATGCCTGCCCGCTGTCCCCTAATCCTGCAACTCCGGGCCGATTGTATGGCAGTTCTCAGGCGAAAGGGCTTCTGCCCATTCTCGGCAGAAACCCTTTCTCATAATGGTTATTCTGTAATTCGCCTTCCTTCTAATAATCGATTAATCCAATATTCATCTGTATTCATTTCACGGATGCCAACTTTTCCATCTATAACGGTTGCGAATCTGCCTTCTCCAAGATAAAGGGCAGCGAGCTCCGCAGCGTCTCCTCCATCTTCCCCGGCAAAGAACAGCAGGTCCCCTCTCTCGAGTTCTTCAATATGAATTTTTTCGCCGTATTGGCGAAGCATTTCAATTGTTGCAGGTAAGGTCATGCCAGAGCCTTCTTCAAAGAGGTGTTGAATAAATTCTGCAGAGGTCCCTTCATACCCTTCGCCATTGTAATCTTCAGCAAGCTGTGCCTCTATGTTTTTTTCCTGAGGTCTTTCATAAGTCCTGCTTCCTACATACCGCGGTGGCCAATAAGAACTGGTAGTCAGATCTACGATGGCTACGCCAGAGGACTGGGTGGCGACAATGATTTGATTGTTGCCGATATATACAGCAGGGATTAAGCTGGATCCTTCAAAGAACATTAAGTCTCCGCGTTCAATTTCATCTGCAGATATTTCGGTACCTTCCTCCCATTGCTGGTTTCCATAGCGCGGCAAATCGATATTCAGGCCATTTTTATAGACGTACTGGACGAGACCGCCCGTGTCAAAGCCTTGTTCCGGCGAAGCGCCTCCGAGATTGTATTCTGTACCAAGAAGGTTATAAGCTTCAAATACCGCTCCATTATCATATTGAATGGTTAAATCATCAAAGCGCTTTACTCCCGTAAAATGCGCCTTCCAATACTCATTCATATATGAAATGGTCGTTTCTCCTTCTTCTCCTGTAGCATGGACAATGTGATCATCACCAAGATAAATAGCGGTATGAGAGATTCCTTCCTGCCACGTTCCAGAAAAGTAGAGCACATCTCCGGGCCTGATATGATGATCGAGTTCAATTGAATCTATATCTGTCCCGGCCTCCAGAATGGTTTCTCCAACCTCCCATTGTTTGTAGCTAATCCGTGGCAAATAAACATTTATTGCTTCTCTAAATACGGTTTGAATAAAGAAGGAACAATCAAACGCATCCAGTGTGCTTCCTGTCATTAAATACGGCGTGCCCATATATTTCATCGCTTCTTGTATTATGGGGTTTTCATGATCCGCGTAGGTATCAGGATTGGACTTTTCCAATAATTCGTTTGAATACCGAACAGCGCCTTCATACCGTTCTGCAAAATATGTGTGATGATCTAAATGCCTCTCCATTACTCCGGATGAAGCTGCAATAATAAACTGGCGGTCTCCCGTGTAAATACCGGAAATCAACCCTTCACTGCCTTCAAAAAATACCAAGTCTCCTGGCTGCAGCTCGTCCTGACTGATTTCTTCCCCCGCATCATACAGTCCGGCAGGCCTTTTCGAAAGCCAGCTTCCGGTTACCTCTTTAAACACATAATGAACGAGTGACCCGGTATTAAATCCGGTCTCAGGATCCTCACCGTCCCGGTTATAAGGGCTTCCAAGGAGAGCTCTTGCCTGTTCAACAATGTCATTGTCCGAAGGTTCAGGATCAAGGTTTTCTGCTGTGTATCTTTTTGCTCCTATGTATAAGCCAGACCAGTAATCGCTCGTCTCCATATTTCTTTCTGAAATGCCGTCGCTTGTAACGATTACAAACCGGCCGTTATCGATATAAATGCCTGACATTAAAAACGTGCCTTTAAAAAACACCACGTCCCCGGCCTGTAAATTCTCCTTTTCAATACTCTCTCCGAGCAGCCACTGATCCGCTGCATGCCTTGGAAGAGAGATATTCTTTGTATTATCAAAAACATATTGCACAAATTCAGAAGTAATAAAGTCTTCACTGTTTTCCCCGACACTTTCAAGCGCAAATTCCGCAGCCGGGTCATCGACCGTAAAATCTTCCTCTGTATACCGGCTTGCACCCACGTAAATCTCTGACCAATAATCACTCGTCTCCATATTTCTTTCTGAAATGCCGTCGCTTGTAACGATTACAAACCGGCCATTCCCAATATAGATCCCGGACATTAACGACGAGCCCTGGAAAAACACAACGTCACCAGCCTGTAAATCATCCCGGTTCACTTCCGTCCCTGCCTCTATCTGCTCCCTGGCGAAACGAGGGAGGGATATTCCTTTTGTTTGTTCAAATATATACTGGACAAGCTCTGACGTAATAAAACCCTGCTCATTGGGACCGACCATGTCAATAGCTAACGCCGCTGCAGCGTCCTTTTCTTCCTGCGCAAACGCGTCATCATGGAAGAGCCCGAACAGCATCAACAGGACGAAGGGGAAAACCAGATACTTTTTCATCCAACCACTCCTTTTACCGTTTCATAATTTCACAATATCCAAATCCATTTCCCCTGTTATTTTACTGTAAAACCACTATAGAGAACGAAAGGGTAAAGTCGCATGAAAGGTGCCTGTCACCTCCCGAATTGTGTCGAATTTATCATTCTTGAACGGAAAGACTCCATCCAAAACCACCAGATCTCACTCATTTCTTTCATGAGTAAAAATTCCTTTGGATAAAGACAGGTAAAGTCAACATTCACCGCTGCCTTTTCCTCTATGTACAGCTTTCTAAGTCCTTGAAAAATAAAGAAAAAGACCTAATAACAACACCATTAATACCGTCGCAACCACTGTTCCCTTCTTTAATCCTCCGTCTTTCTTTGCAGCAAAGCCCAGTGAAAAAAACAATAGCGCCGTAACTGCAGATAACCCGATTAATACCAACACCCAAGGATAATTCTGCGAAAATTCCGGCCCGTATTCCTGATACTTATTCCCAAAATAAACAAGACTCGAAAGTAACCCCACGATATAAACAAAGCTTACGAATTGCACCACTGTCCATTTTTTTTTAGTCATCTTCATCTCCAAACTGTCATTCCTCTATTTCAAACTTTAGCAAGACCTTAAACTTATTTATGAAACCACCTTTATGAAACCATTGTTCCATTTTCTGCGTTCCATCAGTAACCCTCATTTCTTACCTGACAGAGTAAACAACATCAAGGCTTTTTTGAATTCTGCTTACATTTCGTTCCTCATCTGATTACTAAGTTCGGGGTTCATCTTAATCATATATTTTCCGTAAAACGCATCGAATTTATTTACATATTGTTCCCTTGAATTGAGGAGGAGAATGAGTACAAATGCCAAGGTGATCTCTTCCCGGTGAGCGAGGACGTGTCCAATGGCCCGAAATCCTGCGATCATAAAGAAGAATAGTAAGACACTGATAAAAACCAGGAAGCCTAAACTATCAATTGGAGCGAAAATTAGCGCCATAAATAGAGCCGGGAGCAGGGAAAACACAACACCTAATATCCCCCATTTTGCGGTACGCTTCCCGTCTCTCAAAAACAAGAAACGAACCATGTGATAGAAAGGAAAATAACAAACAGCGAATGTGACGAGCAGAGCTGATACAGCCCGATACCAGTTTGCACCTGCTTTTTCGTCTTTATGATAGGCCGGATGCTTCAGAGAGAGCCATTTGTTAACAACCTCTTCATCTGTCGAATAAAGCTCCTCTATCATCTTACGCTTTCGACCTTCTTTTTTCGCCTTAAGCTCATATTCAAACGCCTTAAACGCTTTACCACTCTGCTTGTATCCCACAACCAAACTCAATGCCCATATCCCCACTATCCCTAAAAAGGTTGACAGTTGAATATCAAAGCGGGGATGAAAAAACATAAGCAGGGAAATACAAAAACTAAAGAACAACACCATGTATAAGATTCCGACATTCCTGTAAAGCTTCATCCCCAGTTTTTCATGAAGTATAGAAGAAAGAGTGCGGGGGAAATTGTTTAAGTGACACTTGCATTCATCCTTTCCCATTAATCTCGTTTACAGCAAAGACATCCGGATAGACTGAAAGAGGCTGGGACATAAAGAAAGTGTTTAGCTGAGAATCCGAACAATGCACGAACATAGCGGATGAAATATACGCAGACTCCTGCGGAATGAAAAGCAAAGGTGAGACCCCGCAGTGCGCAGCACTAGGAGGCTCACCAGCTTTCCGCGGAAAGCGGAGTATATTTCAGGAGCGATTTATTTGCACCGCATGTTGTTTGTTCGGATTCTCGTTGAGTAAAACACTTCTGTCCCAGCCTCTTTCGGCATTTGTGAATATTTATTATTTGCTCTCTGCTAAAGTACACGCTGATGCATAAGGAGACTGTAGTGAAATGTCACACACCGTATCTTTCAAACATAGCCAGACACCCTATAACTTTAAAAAATTAATTTAAATTAATCTAAACTTATCTCCCTTGAAAAAAATAGAGGAAAACACCAAACACCACAATCATAGAAACCGTTGTTACGACTGTTTGTTTATTTAATTCTCCTTCCTTCCTGACCACAAATCCCAAAACAAATAACAAAAGGGCAATGCCCGCTGTAATAAGAATCAAGATAACTACCCATGTATGTTGTTGCGCAAAGTTACTCATCACATCATAATACCGAGCTCCAAAATAAGAAGAGCCAATAACTAAGCCTAATAAGTACATGATGCTTAAAATTTGAATGATCGTCCATTTCTTAGTTGTCATGAAGTTTCACCTTCTTATACGTAATACTTTCCTGTATCGTGTTTAAATTTAGGTCCTTGTTCTTTTTCCAATTCCTTAATGTCTTTAAATGGGTCCGGTTCATTTTGTTTAAGTTGCTTATGAAGATCTTCTTTCATAGGTGACTTGAATTTATCCTCAAGCCAATTAAGCATCACATTTGGTAATAAAGACTTCGCCTGGGATTGAGAACCAAAAGTGACTTTTGCTACAATTGCTTTTTTTGCTAATCCGACAACCGGATTTGCAACAAATCCAAAGACAGCCCCTACGATAAAGCTATTTATCTCCCAGTTTCCCGTCATTACAAATTCTTTTAATAGCTCAGCTCCACCTACCAGTGTTCCTGATAATGTCATTAAGCCTAGCTTCCCTGCAGTTGAAGCCTTCTTAAATTTATCTAGTAATCCAAAAGTAGCAATAGACATTACACCAGCAAAGTTTGCATCAATTAACATCTCACTTAAAGGAATCAGTGGCTGACCTCCGATGAGCGCTTCAGCTTGTTTGATAAGGGATACAAATAAAGATGTAGCGAAACCCAAGCCATACAGCTGCGCACCTTTAACCATCGCCATCTTCATTCCTTTAAGTAATCCCACATTGCCGATTTTCCCAAACAACGAGCCGAGTACTGGAATTTTCCCGAGTCCCCGGGCAATCCAGCCTCCCACTCCTCTAGCTGCTCCAGCCAATGCAGAACCAATCGATCTGGCAGCTCCGGCGAGCCATCCACCTGAGGCTCTTGCCGCTCCAGCAAGCCATCCTCCAGCGGTTCTCGCAGCTCCTAAGGCTGCGGATCCTAACGTTTTTGCAGTTCCTGCGACCCATGAACCAGCCGCTCTTGCAGATCCTGCAAGCCACGATCCGGCTGCCCGTGAGGCTCCTGCCAACCAAGAACCTCCTCTTGACACCCATCCTGCTATCATTTGTGGACTTTGTCTCAGCCATGCCCAAGAGGACAATGCCGCTTTTTTACCCAGCGTTCCCAGAGCTGCGAGCGCCCCCGTCGCCTGTAAAATACCTCCAAGGATCGCACCACCGGTTGTCCAAAGAAGACCATGCACCCAGTTAAATGCATCGGTACCACCGTAAATGATAAAGTAGCCGATTCCAAAGACAGCAGCACCAATCCCGGCCACTATAGCTACAGGAACTGAGATGATTCCCAGGGCTACCAGCGCTACGATCCCCACACCGACTCCTACGATTGTAAGAACAGTCTTAACCAGGTCCTGTCCCCAGTCCCCCAGCCATTCCCAGGCAGAAGTAGCTTGATCTACAGTCCAGTCCCAGGCATCTACAGCCCGATCCCTGGTCCAATCCCAAGCTGTTTCCCCCATATCCGCCATCCAGTCCCAGGAGCCTGAACCAACTTCCCTTAAACCGTCCCAGGCGTCCGAGGCAAATTCTCTCGTATCATTCCAAAAATTACTTATTCCATTTAAAATCCGGTCACCCAGACTCGTGTCGTCGGCATTCGGATCTCCCGGGGCAGGAGAACTTGGTCCAGGCATATTTGTATTCGGATTTCCCCCAGGTAAAAATCCTCCACCATTCCCCGGCCCCCAGGCATCGTCCCCTGCATCTGTATCGGAAAGTGAGGAATTATCCCGGTCCGGGAATATAACGCCCCGATCATCGCCGGAAGCGAGGGCCGGGTTCCATAAAATTAACAAACTGCTCATTGCCATCAGAACGAATACAATCAAAACCTTAGAATAAGAACACTTTTTTATTTCCAACCCAACCACCCGCTTTTTTTAGCTTTTAATACATTTGAAAATGTCCGTTATCTCGCTCCGCACCATTAGTAATTCTGTAAAATGATGGATTATCATCATAAAATAGCAAGATTTTATCAAAAAAAGATAACATTCAAATATGAATAGTACTTCTATAATGACTAAAGTACAACTTGCTCTTTTAGTATCCGTCTGCTAAATGTGGTTTTGGACTGAACAGCTAAAATGAAAATGAGATTAAATAACTTTATAGTCTACCTTAACCATCTGGTGCTCTTTTCATCTCACTTCACTTTTTTGTCTATTATTTTGTCTATTAAAAACTAATCACTTTTTCATGTTTAGCCTTATTTACAAATCCATTAAAGATACTTTTAATTTCTTTTATCCCATCTCTTTTTACTTCTTGGACCAATTGTTCATTATCCAGATTAAATACCCACTCTCCAGTCCTTATTAAATCCTTCAAAGAACTCTTGGTATAGCCGTTTTCAGCCGCTATTTTCCTCATACTCTTATAAATCGGCCTTACTAGCCTAACATAGTACCTACCAAAAAAATCGATACCCAATTTATAAAAAATACGCTCCTGAACAATCATGATCCAATCGTATTCATCTCTGCTAAAATCCGTTGCAAACGTTTTTAATCCAAGGTCTTTTACTTCAAGTCTGAAAATTACTCGATATGGCTTAATATCCTCTTCCACATAGTCTTCTTCAACACTCAATGTATAAAAATCTTCTTTTCTCACTAGCTATCCCATCCTACATATATAATGATATTTTTATCGATTGAAAAACATCCATCCAGCAATAGCTATTAATAATACAAATAAACTGGAAATAAAAACGGAAGCGTTGACCTCTCCAGTTTTTTTTCGGAATTCTGCAAAATAAATCATGTAAAGAGCAAATAACATAAATATAGCCATGATACCCCACAAGGTTTTATATTTATACATGATCTCCTCACTTAACTGCGAATCAGACGTACCTATCCAAAACGTTATTGAACCAGAGAGAATAAGGTACATTATTGCCACTAATTGTACTAAGTTCCATTTTCTTTTTTCCAATTTTAGTTCTCACCATCCTATCTATAATACTTTCTATCTAGATTAGCAGGGGCTTTACCTTCTGTAACATCTATTAACTCTTTTCTTTCTCTATCTATAGTGGGATGATCTTTACTTACTTGATTCCCTTCATATTCCATCCATTTTTCCACAAAAGTTTCCGCCCCCTTTGTAGCAAATTTTTCAGCAATCGAATACTGTGAAAAATTTCTGATTTGCCACAGTATCTTTACTGCCTCATATTCAATCTGTTTTATCTTGTTACTTGAGAGTTTAATAAGAACAGAGAATACAGGGGATATAATTAATCCCACTCCAAATCCAATTATGAAATTGCTTATATCAAAGACCCCTGTGAGAGCATAATTTCTAAATAATTCAATAGATCCACCAGTTACTCCCGATAATCCGAACCATCGAAGTTTACTTAATCCTTTTGCAGCAATAATGCCTGCTGCATATTTAACACTTATAGCTCCCGCGCTACCATAGAATAAAGTATTAATCAACAATTCCCTGGTATTAAATCTAATAGGCTCTCCATTGATCACAAAATTCCCCCATGCAAAAGTAAATTCTAAACCAAGGTATGATACGCCACTAATAGCAGTAGATTTCAGAAAACCTCCAGCCATTTTGCCTATCGTTGACCCCATGAAAGCTTTGAATGTAGATCCAATACCCTTCATACTTGTAAGAAGTACACCCTTACCAGTGGTAAACAACCAAGAAATCCTAGATTTCATTGTTGCAACCACTCCTCCTGCTTTCCCTAAAACAAACCTGGCACCTCCTCTTGCTGCAGCCCATGCAGCAGCAAGCAATCCTGATCCAGCGGCTCCACCGGCTAAGCCCCCAGATACGGTCCAGAGTAAACTATGGAACATATTAAAGTTGTCGGTTCCTCCAAACAGAAGAAAGTAAGTTCCTCCCAGGACAATGGCACCACCCCCTGCAACAACAGCAACTTTGGCTCCGATTATACTAAGTGCAACAAGACCTGCCGCTCCAATAATGACAAGGGTTATATTAACGATACTTTTAATTAAATCCTGAATATAAGGACTGAACTCATTCCATAAATTAACCAGTCCTTCTGCAACAGGGTCGTATACATTTTCTTTTGTCCACTCAAACAAATTGATATAGTTATCAATTCGGTTATTAATACGTTCACCTACACCAGAGACAATACTTTTTGTCCCGTCGACGATCCAGTCACGGGCTCCTTCTAAACTGAAACCATCAATAACGTCCCGTGCGTCGTTCACCCTATCCCTCAGCCATTCGGGCATCCAGCTGTTTTCACTGCCCTCAGGGGTGTTCGTATTCGGATCATTAGGATCTTGACCGTTCGGCCCCGGAGTATTCGTATTGGGATTTCCACCAGGCTGAAAGCCCCCGCCACTCTCAGGTCCCCAGGCGTCGTCGCCAGCATTTGTATCAGACAGGTTGGAATTTTCCCTCTCAGGGAAAGTTACTCCCCCTGTGTCTGTCTCAGAAGCAAAACCGGCAGTGGCGGTAAAGAAGGTCACGATGCATAAGCATAAAGCAATGAATAAAGAAACACGTATCTTCATTTAATCCTACACTCCTTTTTTACCTTCTAACAGACAGACTTTGGTACTGATTCCTACTGACACCTTCCTACAACAAACTGGAAGCCCGGGATGGATTCGACGTTTGCAGCTGCCTGTGCATACAGGTCATTGTTTGAAAGGTCTTCGCTGCTTACAGTTACATAAGACGGGTTTCTTTTGGCATATACTTGTACCCGCATTTCGTTGTTATAGGGAAAACGAACGATAACATCATCCGGGCCTTCGTTAACTGCCCCGTTCTTTTCAGCAAAATAAGTGGCTGCCTCTTCAATACTTCCCCATCTCTGCTGGATCCCCCGGCACATGATCGCTGTTACGTCTCCATGGTCTCCTTCAAAAAAGTAAAGGATGGCATCTACTACATCAATTTCGGCGGTAGGATCCTTCAGGCGTTCAAGAATGGAGTCCGGAATCTCCCAATCATCGTAAATCTCATCGAGAAGGTCATCTTCATCAATTTCTTCTTCGTCTTCTTCCTCATCTTCATCCCTGGCGTCAAGAAGCTCTTCCAGACGATCGTCCAGCTCATCTCCTATATCATCGGCCAGGTCATCAAATCTGGACAGAATTTCATCAGTGAGCTCTTCTTCATACGCATCACGAATCTGGTTGGCGGCTGCAATAGCCCCGGCATCGGCGCTGGTTTGACTGACCCGCTTATTGGCAAACGTCGTAAACATATCAAAAAAGATAAAACTAAGGAAAATAGCAATCATTAAAACACCGACAATCACAAGTAACGTACTGCCCCGCTCTTCTTTCAAAACCTTTTTCACACGATGCCCTCCTTTTCCCATACTCGCTTTTCCGTCTATTTATCAGTCATCCTCGTCCACTTCATACGGCATCGTTGCCGTAGAGGTGACGTTCTGGTCAAGGTTACGAACGAATGGCATCTGAACCATCGGAACCTTTGTGACGACAGTAACCGTAACCTCCTGGCCGTAAGATGACTCAGAAATAGACCGCCCTGGTGTACCTACGATATCAAGACCGACAGCCGATGACTGAACAGCCTGTACATAATCGCCGTCCACCGATGCCGCCCGGGCACCATCCCGGGCAGCTGCTTCGGTAACGACAATGGCATAAGAGACTAACGCCATCTGCCAGATAAAGAGGAAGGCAAAGATAATCAACGGAAACACAGCTACAAACTCAAGTGTCTGGGATCCTTTTTGGTTTTTTCTCAGTCTTTTAAAATGTTTTCTCATTGGTATTCCTCCTCTTTACCTGTTCAGGCTGTTACTGGCCAATCTGGTTGATGAATTCTGTAAGTCTTGCTCGAATGGCATTACCAAATGTTTGATCGTCGCTGAATGCCATCATAACCCCTGAGATAACAACGATAACGAGAAGGCCAAGCGCTACCCACTCAAGGGACAGAGCTCCGCGCTCTTCTTCCAGTGTGTTTTTAACCTCATTCAGCTTCGTATCTGCTTTCACATACAATTTTGTTAACATGTAAATCTCTCCTTTTAAAATTTTTATAGTCTAAAACTTATTGACAACGATGATCTATCATAAAATGGGACTGCTGCCCATCTATGAACCAAAGAAAATATCAAGCCCGAATGCCCCCGGATTATAAATCAGGTTCAGCACCATCAGTCCAACAACAAGAAGAAGGACAGAAGGAGCTACAAGGAAGGTCGTTACCAGCGTGATCTGCGGACTTGCTTTAGCCGCCTTCTCCTTCGCTTTAAACCCTCTTGTATGCCTTAAATCACTGGCCTGGACGTTAAATGTCTGTGAGATTGGAACCCCGAGCTCTTCCCCCTGTACGAGAGAGGTTACAAGACTCTCCAGCTCCTTTGACGTATTCCGTTCCAAAAGTTGGCCAAATGCCGTCTTTCTCGGGACCCCCAGGCTTGTCTCCCGGGTAAATCTGCTAATCTCTTCACTCAACGGACCATCCATACGTTCGGATACCTGCCTCAATGCCCCATCCAGGGAAGCACCGGCTCGAAGAGAAATACTCACCGTATCCATAAAATCCGGCATGGTGGCACTGATAATTTCCTGTCTTTCTTTAGCTCTCAGGCGAATCCAGATGTTAGGAAAGAGAAAACCTGCAATTGGCATGAGCAGCATGAGAATAAGCCCAAAAGGCATGCCCAGCATATTGTAGATCCAGAAAACGAGTAAACTTCCAAACCCGAGGAGGTAGCGCATGCCGTAAAAGCCTTCCAATGTCAGTCCCATTGGGTGACCGGCGTACGTGAGCTGTTTTTCATCTCTTTCTTTATTTACAAACAATGGATATTTAACCGCTGTGGGACCTACATAATGACTGCCTTTTAAGACCGGCTCCCAAAGCTTCTCTTTCAAGGACCGCTTCTTCTTTTTCTTTTGCTTCGACTCGCCTACGTAACGGATGAGCTTCTGTTTTTTTGCCACATACAGCCAGATAAACACAAATGAAATAAGGAGTAAGAGGAGCACAATGGCATTTAACATCGTTACAACTGACATAAATCCTTCATTCATACGCTACACCCTAATCTTTGTAATCTGACGTATAATCCCTACTGCAACGAGCTGGAATACTATGAATACAGCAAGGAGAATCAATCCCAGCGGGGTAAACAGAGGGTTTAAAAATCCCGGAATAATAAAATTCATCATCAGTGCCATGACCACCGGAAGCGCAGGAAGCATAATTGCAATCGTCCGCGCCTCTGCTGTTAGCGTATTGATCTCTTTGTTTACTCTCTCCCGCTCCTCGAGCGTTCCAGCCATGATTCCGAGAACCTCTGCCAGGTTTCCTCCGACCCTTCGCTGGATCGAAATTGTATTAACGAAGATCTTCAACTCTTCACTGGCAATTTTGTGTGTAAGACCATTCATCACTTCATCAAAGTTTCCACCCAGATTCAGCTCCTGGTTCATTTCCCTAAATTCCAGACCAGCGGGAGCCGGCAGCTCTTTTGCTACAATGTCGATTCCCTGGTGGAGCGTCATTCCGGCTTTAACAGTGTTACTCATCATCCGGCAGATTTCCGGCAGCTGCTTATTAAATTCATTGGAGCGTTTGTTCTTTTTTGAATTAAGAAAGAGTTTCGATCCACCCCAGACGAGAAAATAAGCAAGTACCACATCAAGGGGAAAGAGGAGCTGCAGCAGAAAATGATGTAAGAACCACAGAACAGCAAAAAGGAGGATACATACCGCCGCATACTCCGACGCTTTCATGGACATATTCGCATGTGCAAGCTTTTCCTGAAGGTTATCCGAAAGCTCCGACTCGTCATATTTATCACCAAACAGGTAGATAAAACTCTTTCGCTTCTGTTCATCTTCCGCTTCAAACCAGACTCTTGCCCGTTTTTGCGCCCGTTTTGCCTGCTTGCTTTCCCAGTAAAAGTAAAAGGCTGTGAAAAAGGCGAAAAACGTGGCGCTTAAGGAGATCACGGCTGCATTCATGTGAGCTCACCTTCTTTGAAGATGTCCGGCGTAAGGTCGATTCCGAAGGCCTTTATTTTTTGATAGGCTTTCGGTACGTATCCTGTGGCTTCGAAATGTCCGAGGACGTTGCCCTCATCATCCAATCCGACACGTTTATAGCGAAACACATCTTTGATCAGGACTTTCCCGTCTTCTTCAATGATTTCGGATATATTCACGAGCTTTCGCTGTCCATCCGGCAGCCGCTCGCTTTGTACGATCAGGTCAAGGGCTCCGACAAAGTAGCCCCGGATCACATCGACGGTCAAAGGCAGTCCCGACATAATCACCATCGCTTCCAGACGGCCGAGGGCATCCTTTGGCGTATTGGCGTGAACCGTTGTGAGTGACCCTTCGTGACCGGTGTTCATGGCCTGAAGCATGTCCAATGCTTCCGTACCACGTACCTCACCGACGATAATCCGGTCCGGCCTCATCCGGAGGGCGTTTTTCACAAGGTGGCGAATAGCGATCTCCCCGCTTCCTTCCATGTTCGCAGGCCGCGCTTCCAGGCGTACGAGGTTGTCGTAATCAAACCGGAGTTCCGCCATATCCTCGATCGTCACGATTCGTTCCCCTTTAGGAATCGATGCACTTAACACGTTCAGGAGGGTCGTCTTCCCGCTCCCGGTGCCTCCGGATACGAGCATGTTGCACTTTGCTTTTACCAGTGCACGGAGAAATTCACCCATCGTTTCGTGGAAGGAGCCGAATCCAATCAGCTCGTCCATGGAGAATGGATCTGCTTTAAACTTCCGTATGGATATAACCGGTCCGTCAAGGCTGATCGGCGGAATGGCCGCATTTACCCGGCTTCCGTCTGTAAGCCTGGCATCCACCATTGGAGAACTCTCATCGACCCGGCGCCCGATCGGGGCAATGATGCGGTCAATGATATGGCGGATATGTTCTTTGTCCTTAAAGCGTACCGAGGTCTTTTCAAGCCTTCCGCGCCGCTCAATAAACACGTCTTTCGGGCTGTTCACCATGATCTCCGTAATATCAGGCTGTTCAAGGAGGGCTTCAAGAGGTCCGTACCCCACGCTTTCGTTGATCATCTGCCGGATGATTTCCTGCATCACCTGGGACGGAATGATCACCCTCTCTTCCTCAATCATCTTTGAAACAAGGCGTTCGATCGTCTGCTTCCGCTCATTGGCATCCAGCTTCGTTATCGACTCAAGATCCGCTTCTTTAATCAGGCGGGCTTTATAATGCCGAACCCAGCGGTCCACCTCCTGGTCCTGCACGTTGACCGGCTCTTTTGTAGCTGTTGTATTCACTCTTTGCATCCAGGACATGTGTCTCACCTGCTTTCCACTGAGAATATGCTACTTTATGAAACGACGCTCTTTTCTACAAAGCGCTCCACATCTTTCGTTACTTTCGTTTTCGCTTTTTTTCCGTTGCCTAAAAAGAACGGCATCCCCATATTTAACAATGGCTGAAGTCCGAAATAATCAGACCGGATGACTCCCCCGACAGGCACTTCGATAATTTTTTTCACATCCGCTTCGGTCATTTCGTCCTTTTTATCCGTCCGGTTTAAAATGAGGGAGAGCCCCTGTTTTTTCCCCAGCTGGAAGCGGTCAAACAAGGTGAGTGTGTGCTTCAATACCCTGAGACTCATACTGTCAGGATTCAGCACATAATAGATGTGGGATGCCTCGTTCAGACCCATAAAACTGAGTGCTGACACACCGCTTGGCATGTCCACAATCACGTAGTCGTAATGTTCCTTACATACGCGGATCATCCGGCTGATGAGCTCATCTTCCACTTCTTCCGCCTGTTCCGGGTTCGACGGTCCCAAAATGACATCAATCCCCGTCTGTTCATGGGTAATGGCAACATTCTGAATATGGTGAATCGCAAGTTCGTCAAGGACAGGTTTCAAGTCATAGTACGAGCGGTTATGCTCAAGACCGAAAGTCACATCCAGCCCGCCGAACTGGGCATTTAAATCGATGATGACAACATCCTTCTTATGCTTGCCTTTTAAACATTGGGCAGTCATCGTTGACAGGAGGGTTTTTCCTGATCCGCCTTTTGAGCTGTAAAAACTCAGCACTTTCCCCTGGGCCTGATAAGAATCGGCCGTTGCTGCGGAAAACTCGCCCCGTTCCACCTTTTCCTTCAAGTGATGGACGAGGTCTTTCAGTCGGTCCGATTCCTCTTCTTCCACAATCACGTCATATACCCCGAGCTTCATATACGCTCTTACCGCGTCAAAGTTTCGTTCCTTGGCAACAGCGACCACATACATATTCGGCGGTGTCCAGAGGGAGCTTTGTTCTTTTAAAAACACATCATCTATAAAAGCGACAGCGTAGCCTTGCTGGAGACTCTCGTCTTTCAATTCTTCTTCTTTAACCACCGTGAACGAAGCCTCCGAAAGCGCCCCCTCCAGATTTTCTGTAAGCTCTTTATCAGGTGATATGATTAACGCACGCAATGTGTTCATCATTCGTCATCCTCGTCTTCGTTTTCGTCATCTTCTTCTTCGTCGTCTTCGTCATCCTCTTCTTCGTCTTCAGGCTCTTCCTCAGGCTCTTCTTCCTCCTCTGGTTCCTCCTCCACCTGCTCTTCTTCCACAGGCTCGTCTTCCGGAGCTTCCTCCTGCTCGTCCTCTATACCGGACTGCTGAACCTGGTTGGCAAGAAGGATTCGAATGGAGTCTGCTGTATTCTGATGATGGATAAAGCGCTCCGCGTCAGTCAAAGGCATGGACACTTTAATATCGCTCATGCCTTCGCCGCCTTCTTCACGCTGGACTACAGTGACGTTTTCAAAGAGACGCGTTGTCGTAAACTCCTCATCAGCGTCATAGGTGACGATAATATCGACCGTATCGCCTGACGCTACAGGCTGATCCATGACTACGTTACTCGTCGCATTCATCCAGACGATCCGGTGGTCTTCAGGGATGTCTGCCCCCGCCCGGAGAACGTTACTTGTAAGAAGATCTCCCCGCTGCATATTTACTATGGCAATAGTGCCTTCAATTTCACTTGCGTCCCGGACAAATGAGCCGAGGTTTTCAACCTGGGGAATCTCCACCCATTCGATCATGTCTTCCGTAATTTCCGTATACGTCTGAATATCTGTTGCGGCTACAGCCACCTGTGTCCGTTCCCCGAGGGAATCCTGGGCTGCCCTGATCTGGCTAAGAATCAGAATGCTTGTTACAACCGCAAGGACAAAAGCGATGGTTAAAAAGATGGCGGCCTTTCGTTTCGCGTCTATCATAAAGCGTCAACTCCGTCTTTAAGTGTATGTGAGTACTTTTGCTGGTGCAGTCTGAACAAATTGAATATAAGGAATATTTACCGGCAATGTTTGTTCGGATAATGTAACCTCTTCGCCTTTTCCTTGAAGATCAAGCTCCTGATCCAATCCTTTTCGAATCACAAGCCAGTTCTCCCCCTCTTTTAGAACAGCTTCCACGAGCTTGTCCAAGGGCCCCTTTAAAGCAGTCTTCACGGTCTGACCGTGGACTTTTATGAGAGAATACTCTGTGATCTCTTTTTTCTTATATATAGAGAACCTCTTTTTTTTCTCCAGTAACGGCTTGGCCTTCGGTGTAGTGATCACCCACACAGTGCTGCCAGTCTGCCGTTCATCGGTAAAATGACTGAGGTTCTCATAGTCTGTGAGCCCGTCCTTATGTTTAAGGAGTTCTTCAATCAGGAACAGTACCTCTGCGGCTCCTGAAAGGCTGCCCACCGGGACCGGATGTAAAGACGTTTCAGGTAAAAGCCAGTTTCGAACCCGCAGAATCACATCACTTGCCGTGTACTGCTCATCGTAGAAATATACGACCGGCCCGCCTTCCTCTGACACCGACTGGAACCAGGCTACTTCCTCCTGAAGGGAATAAGGAATCGTCTTGACCCCTTTTCTCAAGAATCCGGGCTCCGTTTCCTTTAAATAGTCAGTTAAATGCTGGTCCTTTTTGGAAGAGACCCGCGTGTCCTTGATCACGGCTGCCTCAGGACCATACCGCTCATCTGCCGCTTCCTTTGTAATACCGATACTTTCATCAATTACAAGTTTCATAGGATTGCCCTTCCTTTGTACCTAGTAATATTTCAATAAACCTGGTTCATTTCCATCGACCCGGGCCAAACCTGCATTTCGCCCTTCACCGTCAGAAAATGTGTCCGAATGGTGAATTCTATTTACTATGTTTACCACACGTATACCCAGTTGCCAAATCACGGGTGAAATCGTTTTAGGTCTTTATGACTAATGAATTCTGTAAAAAAAACACACCGGGGAGTATTGCAATCTTATACACTTTTCATTAAACAAGTACTATTGACTCAACCCTCCTTTGGAACTCTAAGTTTTATATGTAAACTTTCCTACTAAGAGTAAAACGCTGTCTTTCAACCACCGCAAAGCTTCATCCCCTCCTCCTCCACCCTTTACTATCATCGCATTTTCCTCTCACGCAGTTCTAACCGACTATTTTTTCGACATTTTACGCACCTGTTAAGTCTATATAACCGGATATAAAAACCTAATTAAAGGTCACTATATTAACATCAGTGGCTATTTACCTTCTTTCATTACCCCACCCAAAAGCTTTACAAACCTTACCATTTTACCTTTTTTTCTCCTTTTACCGAAATGACAGTAATATTTATCCATCACCCATCACATATCAAAAGTCCCCCCTTCTTTCTGTCGAAAAGTTCGGGGGACAGACCCCCGAACAATTGTGTAAAAATGCGGAAAAGGGCGGCACGTGCGCTCTTGTCGAACGCTCGTGCCGCCCTTTCTATTTAAATGGTTGATTAGAGCGGATGTGAAACACTCCTGCGGGAAATGCGAGTTCCGGGGAGACACCTTAAGCGTAAAGCGCTGAGGAGGCTCCCGAACCGCCCACCGCGGAAAGAGAGTACAGCAACAAAAATCAACACCGTACGTAAAAAGACCCTTCCATAAAAGAAACCCATCACTTTTTACATATCCACATCTTTCTTCCGGGACAATATCCTTACAAAATCGTTTAGAAATGCGTGTTCATCTGCCTCCACCGCGACCCGGTGCACAGGACCCGGCTTCAGCTCCTCCAAACGCCTGAGATCAGGAAACGTCACACCCGCAGTGGATGTGTCAGACGATTCTACAAAAACCCGGTAATCGACAAACTCGTAAAACTCTGGATTTACAAGTACGCTCAATGCCACCACATCATGCAACGGAGTACCCAGGAGCTCATCCACCGTCGCCGCTTCATAAAAATCATAGTAATAATCCACCAGCGCCTCAAAAATCACATACCCGTTATCAAACGCAATCTCCCGGATCACTTTCATAGGTACCAAAAGCTGATCGGTCACATTCAAAGGGACAATCGTGATCATCGACGCCTTCCCGATCACAAGCTTCGCCGCAATCGGATCCTCATAGATATTCGCCTCAGCCAGAGGCGTAATATTGCCCGGCACGAAAAACGCACCGCCCATCACCACATACTCAGAAACAACCCTATGCATCAGCATCGGATAAAATGTACAAAGAGCCGCAAGAGACGTAAGCCGGCCCGTTGTCACGATCACCACTTCATCTCGGTAATTCTTAATAACATCAATCACGTCAAAGAAATTCTCAAACGGCTCCACATCAACTTCCTCCGGCACATTGATCGTCCCAAGCCCGAATTCCCCGTGAATATCCGGCTGTTCCTGCACTTCTTTCCCCGTCAGCGGTCCCTCGGCCCCGGCAAACACCGGCACATTCTCCACATGCAGCAGCTCAAGAAGATACACTACGTTCCGTACCGCATTTTCCCGCGTCGTATTTCCGTAATCAGCCACAATCCCCACAAGCTCAATCTGCGGATGCATCACCGCGTAAAAAATCGCAA
The DNA here is from genome assembly GCF_016901055.1 of Alteribacter salitolerans. Lineage (NCBI taxonomy): Bacteria > Bacillati > Bacillota > Bacilli > Caryophanales > Bacillaceae > Alteribacter > Alteribacter salitolerans. The sequence goes on along the minus strand of NZ_JAFEUX010000002.1, from coordinate 329,601 downwards.
CCGCATCATCAATCCCCGGATCGCAAAAAAGAAGCACCTTCTTTTTTTCCTGATGCACTCTCCCCTTCATCACATCTCATCCTGAAGTCTCGGCTCAGACGGATCACACCCGGGCGCTTCCTGCCCACCCGCCTCAGCCACTTTCATCAGATAGTAGCACTCTTCTCTTGCCATATGATCAGCCATCAGAGGTGAAAACGTACTCAACAGCTCATCAGACAGCTCCATTTCCTCAATCTCATGCAAAAACCCTTTGAACAGCTCGATCTTCAGCCGCACATCATCATTAAACCGCCGCAGGGCAGGAAACGAATCCACATTCGCCCGCAGATACCCGCTCAACTCCACAGCCTTCACATAAAAATCCTCAAACCCCTTTACAAACTCATTGCCCTTCTCCTGCATCTGCTTCTCCACCATATCCAAGCTTCCGGATATGCCTGACGCATGCCCCGCCGCATCCAGGAGCCAGACAAGGTGGTGATGCAGCTCATGAAAAACAGGCGGCTTCTCACCCTTAGCCAGATACGACATCACCAGCTGATACTCCTCAAGCTCGTTAACCATATGATTAATAAATGTCGGCGGCAAATGAATGCGAATCTCCCCATTCAACTGCCTTCCAATAATCGAGAGCTTAAAGCTTCGAAACTGGTCCGTCAGCCGCTCCACACCTTTCGTAAATGAACGGAAGTCACCGACCCCGTTCCTCACTTCCTGCAGCAGCCGATCATACTCCGCCCGGTATTCCTTCGTAATCTCCACATCTTCCATCTCACTAACCGGCAGCGAATCCATGAGAAACCGCGCATGATCACCCATTACCTGCAGCCAGAAGCCATGCTCAAACCGTGCTGTCTCATCAAACAAGAAACACATCCCCCTTCCATGAATACTCCACAATCTACCCTATTCATGAAAATAAAAAGGTATGTGCCCCTACTCAAACCCTTCCAAATACCGCTTCACACTCTCCGACTGCCCCTCATACCCAAACGCCTCCGTAATCCCCCAGTGATCCCCATCCGCCTCATTAATATTCACATCAAGGTCATGAACCACCCTGTGTAAAAAACGCAAAGCCTCCCTGTCTCCACTGACCTCCGCCACTTCGGCAAGCATAAGCGCTGTCCTCACGTCCTCCTTCGCCTTCGAAGCACCGAAACTCTCATATAAATAGTCCAGCTGACCTTTTAGGCGCACCCAGTCAGCATCCCGGGAAAGCATCGTCACATCAATATCCTTCAAACGCCCCCAGCCCGTAAGCTCATTCAGATACTCATGGGCCATCCCCAGCGTCAGCTTTGTGTTTTGTTCCATCCCCGGTTCATAAGCGACAGCCTCAATTTCCCCTGCCTCATCCTCCACCGCTGCACCTTCGCCTTCTTCACTCTCTTCACTCTCAGGCTGTCCGTGGGAACGCTCCTCACTCTCATCTTTTTCCTCTTCCACAGCCTCTTCTTCAACATCTTTTGTCTGTTCCTTTTCCTCCTCATTCGCAGCGGCATCCCGTTCTTCAGGCGAATAAAACGTCATAACAGCGACGACAATACAAAACACTACAAAACAAATTGCCCACACACCATTCTTTTTCATAAACCCCGCCATATGATTGCACCCTCCCCCGGTTGATTGGTACTACACCATTCAACTTTCCGGCGCGCATCTCCTTCGTAAAAAAATAGGAGAGATTGTCACAATTCATACCCGACAAAAAAAGGCTGCCTGCAACAGATGCAGACAACCTTCACTATAATTCACACCCGGTCCGGAGGAAGCAGCAACGTGCGTCCGCCATTTCCTCTGCCAGGTTCATTTTTTTTTACCAGCCACAGCCGCAGCCGTAGCCGTAGGAAGCTCCTCCAACCTGACCGCCGTTGTAGCAAGCACAGCCGATGATCACTAGAAGTACAAAAATGACAAGGATAAAAGAAGCACCATGTGATTTACTCATTCCATTTCCCTCCTTTTCCATAAGCTCCATACAGAATATGTATAAGCTTAATAAGAAGGGCAGGCTGTTATAACGGTTTATCTGAAAATAGACAAACAACCTTACATGCAAGTTAAGCGGCGAATATCGAATCCCATTAAAATGAAGCATGATGAACCTCGAACGTCCATCGCTTTCCGCGGAGGTACCGGTGAGCCTCCTCACTTCCGCAGGGTGATTTTGAGGCTGAAGCGGTGCCCGCGGAAAGCGTCCGCCTGGAGCTTCTGAAACCCTAATCAGTAAATCAAAACAGGCAGTTAACATAGTCTTCTACAAAAACAGACACCCATTCCAACTCATTCACACCATCGCGCAGGAAGATAGGCATGCGGTCTTTTCTGGCAAACCTAACATTTCTGGTTCAGCGTATTGTGCGTAGTTGAACGGAATAAGCGACACTCCTGCGGAAGTGCGAGACAGGCTCAGCGCGAGTCCGCGGAAAGGGAGCGTATTCCGTTCAACGAAGCTTAGAAAACCGATGACTTAATAGCAGTCCTACAAAAACAAAATAAACAAAAACCCGAGTGCCACAGCCGTTACCGTCGTTACAAGCCCCGGAATCATAAAGCTGTGGTTCAGCACATACTTCCCGATTTTCGTCGTCCCTGTGCGGTCAAAGTTAATCGCCGCAATAATCGGCCCGTAGTTTGGAATAAAGAAATACCCGTTCACCGCCGGGAACATGGCAATTAAGAAGAATGGATTAATGCCAAGACTCAGTCCCAATGGCACCAGCGCTGTCACCGTTGCAGCCTGACTGTTAAGCAGAATCGATAAGACAAACAAGGCAGCCGCAAAAAGCCATGGTGCTGCTGTCACAAGACCCTGCATCGATGACTCAATCGCTTCGCTGTTTCCCTGGAAGAACGTATCTCCCATCCAGGCAATACCAAAGATTGCCACCACTGCCACAATCCCTGCCCGGAACACGCTTCCGGACGCAATTTTTCCCACATCCGCTTTGCAGAACAAAATAATCACTGCCGCTACCGAAAGCATAATGATCTGAATCGCATACGGCATGGACAGCTCTTCAACACCGCCACCCGTTTCCCATGCCGGTCTTAACTCCGGAAAGCTTCCGAGAATCACAATGAATATAGAAGCAAACAGAAACAGCCCGACAGCAAACTTCGCCTGTGCTGTTACTACAATCTTCGCTCGCGCCTCCCGGATTGGCTCGAGCCCTCTTTCCAGCCGGCGTTTGTATTCCGGATCTTCCTCAAGCTCCGCCCCTTTTTTACTCACCACAAAAGCCGCCGTCATAATCCCGAGAAACGTTGCCGGAATTGTGACGCCTAAAATCTGAAGAAGGGTTACATCAAAGGGGGCGAGTAATGCCAGGAGCGCCACCGTTGCAGCCGAAATCGGACTCGCCGTAATCGCCTGCTGGGACGCGATCACCGCCACAGACATAGGGCGCTCCGGCCTTACCTTCGACTCCTGACTCACCTCCGCTATAACCGGAAGCAGTGTATAAGCTACATGGCCTGTCCCGGCAAAAAACGTAAACAAATACGTGGTCACCGGGGCCATAAACGTAATCCGTTGTGGATTTTTTCTAAGTATTTTTTCAGCCACCGTCACTAAATAGTCCATTCCCCCGGCCGCCTGCAGGGCTCCGGCAGCTGTGACGACAGCTACGATCATAAGCATTACATCAATGGGTGGTTCTGTCGGCTGCAGGCCAAACCCGAACGTCAGAACCCCAAGGCCCACGCCACCCATTACACCTAATCCGACACCGCCCATTCTTGCCCCGATAAAAATGGCAAGCAGAACGACAGCCAGTTGAATCCAAATCACTGCATCATCACCTTCTCTTCTCGTTGTCCTTTCACCGCAGCAAAGGGTTAAAAGTGGTACCTTCTTTTTTATCATAAAAACTTAAAATGCTCAATACTTCACATAAATTTCCACTCATCAGAACCGTTCTTTTATTCGTTTCAAGCCTTCAGTGGTAAACTAAAATAAACCACCAATAGAACGGGGGGGGGATTCCTTTGATCATATTCATTTACACCAGTACCGTGCTTCTTTTCGTCACCATGATCTGTCTCCAATGGTACTGCGGGATCCGCGAGATTCCTTTTATTACCAGAGCGCCAGACCCCGTCAGCACCGATGAGGCACTCGTCAGTGTCATTATAGCGGCCAAGGATGAAGAAACCGAGATCGAATCAACCATCCGCTCTTTGATGGCCCAGTCGTATACGAACCTTGAAGTAATTGCAGTCAACGACCGCTCAGACGACCGCACCGGCGCCATACTCGATCGGCTCGGGGGGGAGTTTCCCGCTCTTCAGGTTATCCATATCCATGAGCTCCCAACCGGCTGGCTCGGGAAAAACCACGCGCTCTATAAAGGGTACGAACAATCCAGAGGCGACTGGCTTCTTTATGCCGATGCAGATATTCTTTTTTCCGAAAAAGCTGTAGCGGACTCTCTGTATTTTGCCCGTACCAAAAGCCTTGATCACCTGGCTCTTCTCCCGGAAAACAGAGGCGGCACTCTTCCCTACCGGATTTTCTACACGTTCTGGGGTATTATCGGCGTCTGGAACTTCATCGCAGCCGGTCACGCCGGCGTAGGGGCGTTTAACTTAATGAAACGCGATGTTTATAAGCATGCCGGTACACATAAAGCGATCGCCCTCCGCCCCGATGACGACCTTAAGCTCGGAAAAACAATCGTAGACGCCGGATACAAGCAGCAACTCGGCTTCGGCAACGGCATTATTTCCATCCAGTGGTACGAAACGCTTAAGGACATGAGCCTCGGCCTTGAGAAAAATCTGTTTGCCTTTATGCAGTACCGCCTGAGCTTTGTGCTGCTTGCAACAGTGGGCGTCCTTTCTTTTCATGTCACACCTTTTATCCTCGTGTTTCATTCGGACGTTATTGTTCAGCGGCTCAGCGCTGCTGTTGTGGTTTTATATGTGCTCATGTATGTAAAAAACGGCCGGTACTTTTCCCACCCCTGGTGGTATGTATGTACGGTTCCCTTCAGCGCCCTCGTTTTTCTCTACTGCCTGTGGCGGTCTATGATTAAAACGTACAAAAACGGCGGCGTGGAATGGCGGGGGACAAAGTACAGCCTCAAGGAGCTGAGGCAAAAAAAGTAGGCGCTTATCCCATCCCGCGGGCGAATCACATCTTTTCCCTATTAAAAAACCGCTGCTCACCAGCAGCGGTTTCAGTCAGTTTTCATTATATTCCTCACCTGTAATAAACGTGAGATGCTCTTTATACAACCGTATCCGTACAGGGGTTTCATTGTAAACTTCCCCATCCATATCGAGCTCCATCGGGTGGTCCGTCGTGATGGTCAGCTCATTTGCCTCCATAAAATCAAAGGCCTCGTTGTTCATATCCCACTCGTTCAAATCTTTATTCTGAATAAATTCCTTTAAAACAGCCATGCCTGCTTCCCGCAGAACAAACACATTTACATTTCCGTCGTTCATGTTTTCATGAAGGGAAGGAAGCTGATTCGTCCCCAGATAGTTACCGTTTGCCACGAGAATCATGACGGCATGGTCCTGAATTTCCCCCCCGTCGGAAGTTTCCATCGTAAAGGAGAAGGGTTTTGATTCCCGGACCGTTTTGATGGCACTGATAAAGTAACTGAGACGGCCGAATGTTCCTTTCAGGTTCGGGTCGATATTTTGGGACGCATCCGTAATAAGGCCAAGTCCCACAAAATTCGTTACCCACCGATCGTTGACTTTCATAATGTCCACTTTCTCTTTTTTATCTATCAAAATGGTGTTTGCAGCCTGTTTCATATTCTGTGAAATGCCAAGGGACCTGGAAAAATCATTGCACGTTCCTCCAGGGAGAATCGCAATGACCGGAGGATTGGCTAAAGAAGCGAGTCCGTTGATGCATTCATGAACAGTTCCGTCTCCGCCTAAAATACAGACGAGATCCACCTCTTCTCCCCGCTCTCTGCAAATCTCTTCAGCGTGACCTTTTTGTTTCGTCCGTTTTAATGTGAGCTCTTCCACTTTCCCTGCCAGAGCCCCTGCGACGGTCTGAATATGCCTCTCTACTTCTGACTGGCCCGCATTTCCATTATAAATAAGTAAGACTTTGTTATACATTGTTAAACCCCGATTTAGTCAGACGTATCTTTATTTTACCCTGAAACCTCTGTTCCTTAACACACAACGGTACTTCCAACCTATTTATTTCGCTCACCTAAATATATTTAGATAATTTCACATATTTAAAAACAAACGTAAAACTTTCGAAATCCATTAAATATTGTTATAATTTGATAATATTGACCTAGAGAAAAGGAGATGTTTAGTAATGAAAATCATGGCAAAAACGCTTACCGCCGGGATCCTTACTGCGGCTCTCGTCGCATGCGGTTCTACAGATGAGGAAGAGGATACCGCATCAGGCAGCGGCGGTTCGGAAAGTCCTGATACGGAAGAATCAGCCGGGGATGACGAAGGACAAAATGAAAGTGACGAAGAGTCAGGTGAGCAGGAAGAGGCTGCTGCATCTGAAAGCGAAATCACTCTTATTGCAGCCGGAGACGACCAGATCGCCTACGATATAAACGGATCAGAGAGCGTGATTGACGCTGAAGTCCACGAAACGGCTTTCGGCGCAAAACTAAAGCTGCCGGAAGGACTGGAGCTTGAAGACCTTGAAGGCGGAGCACCTACGGCTCAGGTTCTTGTTGATGATGAAGATCATGACCTCTACGGATTGACGATGACTTTGACAGAAACTACAATTCTTGACGCTGAAGGAAACCCGATGGAAAGAGCCATCGACCTGGACCGGGAACTTGACATGGAAAAACGCATGGTCGGTAACCGCGGTCATGTGGAAAACTATGAATCTTTCTACATGCAGGCCGGGGCGGAATTTGACTTTTACATCCGCTCAGAAGGTGATGCAAGTAAACCTGGCAGCTGGTCAGAGGCCATCCGTGGTAATGACTATGTAAACTATGAGTTCTTCAAGATTACCGACACAGGGAAATATACCGTATCTGTTATGTTCCCTGAAGAATCAGCTGACGAAGACTTCGAAGCAAAAGCCACAGCGATAGCGACGACGTTTGAAGCACCTGAAGAAACGGATGGAGAGGAAGAAGAAGAGGCCGAAACCGAAGAAGATCAGGAATAACGATTGCGGGGAGCGCATGGAGGGTAACACTTTCAGGCGTTCTCCTTTTATGATTTAGAGGGCACTGAAAAAGTCCATTTTCTTTTAAACAGGCTCAGAAAAGTCAGGGGTTGATTTCCGCTCATTGCACTTTCCGCGGGCGGTTCGGGCGGTTCGGGAGCCTCCTCAGCATGCTGCTTCTTCCTCTGCCAGCCAGGCTCCGAAGGATATACGTCGAAGCAACTCGAAGCTTATTCATGAAGCAACGCTCGTGCTTGACCGGGTCTCCCCGGAACTCGCTTTTCCCGCAGGAGTGTCGCTTCATTCTCTTCAATCAACACTTTTTAATAACAACAATGATTTTTAGTACATAAAAAAATAATTAAAACTCACATTATGTTGCAATCAAAGCCCTAAAGTGGTGACATTATTATCGGGCTTTGACTTTTTCAGTGGCCTCTGATTTAAGGCAGGAGATTATCAATTTTAGTCGAAACCTATGGAGCACAGGTTTTGGATTCGTTGTTTCCGGAAAAAATAATAGGATAGTGATCGGAGGTGATGGTTGAATGACAAAAGAACAAGCCTGGGTTTTTGTACGGGCAGTGATTACAGCTCTCGTTTTAATTGGCGTATTGTGGCTCACCGGCCGTTTCTTATCCCTTACATACCCGTTTTTAATCGCCGCTCTTCTTGTGTGGCCACTGCTTCCTTTAATCAGGCTGCTCAGAGAACGGCTCCGATTTCCAAACGGCCTCGCTGTACTCACCGCTTTACTGGTGGGTCTCACAACCATTGCCGGTGTGTTTACGGGTCTCGTATTTCTCGCCATTTTCGGTGTTCAGCAGTTTACAAAACATGCTCCACAGTGGTTTGAAACAGCAGCTGTTCATATGCAGGAATTTTTTAACGAAACCATTCTCCCGATCTGGGAGCAGGTTATCGGCATTATTGCCACCCTTACCCCGGAGCAGCAACAGGCTTTTCGTGAAAGCATTACAGGTCTCGGCACGCAGGCAGGCGAGCTTCTCGGCCAGTTCGGACAGGCACTCGCAGACGGCCTCCGCCAGCTCCTGATCGCTGTGCCGTCATCAATTATCATCATTCTTTTCATTCTTTTATCGGTTTACTTTATCGGTAAGGACTGGGGAAAAATGCGGGCATACATATACGATGTGTTTTCCGCACCTGCCTTAAAGAAAACAAAGCTGTTCGGCCGGGCATTCAGAGTCCGCGTCTTCGGCTTTATCCGTGCCCAGCTCATCCTCATGGCTCTGACCAGTGTCATCGTCCTTGTGGGACTCAGCATCATCCGGGTGGAACAGGCTGTTACACTGGCCATTGTAGTGGGGATTGCTGAGATTCTCCCGTATCTGGGGTCCGGGACCATTTTAATCCCCTGGGCCATCTACCTGTTCATTACAGGAGACATTACCCTCGGAATCGGGGTTGCCATCGTCTACGGGGTTACCCTTGTGGCAAGGCAGTCCCTGGAGCCGAAAATCCTGTCATCGAGTATGAATCTTCATCCTCTGGCAGTCCTCATTTCCCTCTTTGCAGGTCTTCAGGTGTTTGGGGCGTTCGGACTTTTCCTTGGACCGTTGTTCCTTGTGATCATCGTGATTTTAAAAGACATTGGAGTCATCGGAGACATCAAACAGTTTGTAAAGCACGGCTTTAAAGAAGAAAAACAATGACTCAGACGGGATCACTTCCCTTCTGAGTCATTGTTATAGTCAGCGACCTTTTTCGTACTTTCCCAAAAGAGTCCGGTATTCTACTGCCATCTGCTCCCTGACCTCTTTTGGCTCAAGAACCTCCGCATTCATTCCGAATGACCGGATCCACCTTAAGAACTCCTCGTTGCTGTTTACCGTCGTCCTAAGCAAAAGGGATCCGTCTTTTTGCGGCATTCTTTCTGTGTCCACGTGAAAGTCGTCTTCCAGCACATAACGGGCCGCTTCTTTTTCAAACCTTACCAGAAACGTCGTCTCCGTATCATCGGAAATGATTGACCAGCGACGGGACAGAAATTCATCAATATTAAAGCTGCGGGGAATCTTAAACGTTTCACCCGTCGGCTTTACCGATTCGAAACGGCTGAGCCGGAACACCCTCATCACTTCCCGAAGGTGACAGTAGGCAATAACGTATAAATGACCTTCCCTCGGAACTAAATAATACGGATCAAGCTTGCGCTGTGTTTTTTTATCCCGGTGAATTGCATAGTAGGTAACCTCAACGGTCTGGTTCGCCGCAATCGCAGGAATCATCGTCGGCATCACATTAAACTGCGACGGATCCTTCGGGCGGGAGTGGAGCCTGATCCGCTCACCAAGGCCTGCCCCGGCCCCTGACAGTTCGTCCCCCTTCTGCACATAAGCCATGACTTTCTCAAGACCTGTCCGGTATGAATGATGAAAGGGATGCTCTCCCGACGTGATCCCTTCAGATAAAATCGGATAAAGGGTAAGCGCCATCCACTCCTCCTTCGTGAGACGTCCTCCGAACTGAATCGGCTTGTGAATCATTTTGTATCCGTACTGTCCTTCCACGTCCAGTGTTACGCCGAGATCAACGAGCTTTTTGATATCCCTGTAAATGCTTCGCACCGATGTATTGCAGTGCTCCGCAAGTTCATTGGCCGTTGCATACTCATGATTGGTCAGGTACTGCAGGATGTAAAAAAGCCTCTCTACTCTCTCCAGCCGCTTTACTTGTGCCAACGAAACCACCGTCCTTTCTAAGTCTATTGTTACATTCTTCTTGACCTTCCTTCAATAAAAACTTCCTTTTTATGCAAGCTGGCTCTGAACCCGATGTATACTTTGGAAGAATGAAATGCATTTTTGATAGAATTAAATGTATTCTTGACAGTATTTAACTGATTTTTGATAGAATAAAATGCATTTTTAATAGTATTTCATCCCGCGCTGAGAACGTAAATCAACACACACGTTTAACAGAGCCTTATGGAAATAGCCGGGAGAGATCCCCCTCCCGGCTTCTTCCCCCGTTTCTTTAGTTCCAGTCCGAACTGTCCATTTCCCAGATTGCCTGACCGCTCATAAATGGATCCTCGAAAATAAATTCAAAGAAATCCGCATCTTCCACGTCAAAGCTGATTTCACCTGCCATCGTACGTCCGGCACCCACTTCGCCGTCAAGACTTCCTCTCGTATCCACAAAGATATCCATGTCCTGGCTGTACCCGCTTGGATCCATGAGGCTCATCTGCATCAGTGTTGAAATGTTTGCTGCTTCATCCGTCGTATTTTCAATGCTCACGTCAAGAATAAGGAAATAGTCGTTGTCCGGTGTTTCCCAGTCTCCGTCCCCCTCATATTTACGAACCTCGTTGACCGTCACATGAAGTCCGTTAAAGTTGACTGTGTCCCCAATGCCGAGCCCTTCTTCTTCAACCACTTCTTCCTCGGCAACATCCTCGGTTTCCGCCGCTTCTTCCTCCACTGCTTCTGTGTCTGTTTCAGTTGCCGCTGCTGCGCTCTCCTCTTTATCTACGTTCTCAATCGTCGATTCCCCGCATGCCGCCATTACTCCTAAAATAAATAACCCTGCCATTAATCCTCTTACTTTTTTCATGTTTTATTTCCCCTTTCAGTATGTGATTACATTTATTACTATAACGACAGCACTGACACAAACTGTCAGGGGAATGGATGTTTGGGGTGATTTTTTTAAAAAAAGTTTATTCTGACTATTATTTCACAACTAAAAAACCGCCTGAGATTCAGACGGTTTTTCATTTAGATTTCCTTTATACAAGCGGCATTGATCCGTTGCTTTTGTAAAAACGGCGGCCATTCCAGGGGAAGTTCGGTCCAGCTTTCTCCCTGATCGGCAGAACGGTAGATACCCCGGTTACAGACGGCGTAAAAAGCCCCCGGCTCTCCCGTATGGGTAAGGAGGTGCGGAACGGTTGTCCCCTCCTCTTCCGGAAGACCATCAGCGATTCGTTCCCACGGGCTTGTTCCTTCTTTTCTGAACAGGCGGTACCGTGCTGTGTCCGGCACATACGCCGTCCCAGGTCCTTCCGCTCCCGCCGCAATCACCACGTTGTGATCGGAAGGATCTGTCGCTGCCTGGACCAGATACGTAAAGTCGCCGAGCCCTTGATTATCCGTTGACCAGGTCCGGCCGGCATCCCGGCTTACGGCGAACCCTCCTCCGGCTGCTTCATAGATGACATCTTTTTCAATCGGATGGAGGACGATATCATGCACGTCGAACTGGGAGCCCTCTTTGCGATCCTCAAACGTATCTCCGCTATCAACCGAACGCATCACCCCGCCAAGTTCAATTCCCGCGAGTATCAAACCCGGCTCATGATAGTTTGTTGCGATGGCTTGGACGTGGTGGGTTTCCGGACGTGGCGGAAAGCTCCATTCAGATTTTGAAGGCAGCTCCGTTAAGGCAGGCATCCGTTTCCATGTTTCCCCTCCGTCAGCCGACCGGTACAACTCACTCGGCTCGGTGCCGGCATATAACGTTCCGTACGTCCCCCCACCTTGCAGCGGAGCTACGTGAAGTGCCGTTACCCGTTCGTGCAAAACATCCTCTCCAATTCTCTCGAAGGTCTCTCCTCCGTTTTCAGACCGGTACAAACCGTGGTCAAACGTTCCTGCAAATATCGCTCCACTGTATGGATCCACAGCGAGAGACTGGATGTCCCCCTTCTCAAGGTCCACATCGTTTACACTCCAGGAATCCCCTTCACCTACTACATGTACAATGGATCCGTGTGATGAAAAATAGATGTTCACCATTGGCTTCGCCTCCACTTTGTTTATGAAAAACTAAAATAGCTGCACAATTAAAATAAAGATTACTAATAAGACAATATAAAACACGATAGCAACCGCGTCGCTTCCTTTCGGCTGATCCTTCTCTTTTGCCACTCCTTGCTCCTTCAGAAGCGCTTCGTACTTTCTCTGAAACAAATAAACGATAACGAAAAGACCGGCTGCTATGACAGCCAGATACACGACACGGTCCACAAGAGGGCCCCCCTGCACTACCTGCATGGTCACAAGAAACGCCGGTGATACCCAAAGGCCCAGAACACTGTATTTACGAAGACGGTTCACCGTCTTGCGCATGTCGTCTGTAACCGATGACTGTTTTGCAAAAATGCGGTAAATGAAAAGCAGCACCGAAAGTCCCGCCACCCCCATAGATAGCATATATGGCCACCCACCGGGATAACCTGCGGGAATGATGGCAAGCACCAGCCCGACCTGAAATAAATAATCAAACCGATTCTGTTTTCCTTCTTGAGGTGTATGAGACATTGCGACTCTCCTAACTCTATTCTCTTTTTCCAGGTAAATGAAACACCTCCACCAGCTTACCACGCTCTTTTTACGGAAACAAAACGGAGATGGTTTTTGATTTTTCATGAATCCGGCAGCCTTTAGCATGAATCTTTTCTTTATATCATGAAGTTCCCACCACTTTTCCTGAATCTATTCTTTTTTCCCTGAATCTACTGTTTTTTTCCTCAATCCACTGCTATTTTCCCGAAATCCATTCTTAATTTTCCTCAATCCTCCGTCTTATTCCCTGAATTCCCCAACACCCACCTGCACTCCCTCCTTCGCACAGAAAAAGCCGCCCCATCCCGGAGCGGCAGCCTGACTCTTACTCACGCAGTTTCATATCTTCCCTTTTCTTTACATCCTCCTCGTTAACCTCACCTTCTTCAAAGTACTCATCCTGATCATAGAAGCCTTCCATCTGCCCTTTTGACAGTTCCACTTCTTCTGCATTCCTCAGTTGTATGAGGTAGTCGTGTACCTCATCAAGCTCAGCCTGATCGAGATGATCAACGATTCTGTGAAGCTCTTGTTTATTCATGTCACTCATCCTTTACAAAACGTTGTACAGCTTCTTTTCCCAATTACCGCATCTTTCAATCCCCTCTTCTATCCATTGGAGGATTTCAAAACCTTCATCTAGAATGAAAGAAAAGAGACCTAAGACTTTAAAGGAGGCATCAGCCATGACCACCGATTTTTCAGAAAAGAAAGCAGTTGAACTCGACAGACAAGACCCCCTCTCCAAATACAAATCAGAGTTTTATATAAATGAAGGTACCATTTACATGAACGGCAACTCCCTCGGCCTTCTTTCCAAACGGGCCGAACAGGCACTCTACACCTCACTTGAGGACTGGAAAAATCAAGGGATTGACGGCTGGATGAACGGGGAAGAACCGTGGTTTTATTTCTCCGAAAAGCTCGGCCGAAAAACCGCCCCCCTTATCGGGGCCAAGCCTGAGGAAGTAATCGTGACCGGATCCATTACCGTGAATATTCACCAGCTTGTATCAACCTTTTACAAACCAACAAACAAGAAGACGAAAATACTCGCCGATGCGATCACATTTCCATCAGACATCTACGCCCTGAAAAGCCAGCTTAAACGAAACGGCTTTGAACCCGCTGAACACCTTATCCAGGTAGAAAGCGAAGACGGACAGACGCTGAATGAAGATTCGATTATCGAAGCGATGACTGATGACGTCGCTCTTATTCTGCTTCCATCTGTTCTTTACAGAAGCGGTCAGGTTCTCGACATGAAGCGTCTCACAGAGGAAGCCCGTAAGCGCGGCATCATCATCGGGTTTGACCTAGCTCACTCGATCGGTGCACTGCCGCACGACCTCCATGCCTGGGGCGTAGACTTTGCCATGTGGTGCAATTACAAGTACATGAACAACGGCCCTGGCGGTGTGGGCGGTCTCTACGTCCACGAGCGTCACTTCGGCACTGAGCCGGGGCTTGCCGGCTGGTTTGGATCGGATAAAGACAAGCAATTTGATATGGCTCATACGTTTACCCCGGCTCCTGATGCCGGTGCCTATCAGATCGGCACCCCCCACGTGCTGAGCACAGCTCCTCTTCTCGGTTCTCTTGAAATGTTCCTTGAAGTGGGAATCGACTTGGTAAGGGAAAAATCATTGTCACTGACCGATTACTTTATTACACTTGCGGACCAAAAGCTTGAAGGGCTGGGTTTTACCCTTGAAAACCCTCGAGAGCCTCACCGCCGGGGCGGGCACATATGTTTGAGACATGAAGAAGCTGCAAGCATATGTAAAGCCTTGAAAGCCAAGGGTATCGTCCCGGATTTCAGATCACCAGACGCCATCCGTCTTGCACCTGTCGCTTTTTATACAAGCTATCACGATGTTTGGCAAACTGTTGAAACCCTTGCTTCTATTATCAAAAACAAAGATCACAAAACGTATTCCAACAAACGGAACGTGATTGCATAAAAAAAGTCCGGCCAATCAGATTTCTGACAGGCCGGATTTTTTGATTATACGTCTAACGTTCACTGTCGCCGCCTCGGTCCCGGTGGGCAAGGTCATCGGTTACGCTAACGTCAGCAGCTTTTGTTTTTGAATCCTGCTCGTGGGGTCCGTCTTCCCCTTCATCTTTAGCATGCTCCATCTTTTCCGTATCTACAAGTTTCTCAAGGTATTCGTGAACAGCTTCCACCTGCTCTTCTGACAATTCATCAATCATTGTACGAACTTCTTCTTTTGTTGCTGCCATGTATAACATCCTCCTTGTTTCCATTGGGTTCAATAAAAGTGTTATACAGGGTATTCCCTTCTGCAGTGGAATTAATCTTTCTTTTACTGGTAAATTCTTTTTTTGGTCACAAAGTAGTACACAAGATACAAGCTGAGAATCGCTGCTGCCGCCCAGGCCGAAACGGCAATGGCCGGGTATTCTCCCTGCCTTTCAACGCCAATACCGATAAAGGCCCAGACAAGAACAAAGGAATAAAACGGATCACGGTTTGTGGCTGTAAACCAGATTCCAAGAGCCAGAGCCACAATCAGGAGCAGGATCGTCCACGTTACGTTTGAAAGAAACAGCCCTTCCTCAAAACCGAGGCTGTTAAAAACAACGCCTACATTCACGATCGTCGCTACCGAAACCCATCCCAGATAAACAGAGAACGGCAGGCACATAAAAAACGTCGTATGAGGGGTGAGCATAATCACCCTGTAGATAATGATCAGGCTGATAAGCAGACCAAGCATAGCTACCATTGTCAGGAGAAAGTATTCGTAGTGAAACAACAAAAGCCACGCTACGTTAAAAAAGCAGCTGATAACAAACCAGTACCCAATGTTTGCATACGCTTCCTCATCGGCAGGCCGGGCAAAAAACTGACGGATGACCCAGATGATCACGAGGAGATAGATCACACTCCATATGGAAAAAACATATCCTGCCGGAGTGAACAAGACATTTAACCTGTCTGAAATTTCCCCTGCCGTCTGACCGTTTATAGGCAGCGTATTGGAGAGCACATTTACAACAATCACAATAACGAGGGCAAAGACGTTCGTCCATTTGAGAATCTTTGATTGCTGGTAGTTCATCGTTTTTTCCCCTTTCGCGTATTATGTTTTTACCCGAATAAAGAAAAATAAAAAGTTCCTGTAGTCATACGTTATTCTGGGTGCATGTCATCATATGCATAACATAATGTTCAAAGAAAGAAGCATGCACCGGGGCATGCTTATAACATCCATTATTCATTTTCCATTTGGGCCGATTCCTCTGTTGAACCGGACGCTTTTTTCTTTGGTCCGGACGCTTCACCGTTCATCGAACGCCGTTGCCTGTTTTCTTTTTTTAGTTTCACAATGTAATGGTATACTTTACCTAATTCACGATCATCCAGATGATCGAGCATCAAACGGATTTCTTCTTTAGTATAGTACAAAATTGGCCTCCTTCCATGGCCTCGTCAACCTGGATCTTTAATTAAACGATTAGTATGCTGTACCCTCCAAAATAGAAAAACAAACCCTTCTCATCCATCATTATCCTTTAATCCAAAAGACAACCAGCTCAAAGTAATACCTCTCCTTTCCCTGCTCCCTGCTTTACTTTGCCGCTAAAAAAACATAAATACCCGAGGTTCAGACAGTGGAAATGCCGTTTCAAATACAGCAGTGAGGGAAGGTGAGTAGTTAGAAGCATTTCTATAGGAGGGGTCGTTTTGAAACGAGAAGAAACACAGGCACTTATCGAAGACGTAATGGACGTACTATCAGATGAAAGCGGATTCCTCGGTATCCGCGAAGAAGAGAAGCGTACAGAAGTATGCGCTTCGGCGAAGGAAATATTGAAAACAACAGATAAGATCATTAAAAGCTACATCCGGGTCTCCCGTGAAAAAAACGGCATTGTAAGAATCCCCGCATACCGGGTCCAGCACAACAACATCAGCGGCTTTTATAAAGGGGGAATCCGCTTTAACGAAAACGTAAGCGAGTCCGAAGTGGAAAACCTGGCTATTCTTATGACAATTAAAAATGCCCTTCACCGCCTGCCTTTCGGGGGGGCCAAAGGCGGGGTTCACATCAATCCAAAAGAATATTCCGATCGGGAACTGAACCTGATCGCAAAAAAGTATGTCCAGCGGTTTAAGCCGGACCTCGGACCGAATCACGATATTCCTGCACCGGATCTTGGCACAAACGAACGAATCATTGACTGGATGGTTGGCGAATACAAAACCATCCACCCCGGAGAAACGTATCTCGGTTCTTTTACGGGTAAAAGTGTGGAAAACGGGGGTGCCAAAGGGCGGCGCGAAGCTACCGGAAAAGGCACCTATCTAAGCTACCAGTGGCTTCTTAACGACTGGTTTAATGACCTTGCGGATAAAAATGAAGTGGAGCGGACCGGGCAGTGGCGTACTCTTGAGTACATTCACGAAGAATACACGGAAAAAGGCCACATAGATATTGCCATTCAGGGTTTCGGCAATGTAGGAAGCGTGGCAGCCAGAGAAGCGTTTGAAGATGAAAAACTCACCCACCACGTTGTAGCCGTGTCAGACCGGGAGGTGACTCTTTACAGTCAGGACGGCCTCAACATTGAAGTCCTCGATGCGTTCGGCTACAGTCACAACCGCCTTCCCAACACCCGGGAGGAACTTACAGATCTCGGCATTAAAGCGGATATTTACGAAGCAGCCGATGTGCTGACTTTAAGTTCGGATGTGCTTATTCTTGCAGCTGTGGAAGACCAGATTCACCGGGACAACATGAAAGCAATCCCTGCCCGGATTCTTGTCGAAGGAGCGAACGCACCTTTATCCCAGGAAGCGGATCAGTACTTTGAAGAGACAGGGAAAATCGTGATCCCTGATATTCTTGTAAACGCGGGCGGGGTAATCGTGTCCTATCTTGAGTGGAAGCAAAGCAAAATAACGGAGCACTACAGTGAAGACGAAATCATTGATGAAATGGCAGCCCAGATGACGGAGACGTTTAAGCGTGTGTACGATACGTATTTTTACTCTGAGGGCGAAACCATGCGTTTTGGCTGCTTCTATCTTGCGTTGGAACGGCTCACGAGCCTTCTTTATAAGCACGGCAAGCTGTTTTAGGTGTAATGATAAAAACCGGGCCCCTTTATGGAGGCCCGGTTTTTTATGAAGAATTTTTCGGTTTTATGGAGAACTTTGGGGTGTTTATGCAGAATTTCAGACGATTTATGGAGAACTTCCGGCCGTTTATGCAGAATTTCAAGCCACTTAAAGAGAATTCGTCACCATTCGACGCCCTCTGCTTCCACCCCCTAAACCTGCAGAAGCTCCTGAATATCATCCTTATTCAGAGACGTAATCGACGTCTCCCCTGTCTGAATCACTTTGTCCATCAGCTCCCGCTTCTGATCCTGAAGCTGGTGGATTTTCTCCTCGATCGTTCCCGCAGTTACAAGCTTCACCACCTGAACCACCTTCTTCTGACCGAAACGGTGGACCCGGTCCGCCGCCTGCTCTTCCACAGCCGGATTCCACCACGAATCAAACAAAATGACTGTATCCCCACCGGTGAGGTTGAGCCCGGTACCTCCTGCTTTTAACGAAATTAAGAACAGCGGCTTACCACCGGCGTTATACTCTTCCGTCATGGCAACCCGGTCACTGGACGGCGTCTTTCCATCAAGGTAGTGATACTCCCAGCCATGCTTTTCAAGCTCCAGCCTGATCATGGCGAGCATCTTCGTAAATTGGGAAAAGATCACGACCCGTTTCCCTGAAGGGACAGCTTCCTTCAGATACTCCATCAGGCGATCAAGTTTACCCGAGTTTCCGGTGTAATTTTCCATAAACAGCTTCGGGTGGCAGCAGATCTGCCGCAGCCTCGTAAGGCCTGCCAGAATTTTCATCCGGTTCTCCTGGAACGAGTCTTCCCGGATCGCCGTCTTCACTTCATTTCTAAGCATCTGCAGCTGAGCGAGGTAAACGGCTTTCTGGCTGTCACTGAGCTCCGTGAACTGGACGTTCTCAATTTTATCCGGCAAATCGGAAAGCACGTCTTCTTTCACACGGCGAAGGACAAAAGGCCGCACGCGTTTAGCTACGTCGGTTTCCTTCATTTCTTTAAATGCCTTCTTGCTCCGGAACAGCCCCGGCAGTACGACTTCAAAGATTGAATAAAGCTCATCCAGTGAATTTTCAATCGGAGTCCCGCTCAATGCAAACGCCTGGCTTGCCCGGATGGCTTTCACCGCCCTCGCCGTCTGGGTCCAGTCATTTTTAACATACTGGGCTTCGTCAAGAATAAACACCGAAAACACCGTTTTTATGTAGTGCTCCGTATCCCGCCGCAACAGCGGATACGAGGTGATCACAACGTCTGCTTCCTTCGCCCCTTCCAACAGGCTCAGACGCTCGGCTGAGGGTCCGGAAATCACCGCCGTGCTGAGTGACGGGGCAAACCGCTGAATTTCCTTTTGCCAGTTGTACACGAGACTCGATGGACATACGATCAGCGCCTGGCCTTCTTTTCCGTCCGCTTTTTCCGACAAAAGATACGCGATCGTCTGAATTGTTTTTCCAAGTCCCATATCATCGGCTAAAATACCGCCAAACCCATAAGTGCCGAGGGTTTTCAGCCAGCCGAATCCGACCTTTTGATACTCCCGCATGGTCGCATTCAGCGTTTCTGGAACGGTCGTATCCACTTCTTCAGGATGATAAATCCGCTCCAGCAGTTCCCGGAACCGTTTGCCTCGCTTGATGGATTCCGCCCCGGCCTCATCAAGCAAAAAAGCCTGCATGAGAGGCACCTGACTCTGCCGGGCGTAGCCATCCATCGGCGTCGGCATCTGCTCCAGAACTTGCTTCATGTTCGCGAAGCGCTCATCCTGGAGGTTCATGTAAGCACCGTTCGAAAGCTTATAGTACTTCCTGTTTTCAGCAAGAGCCGTAAGCATGGCCTCAATTTCCCCGCCTTCAATTCCTTCAAACTGAAAGGTAATATCAAGCAGGTTCATTCGTTCATTTTTTTCCACATGAATTTTCGGATCATCCACCGGTGTATGAATAAACCGTTGGACCTCGGAGGTGGTGTACACTTCCATCATCTCCGAAAGTACCGGCAATTCCACTAACAGAAAATCGAGCACATCCTCCCACACTTCCAGATAGAGCTCTTTGCCGTTGTACTTGAAGGGCAGGCTCTCGATCTGCGATAACAGAAGCATCTCTTTTTCCACATCCCGGACGACAATCTCTTCGCTGTCCGGCTGTTCAAGGTCGAATGGGGATAACGTCATGTCCCCGTAGACAAATTCGAGACGGGCTGTCGCCATGTCATCCACCATATCCACATACAGCTTTCCTGTAAGGGGTTCTGCTTTGATGAGCTGCTTTACGTCCGGGGCCACATCCACAGTTCCGACAGCCATAAGCTGAGGCAGCACAACGGAGGAGAAATCCATCATCTGCTCTTTCGGCACTGTCACCTCTTCAATATCCGCAAACTGACGGTCAATCGTGAGGAGCGTCCGCTTCTCTTCATCGGTAATAAAATAAAATGTCCCATCGAAAAACGCCACATTGTACTTTTCCCCGATTACCATCAGCTTCTCCTTGCTCGTAAACCGAAGCTGGTACTGCTGCCTCTCTTCATCCAAATACTGGAGGGTAAAATGAAGGGGGAGCTTCTCCGGATTGTACTCCACATCAAGTCCTGTGAAGTGATCCCCCGCCCCCATGTTCGTTTCTACCTTCACATCACACACCTTCAGTGCCTCAAGTGTGTCCTTTAAAAAAGAATTGGGAATCTGCATCCGCCGTTTGTCGTCATTTAAACCTGAGTTCCGGTAACCGAAAGACAGGATCTCCTCTTCCACGTGAAAGATTCTTGATAGCTGTCTGAACACACGAAGGTCCTCGTCCTTAAACGAGTAGTCGGACGGGTGGTATGTAAACAGCTTTGAAAACCGTACAGCATCGGACTGCTCCATGGCGAAAAGAAATTCCTTTATGTCTTTTACAACGTAGCGCCGTTTCGGCCCGATTTTCATTTCAAGGTCAATCGCCCCGCTATACGTCCCCCATGAGCTCGTAAGGTTCAGGGTAAACTCTACCTGGAGCTGCTCTTTTTCACTGAATGACTCCTTTTTCCGGTCGTAAACCTGATTGAAGCTTTCAATCAGACTTTTCGCATGATCCTTTCTTCCAACCGTGGCACCTGTCACCGGGGTAAGCCTGCCTCTCTTGTTCTTTCCCGCTTCGTGAAGGATCTGGAGTAAAAAGGCCGATAAATGTTTACAAAGACCCGGATAGGTATCAAAAGCCTGGCACGTGCACCTTGCGCTTGCAATGTCTATATTTCCATTGTTCACATCTACCATCACATCGTAATCGTCCATCCCGATGACGGTAGCTTCATAAACTTCTGCAACACTGGAAAAGGAAAGGTCCTCTACCGCACCATCTTCAAAGTAACGCCGGCCTCTTGAAAAAACGGTAGCTGAGCTTGAAGCATCTTTAATTCGGTCTTCCGTTAATCCTCTAAACACGGTTATCCTCTCCTGCCTGCTGGACAATCAAATTCTATGGATTTTCACTTTCATTGTAGGCTTATTCGTTCTTGAAAATACAGGATAACTCCCGGTTCCTTTCCTCATACTAAACACCAGGACAAAGGGTAA
Source organism: Alteribacter salitolerans (assembly GCF_016901055.1). Taxonomy (NCBI): domain Bacteria; kingdom Bacillati; phylum Bacillota; class Bacilli; order Caryophanales; family Bacillaceae; genus Alteribacter; species Alteribacter salitolerans. The sequence continues at coordinate 308,469 of NZ_JAFEUX010000002.1, read as the reverse complement.
GTTTAAATTCCTTGTTTTTTCGGGAATAGTAAGACAACCCCACAAAAGAGCAGAGGTGAAAGCCATGAGTGTCATCATCCGAAGAATAGTGCGCCTTTTCCTGTTCAGCTTTCTTATGAAATTAGCATCCCGCTTTATCGGGCGTGCTGTAAACCGCATGACAGGAACCGCAAAACGATAATGGATAGAAGGAAGGGTCCCCCTCATAACGGGGTGCCCTTTTTTATTACGCTTTTGTCGGAACGCGGCTCTTCAGGGGACGTTTTTTTGTCCGCACATCTCACCGGGGAAGAACCTTTTGTTACTTACTTTTTAGCAGCATCAATTTCTTCCACGAGCAGAGACAGCTCTTCCCACCGCTCCATCGCCTGTTCAAGTTCTTCTTCTGCTTTTTGCTGTGCGGCATAAAGTTCCTGTACTTTTACAGAGTCACTGCCCGCGCTTACAATTCCTTCCTGAACCGTCTCAATCTTTTCTTCCAGTTTTGCAATGCGGTCTTCAATCGTATTCCACTCCTGCTGTTCCTTATAGGAAAGTTTCTTTGTTTTTTTACCGGCAGAAACAGGCTGTTCCGCCTTTGTCTCAACGGCCGGTTTCTCAAATGCCTGTTTTGCCTCAGCAAGTGACCCGTGCTCTGCCATGTAATCTGAATAATGGCCGAAAAAACGATCTACGTGACCCCGTCCTTTAAACACAAGAAGGCGGTCTACGACACGGTCAAGAAAATAACGGTCGTGGGAAACGGTAATGACCACTCCAGGGAACTGATCGAGGTAATCTTCCAGTATGCTCAACGTCTGGGTATCCAGGTCATTCGTCGGCTCATCAAGAAACAGAACGTTTGGCTCCCCCATCAGCACTCGCAAAAGATACAGACGACGCCTCTCTCCTCCAGACAGTCTCCGGATCACATTCCACTGCACCGGCCGCGGAAACATAAAACGCTCCAGCATCTGTTCAGCAGTAATCACGTCCCCGTCTGCCGTGTGGACAATTTCTGCCGCTTCTTTAATATATTCGATGACTCTCAGGTTTTCGTCCATTTCCTGATGATCCTGTGTATAATAGCCAATCTTCACCGTCTCACCCGTTTCCACATGACCTCCATCCGGCGCAAGGCGACCGGCTATGATATTTAACAGGGTTGATTTTCCCGTTCCATTCGGTCCGATGATGCCAAGACGCTCTCCCGGCACCACGAGATAGTCAAGGTCCGCAAACAACGTCTTTCCTCCCAGATGTTTTGTGACACCTTGGAGTTCAATGACCTTTTTCCCAAGACGGTTTGCCCCGATGGCAAAGTCAAGGTCCCGCTTCTCCCGGTCAAAAGATTCTTCCTGCATGGCTTCGGCCCGCTGGATCCGGGCTTTCTGCTTCGTTGTTCTCGCTTTTGCCCCCCGCTTCAGCCAGGCAAGCTCCCGGCGCAGAATGTTCTGGTGCTTGGCTTCCTGTATTTCCGACTGTGCTTCCCGCTCGGCTCTTTTTTCCAGGTACGTCTCATAATTTCCTTCATATGCGTACAGACTCCCGTGATCGAGTTCGAAGATATGATTGGTAACCCGGTTTAAAAAGTACCGGTCGTGAGTCACAAGAATAATCGCCCCTTTATACTGGGCAAGAAACTGCTCAAGCCATTCAATCGTTGCATTATCAAGATGGTTCGTCGGCTCATCCAATATAAGAATATCCGCCGGCTGAATCAGGGCTTTCGCAATAGCAACCCGCTTCTTCTGGCCTCCGGATAAATGTTGAATCTGCTTCGTAAAATCCGTAATCCCAAGCTTTGTAAGAACGGTTTTAGCGACAGTACTGGCTTCCCAAGCTTCATTTTCCTCCATACGTTCCTGCTGCCTCATCACTTGTGCCTGAAGCTTCTCACTTGATGGATCTTTTTCAAGCTCATGGGAAGCCTTCTCATAATCACGCATGACCCGCATAATGGTTGAATCCCCGTAATAGATCTGTTCAAGTACCGTTCGTTCAGGATCGAGTTCAGGCTCCTGAGGCAGGTATTCAATATGAAAGTCGTTGGCATGGTCCATCCTGCCCCCCTCTGAGCTCTCAATCCCGGCCAGTACTTTCAAAAGCGTTGACTTCCCTGTCCCATTTACACCTAAAAGGCCGATTCGCTGCCCTTTTTTAATGGAAAAAGAAAGGTTGTCAAACAACACTTTTTCACCATATGTTTTTGTTAATCCGTCCACAGATAAAATCGTCATCGGTTTACCCCTTTGAAGTCGTTATCATAATCATCCCTTTATTGTAGCTCATTTTTTGCCGGTTTGAAAAATCTTTTTTAAAACATTTACTTTGCCCTATTCTCAACCCTTACATTATTTAGTAGTATGGTAACTATCATAATTATTCGGAAGTATTACATATTCTCACACAACCTTTATTTTTCACTGCCAGGAGGATACCTATGAAGAGGTTACAAATCTATATGATCCTGATCGCCCTCCTGACCATTGCAGGATGCACAGCACAACCAATGGAGAGTAAAGAATCGTTCTTTAAGGACAGACAACTTGAGGAAGCTGTCAGAGATGCTCTCGGCCAGCCGGAAGGCGATCTCACAGAAACAGGTCTCAGCCAGATAAGGACCCTCCATGCTTTTGAGCGTGACATTAAAAGTCTCGAGGGGATCGATGTCCTTACGTCTCTGGAAGAACTGATCATATTTGGAAACGAAATCGAAGACATCACTCCTCTCCTCGATCTCCCGAGTATTGAGAGTGTGGATATTGAAAACAACCCTCTGAACCTTTCTGTAGGCACAGAGTCATACAGCGTTGTAAGAACCCTCATCGACAATGATGTGTTTGTTTTTATTGACGAGGAACGTTTCGCCCTCGATATGGAGCCTTCCCGCGGGATCTTTTACGAAGTTACCCACGGGGAAAAAACAGTTTACCTTCTTGGATCGATTCACATTGGGTCAGAAGAGCTTTATCCGCTCAATGATGAGATTGAAGAGGCATTTGAATCCTCATCCGCCGCTGCATTCGAAATTGACTTTAATGAACTCTCTGATGAGCGCATGATGGAACTGGCCACAGAAGCAGGAATGCTGGGTCCCGGCGAGGAGCTTCAGGATTACATTACAGAAGAAGAATTCAAACGACTGGCCTTCCTTCTCCGTCCGTTTGGTGTATCAAGCGATGACCTGTCACAATTCAAACCATGGTACGTTCAGGAATTCCTTTTATCCATCGTCTCCATGACGGCCGGATACTCTCCTGAGCTTGGGATTGACATGCACTTTCTCGAACGGGCATCTGATGATGGAAAAGAAATCATCGGCCTTGAAACGGCAGAAAGCCAATTGGCCGTCCAGGAAACACTCACCCTCGATACCCAGGGAGAAATGCTGAGTGAAACCCTCGAAGAGTATGATGAACTCGGAGATGAACTGCTGGAACTCATGGCCATGTGGCGTCTCGGTGACCACGAGTCCCTTACCGAACTCCGTTACGCAGAAGACGATGCACCGGAAGACTATCAGGAATACATCCGCATGCTTACAGATGACCGCGACCGGGCAATGACCGATAAAATTTCAGAGTTCCTCGAAAGCGGTGAACACGACACTTACTTTGTCGTTGTGGGCGCCATCCACCTCCTCGGGGAAAACAGCATCACAGACCTCCTTGAGCAAAGAGGATACGATGTTGAATTAGGTCTCGATCCACAGGAGACGGAAGAGGAAGCAGTATAAAAAATGGAACCGCACTCTCAAACAGGGAGTGCGTTTTTTGTGTTGGACGTATCTACTTTTAGCTAAACGACTAAAAAAACAGACGAAACTGTTAATTGGGGTGATGAAGCCGTTAATGGGGCGGTGCAACCCGGTAATTGTGGCGCCGAAGCCGTTAACAGGCCGGGAGAAACTGTTAATGTGCGAGATGCAGTCCTCTAATGCAGCCCGGCAGTGGTGCGATATCATCTAAACGTAAAATGTCGTCTTGGAAGTGTAAAAAACGGTGCTCTAACTGTAAAATAGCCGGAGCCAAGTGTAAAATAGCACGAGCTAAGTGCAAAAATGATGGATGTAAGTGTAAAAAGCGCAAAACTTAAGCCGCCGGGAGTAGTGAATCCCGGCGGCTTCGTTTAGCAGCCTTCTTTTTTACACTTAGCTGCCATCATTTTACGGTTAGCATCTCTCTTTTTACGGTTAGCATCTCTCTTTTTACACTTATTTCATCGTATTTTACGGTTACCCTCCACATCACCGTATTAAGCTGTCCCCGCGAAAAAACCGCCTCCCTCACTCTGAGGAAAGCGGCTTTATCTCTTTTAACTGTATAATTACACGACTTTTTGAACCAAGTCCACTACTCTTCTTTCTTCTTCCCCAGCTTCAGCTTGCTCAAATCCACATCACGGCTCTTGATATCATTCGGGTCAAGGCCATTACCGAGAGATCCGTATGCCGCAGCCCTCGTCGGGTCCACAAGCTGATCCTGCTCAAAGTAAACCCGTGGTGTTTTCCACAGCGCAATCATTGCCTTACTCATCGGCATTTCGTGATAGCGATCCGGCCACATATCTTTAATGCGGCGCTTCACAATCGGGTAATACTTCGGATTCATACCCGGGAACAGGTGATGCTCCGTGTGGTACGAAAAGTTAAAGTGAAGCACATCCACCCACTTCGGCACCGTGACCGTCAGGCTGTTCGCAAGAGGATCATTAACCGGCACAAGGGGATTCAGGCGGTGATTTGTTGAAATATACGCCATGACAATAAAGTTAGCAATCAATAGGGGCAGCAGGAATGCAAAGATCCACTTAACCGGCCCGATCCACAACAGAAGTCCGATCCATGTCGCCCAAGGAAGGATAAACTGGACCCACACCTTGACCTGCTTTTCTTTATTAAAGTCCTTAATATACGTGACAAACATATGTGAAGAATGAAGGGTAAATGTAAACGCCAGAGCGATAAAGCCCGACAGTGCCCGGATCGTAAACGGAATGCGGTACATCCAGCGCAGGAAACGGCTTTTCGCCAGCTTATTCACCGACGGCCATGCATCAGGGTCCTTATGCTCATCCTGTGTGTGGTGATGGTGCTCCATATTATGCCATTTCTTCCACAGTTCCGGACCGGTTGTCAGAGGCCAGAATGCCACAGCGCCGAGGAAATTACGGAGCCACCGCTTTCTCACAACCGTGCCATGGAGAATTTCATGGCCTAAAAAGCCAAGGGAAGCAAAGCTTGAACCAAGTACCCCTGCAATCAAAAATTTAAGCCAGATATTTAAGTCAAAAAACGCAATGGAGAAAATACCTCCAAGAGCAATCACAGCATAAATCAATCCGCCCCACAATCGTCCAGGTACAGCCTTAAACGCCTTTTTCGGCATATGCGGCGATACCCTGGCAGCATACCATCCGAATGAATGAAACTCGGCTTGTTCTGCGGGCTTATTATTTTCCATATAAACTCACTCCCCAGTGTAAATTTCAATTTTCCGATATTTCGTACTAAACCTGATCTAAACGCTTTCCTTAATCCTACCAAAGGAAAGGGTGCAAATGCAATGGTTTTTTATTACCAGGTACTAAAACTTGGTCTTAGTTTACCATGCCTCACTCTCTATTGATATGAGCATAAAGGAGCGATTAGGATTTATACTAAATGGCGGAGGTGAAGACGATGGATAAAAACAAACAGCCTTATGCCACACACAAAGAAGATGAAACGGAACAGTACCCGAAAACAAGTGTCAAAGACGCCCACTACCGGGGAGATTCCGCTGATGAACTGAGTGCACTTGAAGAAGCAAACCACGACATGGCCGCAAAAGAACTGGGCCAGCAGAACGAAAACGGAGCAGGGAACTAATATCCAACCAAAAGATGATGTCTCAATAGGTAAGTAGATTGGCAATGGCTGACGCACGCTGCTCGCCCCGCAGGAGAAACACACTCCTGCCATACTCTTTAAAAAGGGCAGCGGCTCCACTGCTCCAAATATTAACACAAAAGGGAAAAACCAATCTTTGGGTCAACATCACAAAAAGCCTCTCTTTGGAAGAAAAAGAGAGGCCGCTTTCATATCATTATTTTATTGAATTTCCCACCGGGGCTGTGCTACAATAAATGCACTTGTGTAGTTTATTCCATTTAGTTAAAATTTATCCAATTATAGTTTACTACACTTCCTCTATTGAAGTCAACTATTTTTAAAGGAGTGGTCTTGTGAGCAGCGAAAACGAGCAGCGGCTTACCGAACAAACCCGCGTCGACCGGGTCGTGAACAGGATTGAACAAAAACAAAAGGTGCTCAAAGAAACCTCCACCGAATTAAAAAAAGACATTATTGATGTACGAAAAAGCTTCTGGGACGACGTTACCGTCAACCTGGACGACCCTGATGATGTAATTGAAACCCAGGCCAGCCTTAAACAGCAGGCTGAATTTTTATCTGAACGGGAACGCAGTCACGGACAGCAGTCCGAACGCATGAAAACCCTCGAGGATCTCAGGGATTCTCCTTATTTTGGCCGGATCGACTTTCAGGAAAACGGAGAACCGCAAGCAGAACCCATCTACATCGGGATCTCCTCCCTCATGGACGAAAACGATGAGGACTTCCTGATATACGACTGGCGCGCACCCATTTCAAGCATGTACTACAACTATTCCCCCGGACCGGCGGAATACGAAACGATGGACGGCACCATCGAAGGGGAAATAACCCTCAAGCGCCAGTTCATTATACGAAACGGCCAGATCAAAGGTCTCTTCAACACAGGTGTAACCATCGGGGACAAACTGCTCCAAAACCTGTTAGGCAGCGAATCAAGCCCCCAGATGCGAACCATCGTCTCCACCATTCAAAAAGAACAAAACAAAATCATCCGCAACGAGCGAAGCCGCTACCTCGTTGTGCAGGGCGTGGCCGGCAGCGGTAAAACGAGTGCCGCCATGCAGCGCGTCGCCTACCTGCTTTACGCACACCGGGAGTCTCTCACCTCCGAAAACATGGTCCTTTTCTCCCCAAACCCCCTGTTCAACAGCTACGTGGCAACCGTACTGCCTGAACTGGGTGAAGAAAACATGTGGCAGACCACCTATAACGAATACGTGCAAAAAGAGCTCGGTGCCACCTTCCGCGTAGAAGATCCCTTTGAGCAGATGGAATGGTTTCTTGAAGCTTCTGAAACAAGCGCTGACCAATACCGCAACGAGGCCGTGCAGAGAAAATCGTCACTGACCTTCAAAGACCTTATCGACAAGTATGTAAAAAGCCTTGAAACGGACGGCATCCACTTCCAAAACGTCCGGTTCCGTGGTGAAACGCTCATCGATAAAAACGACATCCAGACGTATTTCTATTCTCTCGACGGCTCCATCTCCATTCCAAACCGGATGGATCTCACATATGAGTGGCTCATGCAGAAAATCAAAGCTGTTCAGCGCACAGAATGGGAAAAGCTCTGGGTGGAAGAAGAAATCCAGCTCATGGACAAAGAGGAATACCTGGAAGGCTTCAGAAAGCTTGAAAAGGACAAGGAGTTCAGCGGCGCTACATTCGATGACTTTGACCGCGAGCGAGAATGGCTGAGCAAACGCGTTGTCAAAAAACGTCTTCTCCCGTTGAAGCAAAAAATCAAAAAACTCGCCTTCGTAAACGTCGTGAAAACATACAGAGATTTTTATACCGAGCTCAAAAACGATCCTGATTGGGAAGCGATCGCTGAAGCGACGATCGAAAACATCCATAAGAAGAAGCTTCTGTGGGAAGATGCAACAGCGTACCTGTATTTTCTTGACCGCCTTAAAGGACGCCGGCCCCTTACCCATATCAGGCATGTGTTTATTGATGAAGCCCAGGACTACTCGCCGTTTCAGTTTGCCTATTTAAAGGATCTCTTCCCTCAGGCCAAAATGACGCTTCTCGGTGATGTGCACCAGTCCATCTACCTTCACGCCATCACGAACCCGACGCCCATCAGTGAGGGGCAGGAAGAAAAAGCAGAGCGAATCACCCTGATGCGCAGCTACCGCTCCACACGGCCGATCGTCACGTTTACGTCCCAGCTCATTGAAGGCGGCGAAGAAATCATCCCCTTTACAAGGGATGGAGAAAAACCCGCTTACATTGAAACGTCTTCCCAGCAGGAAATGCAAAAACGTACGCTCAAGCTTGTGAAAAATCTGTTCACAAAACAGCACGAAACTGTGGCAGTAATCTGTAAAACATCAAGGGAGAGTGAAGCCGTAAGCGCCTATTTAAGTGAGCACTTTGAATACGTACAGCTCATCGGCAAAGAGACACACACTTACAAAAAAGGCCTCGTTGTCATCCCGGCCTACCTTGCCAAAGGAATTGAGTTCGATGCCGTCATTCTCTACAACGCATCACACACCCATTACGCCAAAGAGTCCGAGCGCAACCTGTTCTATACCGCCTGCACCCGGGCCATGCACGAGCTTTACATCATCTCAAACGGCGGTATGAGCCCCCTGATGAAGCGAGTCGACCGGAACACATACGAAACTATCTAATAAAGGCTGTCTCATAAGGTCGATCATTGCCTTAAGAGACAGCCTCTTACTCTATTGTTTCCTCTCCATTCAATTCCATCTAGAATCCGGACAAACTTCTGGCATATTCAAGAGGCTTTGTTAACACTTTGATCTGCAGCTCTGGATCATGATCTTGATAAGCTAAAATTAAATGGTTATGAAGAGCATTCATTTCGAGAATCCATATATTTCTCTCACTGTCTATGATAACATCCAGCCCCACGTCACCGAGATGTCCCAATTTGTCTTCTACTGCTTCACACGCCTCAATGCACCGTTCTACCATTCTTGAATATAAAGCCTCTGCCTCCTTTTTACTGAGGTTTAAGCTCATTTTCATTACTTCAGTACCAGAGGAAATGAGGGAAACATGATTCGTAACGATGACTCCCCTTTTTCCAACCTTGGCCACAACACCGGTTTCTGTCCAGTTTCTATTTCTCCCCTTTTGAATAATGACCCGGTAATCAACCGGCTTACCTTCATACATTAAGGGAACGCTTTGTTGAATCAGGTATCTTCTTTTCATCTTTTTTTCGTTAAAGATCGCCAGAACTTCTCCTATTTCCTCACATTCATGCTTAATTCCTTTACTCTCTGACAGCACGTAGCCAGCAGAAGTTTTATCCAGCTTAAAGCACCCTTTTCCCAAGTTCCCGTTTATAGGTTTTAAATAGACAGATTGATATTTATTAAGCATCTCCGTTACTTTTTCCTGCGTTGAGAAAAACATCGTGTCCGGGGTGTGGGCATAGCCGGCACTTACCAGTTTTTTATACAGCTTCCACTTGTTCATCCTTTTAGAGTTAAATATCATTACATTAAAAGATTTCCGGAGCTTTCTCAATGTTTTTTTCGCTGCCCCCGTCCTGCGGTAAACGACACTCGGTATCGGAAACACCGCCTCTTTCCAAACGTCTTCACTTTTATCGTAATAAAGTCCGGATATCGTTTTATTGTTGAAATCAATGGCATTCTCACAAAATAAAAATACGAGACCGCCTTCTCTCATATAGCTCTGTACCGGCTCCTTCCACACAGACTCAAATCCCCGCTTCGTATGCATAGCTATTCTTCTTTCCGAAACAAGTACTCCTGTCACAGGCCCTATATGAAAGTCTTCTCCTGCAAGTTTCACCTCGTACGGGAAAGTATCCGGAATGCCTCCTCCAGGTAAAAGTGATGCTGATAAAACAACATGATTCTTTTTTACCGCATCCGTTGGCTCGACTGTCACAATGATTGAAAAAGCCCCAATATGGAGGGCCACCTCACTACCTGTAAAGGTCATTTGCTCATAATTCTCTCTTGCTAAAAGTACACAATTATTACGAAGTGTTGAATCCCAGATTATATACAACGTTATCTACTCCTCTCTACTCTATACAATGCCCGTACAAATAAAACGAAACGGTCATATGTGGAGGTGAAAACTGAGAGAGAAAAATAGGCAGAACATAATATAATAAACTTTTTCACCAGGCGGAAGCCGATGAAAAATCCCTATCCAGAAAACATAGCAATCTCTATCTGACGACACTTCTTTAAACACAGGATTTAACGTTTTTCAGGCATAAAAAAAACAGCAGGACCTCCCCGGGCCTGCCGCTTCTTGTTTATTTTCGTTTGACATCTACCAGGCGTCCACGATTGAGCTGCTGCTGCCTAAGCTCAACACCCGCTTCTTTCGCCGCCCGTTTTAAATCACGCTCTTCCCTCGGCTGTACTAGAGAAATCACCGTTCCATCCTGTTTGTTCCGGCCGGTCCGCCCGGAGCGGTGAATGTACTGCTTCGCGTCACGCGGCACATCCATTTGAATCACATGGGTCAACTCCTGAATATCGAGTCCGCGGGCTGCGAGGTCCGTTGCCACCATCAGTGACGTGTCACCTGAACGGAACCGCTTGATCGCCTGCTCACGCTCCTGCTTTTTTGTCTCTCCGTGCAGCACACTTACATCTATCTTTTTAAACTGAAGCTTCTCACCGATTACGTTCACTTCCCCGATGTCGTTCACAAAGGCCAAGGCTTTAATCGACTGGTTTTTCACGAGGCTGTTCACTACTTCGATCTTTTCCCGTGCTTCACATACCACATACACATGCTCCACGTTCCCCGTTGCAATCTGGTCTTTTCCAACACGGACAACTTCAGGCTCACTCATCAGCGTAGCCGCCTTTTTTTCCACCTGCTCAGGCACTGTGGCTGAAAACAGAAGCAGCTGACGGTCTTTCAGCGTTGACTTGATGATCTGCTCAATTGTTTTTTCGTGCTCAGGAATGAGGAGCTGGTCTCCTTCATCAAGAACAACGGTTCTCACTTCGTGCATCTTCAGCTTTTTGATCTTGATCAGCTCGGCCAGACGTCCCGGCGTTCCTGCGATGATTTGCGGCTTCTTTTTCAGCTTCTCCAGCTGGCGTTTCGTGTTTGCCCCGCCGATAAATGACGCAGACTTGATGCCGCTTCCCTGAGACCAATTCTGAATCTGTTCCAGTATTTGCATCACCAGTTCCTGTGAGGATGCTAAAATAACCGCCTGCACGTCCTTCTTTTCCGGGTCGATTTGATGTAAAATCGGCAAGAGGTAGGCTAACGTTTTGCCCGTCCCGGTCGGCGATTCGGCGATCACATCTTTTTTCTCCAGAACAAGAGGTGCTGCCACTTCTTGAATCCGGGTCGGTTCAGTAAAGCCTGCTTTTTCCCAGGCTGTTTGAATAAACGGTTTTAAGTTGCTTGTATAATCGCTCATATTGTTCTCCTTTATGTTTCATCTACCCCTGAGTGTACCCTACCAGAGGGCATAGAGTAAAGAAGAGGACAGCTGTGGATGTATTAAGCTCCTTTTTTAAAATTGTTAGCTATACAAAGTATTGATGTGGCTGCTGCCTCCATGCCTTTCGCTTTCCGCGGGGGCGCCGGCATTCCGACTGCACCACCTTCTCTGTAAAGGCGACTTCAAAGTACAGATTAGGAACAAAAAAGGTTCCGCCTACATCTCCACCGACAATTGAAACCTTTTAACTATCTACCAAAAAATTGTTTTCAAAACAAAAATCCAGTCCTATCGGCTGGTAATGTTTCGTTGATTGGAATATGGGACACTCTTGAGGAAATAAGTGAGAGTCCGTCTTAGGTTTGGCTTTATTTTTGTGATGTGCAAAAAGTCCTTGTTGTTATAAAAGAAGTGTTGATTGAAGCGAATGCGTGACACTCCTGCGGGAGGAGCGGGTTCCAGGGAGACCCCGCAAGCGCGCAGCGCTGAGGAGGCTCCCGACCCGCCCGCGGAAAGTGCAATGAGCGGAAATCAACACGTAACTCTTCTGAGAAAAGTGACTTTTTCAGTGCATCGGCAGTTCTGAAGAGGCTCGGCGCCAGGCCGCGGAAAGCGAAAGGCATGCAGGCAGCACCAACAATCTTTAATAAATGTAGAAAGCCAACAACATAACAAAACAACAAAGAATCAATAGAGGATGTGCGTGTAATGAGTATTTTAACAGTAAAGAATTTAAGCCACGGTTTCGGTGACCGTGCCATCTTCCATGACGTCTCCTTCCGTCTCTTAAAAGGCGAACATATCGGACTCATCGGAGCAAACGGGGAAGGTAAATCCACGTTTATGAACATCATCACAAGAAGTCTTGAGCCGGACGAAGGAAAAGTCGAGTGGGCCAAAAACGTCCGCGTCGGTTTCCTTGATCAGCATACCGTTCTGGAAAAAGGCCTCACCATCCGTGACGTATTAAAGAGCGCCTTTCAATACCTGTTCGACATGGAAAATGATATGAACGCTCTTTACGAAAAAATGGGAGACTCCTCTCCAGAAGAACTCGAAAAACTTCTCGAAGAAGTTGGCACGATTCAGGACATGCTCACAAACAATGACTTCTACACCATTGATGCGAAGGTCGAAGAAATCGCACGAGGTCTCGGTCTTGATGAAATCGGCCTTGAGCGCGACGTAAACGATTTGAGCGGCGGACAGAGAACGAAAATCCTGTTGGGTAAACTGCTTCTCGAAAAACCGGACATTCTGCTTCTCGACGAGCCCACCAACTATCTGGACGAGCAGCACATCGAGTGGCTGAGGCGCTACCTGCAGGAATATGAAAATGCATTCATCCTGATTTCACACGACATTCCGTTCCTGAACAGTGTCATCAACATTATCTACCACATGGAAAATCAGGAGCTTACCCGTTACGTCGGTGATTACGATCACTTCATGAGCGTCTATGAAATGAAAAAGCAGCAGCTTGAATCCGCTTATAAAAAACAGCAGCAGGAGATTGCCGGGCTCAAAGACTTCGTTGCCCGAAACAAAGCACGAATCTCTACTCGAAACATGGCCATGTCCCGTCAAAAGAAGCTCGATAAAATGGACGTGATCGAACTTGCCCAGGAAAAACCAAAGCCTGAGTTTCACTTTAAAAAAGCCCGTACATCAGGAAAGCTGATTTTTGAAACGAACGAGCTTGTGATCGGGTATGACGAGCCGCTGTCACGACCGTTGAACCTCCGCATGGAGCGGGGCCAGAAGCTCGCTCTTGTAGGAGCAAACGGAATCGGGAAAACCACCCTCCTCCGCAGTATTTTAGGGGAAATCAAGCCGATCTCAGGAACCGTTGAACGCGGAGAGCACCTTCACATCGGCTACTTTGAACAGGAAATCAAAACGTCGAACAACAAAACGTGTATCGAAGAAGTATGGGACGAGTTCCCGTCCTTTAACCAATACGAAGTCCGATCGGCTCTTGCCAAATGCGGTCTTATGACAAAACACATTGAAAGTAAAGTCAGCGTGCTGAGCGGCGGGGAAAAAGCCAAGGTCCGCCTTTGTAAACTCATCAACAATGAAACAAACCTGCTCGTACTCGATGAGCCGACCAACCACCTTGATGTAGATGCGAAAGCTGAACTCAAGCGGGCGCTTCAGGAATTCAAAGGAAGCATTCTCATCATCAGTCACGAACCTGAATTTTACGAAGACATTGTAACCGACGTGTGGAACTGCGAAGACTGGACCACGAAGGTGTTTTAAAGAATGTTGAGTATCCTCTATACCTGAGTTACTCTGTCTCCAAATCAAAGAGTTGGTGCAACCCAGCGTCAACTTTCAACATAATCAATATTTATCCTGGAATTATGAGAGAATGCTGACGGAGTTTTGATTCTTTGATGTGCTAGGTTATTGGCGTTAAAAAAGAGTGCTGGTTGGAGCGAATACGCGACACTCCTGCGGAAGTGCGCGACAGGCGAGACCCCGCAGGGGCGAAGCCCAGAGGAGGCTCGGCGCGAGTCCGCAAAAAGGGAGCGTATTCCGTTCAATGAAGCTGAGTTTGAATTCTTTTTCAGGGAGCATTTAACAAAAAGAACTTTAATAATAACTTCACGCGGTTTTCATACCGCCTTATTTTGAAAGGAGTGGACCGGTGATTACCCAGGCTGAACAAACGTTACACGAATATTTTGGCTACACGTCATTCCGTCCCGGACAGAAGCAAATCATTGAACAGGTTTTCAGCGGCACACCCACTATGGGGATCATGCCCACGGGAGGCGGGAAATCCATCTGCTACCAGGTCCCATCCCTTCTCCTGCCCGGCCTGACCCTCGTCATCTCCCCCCTCATATCGTTAATGAAAGACCAGGTCGACGAGCTACACGAAGTCCAGATCAGCTCGTCCTATATTAACAGCTCACTAACGTATGAGGAGACAGAAGAACGCATCGCCGACATCCGCGCCGGTCACACCAAGCTTCTCTACGTCGCACCTGAGCGGTTTGAAGTCCCTTCGTTTGTTAACATGCTCAAAGGACTCAACGTGAGCCTGATTGCAGTCGATGAAGCTCACTGTGTATCACAGTGGGGTCATGATTTCCGCCCGAGCTACATGCGGATTCCCCAGGTGTTAAGCCAGTTCCCGAACCGGCCTGCCATACTCGCCCTGACAGCCACCGCTACACCCGCTGTCCGTGACGACGTATGCCAGGCGTTCGGCATCGAACAGAGCAACGTCGTACAGACAGGCTTTTCCCGTGAAAACTTAAGCTTTCACGTATTAAAAGGGGAAGTAAGAGATCGGTACTGTGCTGATTACATTAAGAAAAACGAAGGCGAACCGGGGATCATCTATGCATCGACGAGGAAAGAAGTAGAAAGCATCCAGGAATTTTTAACCGCAAAAGGCATTGACGCCGGCAAATATCACGGCGGCATGAGCCAAAACGCCAGGGCAAAAAGCCAGGAAGACTTCGTGTACGACCGCATTCAGGTGATGGTTGCCACGAACGCCTTTGGAATGGGAATTAACAAATCCAACGTCCGCTTCGTCATTCACTACCAGATTCCAAGAAACATTGAAAGCTACTATCAGGAAGCAGGACGTGCAGGACGGGACGGAGAGCCAAGTGAGTGCCTTCTCCTCTACTCTCCCCAGGACATCCGGGTGCAGCAGTTTCTGATCGACCAGTCTGACTCAAGCGATGACCGGAAGCAAAATGAATACCGGAAGCTCCACCAGATGGTTAACTACTGCCACACTGAAGGCTGCCTCCAGACGTACATCCTCGACTACTTCGGGGATAAAGACGCCGTACCGTGCGGACAGTGCAGCAACTGCACAGACGACCGGGAAACAGAAGATGTCACCCGGGACGCCCAGATGGTCTTTTCCTGCATCAAACGGATGAACGAACGCTTCGGAAAAACGATGGTCGCCCAGGTGCTTACCGGTTCCCACAACCAGAAGCTTAAGGACATGGGATTTGAGCGCCTCTCGACCCACGGTCTTATGAAGCAGTATACGATCAAAGAAGTCGCCCAGTTTATCGACTACCTCGTTGCAAAAGACTACCTGCGCATGACCGACGGCGCCTACCCGGTGCTCATGCTCACTGAAAAAACACTGCCTGTTTTAAAAGGCGAACTCCCCGTCGCGAAAAAAGTGGAGAAGCGCCCGACTGTTATTACAGAAGCTCACCCGCTCTTTGCCGAGCTGCGGGAACTCCGGACAGCTTTGGCTAAAGAAAACAGTGTAGCTCCCTACATGGTCTTCTCTGACAAGACGTTAAAGGAAATGTGCGATAAGCTCCCTCTTGATGAAGAAGCGATGCTTGAAGTCAAAGGCTTAGGTGCTCAAAAGTTCGACAAGTACGGTGAAGCCTTTCTCGCCAGAATCCGGGGCTATCTCGAAGCGAACCCGGAAGAAACTCCGGCAAAAACAAGCACACCAGCACGGAACAGCGGCATCGCAAAAAAAGACAAGACTCCGAGCCACCTGATTACACTCGACATGTTCAAAAGCGGAAGGACATTAGAGGAAATCGCATCCGAGCGCGGATTTAAAGCTGTGACAGCCGGCGAGCACCTCATCCGCTGCGCAGAAGAAGGGCTCGAAGTGGATTTCACCCGCCTCGTCTCTCAAGAAGAAAAGCAGACGATCCTCAGTGTCATTGGAGAAGTAGACCCTTCTGAAGGTCTTAAGCCCGTTAAAGAAGCTCTCCCGGAAGATATTGATTATTTCCAGATCAAAGCAGTCCTTCAAGGGTTCGTTCATGCCTGAGTCTGTCCCCGGTCATCAGCGAAGGCACTGAAAAAGTTCGATCTTTAACCTTTTCCAGTGCCTTCTAAGCAATGAGCGTAACGCTTGCACTTTTTAAAAGCCTGATACGAGTGGGTTTCTCGTAACAGGCGCGCAACCGGGTGGAGCCATTGCCATTCAAATAAAAGGTACTGAAAAAGTTGTTTTGTACTTTTTCAGTGGCCTCGTCATCAGTGGCCCGGGCTTTTGCATACCTCCTGGTTTTCACTCATACGATGGGTAATAGCAAATCGCATGAAAAAACAGGAGGTTACACATGTACCCTTACCGATACCCCCAGCACCAGGCACGCAACAACACCAGTAAGCTGAAAGTAAAAGGCGAGGGCTCCGTTTCCGCAGCACCGGACAGAGCCAACATCACTGTGGGCGCCGTCACAGAGTCCACAGAAGTAAGCGAAGCACAGCAGGAAAATGCCCAAATCATTTCGCAGGTCACATCGGCGATCACCACATTGGGTGTACCGGAAGAAAGCATTCAAACCGTGGAGTACCGCATCGATACCCAGTACGACTTTGTAGACGGAAAACAGGAGTTCCGCAGCTACCGCGTCACCCATCTGCTGCAAGTAACACTTGATGACATTACCCTCACCGGTTCTGTAATCGACGAAGCTGTAGAAGCCGGCGCCAACACGATCTCTTCCATTTCATTCTCGTTATCCAACCCTGAGGTTCTTTATAATCAGGCCCTTGAACTGGCCCTGCAAAACGCGAGGGAAAAAGCCGAAACAATAGCCGCCGAGCTCGGTGTTGCCTTAAGCACACCACCTGTTTCAGTTGTCGAGATCTCACCTTCCACCACACCAGTCCCGTTCCAGACAGCACTCTACGCCACATCAGAAGGTACACCGATTCAGGCAGGGACCTTGACCATCCTCGCGCTGGTTGAGGTTGAATATAGGTATTAACGAGCGTCCGGATGAGAACCGGCGCTTTCCATCAAAAAAAAACACCGCCCTTTTCTATAAAGAGCGGTGTACTTTAATATGAAACAGGCTCCCTGAATCAGGGTACTCCACCATATCAGGTTCCTGTAAACCTTCAGTCGCGGTGGTGATAAACAATTCATCACCGTCAGGGCCGCCGAACACACAGCACGTCACATTTTTAGCCGGCACCTCAACCTTATCAATCCACTCCCGTTTCCCCGGATCCACAACAGCGACACCGTACCCGCCAAAAAGGGCAATCCACAGGTTTCCGTCCCCGTCAATCGTCATGCCGTCCGGATAACCGTCCTCTTCCTGAAACGTGTAAACGACCTCTTCGTTGGCCAGTGCACCTGTTTTGGCATCATAATGGAACTGATAAACCGTTCTTGTGGGTGTATCAATGTAATACATTGTCTGAGCCCGTTTGTTCCAGGCAAGTCCGTTGGAAATGGACACGTTCTCCATCACGGTCCTCCTCGTTCCATCCTCGAGCCACACGTAGAGAGCGCCTTTTTCCAGCTCTCCCTTCTCATTCATCGTTCCTGCCCAGAGGCGTCCCCAGGGATCTTTTTTTCCATCATTAAACCGGTTGTCGTCCCCCACATCCACACGGTCAACGACTTCAATCTTGTTCTGCACTTTTTCCCATATATAAAGGCCGTCCTCCAAAACCACATACAACTCGTTATCATTTTTTTCTGCCAACGCACACGGCCGTTTATCCATCAGGTATTGCCGGACTGTGTTATCAGCCCCATCCATTTCATAAATAGCTCTTCCTTCAATATCAACCCAGTAAAGCTTTTCTTGACTTTCGATCCAAAGAGGACCTTCTCCAAGTTTATTTTCACAGCCGATCAACTTCTCAGCCTTCATGTCCGCCTCACTCCTACTCACTTTCTGTAATAGTAAAGTCTACCACCAAGTAAGGAGGAAGAAACATCTCTCCTCAGCTGCCTATAATCACAACTCAGTTTCAGCTTTAATATACGCAACTATATACTACAGAGATTCGTTATAATCATTTATATTTTTCCCGAGGAGATTCCCGCTAAAAGCGAGCGTTTGAAACGGAGCCTCCTCCCAAAGAGCATACCTTCTTTTCTTTTATGGAAGGCAGAGATGCACCTTATTATGTTAATTAGAGGTTCTTGTATTTGATTTAAATTTCTTTTTGGCTTTTCTGCCCGCTCTTATATACTCTTTTATTGTTTTCATATGATCAGGGGTAAAGCCTCTCTTTGCAGGACCTCGGTTAATCTCAAAGACGTGGATGCTGCCATCTCTCATCACTCCCACATCTGTACCAAAAATCAGCTGATAGTTATAAGATGGACCAAGAACCTCTGCGGACAGCAAAGAGACTTGTTTAATTTTCTCAAGCAGACCTTTCTGTTTATTAAGAGGTATGTTACAGTTGCTCATCGCTTCTTTAAAGCTCACGACACTTCCCCCTGTATTTGCGTTTGTAATCAGCTTCCCATCACCGGCCACTCGCAATTTATAAGCTGTCACCTTCCATGGGTCATTGATTGAATTGCGCTGGATAATGACCCGCATATCAAAGGGGTTGCCATTGACCACTGCCGTGTGGATTCTTTTTTGAATAATATATGATACCTTCCCAATCCGCTCTCGTAAAAATCTGTATAATTTATGTTTTTTAATAAATAAAAACTGTTCATCAAAGATTTGTACTACATAACTGCCATCTTGCTTTGAGACAAAATAAATGTTTTTCCCCTTAAGCCCTCTGTTCGGTTTTATTACTATATCCCCATGCTCATCAAGCATTTGATATAACCTTTTTTTCCCTACCCATCTTCGTGTATGCGGAAGATACGGGGCCAGCTCTTCAGATTTTTTCATAGCCAGGTACATTTTATACTTATTTCTTCGCTTTATTTTAATCGGTTTCATGCTCATCTTTGTTACCTCCAGAAAAAGACACATTATATAGATAAGCTATGCTCGTTTATAAAAAGGGGGCAGGGTATTTGAAGGAGATCAAAGACATTCTTTTTTTAGCTCATAGCAAAAAGAAGCTGCCGGGTCTTATTACCCGGCAGCTTCTTTCCCTTTGACAATCTCTCAATATACAGCAGAGATCCCGTACTGGCTTTCTTTTTCCTTTACAAAAGCTGAGATGGCGTCATCAAGCATTTTCAGTCCATCATTAACCTGCTCTTTTGTAACAGTAAGAGGGGGGATCATACGAATCACTTCACTTTCGTTTCCGCAAAAATAGAAGAGCACCCCATTCTCCAGCGCTTTATCAAGAATGTTGAAAAGAGCCTCTCCGTCCCCTTCGCCGGTATCAGGATCTACAATTTCAATCCCGATCATAAGCCCGACAGCGCGGATCTCACCAATAACCGAATGCTTCTTTTTTAAATTTTCAAGTTCTGATTTCGCATACGCTCCAAGGTTTTTTGCATTTTCAAGCAGATTCTCTTCCGCGATCACATCCTGAACCGCAAGTGCTGCTTCACAGGCAATCGGATTGCCTCCAAAGGTCGTACCGTGACTTCCCATCGGCCACTTGGCCATCAGTTCTTTCGACGCAACCGTGGCACTCAATGGAATCCCGTTGGCAATCCCTTTCGCAATCGCCATAATATCCGGCGTTACTCCGAACGTCTGGGCAGCGAACATTTCTCCCGTTCTCCCAAAGCCTGTCTGCACTTCATCAAAAATGAGGAGAAACCCGTAGTGATCACAAAGCTCCCGCACTTTCTGAAGCCAGGATGCCGGTGGAATCACGTAGCCGCCTTCTCCAAGAACCGGCTCCAAAATAACTGCCGCCACCTCTTCAGGCATCACCTGATGGTTAAACAACGCTTCAAAGTCCGCTTCCAGTTTATCCATTAAGTACTGCTCTTCATCCACCCCTTCAGGTACCGCACTTCTATCGGCAAACGGAACTTGAAAGGTGCTCGTATGAGGCTGAAATTTCCGGTATTTGGCCTTGGACGTACTCACACTCATGGCTCCCTGACTCCTGCCGTGAAAGCACCCTGTAAAGGAAATCACATAAGGCTTCGCCGTTACGTGACGGGCAAGCTTCAACGCCCCTTCGATCGCTTCCGTTCCGCTGTTGGCAAAAAAGAAGCAGTCAAGATCACCTGGAAGGACCTCCGCCAGACGATCAGCCAGTGTCAATATGGATTCATACATAATCACACCGGACGGACCGTGAGCAAGAGAATCCGCCCCTTTACGGATCGCTTCAACGACCTTCGGATGACGGTGCCCTACATTGGTCGTGGCAATCCCTGATGTAAAATCCAGATACGTCTTCCCATCCGCACCGTAGTAATAGCAGTCTTCTTCTTTGACCACCGGCAGATTCGGATGGTCCTTCGCCATGCTCGGAGCAAGGCGGTCACCCATGTTGTCGTATTTGTCTTTCCATGTATAAGTCATGATCCATCGCTCCTTGTCAGCAGTTTAAAAGAAAAACAGATGTGCCATAAGCGCCGCAATCGGCAGCGTAATGAGTGTTCGCTGGATAAAGATCACAGCAAGCTCTGTAATGGTGAGTGGTATTTTCGAACGGATCAGCAAGATCCCGATTTCAGACATATAAATCAGCTGGGTCAGAGAAAGTACCCCGATCACAAAGCGCGTCAGCTCGGATTCAATTCCGCTTCCGATCACTGCCGGCAGGAACATGTCCGCAAATCCGACGATCATCGCCGGTGCCGCAGCCTCCGCTTCCGGCAGGCGCAACAGTTCCAGAACCGGCACAAGGGGCGCTGACAAAATGTTAAATACCGGCGTAAACTCCGCCACGATCAACGCTACCGTTCCAAGCGCCATCACAAGAGGCAGCAGTCCGACCCAGATGTCCATAACGTTGCGCACTCCTTTTACAGCTACAGACTGGACACTTTTCACGCTCTGGGCCTTCTCAACACCCTGTGTCACCGCCCACTTAAAGGTGGACACATCACTCGGGGTTTCTTCATTAATTTTCTGACCCACCGGTTCGTAGTACGTATCTTTTTTCCAGGACAGCGGGGGAATACGCGGGCAGATCACCGCAGCCGCAAGCCCTGCCACAATAACAGTAAAGTAAAATTCAACAAAACGGTGTTCAATTCCGATCACATTTGCAATCACCAGACTAAAGGCGATGGATGCAATAGAAAAGTTCGTCGCTACTACCGCTGCTTCCCTCTTGGAATAATACCCGTCTTCATACTGCTTTGTTGTAAGCAGCACGCCGACCGTCCCGCTTCCCATCCAGGACGCCATAGCATCCACCGACGAGCGGCCCGGCAACTTGAATAAAGGCTGCATCACCTTTCTCACAAGGGTTCCGATAAAATCCATCAATCCGTATTCAAGCAACAGAGGCATGAATAAACTTGCAAACAAAAACCAAACCGCCAGTACAGGTAAAAGATCATATAATACGACCCCGCCGGTAAACTCATGGCCGATGAGTGCCGGCCCCCACTCCATGAGCGTCATGACCGCAAACGCCCCGCCAACGAGCCTGAGCGTGAGCCAAAACGGAGGAACCCGGAAAACAGTTGAAACTCCGGGATACTTGTCCATCATCGAAGCTGGTGCAACAGAAGCCAGCAAACTCACAACTCCCGAAACAGCAAGTACACCTGCCAGTATAACAGGAAGAGAACTTCCGAGCGCGTTTTGCATACCGTCCGCCATAACACCTAGTCCAATCGTTACCGTGCCGTTAATAGACATCGGAACGAGGAAGAGCAGGATTCCTATTAAAGAAGGAATAATAAACGTTAAGTACTGCCTCAGTGTATATCCTTTTGATTTCGTTTCTGCATAATTTTCCTGATAGTGTGCGCGCTCCGCTTTCATTACAGTTCCCTCCGGTTGTATTTATATAAATGATAAAGTATAAAAATTAATGGATCCGATAGTTTGTAATACTATCATACTACTGTATATACATACAATACTATTTTTGAATTTACAGAAGGCAGTTTTTTCTAAGCTCTATTTTTCACTTTCGTTTGTTTATTTTTCACTTTGAGTGATTTATCTTTCACTTTTGCCGCTTCATTTTTCACTTATCCGGCTGCACAAAAAAAGCTGCCGAAAGGGCATCACCCCTTCAGCAGCTTCTTACTTATTTCGGCCTGTCAATCGTAAAAATCTCTCCCAGCGGTGCATACTCTTTACCGCCAAGACGGGCAATCGGTTTAAGTTTATCAGCCTCCACTTTCCCCGCCTCGTCAAACACCTCATCTGCTACATGATAATGAACGATCCGTCCGAAAATCACATCCGTCTCCCCTTCATTACCGGTGAACGTCAGATGTTTTTCAAGTTTACATTCAAACCGAACCCTCGCTTCTTTTAACCCGGGCACGTCAATAGCTGTACTTTCGACCGGTGTGAGGCCTACTTTTTCAACCTCACTTTCATCGGGAGGAAGATTCGCCGCAGTCGCATTCATTTCCTCCACGTTCGCCTCGTCCGTGACGTGAACAACAAACGAGCCTTTCTCCACAATGTTACGGGACGTATCCTTCTTGTCTCCACCCCGCCTGCCGATTGAAATCATCACCAGAGGCGGGTCTGCGGACACGACATTAAAATAGCTGAACGGAGCCGCATTCAAAACCCCGTCCTCAGAAAGGGTCGTCACAAACGCAATCGGCCTGGGCACAATTGTCTGGGTTAAAAAAGCATAGTTTTCTTTTTTTGAGAGACTTGCCGGGTCAATGGCTTTCATTCTATTACTCCCCCTTTAACAGCTTTTTGTACCAGGAAGCGGCATTTTCGATCTCTTCACGGGTGAGCTGATGTCCCTGATTTGCCCAGAACACCTCTACATCGGCACCCGCTTTTGCAAGAGAAGCTTCAAGCTCCTCTGTTTCTTCCGGCGCACAGATCGGATCATTTTTACCCGAGCCGATAAAGACAGAAGTCCCGCTCAGATCAGGCAGATCGATGCCTCTTCTTGGCACCATCGGATGAAGAAGTGCTGCACCGAAAAGCGCGTCTTTATAGTGGTAAAGCAGGCTTCCGGCAATGTTCGCCCCGTTTGAGTAGCCAACCGCAATCACCTTGTCACGGTCAAATCCATGCTCTTTCGCCGCCTCATCTAAAAATGTATGAAGCTCTTTTGTACGAAACACGAGATCCTCTTCATCAAACACACCTTCACGCAATCTGCGGAAAAAACGCGGCATCCCGTTTTCCAGCACGTTTCCCCGGACACTTAAAACAGATGCTTCTTTATCAATCATGTCTGCGATCGGCAGCAGATCCCGTTCGTCTCCTCCTGTTCCGTGCAGAAGCAGCAGCGTATAAGGATTGTTCTCGCTTCGCTTTTCGAAAATGCTTTTCATTTTATCCACCTCTATTTTGGAATAGTTATTGGTAGTACAATATTTTCGATTTTTTCCCGTGCCGGTTCAAGCCACGGAGGCAGCTTCAGGCTTGTGCCCAGCTCAGGTTCTTTTTCATCCCACCCAAAGCCGGGCGGGTCGGTAGCAATCTCAAAAAGCAGACCACCTTTATCTCTGAAGTAAATAGCCTTAAAATACTGACGGTCCATTACTTCTGTCGGCCGGTATCCGTGCTCCTTCACATGACTTTGCCAGTTGAGCTGATCCTCATCATCAGCCGCACGCCAGGCGATGTGATGAACGGTACCCACACCCAGGTTTCCGAGCTCTGTAATGGACGTATCCAGGTCAATGATGTTCCCCAGGTTCCCTTCAGCTTCAAAGCGTACGAAATTGCCATCGGTCCCGACCTCTTTCAGCCCCATCACATTCGTAAGAAGCTCCCCGGTACTGTCCGGGGCTCCGGTATAAAGAACGGCACCGCCGAATCCTTTTATAGCCTGCTTTTCAGTAATGTTCTCATAAGACCAGTCACTCTCCAGCCCCTGGTCCCGGGCTGCAATTTCAAGCTTTAGTCCATGTGGGTCGGTAAAACTGAGGAACTTTTCCCCGAAGCGTTCCGTCTTGTCGTAGTTGTACTGTTTTCGAGTAAGTCTCTCTTCCCAGAACGGGAGCGCTCCTTCAGGAACCACAAATGTGGTCACACCTACCTGACCGGTACCGATTTTTCCTTTTGCAGCTTTATCCCACGGAAACGTGGTCATAATTGTGCCCGGCGATCCTTCACGGTCCCCAAAGTAAAGATGATACGTTCCCGGGTCGTCAAAATTCACCGTCTTTTTAACAAGACGAAGTCCCAGAACATCAACGTAAAAATCAACGTTCTCCTGAGGATTCCCTACAATTGCCGTTATGTGGTGAATACCTTGAATCGGTCTGTCCATAAGGTCCTCCTTAAGTCTGAATGTTCATGCTTTCAAAAAGTAAGTAGCTATCTATGTATTATGATATACCCCTTTCACAGTGATTTCAAATCATATGATTTAGTCTGCTCGAATTGAGAAGTGCCATTCCGGAGGGAGGATGATTTTTATGGAGAACTATTACCCATTTATGCAGAGTTTCATAGTGTTTATGAAGAACTTCCGTCCATTTCTAAACACTTTCCGCCCGGTTATGCAGACATTCCGACCCGATAAAGAGAATACGACACTATTCGCCAATCCTCCACTCTCTCGAACAAAAAAAGCCTGTTAAGGCCTTTGGCGGTAAATATATTCTTTTATCTGCTTAATATCTCTTTGGGCTTCGTCAAGGCTTTTCAGGCTGTCCGCCTGCTTTTCAATCACAGAGATATAGCGTTGTTCCCGCTCATTATTCATCTTGAATACCCAGCGAACGCCATAAATAGCCGTGCCGAGCAGCATGACGAAGAGCAAGCCGAATATTCCCAGACCTGTCTGAATGCCGTAGCTGATTAATGAATCCCACATAGCGTTCTTCCCTCCTATGAATCTAGTATTTATAATCTATGTACTATCAGCATATGCAGGTGGACAGGTTTGTTTCGGGCAGGATGCCAGCGTCAAAATTCATATTTTTTCAACCTTTATTAACGCCTCCTGCTATTTAACTACTCAAAAAGAAGCGCCTTCTCAGTTGTCACCCGAGAAGACGCCCTTGTTTATGATGTTGTCTGCATTTCCTGTTTGAGCTGGCTGTGATAGAGACCGTGATAGAACCCTTCCTCTTCCAAAAGGTCATCATGGGATCCTTTCTCTACGATCTCTCCATGGTCGAGAACGATAATCTGATCAGCATTTTGAATCGTATTCAGGCGGTGGGCAATCACAAAACTCGTGCGCCCTTCCATCAGCCGTTGAAGAGCTTCCTGAATTTTTATTTCCGTCACCGTATCAATACTGCTGGTGGCTTCGTCCAGAATCAGGATCGACGGATCGGCCAGGATCGCCCGGGCTATGGCCAGAAGCTGGCGCTGTCCCTGACTGATGCCACCGCCGTCCACACTGAGCTTTGTATTAAAGCCATCCGGCATTTTTTCAATAAACGAGCGTGCATTGGCGAGGCTCGCCGCCCTCTCCACTTCTTCATCTGTTGCATCAAGGCGCCCGTACCGGATGTTCTCCCGGATCGTTCCTTCAAACAAAAACGAATCCTGAAGTACAAAGCCCATATGCTGACGGAGATTCTCCCGTTTCACCGTCGTAATGTCCTGACCATCGATCGTAATTTCCCCATCAGTGGCTTCATAAAACCGGCTCAGAAGATTAATGAGCGTTGTTTTCCCCGCCCCCGTCGGCCCTACAAAGGCGACCGTCTCACCAGGGGCTGCTTTAAAACTAAGGTCATTGATCGTGTCATCGTTTCCTTCATAAGAAAACGACACGTGATTAAATCGAACAGCACCGGCAACCCCGGCAAGCTCAAGGGCCTCCGTTTCATCACTCGCCTCTTCTTCCTCATCGATAATGTTAAACACCCGCTCAGCACCGGCAACCGCAGATAACAACAGGTTAAACTGGTTGGCCAGGTCGTTTAACGGACGGGTAAACTGGCGGGCATACTCTGCGAAAATGACGATAACCCCGATGGAAATCATCCCATTTAACGCCAGAATTCCACCGACAAAGGCAATGACTGCGAAGCTGAGGTTATTTAGCATATTCATCAGCTTCGGGATAAAACCGGAGAAGGTCTGGGCCCAGAACGCTGTGCCACGGAGCTTTTCGTTTTTCTCCATAAAGTCTGCGATCACTTTTTCTTCCTGGGAAAAGGTCTTTACGATCCGCTGGCCGCTCATCGTTTCCTGAATGTAGCCGTTCAGTTCTCCAAGGTTTTGCTGCTGGGCTTTAAACAGCTTGCTTGTGCGTTTCGTAATCCACTTCATGCCAAACACCATCGCCGGTATGATCAGCATTGTAATGAGGGTAAGAAGCGGACTGAGCCAGAGCATGACAGCCACTGTTCCCACAAGAGTAAGGACACTTGAAACAACCTGGATCACCGAACTGTTCAGTGTGTTACTTACGTTTTCCATATCGTTGGTGACGCGGCTCATCAAATCACCGTGCTGGCGTTTATCAAAAAACGGAATCGGCAGCTTATGAAGGTGCCGGAACAGCTGGGTCCGCATTTTGAAAACCGTATCCTGGGCAATCCGGATCATCCACATATGCTGCTGCCAAACCGACAGGGAATGAAGCACATAAACAACGGCCAGAGCAATTAGCATGTAGCCAAGAGCACCGATATCGTTTTCCACAATGTAGTTATCAATGGAGACCCCTACAAGGAAAGGTCCGAGAAGAGCCATGGCTGAACTTAACACGATCATCAAAATCACGTAGGTGAGAAGGCCTTTACTCTCAGCAAGGTAGCGGCCGATCCGCTTCACCGTGCCCCAAAAGTTATCGGCTTTCGGTTTTTGAAACGAATAAGCCCCGGCTTTTTTTGTTTCAATTTTATCGAGGTCAATTTTTTTATACTGGAAAGGCTTTTTCAACTCGTTAAGCATGGCCGGACCTCTCCTCTCCAAGCTGTGAATGGTAAATCTGCTGATACAGGGTGGAGTGCTCGAGCAGCTCGGCGTGGGTTCCTTCTGCTGTCACTCTGCCGTCTTCCAGCAGCAGTACTTTATCCGCATTCATGGTGGTGCTCATCTTCTGCGTAATCAGAAGAGTCGTGCACTCGTAAGTATCGAGAGCGTCTAGGAGTCTCGCTTCGGTTTTCATATCAAGGGCACTGGTGCTGTCGTCAAGGAGGAGAATTTTCGGCCTCCGGATCAGCGCCCTTGCAATGGACAGGCGCTGTTTCTGGCCTCCGGAAAGGTTGACCCCTTTTTGCCCGAGTTCCGTGTCATACCCGTTCGGCAGCTTTTTAACCGTCTCATGAATCTGGGCATTTTTTGCCGCTTCCACAATCTCCTCCATGGAGGCGTTTTCCTTCCCCCACAGGATATTGTTTTTGATCGATCCGGTAAACAGCAACGCTTCCTGCGGCACAAATCCGATCTGCTTTCTCAGTCTCTCCATTGTCATGTTGCGGATGTCCGATCCGTCAATATAAATCGTTCCTTCATTCACGTCATAAAGACGGGGAATGAGCTGGAACAGGGAAGACTTACCCGAGCCGGTAGCCCCCATAATCGCCACCTTTTCCCCCGGATTCACCTGGAAGGAAAGATCTTTCAGTACCGGTGTTTCTGTTCCCGGATAATGAAAGGACACCCGGTCAAAGGCAATCTTTCCGTCCTGGATTTTTTTATCGGCACTCGCATCTTTTCCGTCAACAAGATCAATCTCTTCATCAAGAACATCCGCCACACGCTGGGCTGACGCTTTTGCACGGGAAAAAATCATAATAATCATAGAGAAAACGGTCATCGCTCCACTCATCCTCGTTGTATAGTTCACGATTGCTACAACTTCCCCGACTGTCGCGCCTCCGGTATTCACCTGGAAACTTCCGAACCAGAGAACAGCCATAATACTCAGGTTCATAATGAGAAGAATGATCGGCATTGTGATTTCCACTGTACGAAGAGCAGATACGGTCCGGTCCTTCAGCTCACCGCTCGCCTTTGTGAACCGTTTATTTTCATGGTGACGGCGGGTGAAGGCTTTAATTAGGCGGATCCCTGCGAGGTTTTCCTGAACCACACCATTCACATTGTCGACGCGCTTTTGGACTTCCTTAAAAAGACGGCCTGCTCTTTTCATGATCGACAGAAGAAACGCAAGGAGGAGCGGTACACCGATCACCAGAATCAGTGCCAGCATAGGGTTGACGATAAACGCCATAATCACACTTCCGATAACGAGAAGAGGTGCACGAAGCATAATCCGAAGACTCATAAACAGCGTATTCTGCAGCTGGGTCACGTCATTCGTCATGCGTGTAATCAGAGATGACGTAGGGTATTTACTGAAATTCGAAAATGAGAAGGCCTGAATTTTACGAAACAGACTGCTGCGAAGTTCGTACCCTGCGCCCTGGGCTGTGTGGGCAGCAAAAAACGAGTTCGTAATCCCTGCTGCAAAGGCCACAAGGGAAAAAGCAATCATAATGATTCCCCAGTACATCACCTGGGAAAGGTCTCCCTGCATGATGCCGTCGTCAATAATACGGGACATAAAATAAGGATGTAATAATTCTACTGCCAGCTCCACCAGTGTGAGGGTTAACGCCACCGCAATCGGCAGCCGGTAAGAGCGTAAAAAGGGAAACAAAGTTCTCATGTTGCGATCCTCCATTGACTCAGTCAGTAACCATGTGTATTCCGTAATGGGAAAATTCAGAAATTACTTCCCGTAAAAAGTTCGTTAATCTAAAGTTTATCATAAATTTACTATTTCGGGTAACGAAGTGATTCGTTTTCTTCTAGTTCTATTCCCGCTTTGCAGAAGAACTTATCATTTTTTAGAGTCGAGCCGAAAAAACGTCAATTCATAGCCGTTTTTTCGGCTTATTTTATCTGAATCGACTGATTATTCTAACTTAAAACCGCAATACATCAGCATAAGACACACTTCAACAGTTGGCATCAATATTGCATTATAGTGTAAGCGGTTACATAATTTGATTTTTGGGAGGGGTTTGCATGATTTACAGCAATCCGAATACTGATGGTTCAAAGGTTCAATTTAAGTCAAAGTACGACAACTATATTAATGGAGAATGGACAGCTCCGGTTAAGGGAGAATACTTCGAGAACGTTTCACCTGTAACCGGCCAGGTTTTCTGTGAAATTGCTCGTTCGACCTCTGACGATATCGATTTGGCTCTAGACGCTGCTCATGCGGCAAAAGCAAGCTGGGGTCAGACGTCTGTAACTGAGCGTTCCAACATTCTTCTTAAAATAGCTGATCGCATGGAAGAAAACCTTGAAATGCTCGCAGTAGCAGAAACATGGGATAACGGGAAAGCGGTTCGTGAAACGCTTAATGCCGACCTGCCTCTTGCGATCGACCACTTCCGTTATTTTGCGGCTGCGATCCGGTCCCAGGAAGGTACGAACAGCCAGATAGACAACGATACCGTCGCGTATCACTTCCATGAGCCCCTTGGCGTTGTGGGACAGATTATTCCTTGGAACTTCCCGCTGTTAATGGCAACATGGAAGCTTGCACCGGCTCTTGCCGCAGGAAACTGCGTTGTATTAAAGCCCGCAGAGCAGACACCGGCCTCAATTTTTGTATGGCTTGAGCTCGTACATGACCTGTTGCCAAAAGGCGTACTGAACGTTGTAAACGGTTTCGGTGTTGAAGCAGGAAAGCCTCTTGCTTCAAGTGACCGTATTTCGAAA
Source organism: Alteribacter salitolerans (assembly GCF_016901055.1). Lineage (NCBI taxonomy): Bacteria > Bacillati > Bacillota > Bacilli > Caryophanales > Bacillaceae > Alteribacter > Alteribacter salitolerans. The sequence goes on along the minus strand of NZ_JAFEUX010000002.1, from coordinate 278,723 downwards.
ATCGCCTTTACGGGTGAAACAACAACTGGCCGTCTGATCATGCAGTATGCATCTGAAAACATTATTCCGGTCACACTTGAGCTTGGCGGAAAATCACCGAACATCTTCTTCCCTGACGTCATGGACGAAGATGATGCATTCCTGAACAAAGCAGTGGAAGGTTTCGTGATGTTTGCCTTAAACCAAGGTGAAGTTTGTACATGTCCTTCCCGTGCCATCGTACACGAGTCCATATACGACAAGTTCATGGAGCGTGTGGTGGAGCGAGTAAAGCAGATCAAAACCGGCAATCCGCTTGATACAGATACGATGATGGGAGCCCAGGCTTCACAGGAACAGCTTGAAAAAATTCTTTCCTACCTTGATATCGGAAAGCAGGAAGGTGCCGAGTGCCTCGTCGGCGGTCAGCGCAACCAATTAGACGGGGATTACAAAGAAGGCTACTATGTTCAGCCGACGATCTTCAAAGGCGACAACAAAATGCGTGTGTTCCAGGAAGAAATCTTCGGACCTGTTGTATCCGTTACAACGTTCAAAACGCCTGAAGAAGCACTGGAAATTGCCAACGATACCCTTTATGGTCTCGGTGCCGGAGTCTGGACGCGAAACATCAACACAGCGTACCGCTTTGGACGTAACATCGAAGCCGGCCGTGTATGGACAAACTGTTACCACGCCTATCCGGCTCACGCTGCCTTTGGGGGATATAAAAAATCCGGTATTGGACGTGAAAACCACCATATGATGCTCAACCACTACCAGCAGACAAAGAACATGCTTGTCAGCTACAGCGAAGACGCTCTCGGGTTCTTTTAAACCAACCTCTTACCAAAACGGTTGAACCGCAACATTGCGACAGAGTTCTGCCCGGTCGCAGGTAAATTGTGGAGAAGAAAGTCCACTCTTGATAACCACCAAGGAGGTTACCGCATGATCGAACGCGTGACGGCTACAGACGACGCTCTTGAGCTTATCGAAAAACTGAAAGACAAGTTTGGTCCACTCATGTTTCACCAGTCGGGAGGCTGCTGTGACGGAAGTTCTCCCATGTGTTATCCGGACGGGGAATTCCGCGTAGGACAATCTGACGTCAAGCTCGGTGAAATCGGCGGAAGTTCTTTCTTCATTTCCAAAGATCAGTATGAATACTGGAAGCATACCCAGCTCATCATCGATGTGGTCAACGGCCGCGGTGGGATGTTCTCTCTCGAAGGTCCTGAAGGGAAACGGTTTTTAACCCGTTCCCGCGTGTTTACCGAAGAAGAACGGGAGCAGTTAAAGTAACTAAATGAAAGCACCCTGGGTCCGTATTTCGGGCAAAGGGTGCTTACCCTTTTTTCCATCAAATTGTGAGGTGATAGGAAATGAACTTTTACAAGGATGACCCGTTAATTCAAAGCATCCTGAAAGACTCACTGGCACCCGATTTTTTTGAATGGGCAGATAAGGAGCTCAGTGCGTTTGGAGAAAAATGCGCCACGGTGATTGAGGAACGGGCACGGCATACTGACCGGGAAGGGCAGCCCAGACTGGTCCGCTACGACGCCTATGGCAATGAACAGCCCTATGTGTGGGTAAATGAAGGATACAAGCAAACGGTAAAAGAAACCTACAACAAAGGCATTGTCGGCTATATACATAAACCCATTCCGGAACTCAGCCACAAAGGGAACTACCTGTACTCTTTTGCCCAGGGGTACCTGTTATCCCAGACAGAGCCGGGCTTTTACTGCCCGGTTACCCTCACTATGGCTACCGCCTATCTCGTGGAGCAGTATGGCGATGCTGAATTAAAGGCGAAGTATCTTCCCCACATCCTTTCCACCGGAGACGATGAGCTCTATGAAGGAGCAACATTTCTTACCGAGCAACAGGGAGGATCGGACGTTGGCGCTAATGAAACCCGGGCGATTTACGATGAAGAAAAAGGAAGCTACCGCCTGTATGGCTTAAAGTATTTTGCCAGTAATGCGGGCATGTGCGGGGTGGCGGCGGTACTCGCCCGTCCTGAAGGTGCTCCGGCCGGCACTAAAGGATTATCGCTCTTTTTAGTCCCATGGAAAAAGGGGTCAAGTGACACGTCGGGGATAAAAGTGAGACGCCTGAAGGACAAGCTCGGTGTCCGTGCCGTTCCTTCGGGCGAAGTTGAGTTCGAAGGCGCTGAAGCATACATGATCGGGGAAAAAGAGCGGGGCTTCTATTACATGATGGAAGCACTGAATCTGTCCAGAATCTGTAATGCTGTGGCGTCTGTCGGGATAATGCGCAGAGCGTATACAGAGTCTTACTCCTACGCGAGTGAACGGGACGCCTTTGGGAGAAAGCTGATGGATTATCCGATGATTCAGGACAGCCTCGTGAAGATGAATGTGAAGCTGGAGGCAGAAGTCCGCACGGTGTTTGAGCTGGTCAAGGAATTTGATATGTGGTACAACGACCGGTCATCTGTTCCTGAAGACGGTATGCTCCGCCTTATGATCGCATTGATTAAGGCGGAAACGGCGGAAGAGGCTATTCATTTTTCCCATGAAGCCATTGAAATGCACGGCGGAAACGGCTATATTGAGGACTTTGTGACGTCCCGCCTTCTCCGTGATGCCCAGGTGCTTACGGTCTGGGAGGGGACGGCGAATATTCTCGGTCTTGAAGTGCTGCGCCTGTTTACCAAGTTTGATGCCGGAACCCGTTTTGCCGAACGAATGGAAAAAGAGCTGAGTGCCTGCTCGGATGGTATTGAAAAGACAGAGTTGCTTCAGTGTCTTTCCTGGCTGCAGGAGGAGATCAGTGATTTGGAAGATATGGATGAGGCTGAGAAGACACGGCGGATCAAGCCATTGCAAAAGAAAATGGTGTCAACACTCGAAGCGGTTACTCTTTTGAAGGCGGCTGAGAAAAGCGGGAATGAACGGAGCCAGAAGGCTGCTCAGGTCTATGTTGAGCACTTCCTCTATCCGTTATGGGGAAACAGTCAGGAACCCTGGTCATTACAGGACGGTTTAACGATTCTGTCTGCAAAAGCGGCGGTGGAGAAGGGGTAAAATACAGAAGGTGTCTAAGTAGAATGGCAATGGCTCTGCACGCTGCTCGCCGGCAGGAGAAAACCCACTCCTTCCGGCCTCTTTAAAGAAGGCAGCGGCTCCGCTCATTGCTTCGACATTGACCCAAGGGGGTCAATCTCTATTTTTCGTTAAGCCAGTACCGAAGCTTTCGTTCTGTAAGGTCGAGAAGTTCGGCAGCTCTTTTACGGTCGCCACTCGTTTCTTTCAGCACCGTTTCAATCCGTGCCTGAATAAGCTCCTTCTCATACAATCGGACTGCTTCCAGCAGCTCTGGAACGGTACAGTCTGACTCATGGTTCAGGAGGAGCCTTTCATCCAGCCGGCTTTCTGGCAGAGCGAGGTCACCCTCGTCAATGATTGTTTGTTGCGCTGGGAGAGTAACCGCCGTTTTTATCATCACATGGTTAAGTTCCCGGATATTGCCGGGCCAGGGATGACTTTCGAGCCGCTTAAGAGCTTGATCAGTCAGGGTTCTTTCCGGAAGTCCTTCCTTTTGAAAAAGAGAAACTACCAGATCCGGAATATCCCTGAGTCTTTTCGATAAAGGAGGCATGGTGATTTTCCCCACATCGAGACGGAACATCAAGTCTTCCCGAAACGCCCCTTCCTCCACTCTTTTTCTAAGGGGCCGGTGGGTAGCCGTGATGACACGAGCTGTCATTGGCAGGGACCCTTCCGCCCCGATCCGGTAAAATTCCTTTGTCTCGAGGACCCGGAGAAGTTTCACCTGAATAGCTTCTGATGCTTCACCGATTTCATCAAGGAAAAGTGTTCCACCTGCTGCCTGCTCAAACAACCCTTTCCGGTCCCTGTGGGCGCCTGTAAAAGAGCCTTTTTCATGGCCGAACAATTCACTTTCAAGAAGTGAATCTGCCATAGCCCCGCAGTTAACCGCTACAAAAGGGCGGTCCCACCGCTCGCTTGCGTGATGAAGAAACCGTGCCATCAGCTCTTTCCCCGTCCCCGTCTCCCCTTCAATCAACACTTGGTAATCCGTCTTCGCCCAGCGGAAAGCGAGGTCCAGTACTTCTTTCATGACCGGACTTTTCCCTACATACATCCCCACTCCCGCCGACAAATCCACCGGAGTTTCATCAAGTACCGTCATATCGCTCTCATTAGTCAAACGATCACCCCATCATTAGAAAGCGCTTTCGTTTGTATTCGATAAAAGTACCAAAAATCCTTCCTCCGCCAAAAAACGAGCAAACAAGAGGTCAGACAGCAAAACACCATGTTCAGGGGTCTGACCCCATATCCATCAAGTTAAGGAGTGACACTTCATATCGAAGCAAAAGTGTTAGATATGTGACCGGAATGTCCTTCGCTTTCCGCGGAGGTGCCGGCGAGCCTCCTCAGGCTTCGCCCTGCGGGGTCTCACCATGGCCCCCACTTCCGCAGGAGTCTTCGGACATTCCGGTCACATTCGTTTTCTACGCCAAAAAGTCTCATTGGAGTGGCTTACAGGCAGGGGCTGGAGTGTATACCTCCTTTTACAAAATTAAAGGAGGTACTTTTCAGGGGAAAAGCCGTTTTAAAGAAATGAAACAAGCCTTCCGTCCCACTTTTTCTAAACACTCTCTTGATAAGATCGCAAAAGATTGCACGTTTGTTGGAGTCTGACCCCGTAGCGCTTACTGTTTACAGACACAAAAAAGCTCCTGTTGCAAAATTCGTTCCCGCTCTTCTGCAAAAGGAGACTGACATGTGTAAAAGTATAGGCCATAATCATCTCATTTGATGATGCCTCGATAAAATCCCATTCCTGGACGGGTCTCAATTACGCCCCAATTCTCACCGAAACGAAAGTGGCAAACGTTTAAACCAGTATATTTTTACTGACTGCTGTGCAACGCTATTGGGTCTGCCCCCTGCCTCAAATAGTGTGTAATTATCCTGTCTTGGTGAGGTCGGATTGGTTTGTTTGTTGTTTTCCCACCGCGAAACCTTGATATTCAGTCGCATGAATGAACGGCAGCCAGCACAAGTTGTTAAACAACTCAGGGTCATGAAACCGGATTGTCTGGTACTGAGCGATAAAGTTTACTTCCATAAATCTGACCTTCTCATTTTTATCGATCCCAACATCCATTCCAATGTCTGCAAAATGATCATTTGGAAACGTTTCATCAAGAGCATAGCAGAAGCGTTCACAAAAATCACTGACCTTCTTGACAAGCTCCTGCTTCTTCCTTTTTGGATATCCGGAGAATACCTTATCTACTGTGAAAAAGCTCCCTCCTTTTGACCGGTTTGTGATTTTCTGTTTTTTACCAGCTACCCGGGCCATCATCCCACTGCACACCCACTTGTTCTGGTCCCTCTTTTGTACATACACTCGCAAATCAAATGGACGCCCGTTTTTTCGGATAAACTTCACCCACTCCTGAGCGAGATACCTTCCACTCTTCAAATTGATTGTTTTTAGGAAGGTTAAAAAGTCTCTTTTTGAAAAAACGGAGTAATTACACCTTTTTAACCCCCTGTAATCATATACATGATAAGTTTCGTCCACTTTTTTAACAAAGAAGATTCCATTTCCTTTTTTTCCATTCTTAGGTTTTACAATAATGTCTCCATGCCGGTCAAGCTCTGACAATACATCCTTTTTGCTTTTCAGCTCCACGCTTTGAATAATATTACTCTCTAATCCCTTTGTTTTGCCAACCTTTGTTTCAACTATGAGCTTATTATACACATTGGAATTGAATACAAGGCCCCCACGCTCATTGTATTCTTTAAGGATCGTTTTTCTTCGCTTTTTTGACATAGCACATCGCACGAATAACACTTCGGGTAAAGGTATCATTGTCTCAACCCACTTCTTGTTATGATATACCTTTCCTTTTGTGAACCCCTCTTCCGGGCTGAACAACTCAAGCGTGATAACGGCAAAAAGCCCCCCCAGCCTGGAGTAAATATCCGGTTTTCTCCGCTTTCGGGTAAACCGGTCGTTACGAACAAGAATACCGGTTACAGGTCCTAGTTTCAGTGTTTGGTCCTTCATCAGCATTCGATAAGGTAGTCCTTCAATAACAAACATCTTTTTTATTAATGCTGAAGAAACCAGAACTGTGTAGGGCTTAAGCTCAGTCCCGTTTTGTAATTCATCTGTCTCTTCCTCTACCTCCTTCACTGCAAGAGGGAGTTTAATCAGCCCGTGTTGAATGAATTCAGCCTCATTGTACTGGGAAATTAGATTGCCCGGCAGGTGAATTTCATACTCAGACGACTGAAATGTCTGTATATTAACCCAATTAGATTTCACTCGATCACCTTCTCATAAGAAATAACTTCTTATAATCAGTTTATGAAATGAGATCCTTTTCTGTATAACCATATATCCAGAAACGATAAAAAAAGAAAGTCTGTCTCATAAGGCCTGAGACAGACAATTGCTAAGATGCTTTCTTATCCACCTTAAACCCCTGCAGCTTTGTTGCATGAATTAAGGGCTGACAATTTATTTTTCTGTAAATCTCCTCGCTGATTTTCTGGAACCCCTTAAATTGCGGATGAAAGTTGACCTCAATAAAATGAAGCTTCTTCCGTTTATCAATGGCAATGTCAATACCTAAATCTGCAAAACATTCAGAAGGGTAGTTTGTTTCAAGTGTTGTACATATTTTCAAACAAACATCAACAACCTCTTCTTCTAAAGCACGTCTCCTTACCCCTGAGCTCGAAGACAATGCTTCAGAAAGCGATAGAACCGATCCACCTTTTGATATATTGGTAATCTTCTCCCCTTTTTGTGCCACCCTGCATTCAATTCCCGCGCACATCCACGACCTGTCGTCTTTATGCATGTGAACCCTGAGGTCAAAAGGACTTTTATTATAGGTTAAAAACCGGATCCACGGCTGAACCAAATGTGGCTTCCTTTTGAAATTAATGGTATCCAGCAGTTCTGCTAATTTTTTTCTTGAAATAACAGAGTACACTTCTGTATCGCTTTTATTTTTTCTATAGTAATAAACGAGATATTCATTCCTCTTTTTTCTCTTAATAAACATAATACCGTTTCCTTGAACACTCCTTACAGGTTTAAGTACAATTTTCTTATGTGCTGATAATGCTGAGAAGACATCTTTCTTATCCAGTACAGTCCTGCTTTTGATGACATACTTTTGGAGTTCACTCCTTTGCAGCACAGCATTCTCCACTTCTGCTTTGTTGTACCTGTTAGAATTGTAAAATACTCCTCCAAGAGCTTGGTATTTAGTAATTAATTTGACTTTTTTCTTTTTTTTCATTAAAGACCGGTTAAAAATGACCTCGGGGAGCGGTACGGTTTTTAATACCCACCTACTTTTACTGCTGTCATAAACCTCTCCAGTCACTATTCCCTTTTCCCAATCAAATTGACTAGGACTGACCAGTATGCCCCCCAGATGGGGATACACTTCTTCTCTTAAGTTTAACTCTTCCTGGCTTCTGATCATGATGCCGGTTACGGGGCCGAATTTAATGGTATCCCCTCTCGTAGTAAGTCTGTATGGGATATCCTTCAATAAATACAAATCATTCACCAGTGAAGCTGAAACATCAATGATAAAAGGATTCTCTTGAGTGCCTTTCTGACTGTTGTCAGTTAATTTTGCTTTTACAGTGCCATTCTTTTTTAGTAATCCGTGTTGAATTAGAGATAAATGTTCCAGGTGAGTAAAGATTATACTTGGAACACGTATGATTGGGTTTTCTCCAGCTGTTTCATTTATTTTTACCCAGAAACAATTCATTTTTTCACCTTCCCGACGCCTGCAGTTTTGTACAAGATATCTTATGATGGGTCAACTTGGTTGGTATACTCAGATAACTATTTTTCAGCTGGTTATTTCATTGTTCTCTTTCCTCCGTTTATGCCTTGGGGGCAGACCCTGTGTGGAAAGGGGTTACATATTGACAGGTGATTCGGACTGACATTTTTACCTCATTTTTACATAAAATGATACTGATTTCCTGTGATGGAAAATTGGTAGATAATCAGATGGTCTTATTTATTCGATTCTCGAAGGAAATGGATGTCGAAATAACGAAACCGTAGTCGACACTATTTTCAGGAGGGATTTTATATTATGAACCGAAACATCATGAAGCTCGTTTTTGCAAGTGCGCTCACGCTTGTCCTTTTACTGGCATCCCTGCCCTTTCAGCAGGCGGGTGCAGTCGGAAACGGACCGAACATCAACCCGAACCAGTCAATCAACAAAGACCGGGTAAAGACGTACGAAGAAATGTCTGATTTTCTCTATCATGTAACAGACCGATCAGACCGCCTGGAACTTGAAGTCATTGGTCAGTCTGTAAAAGAACGTGACCTCTTTTTAGTAAAATTCGGCAATAACCCTGACAATCCAACGATTGTTTTCCTTACCCAACAGCACGGTAACGAAGAAATGATTACAGAAGGCGCTCTTCATGTCATTAAAAACCTGAGCGGAAACAGCCGGCAGGTCCGTGAGCTTGAAGAAAAGGTAAATGTATTGTTTGTGCCGCGCATTAATCCTGACGGGGCTGAGGGTGATGTGAACTTTGACATCAGTGATTACACAGCAGGGGGAACGTCCACCCGTTTTAACGCCAATGAAGTCGATTTAAACCGTGACCACAATGACCGTACTCAGCCTGAAACCATTGCCCTTCATGAGAATGTTTTGCAGAAATACGATATTGATTATTTAATTGATTTCCATCATCAAGGGACATCACCGGTCCTCGATGACCGCTATGTATCCGGTTCCATGCTTTATCCAACTAATCCTGGTGTAAGTGAAGAAACTGTGATCGGGTCCAAGCAGCTTGGAAGTGTCATCTATGACGCTGTAACTGCTAAAGGATGGGGCCACCTTGCTAAATATCCGGGTGGAAGCGAAAATACCATTGCTCGTAACGGACTTGCATATGAGTATGACTTCTCAACATTATTGTTTGAAATGCGCGGCATGACGGATAACAGCCGTGAAGAAGCTGTTCTTGGCCAGAAGAGTAACGGATACTTAATTAAACAGGCTGTCGTATCCATGGAAGCAGCGATGGAAGCCATTGCTGACGGATCGATTCACGATGCAGATATCAACTTCTGGGACGACCTTCCTTATCAGGAGTACAGGGATCAGGAAGAAGGGCAGGAATAAAACGAAAAACCAGGCGCTAAGATACAGGGCGTCTGGTTTTCGTTCATATTTCGGGAAAGCCGTTATATAGTATTCTTAGTTTTAAAGGTGTTGAGTTTTCTTTTGACTTAATTAAACCTGGCTGCTATCTCTCATTACCGTCCCCTGATGAAAAAACATCTGCCAGCGTCCACTTTCAAACCTCCATACAGAACTTCGTAATGACCTGACCTTTCGTGTTTGGTCATCACATACATACGTTGCCAGAACATCATTCTCCCCCAAAGAATGCAAAGAGAAGCCGGATAGAGTCATCTCTCTTACCCCTACTCCCCCTTCACCAGTACAATCTTTTTTATAAAATACCACTCCCGAACTTCCGTGCTCAAAGAAATCATCATGAAGAAGTTCATTTATTTTTACCGGGTTCGTACGTACGGCAGGACTGAGAAGAGAAACTTCCAGCTCTTTTATACGCTCTTTCAATTGAGTGTTTTCTTTCACCATATTTATCACCTTTCATTCTTTTATTTGAAACAAAGCTTATACGAGGTTAGTCTGCTTTAACTTATGGTCATGGGAATGCCCCCAAAAATTTAATTTCCTATGAAAAATGTACGTTTCTACCAGGAGAAACGTACATTCTCTTAATCGTCATTTTTCATAGAATACAGCATAAAGACCGAAAGGGGGTGAAGCGAATGGGACTTTTAAATTTTTGCTGTGCCGAAGTTACTGCTGATATTTCATTATTAGGAACAGAAATTGCTGCTGATGTAAATTTAGGTTTGTTCACCTTTCCAGTTGATGCTGCTGGTGTAGGAGTTATTGAAGTATTAGGAGTGGTTGTAACAGTAGAGTGTCCAAGCATTGATGCTGTAGTAGATATTACAATAGCACCTGGTCTTACAGCTGAACTAACAATTAATACTACAGAGGGAGCTTGTACGCCAGAGTAACTCTCTCATTTAAAGTTTGACAATCGTATTAAATTGATGAGTAATCAGTGGTGTCCTATAATAGTGTTTTTACTTTATAGGACCCTCTGACTCTGAAAATAAACGTAGCTACTCTCCTCTTTAAAGCCCGATGCAAAATTGATAAGAGCGTGGATTGAACAGGATCGCCAGTTGCTTCGGAGAGGCTGTTCTTTGTAACTAAAAATAGTATATATTTTTTAACTCCGAAAAAACGAGAAGAAATCACTATGATTACTTCTCGTTTTCATTATGTGTTTCTATTCTTACAGAAAAAGGTACGGGTATTTATGACAGCTTTTTATCGATTATTTTCGTAGAGAGAATTTACTTAACCTCACACCTATCATTTTTCCACCCCAGCCCCCGGCTTTGATAATTTATCCACTGCCATTTCCCGCAGCCTGAACTTCTGGATTTTTCCCGAAGCTGTCATCGGGTATTCATCCACAAACTCAATGTAGCGGGGGATTTTGTGCTTGCTTATTCTGCCATCAAAGTAGTTCTTAATTTCATCAGCCGTCGCCGTTTCTCCTTCTTTTAGAACGATCCATGCGGATACTTCTTCCCCGTACTTCTGGTCAGGGACCCCGACAATCTGAACATCCAGTACTTTTGGATGCTGATAGAGAAATTCTTCAATTTCACGGGGATATATATTTTCCCCGCCACGGATAATCATGTCTTTCAGTCTTCCTGTTACTTTTACATAGCCGTCTTCGTCCATCACAGCCAGGTCACCTGTCCTGAGCCACCCGTCCTCTGTAATCACCTCTTTTGTCGCAAGAGGATCTTTATAATAGCCTTTCATCACGTGGTATCCACGAGTGCATAATTCCCCCTGCTGTCCGCGTGGTGCTTCTTCATCTGTGCCCGGATATACAATTTTCACTTCTACATTTGGAAGGGCCCGTCCGACAGTCTCCGTCTTTCGTACAAGGGAATCATTTACCCTGGTCTGTGTAATAACAGGGGATGACTCTGTCTGACCGTAGGCAATGGTCATTTCTTCTGCTCCCATTTTATCAATGACACCTTTCATGACTTCCACCGGGCAGTTGGAACCAGCCATAATCCCTGTTCGAAGGTGTGTAAAGTCATGCTGGTCTATGGCTTTTTCATTCAGTTCAGCGATGAACATCGTCGGCACCCCATGGAGAGCGGTACATTTCTCCTTAGAAACCGCTTCCAATACTGCTTTTGGGGTAAACTCCTGTACCGGGACCATGGCAGCACCAGCATTCACACACGCGAGTGTACCGAGAACACAGCCAAAACAGTGGAAGAACGGAACAGGGATACACATCCGGTCTTCGTTTGACAGATTCATGCACTCAGCAATATTCGCCGAGTTGTTAACCAGATTACTGTGCGTCAGCATAACCCCTTTCGGAAATCCTGTCGTACCCGATGTATACTGCATATTAATGACATCATCCGGCTCAAGGCTTTCCATTCGTTCGTTAAGATCATCATCCGAAATCTCTTCAGCTTTTGCCAAAAGGTCAGGCCAGCTCCACATACCGGGATGCTTTTCCTCGCCCATAAAAATCACGTTCTTTAAGTATGGCAAGCGTTCAGACTGCACCTGCCCGGGTTCAGACTCTTTCAGCTCAGGTACAATCTCGTAGAGCATATCAAGGTATGATGCTCCTTTAAATTCATCCATCAGGATAATTGTCGTTGCATCCGACTGTTTGAGCAGGAACTCCAGCTCAGCGGTTCGGTAATTGGTGTTAACGGTTACAAGAACAGCCCCCATCTTCCCCGTAGCGAACTGAGTTGTTACCCATTCCGGTTTATTTGAAGACCATATTGCCACATGTTCGCCACGCTCAATACCCAGCTTCATAAGTCCCTTCGCTACTCGGCGGCACTCACTATCAAACTGCTCATATGTAAGACGCAGCCCCCGGTCAGGATAGACCAATGCATCGTGATGGGGCTGTTTTGCAGCTGTGTCTTCCAGAAGTTTCCCTACTGTTGAATGAATCATTTCTGCCATATCGAACGCCTCCTATTAAATTCACCTGTTACTGTGATTATAGAGGTTGAATGAGCGCTTGGTCAATCAGATTTCAGAATGTTTCGTCTGTTCCGCGGTCAAATTATTTGTTTTCCTGTTCTCCTTGCCCAGATCTATCCATGCTTTGCATTATGGTCGTTCTTATTTTGTTCCATAAACGATCCATTCTCGTTTGATTCACTTTTCATGAAGGAAGGTGATGACCTTTCATTTATATACCCCTGACACTGTGCGGCATAAAGAAGTGGCTGCCAGCTGATTTTTTTATACATAAGCCTGTTAAAACTCCGAAAGCCTTTAAACGCAGGTGAAAAGTTGACTTCAATAAAGCGAATCGTATAATCTTTTTCCAGACCAATATCCATACCAACGTCCGCAAAGTGATCATCCGGTAAAGCTTGATCTAAATGAGTGCAAAACATATCGCAGAAATGAAGGATCCTCTCCTTAACCATGTCCCTTATTTCTTCGGAACAATTTCCCATTGCCTGGCTGAATGAGATCGCTTTTCCTCCCTTCGATACATTCGTGATCTTTTCTCCTGCTCTGGCAACCCGGCATTCTATTCCATTGCATATCCAACTGCCTTCATCTTTCTGCATGTGAACTCTCATGTCAAAAGGGGCTCCTCTGTACTGCAAAAAGCTGATCCACTCTTGCATTATATATCTTTTACGCGTTGCTAACTGGTTCAAGTACGTCTGCAGTTCCTGGTGGCTGACTACCTGCTGACGTGCTTTCCTCGTTTTCCTGTAATCGTAGATCTGATAAATATCAGTATCTTTCTCTTCAATGAAGATTACTCCTTTTCCCCTTTTACTTTTTGAGGGCTTGAGTACAACCTTTTTTTTGTCTTTCAAAAAATGAATAACACTGTCGGCGTTTTCAATCAAGGTACTTGTAATAAAAGCATCTTTTAACTCTATTATGCCACCTAAATGGTGTTCGATCTCATACTTGTCATGACGCCTTGTGTTAAACAAGATTCCCCCCATTCTGCGATACTCATCCAGCAGCAAATGCCGGTATTTTTTCAAAGTCCCTCTTACATATATCACTTCCGGTAAAGGAACCGTTTTTCCAATCCACACTCTGTTTTTGTGATCATACACTTTTCCTGCCACGGTTTTATTAACGAGGTTTATACTCTTTCTGTTTAAAAAAACCAGTATTCCTCCAATGACGTGGGTTATTTCCTTTCGGGCCGTCCCACTTACCCGATCAGATTTATCCACTATAACCCCTGTAACCGGTCCGATTTTGAGTGTACTGCCAATAACAATTGCCTGAAAAGGCAGATCCTCAATAATGTACAGGCTCTTAATCATTGAACGGGGCATCTCTATCATTAATGGCGATTCCCTGGTCCCTTTCTCCTCTTCATCAATGTCTCGTATTTCAAACGTACATTGTTGTTTCAACAGCCCATGTTGAACATACGCCAAATGACTGAGCAGATGATCAAACTTCCTTGGAAGCTGTACATCACTTTTCTCACACTCTACATTCCTGATTTTAATCCAAATTGAAAACATCTGTCTCCCTCTCTGTCTCATGTAGTTAACCTCTTTCTATTCTATGACCGGTTCATTTTTTTGGCCGAGCATTCACCTAACAGAGAGGAATCTGTGCGAGCTTACCCACAGTTATGCACAGCCTCCATAAAAAAAGAGAGCGATTCATGAGGTATAATGCCGTCTCATGTATCGCTCTCTGAATAAAAGCGCAGCCGCCACTCTCTATTATGAGCAGCGAGCAAGTCTTTTTCAGTTTGATTCTGACTTTAACCGGACGTCACATGCTCTTACGAAAGGCAAGGATATTATTGTATACGCTCTCATCTTCCATCCCCATGAACATGTTAATCATAGGTTTGAAGTTTGCTTCGATAATCCACAGGCGTCCGTATTTATCAATTGCCAAGTCAAGACCAATCTCTTTATCTTTTTTGTAATACTTTTGCAGATGCCTTGCAAGAATAATAGACAGATAGTCAATTTTTTGATTTAACCGTTCGACGGATACACGACCTTCCAATGAAGATTCGCCAATCGCTTCTTCTAATGTTTTAACTTGGATGCAGGCGTTAGAAATAATGTAGTCTTCAAAAGTAACCTTTACGGCTTTTCCGGAAACAACCCAATTCTTTGACCTTTTTTTTCTTTGCAGCATGATCCTCATATCAAATAGTTGGTCATCTATCGTAGCCAGAGGAATGTACCGTTGGATGACGTTTTTTTTCCGGTCTTTTATTCTTTCTACGTAGAATAGCATTGACTGAAAGTTATCAAATGTTTTTGAAGTATTGCCTATATGAACTTCATATTGTTTTTTCCCAAAAAAATAGTTCCTTCCCAGGTCAGAAATCTTGATAACCCCTTTGCCAAGTTTTCCTACATTCGGTTTAATAATGACCTGCTTGTGTCTACCAAGCATTAACAATAATCTCTCTCTTGTATAAAGACACGTTTCTGGAAGATAGTTCGCCAGAAAACGATTTTTTTTCATAATTTTATATTTGGTATATTTTGATTTAGACCTTCCCACACTTTCACCCCCTTTCTACTTTTCTACTCTACTTCCAGCATATTCTCCTCATCCTGCTTCGCCACCGTCAAACACATATATTTCTCTTGCACAATCTGCAATTCAGCTGTTGCAACAGAGAAGACTAAACGAAAACCCGGCGCACAAAAAAACCTTCCCTTGGAAGGTTCAACTCTCTTATTATGAAGCAACAATAAATCCCTGTTTTGACGTTGAATAATAGATTGGCCTTTGACAAATGTCCTGGTAAGATGATGGGGAGATTTTTTTGAACCCTTTAAATAATGGACGGCAGTTCGCCTCGATGAACCATACTTTTCCCGCACTATCCAGTGCAATATCCATGCCTATATCTGCAAAGCAGTCGTCCGGGTACGCCTGATCGATGGCCTCACCTATCGTTTTACAAATTGTTGTGAGTTCGTCTTTCAATTGGTCGCTGTCTGTTTCAGACTCCATAACGGCTTCAAAAGAAAGAGGCTTCCCTCCCTTGGCAAGATTTGTAACCTGCTGGCCCGAAGCAGCCACTCGGCTTTCAATTCCACTGCAAATCCAGCCTTCATCGTTTTTCTGCATATGAAACCGCATGTCAAAAGAATTACCTTTGTAAGTTTTAAATTGTATCCATTTTTGAACGATAAAACGCCCACTATCAAGGTTCCGCTCCTTCATAAAGCTTATTAGTTGATTGGTTGAGAGAATTCTACTCATTGCAATTCTCACATTTTTATAGTCCGCAACCTTAAACCTGTTCCATCCGATTTTCTCGATGAATAATACACCGTTCCCTCCTACCCCGGCTTTTGGTTTGACAACAATCTTTTTAAACCGGTATACCATAATGAATATATCTCCTATGGTGTTTACACCTCTCTGTTCGATAATAAATTCCTTTAATGTTTTATCTTTTGCGAGTATTGCGTCGAGGGCTCCTTTATAAAGGGGTCTCGTATTAAAAATAGTGCCACCCATTTCTTTATATTTTGTAATCAGTTCATCCGAAAATTTTGATCCTCTTCGATAAATAACATCAGGTAACGGAACGGTAGCCAACTTCCACTTTGTCTCGTTTCCTGCATAAACCCTGCCTTTTACTGTTTTATTTTCCCAATCAATATTACTCTTTTTAAACACGGTAAAGATTCCACCGGTTCTGTGATAATTTCTTACCCTATTCATCCCTGTGGATTTGTCACTGGAGACAGTCATACCGGTCAGTGGGCCAATTTTAATCGAAGATCCCTTAAAAATAACCTGATATTTAACACCTTGAAACAAATAAAGCTTTTCCATGATCTTTTTTGAAAAGCTGAGAGTCAATGGACTATCAATTTCTCCACTTTCGCCTGTTCCTTTTTTTGTTATGATCTTGCAAGGAAAGTGCAACAAGCCATGTTGAATACTGGTATGGTTATAAAATTTCTGAAGAAATTCCTCAGGTACAGCAATCTGGTTATCCTCACATTCACTTTCTATCATTTTTGCCCATAATACTCTAGTCACTTTGTGCACCTCCGTCCTATTTCTTCCTTCTATAGTTTATGAACCAAGCTCTTAAATGCTGTAGTTATAAGACTAGTTCGTTAAATGAGGATGGAAGTACGTAAATGACTGTCGTATATGCTGTCATTGAAGAACAAAAACGCTGGCGCTGGACGTGGAAAAGTTTCACCATAAAGTTATCCACATTTTAGTGATTTAAAAATCTCTGGTGTATATAAAATGGACTAAACCATAATAAAAACGCTTCCTTTATACACGGCATAAAGGAAGCGTTCGTGAAGTTTGTTTATGTTCCGCAAAAGGTGCGGTAAGATCGATTGGATGGTTCCGGAGGAGTTGTATATTCCTTCTCTGGTTTTTTTGTGTAGGGTTTGGACAGAGCATCCAGAAGACGTTCCAAAACACTGAAATCCCCTTCTCCAGCAGCTTCCAGTGCCTCTTCCACCTTGTGGTTACGAGGGATAACAGCAGGGTTGGTTTGCTGCATCACTTTCCGGGAAGACTCATTAGATCCTTCCTGCCTGTTCAGCCGTGACTGCCACTGCCCATACCATTCACTAAATTCTGCAGAGCAGGACAATTCATCCACAGGCTGATCAAATGAAAGGGCACGGAAGGTATTCGTATAGTCAGCTTTGTTTTTCTGCATGACACTCAGAAGTTTCTCAACAAGAGATTCGTCTTCTTTTTCTTCGTTTAACAAACCTAATTTTTTTCGCATACCGTCAAGCCAGATACGCTTGTAACGTTTACTGAAATCAGCCATCACAGCCTGTGCAAGCTTTACCGCTTCTTCCTCATCCTTGTGAAGCAGAGGCAGGAGAGCTTCTGAGAACCTTGCAAGATTCCAGCCGGTAATATAAGGCTGATTTCCATAAGCATAGCGACCCTGAACATCGATAGAGCTGAATACGGTTTTTGGGTCATACGTATCCATAAATGCGCACGGTCCGTAATCAATCGTCTCCCCGCTTATAGTCATATTATCGGTGTTCATGACGCCATGGATGAATCCGATATGCTGCCATTTCGCCACAAGGGAGGCCTGAGACCTCATCACTTCCTTAAGGAAGGAAAAATACCGATTTTCATCGTTTTTTACATGGGGATAATGGCGCTCTATTGCATAATCTGCAAGAGTACTGAGGTCATCCACTTTTCCCACTCCTGCACTGTACTGAAAAGTTCCGAATCGAAGGTGACTGGCTGCTGTCCGGGTCAGGATAGCACCCGGAAGTTCCGTTTCACGGTAAACGGGCTCCCCGGTAGTAACGACAGAAAGACTCCGGGACGTCGGGATACCGAGTGCATACATGGCTTCACTGATAATATATTCCCGAAGCATCGGGCCAAGTGCCGCACGACCGTCTCCTCCACGGGAAAAAGGGGTAGGTCCCGACCCCTTCAGCTGAATATCGACCCTCTCCCCATCCGGGGTCATCTGCTCCCCAATCAGCAGTGCGCGGCCGTCTCCCAGCATGGTGAAATTCCCGAACTGATGCCCGGCATAGGCCTGGGCAATAGGTATTGAATCTTCCGGAACATCGTTCCCTGCAAGAACATTTATCCCCTCCTTGCTTTGTAACTCTTCAGCATTCAGGCCCAGTGTGGCTGCCAGCTTACTGTTAAGTACAACAAGCTTTGGATCTTCAACCGGGTTTGGATTGATCAGGCTGAAAAACGATTCAGGCAGCCGGGCGTAGCTGTTATCTAAATTCCAGCCTTTTTCTTCTGGTAATTTCGTCATGAAATCTTCCTTTCTTCATTATATTCCTTTATACAGGTTTATGGTCTTATTAACGTCCGCCGGTCTTCGTTTATTATACGTTTCTAATATGCCTCTATTTTAACTGTAACATTAATGCTTTTCGTGTGTGAAACATATGACCCCTCATACCTGAATCAGGCGAAACCCAAATTGTCTTCCTCTCAGCTTTGTAAGAAATACTCTCTTCGTACATAGTCATATTATCTCAACATTGAATCTTAACTATTATCTCTCCACTAAATTTGTCCTCTATTAGGTAATAGCTGTCGCAAGAGACTCGTTAATACATATAAGTAACAGTAGCACAATAGAGGTGATGAAGCCGTTATGCGTATATTAATGATTGCTCCAGAAAAATTTCCCGTACCACCAAAGGACGGGAAATCGGTTGAAATTTGTATATATAATATTGCTAAAAAATTATCAGAGAAACATATGGTAACCGTGATCAGTGTAAAAAGAAAAAGATTACCCAGAAATACAACAGACGGGAATCTGCAAATCATAAGAGTCAAAGGAGGGCTGAAAAAAAGATATCTCTCACAAGTAGGGAAAGCAGTAAAAGGACGTAAATTTGATATTATTCAGGTTGATAACCGCCCCTCATTCCTTCCTCAAATTCGGAAATTGTTTCCCGATATACCTATCAGCCTCTTTTTACACTCTTTAACATTTGTAACTCCCCCTAAATTATCCAACTCCAGAGCCCAAATGTATCTAAAGTATGCTAATTGCATTGTTGCAAACAGCGATTCTTTAAAAAAAGAATTGAGATTTCTATTTCCCCAACAAGCTAAAAAGATGCACATCATTCATTTAGGGGCCAACCTCACACATTTCCGTCCTCCTACTGGAAAAGAAAGAAAAAGAAGCCGCTCAAAGTATAGAGCTGATGGTCACTTTGCAGTCCTTTATGCAGGACGCTTCATCCCCCTAAAAGGGATTCCCAACTTGCTTAAAGCAGTGCGTATTGCCTCTAAACAGATTCCAACCATAAAGCTTTTTTTGGCAGGGAGTGGAAGTAAAAAATATACTTTCTATTTAAAAAAAGAAGCAGCCAGATTAAACATTCCTGTTCAGTTCCTTGGACGCATTCCGATTAAAGAAATGCCAAAGGTATATTGGATGTCTGATTGTTTTGTCTGCCCGACAAAAGGTCACGAGGCTTTTGGCCTGGTAAATGTGGAGGCACTTGCATGCGGAGTACCAACCATTGCTTCTAAAACAGGAGGGATTCCTGAAATTATTAAGCATCAAAAAACAGGACTACTGGTTTCAAAAATAAACACCCCTCACGCCTTTGCTGCTTCAATGAATCAGCTGGCATCCGATGGTGAACTCGCAAGCCGGTTATCACTTAACGGAAGAAACAAATGTGTCTCTGTATTCAGTTGGAAAACGACCGTCACGAACCTCGAAATCCTATATACATCTTTTATAAAGAGGAGTAAAAAATGAAAAAGAAAACAGTGCTTCATATGTGGGTTTTGACAGCAGAATATGAACCGTATCTACTCGGTGGTTTGGGGACGGCAGCGACTCAATTGACACATGAACTCTCAAAAGAGAAGTGTAAAATAACGGTGATCACCAGACACCAGTCAAAGTCAATGTCCGTTGTACGAAAAGGTAACCTAAACATTCTGCGCTTCCCTACCCACTATAGGTCAAAAAGAATAAAAAGAATTTTAAGAGAGAAGAAACTCCCTCTTCCAAACGTTATTCACATTCATAGTTTGCAATATTTACCCTTAGTCAGAACAATGAAAAAGACTGGTAAAATCCCTGTAGTTTACACATCACACTCAATCGTGAAAGAGAGTAAGGGGAAACGGTCCGTTTTTACACCGAAAAACCAGAAGTCGTTATACAAATTGGCTGACGCCATTGTCGTACCTAGTCAGAGCGAAGCTTTTCTTTTAAAAAGAAAATATCCATTGTTCAAAAATAAAATAACCGTGATTGAACACGGTGTAAAAGGAAGTAATCATACAACCAGCGCCCCTCCCCACTTGTTAGTTTATGTAGGCAGACTGGTAGAAAAAAAAGGGGTTAAACAGCTTTTAAACGCCGTGCCTGTTTTGGTGAAATACAACTCCAGCATGAGGCTGTTTTTTATAGGGGAAGGACCCAAATCCTACGAAAAAAAACTAAAGCAACATGTGAAAGCCTTAAAAATTAAACCTTATATTAAATGGGTTGGGAAATATCCATACAGCAAACTCCAGAAATCCTACCAAAAGTTTGGAGCAGTAATCATGCCAAGCACAACCGAATCATTCGGCTTAGTGGCATTAGAGGCACTGGCCCACGGTGTACCGCTTGTTTCAACACGGGAAGGCGGACTCAGCCTTTTTGTAAATAAACATGTGGCACAGGTTATTCCTAAGGTGGACTCCAAATCAATTGCTGATTCAATTATAAAAATGTGGAAAAACCCGCGATTAACAAAGAAGAGAGTAATAGAAGGAAAAAAGGTTGCCAACTTATATCGTTGGGAGGAAGTTAGCAAGCGCTATTACAAATTATTCATTAACGTTACCAGAAAACGCTAAAGTGAATAAGAAAGGAAGAGGAAGAGAAATTGAAACATTCAACATTACTAAACAGGCTGTCAAATCAATTTAAGATACACGTTTCTAAGAGTCATCGAATTGTTAGTGGAGTATATAAAGTCCGTCTTACGAATGGAAGTGTATATGCTTTAAAATCCATGCCCTATCCTATTTCTAAAATTAAATGGATAGACCGTACTTTGAATCAATTAAGAAAGTCCGGGTTTTCCAAAGTATCCTGGCGTCACCCCTCCAAAAAGAATGAAAAAGTTTTATATGCAAGAGCAGCCTCAAAAAGAGTACCATATATCCTGACTCCTTGGGTTAAGGGAAGATGGGCCTCCCCATATTCAAAAAAAGACATGATTGCCAGCGGAAAAATATTAGCAGAGTTTCATTTGCATGCCGCCTCAATAAAACCTTCTGAAAAGGGAGCGAATAACCGGATCGGATCTTGGCCTTCTGAATTGGAAGAGAAGTACTTGAAATTAAATAAGCATATACAGCTGGCTGCAGCAGGCGGCTATAAAAATATATTAGACAGCCATTTTCGTACCCACGGGGAAGAAATAAAAAAGTACGCCCACCAGTCGTTAAGGCTTTTAGAGAAAAGTTCTTACCAGACTGCGTGTAAGGAAGCTCTTAGGAAAAATCCACTGTGCCATGGGGACGGTGGTCCGGGGAATATCATTATTACGAAAACCGGCCCCTGTTTAATTGATTTTGAAACGTTATGTATTGACCTTCGCTCTTATGACCTTTACCGCGTTATTTTTAACTCCTGTCACCAACACAACTGGGATTTCACTAGTGCAAAACACATTTTGGACGGATATCAATCCGTTACATCACTAAAAAAGAGGGATTTTGAGCTGCTTAAAGTATTGCTTCGTTTTCCTCGTACTACAGCCCTCGTTCTCAATAAGTATCACCGGTCAAGATTGAAACGAAAAAAAAGAGTTGCTAAGAAATTACTTCAGACTATTCATGCTGAAAGGAAAGTTACATCCTTTATTCACCAATTGGATTTGTATGCAAAAAAAAGCAAATAAAGCCTCGTCTACAATTGAGCTGATATTCGAATTACTTTAATAATACTGGCCCGGTTTTGAAACGAGTGTTCCATAAAGTGAAATATAACCTTATGGAACACTCGTTTTGCTTTATGTTAATTAGTCGTATTCACTATCAAGAATTACGTAACGTCCCGAAAAAAGAAGCGATATGTTTATGGTCACACAGGGTATACGTTGACAGAAAGCAATTTATAGAGGAGGGCTAGTCTCAATGAACAAAAAGATAATCAAAAATGGGACTGTGTTAGATCGTCATTTTATCAGGAGTAAATCTGACATTCTGATCGAGGGAAAGTACATTAAAGCCATTCAGCCGGACCTTACTGCTGACAGTGAAACAGAGACGATTGATGCAGAAGGAAAAGTTGTTATGCCCGGCTTTGTCGATTCTCACCGTCATGTCTGGGAATCTCTCATCCGCCATATCGGAACAGACTGGTCACTGCCTCAGTACCTCGAAAACATTTATTACGGGAATTTAGGATCCATGCTCACAACAGAAGACATGTACCTTGCAAACCTGTGGGGCTCTCTTGAAGCCCTGGACGCCGGTGTGACTACGGTCCTTGATTACTCCATGCTGGAAACTCCGGAACACGCGGATGCTGCAATCAATGGTCTTCGCGAAGCAGGAATACGCGCTATTTTTGCTCACGGGGTCTCGGGGCGCGGCGAGTACTGGAACAGGGAGAGTCGGTTGAGGCATCCCGAGGACAGCCGAAGAGTAAAAAAAGAATACTTCCAATCCTCCGATCAGCTTTTAACAATGGGGCTGGCGATTCGAGGGCCTGAATTCAGTGCATGGGAAACCGCCGTTGATGACATTAAGCTTGCAAGAGAACTCGATGCCATTGCATCGATGCACATAGGGTTCGGCAGCTGGGGACCTCATGACAGGTCCATTTCCCGCCTTCATGATGCAGGGCTGCTAAGAGAAGATTTGAATCTGGTACACGTCAACCGCATCCAGCCTTATGAATATAAGCTCATTGCCGAGAGCGGTGCGTCCCTCTCCGTGACTCCTGAAATTGAAATGATGATGGGTCACGGATACCCGGCAACCGGTCGCCTTCACGAACACAATGGCCTGGTGACGCTGGGAGTCGATGTCGTTGTGTCCACAGCAGGGGACATGTTCTCCCAAATGAAGTTTGCCTTACAGGCTGAAAGAGCACGGCAGAATGAGATAATACTGGATAAAGGGGACATGCCAATGGAACTTGGAATTACGACAAAGGATGTTCTAACGTTCGCTACACAAAATGGAGCAAAAGCCCTTCATCTTGATCACAAAGTCGGGACGCTCGAGCCGGGGAAAGAAGCGGATATAATTATTATTGATCCGTCTTCAACGAACCTTCATCCACTCAACAACCAACCTGTAGGGGCTGTTGTCCAGAGTGCCCGCCCTGAGGATGTTGAATTTGTCTTTGTTGCCGGAAAAGCCCTTAAACGTGATGGTAAGCTGGTTTACGGTGAACAAAAACGCCTTCGGGAGCAGGTAGAGGCTGCAAGTGAAAGGATCTTTCAAAGACAGAGAGAGGCTGTGAAGAAGTAGGAGGGTATTAAAGGTGCACCGGTCCATTTCCCGGTGCACCTTCTCTACTATAATCTCAAAGTTAAGAAAAATGACCTTTCCCTAAATACTTCTGCATTAATTTTTCGGCTTCTTTGATACCCTCTTCCGTTAAGTAAACGGACTTTGACCGGGTACTCCCGCGAATAAAATCTTCATCAGTTAATTCATCTAACGTTTCAAACCGGTAGCCCTTCCAGCTTCTTCTCATTTCTTCAAAAGGAGGCTCATCTTTCCAGGATGTTAAGTATAAGAGTAATAATGTAAGGTCCTTCACTTCTTTTTCCATTTTGATAAACCCCCTTTCCTCATATATGATTATTCAGCTAAAAAAGCGATCAAGGTGTTTGCAGGATTGTTGTATTTCTTTTAGTCGTGCCACATAATCCTCATGCTCAGAGTGTATGTGGTAACACAAGCGGCGCTGGTGATCTTACAAAAACTAACGGAGCCAGTATTGCCTGCTTCGTCAGGAATATCTTTCTGCTTCATTCAGGTTTAATTATTGAAGAAATAATAATCTTACCCTAATTAAAGATTACTATTCTAACTATTTGGAGGCACACCAGTTTAACACACTGCTTTACTTTCCCCTTGAATCACGACCTTCTACCGTTCCCCAATGCCCTGCACATTCTTTAACTCAAAGTTATCGAGTAATTCACGGACTTCATCTGTTGACTCTGTGCTCATCAGTTGATTTCTTAATTCACTCGCCCCGCGGAATCCTTTGACATAGATCTTAAAAAAGCGGTGAAGAGCCTTGAACGGACGCAGCCCTAAATGTGAATATTTATCGTGAAGATCCAGATGCAATCTTAAGAGATCAAGCAGTTCCTTACTGCTGTGATCTTTCTTCTCTTTTTCAAAGGCAAATGGATTATGAAAAATACCACGGCCAATCATCACCCCGTCAACACCATATTGATCAACGAGTCTCAAACCGGTTTGACGGTCGGGAATATCCCCATTGATCGTCAAAAGTGTATCCGGTGCTATCTGGTCACGGAGTTTCTTAATCTCCGGGATCAACTCCCAATGGGCATCCACCTTGCTCATTTCATCTCTTGTACGCAGGTGAATGGAAAGGTTAACGATGTCCTGCTTCAAGATGTGGGTAAGCCAGTCCCGCCATTCATCTACTTCCGTAAAACCGAGCCTTGTCTTTACGCTTACGGGGAGCCCGCCTGCTTTCGCTGCCTGGATTAATTCTGCTGCAACTTCCGGACGCCGGATAAGGCCGCTCCCCTTCCCATTGTGTACAACATTAGGTACAGGACAGCCCATATTGATATCGATACCGCGAAAGCCCAGTTCCGCCATACCAATACTCATTTGCCGGAAGTATTCAGGCTTATCCCCCCATATATGTGCAACCATCGGCTGTTCATCCTCTGTAAAAGTCAAGCGCCCGCGCACACTGCGGATCCCCTCAGGGTGACAATAACTCTCCGTGTTTGTAAACTCTGTAAAAAACACATCAGGTCTGGCTGCTTCACTCACTACATGGCGAAAAACTACATCGGTCACTTCTTCCATTGGTGCCAGTATAAAAAAAGGTCGTGGGAGTTCACGCCAAAAATTATCTTTCATCATTAAATCAAAACCCTCTCATTATGGGATACCAGACCAACCGGTTATCCCAAAATTCAAAAGCAGGATGTCCCTGTTTCTTCTACACTTATACCATGTTTAAGCCCTGTTTATCAAACGGATCGGAGATGGTAATTTTTCTTTTATAATCTCTTTACTGCCAAAATATATCTTCCTGATATCCGCCAATTCAATCAGTTCGGAAATTCACTGAAATTATGAAAAGAAAGCGGAAGATCGGAGAAGGCCGGAACAGGAAAAAGGCCCTGAAATCGAACAATTATAAAATTTTTCTCTGGATAGATGACGGTACCATCATGGATATAGAGGATACGCATACTATTTATTTTTTGTCTGAGGAATCTGTGGAGCGACTCAATGATATATTAAACGAGCATTTAACAACAGATTAGACAAATAAACTTCAGATAACTTCAAGCTACTTACCCCTATGCTGAAACAGCTCTTTCTAAAGCCCTTTTACGCCATTCTATTAATTACATGATAGTAAACATATATACTACCTTGTATAATGAATACAAAGTGCTTTAATAAGGAAGTGAACATCTATGGATTTAAAGACCGCGTATGAGATTATGGACGTCTCAAAAGAAGTAACAATAGAGCAGCTTGAGGATCAGTATCTGCTGTGGATCAAAAAACTAAAAGCGCAACAGGACAAGACTAAGACCACTGATTCAAACGTTGCCATTGATATAGGCAGAATTACAGAGGCCTATCATGTTATCAAAAGAAACATCCAGCCTGAAAACAGTACTACAATGAATGCTAGAGAAAAAATGGAATATTTCTTTGAACATTACAAATTCCATACATTGGCTATACTCAGTTCAGTGTTTATATTTGGAGCTATCCTGTATAATTTTATTGACTACAGAATAGAACAATCCAGGCTGGCAGACATACTTCCCCCTGACCTGGAAATCCTGTTCTTAGGAGAATATTATGCGGACGATAGCACTGTAATAAGTGAGGCTATAGAGCAGGAATTCCCTAAATTTGAAAACGTGGAAGTGAAGATAGAATATATCCCTGCCACTTTAACCTCAGAAATGGACATTGCATCCACTCAGAGAATTCCTATTATATTAATGAGCGAAACTCCCGACATTTATATCACGGACCAAACACAGTTCGATTTCCTCTTAAGTATGGAGCCATTTCAGTCTCTAGATTTGCCCGGTGAACTGGAACAAAACCTTCCCTACATTATACTGGAGTATTATCAAGGTGAGACAGATGAAAAAGAGCTGTACGGCGTTGATATATCGGAGAGCGCTATTTTCACCAGGGTTGAAATTGGTGGAGCTGGAAAAATCGCTGCAATTCGCTCCGGTGCTGACCAGCAGGACAATGCGTTAGCCTTTATGGAAAAAGCGATACAGGAACTGCCGGAAACAGAGTAACCGAAGAAAAGCCCATGCGCAGATTTCGTCGGCGGTATGGGCTTCATTATTAAATAAAATCAAAGCTACTTTATTCTCTTACATTAATGATTCCGTTCATAGACCCGATTTCAGGTGATTCAATGGGAAAAGGCCATTTAGCAACTAAGTATTTTTTAATTCATATAACCTTTATTCATTTTTCCATTCTTATTTTATACTAATGTAAATAACCATCTATTTAAGCCTGATAGTGAGTCATAGTTTAAAGACTTAGATATATAGCCCTGCTTTTACTTTAATACTTCTTCAAGGGAAGGTAGTGCAGAAATGGCCCCCACTTTTGTGCATACAACAGCTCCAACCTTATTGCTGAGAGCCGTGATACTTCTTAGCTTATTAAAATCCTCAAGTTCTTTTTTCGGATTTTGCGCTTTTGACAACTGATAAAGCATTGCCCCGACAAATGCGTCACCTGCTCCAGTAGAATCTATCGCATCTATCTCAATGCTTGGAATGATTTCATGGTTCTTTCCGTTAGAAATCAGTGTCCCACGTTTTCCTAGGGTAACTGCTACTGTGTCTGCTCCAAGGTCATGCAGATATTGAACCCCTGCTGTTAAGCCCTTGGTTTCGGAGATGATTCTAAGTTCTTCATCGCTGACTTTTATAAAGTCCGCTTTTGCGGCTACCTTTCTTGCCAAGCTTGTAAAAACAGCTTTTCTGCCTTCCCAGAGGTCGGACCTGTAATTAGGATCAAAGGAAATTAATTGCCCTCCGTTTGCAGTTGCTTCTATCACGTTTAAATAGGTATCCCGAAATGTCCCCTCCAGTAATGCTGTAGCTGAGCCGAAATGCAAAATGCCGGCTTTTCTTAGCCTGCCTTTATCCAACTCGTCTTCCCTTAGGTAAGCATCGGCACCTCTATTAAATACAAAATCCCGTTCTCCATCCGCTTTTAATGATACAAATGCCAATGTTGTTGGATTTTGATTATCCATTACGAGCATGGATGTATCCACATTTACTTCATTTAATGTATTTTTTAGAAATAGTCCGAAGGGATCTTTGCCAACCTTACCTACGAACGAGGCTCTTCCACCCAGCTTCACAATTGCTGCACATACATTGGCAGGTGCTCCCCCAGCATGCTTCTCAAAACGCTTCCCTTTAACTAAGTCAATGTCTACATCTGTACAGAAAAAATCTATCAATATCTCACCTATACAAATAACCGACGAATTTTCGTTCATTATTTTCAAACCCTTCACAATTAATATTCTTTATAATATCAACTCTGATAAAAAACAAATAATTGACCAAGTAATGTTGTTTTTGCAGTTCTTTGTCATCCTGGGTTAAATGAATCAGGCGAGTCCCTGGAGATCGGAGCTCGAGGATGTGCGGCGGAAAAGACACAGATTTGCTACAATATCAACAATCACTATAATATACAAGCAGATAAAAAAGGAGGAAAGATATCCTCTTCCCTCCCCTTTATTAGATTATGTGATCTGATTTTTTTGAGGTTGCGATACATAGCTATCTGTAATCTTAACTGTTCCATCTACAGCAAATACAGAAAATTCTTCGCCAATTTCATCCGGATAAATTAAACTTGTCAGTGCATAAGCTCCATCATTTACAAAGACTTCGACCGATGATGAATCAATCACTAAACGAAGCTGCACTTTAGTTGTGTCTTCCAGCTTTAAAGACTGCTCTTTCGAAAAGTTCTCGGAAAAATCATGCGGTCCTGATTTTAAGCGATCCAGTACTAGCACGTCTTCCTTTGAATCAAACTTCAGAGTTGTTGACTGCTCCTCTGTATGCTTCAGCGTTATACCAAATTGTGTTGCGTCAACCCTCTGAATATTTAAAACAATCTCACCGTAAGAATTAGTCATTTTATAGGATTTCGTTTCAGACTCCCTGACAATAGTCTCCTCCAGGTCTTCCTTATTCGAAAAATAGGAATCTAATTCTTTAACGGCTTTTTGAACTACTTGGTATTTATCTGCCACTTCGCGAAGTGACAACTCACGTGGAAGCGTCATCTGGCTGCGCCAGCCTTCTGTCGGAACTTCATTTGCATATCTCCAGTTACTCATCCAGCCGAGATAGATTCGTCTGCCATCAAGAACGTCGGAGAAACTAACGCCTGCATAATTGTCTTTACCAAAATCGAGCCATCTGATGTCCGTATGTTCTGCTTTGAAAGTGGACCCGTCAAACGATCCGATAAAATACTGTGTACGTGATCCAGCATCGAGTTGAGGGTTATCTCCAATACTTACAAATAAAACCCATTTCTCTTCGTTACTTCCTTCAACCTTTAATTGTAATAAATCCGGGCATTCCCACACACCATCATGAGAGCCGATATTATCTCCAAATTCACTTTCAATCTGCCAATCTATTAAGTTAGGTGAAGAGTAGAAAGTTATTGTCTGCCCTGTAGCCAATACCATAATCCATTTATCCGTATCCTGAAGCCAAAATACTTTAGGATCCCTGAAATCCACCTTTGTTGCATGGCCAAGTACAGGATTTCCTTCATATTTTGTCCAGCTTCTCCCTTTATCATGGCTGTATGCTAAGCTCTGCGTCTGAACTTGCGGTTTTCCTTCAACGCCGTCTTTATGATGTGTAAAAATAGCAACTAAACCAGGTTCATCCGGGAAAAATCCAGTAGTGTTTTTCCAGTCTACTACAGCACTTCCTGAAAAAATTGTCCCGTTCTCATCCGGATATAATGCTATATCCAGCTCTTCCCACGTGATCATATCCTTACTGACAGCATGGCCCCAATGCATAGGACCCCACACGCTGTCATTCGGATTATATTGAAAGAACAGATGATACTCCCCTTCGAAATATACTAAACCATTTGGGTCGTTCATCCAGTTTTCTTTTGGTGCAAAATGTATTTCCGGTCTGTATTTTTGCAAGTCTTGAATTGCCACTGTTTGCCTCCTGTATTGCTTTATTCTGTACTTCTGTCGTAACCATCTTGTTTAATTTCCAGCCATTCAGATAATCCTAAGCGTTCCAGTTCTTCCAAATGTTCATCCCACTCTTCTTCCACTTTTCCATTTGAAATCCATTCAGCTTTCTTTCTCTGTACATAAGGGATTAAATCAGCTTCTATATTAGAGAGGCGATTCAGTTCATCCATTGAGTGGAATACTCTTGGATAAATATTGTCTGCCTGCATGTGAGGAACCATCACTTTTTCCATTAAGCCTAATCTCCATGCAGCATCGTCTGGTTTTGTTGTAAATGTGCCATAATAGCTGTCTAAAATTGCTAATGGACCACCAACGGATGTTCTCTCTCTCAGCTCAACAGGCGCTGTGCCATCGAGTGGAAGATGCCTTAACATTTCTTTATCCTCATCGTATTCAAAAATGTTTTGCATTTCGTCATCGCCATAAGTACCCCAGTTGTTTTGAACAGATTGATGCGGATCATACATTTGATCAATCCATTTTGCTGTTAACTCAAGATTTCGGTTGGCACTTGTAATAACCATTCTTGAACGGTCGAAGCCCATCCCGTTTGTTCTTGCAACGTTAATATGGCCATCTGGACCAGCTAAAGGAGGCATAAGATCATACGAGTCATTCATCCCTGAAATATTCCCTTTATCCCAAGTAAAATATAAACCATAACGGCCCTCTTGCCCTTTAGCTACATATGACGGCCAATCGTGCTCAAAACCTTCAATATCCAACAGATCTTCTTCGTATAACTCATTCATAAATTTAATAGCTTCTTTGTAGCCTTCATCAGCTGAAGTAAGTTTAACTTCTCCATCATTGGTTACTACCGTATGATCCCAGTTGTCACCAAGACCGAAGGAACCGAATAAGAAGCCAGGATCCTGCCCGCCATCGTTGATAATGAAGGACATTGGGATTGTTTGCCCGTCTCCTGCCGGATCATTATCCCTAAACGCGATTAACACTTCTTTTAACTCATCAGTTGTTTCAGGCATGTCTAATCCTAGTTCATCCAGCCATTCCACATTGATCCAAGGAAAGTTATCCACTGAGTGAATACTTTCTCTTCCTTCTCCTAACTCTTCAATCCATGGGAAAGCGTAAATATTTCCATCTTCAGCAGTCATCATTGCTCTGTATAGCGGCGCCTGTTCAAGCACCGCCTGTAAATTAGGCATGTAGTCATCAATTAAATCATTAAGTGGGATAATGGCTTCATCTCTTGCCATCCTTAATAATTCATAGTCACTGTATGCTGCATTTTTTATTGCATCCGGCATTTCACCGCTGGACATAGCCAAGTTTCTTCTGTCAGTAAAGGCTTCACCGACAAAGTTCCTCCACTCAATTTTGACACCAGTTTCCTCTTCTAAGCGTTGGTAGATTAACTTATCATTAGGATCCTCAGGCGCTAACGGCGAGCTTGATGTCATGATTTTTAGTGTTACATCTTCTTCAACTGGAAATGAGATATCTGAGAGCCCATAATCTTCAGACCATGTTTGATCATCGTTCCCCCCGCATGCTGCTAAAACTACTCCTCCAAGTAGGGCTGCCGTCAACGGTTTAGCTATTTTTTTCATCATAAATCCCCGCTTTTCTTATTTATTTTGCTAAACAAACTTAGTTACTTATTTCCACTCGAATCTTTAAAATAGCCTTTACTTTAATGATCCTACCATGACGCCTTTTTCAAAATACTTTTGAAAAAAAGGATACATAATCAATAATGGCAAACTTGCAACAACAATTGATGAGTACTTAATCATTTCAGCAACTCTCTGCATTTCTGCTCTTGCAAGCTGATCTGCAATCATTCCAGGCTGAACTTCATTTTGAATGAGAATTTCCCGTAAAACTAATTGGAGCGGATAAAGTGAACGGTCTTCCAGGTAAATCATAGCGTTGAAGTAAGCATTCCATTGTCCTATAAATGCAAACAGTGCAAGAACAAAAACAATTGGTTTAGCTAACGGCAATACAATCTTCAGAAAGATCATAAAATCAGATGCTCCATCAATTTTTGCAGCTTCCTTTAACTCATTTGGGAGCCCTTTAAAGTAAGTCCGTGCAAGAATGATATTCCATACAGTTACTGCTCCGGGCAGGATAATTGCCCAAGGGGTATTAATTAATCCTAACTCCCTTACTAGAAGATAAGTTGGAATTAAGCCACCGTTAAAGAACATGGTAAAAAGGAAGAAGATCATTAAAGCCTTTTTACCGACCAGCTCATCAACAGATAATGCGTAGCCTGCAAGGATAGAAAATGTAATGGACACCAAGGTAAATCCTCCGGCATACAATACAGAGTTCAAAAAACCTCTCATGATTGAGCCATCCTGGAAGATCCGTATATATCCATCAATTGTCCAGTGTGCAGGATCAAGTGAAATCCCCCTGGTCATCAGAACATGGGGTTGGAGAAAAGAGCCGAGTAATACATATAAAAGAGGACCAGTTACAATGACTACAATTAAGCTCAACAGAATTTTGTTAATAAGCAGTATTAACCGGTCTGTATTTGAGTTATTTATAAGTTGATTTTTCTTTGTGTTACTTAAGTTGCCCATCCTGATTGTCCACTCCTTTCTAAAAAAGGGATTCACCTTTAAGTTTTTTAACTACTTGGTTCACAGTTATTAGAAGCATAAGGTTAATAACTGATAAGAATAATCCTACTGCAGCACCAAATGACCAATCTGCCGCCTGCAGCCCCCGCTTATATACATAAGTCTCGATAATTTCTGATGCAGGTAAGTTCCTGGCAGTCTGAAGGAGATATGCTTTTTCAAAACCTACAGCCATAATTCCTCCAACCGCCAGAATAAATAATACTGCCATAACCGGTTTTAATACTTGTACGTCAATATGCCATATTCTCTGTAACAAAGAGGCTCCATCTATCGTAGCTGCATCATGCAGCTGCGGATCAGCGTTTGAAAGTGCAGCAACATAAATAATAGATGCGAAACCTGCAGACTGCCATATCCCAGATGTAACGAAGATAGTTCTGAAATAATCCGGGTCGGACATAAATGAAATCGGTTGGCCTAAGAATATTGTTAACAAGGCATTTAGAGGCCCTGCTGGTGAAAGAAACATAAAGAGCATGCCGCCAATTACAACTACAGAAATAAAATGCGGTGCGTAAATAACTAATTGTATATTCTTTTTGATACCTACTCTTCTAATCTGATTCAACATAAGAGCGAGAATAATAGGAATAGGAAATCCAAACAGAAGTTCATACGCACTTAATTTCACAGTATTTGTAAATATTTGATAAAAATTAGGTGATTTCATGAAATTTGCAAAGTGAGCAAGTCCGACCCAATCACTTGCCATGATCCCTCTTACTGGACTAAAGTCTTTAAAGGCAATAATTACTCCATACATCGGAATATAATTAAAGATAAAGACGGAAAGCACTGCAGGAAGCAAAAATACATACAACATGATATTTTGCTTCATATACTTTATTGGATTCTGTTTCTTTGTTATTTGCTTTTTAGATAATTGATCACCAATAGTGGTTACCTTGACTGGATTCATAAATTTCACCCCCTAGGGAAATCTAAAATAAAATTTACGATGGTTGCTCAATAATGCTACCCTCATTTTAATACTATTTTTTCTCCCTACCTCCCCTTTAGGAATGTTGTTAGAACTTAAAGTAATGATATTAATCGAAGAACTAACTTCCCGTTAAAACCCCTTAAATGTAATCGCTTTCCAATGTAGCCGATAAATAGATTCAAACTTTAGGAAGTTTGAATCTATTTATCTAACATTTTTTAAAAAGATATATCAAACGCTTTCACAAATAACTTTAGGATCTTATCAGGAGAGGCTTCTTCATAAGCAAAGTATATGTCATCCGGTTTCATGTGTCAACCGGATGACATAAAAAAAACAAAAAATTATTTCCCGGTTTTCAAGATAAAAATCCTCGTTGATTCTATGTTGTTTCACTATCTATAATCTTAACTGGTAATATTCGTTCTAATTCCATACCCTTCTTTTCGCCTTCAATTTGTTTTATCAATAAATCGAATGCTACCTCTGCAATTTCCTTAATAGGCTGCTGCACAGTGCTTAATTCCGGCAGTAAAATTCTAGTGGTCTCTGTCCCGTCATAACCAATTACTTTTAAATCTTTAGGAATATTAATTTTCCTCTGCCTGGCTTCTCTTAATACATTTGCCGCAGCCAAATCATCACTTGCGAAAATACCATCCACATGCGGATTTTCATCAAAAAGTTTTTTTATCACATTATCGCCTATTTCATACGTGTTAACAGATAAATTGTTCTCTCGTATTACATCTTCATATGCTTTTTTTCTCATGTGTGCAGGTGTTTCTAGAGAAAGTGAACCGTGAATATGAATTATATGCTTGCAGCCTTTATCAATTAACAATTGTGTGGCTTGTTTTCCTCCGTCATAGTTATCACTGGAAACTACAGGTACATTCATCGATAAATATCTGTCAACACCTACTAGCGGCAGATTAGGTTTATTATATTCCACAATCCCAGTATTATGGGCACCTGCTATTATTCCATCTACTTGGTTTCTTTGAAGCATTTCTAAATATTTTTTTTCCTTTTCTTCCTGCCCCTCACTATTACACAATAAAATCTTATAACCAGATGAAGCGGCTATCTTTTCCAAATGAAAAATTAACTGGCCAAAAAATGGATTACTTGTTGTTGGAAAAATAACACCAATCAAAAATGTCTTTTTAATAAAAAGGGATCTTGCAATATCATTCGGAAAATAATTCAATTCCTTCATCGCTTCGTGAACTTTTTTTCTTGTTTTTTCTCCTATATAACCACGATTGTTTAAAACTCTCGAAACAGTAGTTGGCGAGACACCAGCCACTCTGGCAACATCACTAAGTTTAACTGTCATTGTTATCTCCCTCTATGCAATTTTATAAGAAATCTATTTTCTAATAGTTTTTTGAAGATGTGGCAAAATTCGTTCCCACCCCTGGTAATTTACTTCTCATTAATTTAACATTACTTTTACTTGACCTTTAGAAAACGGATACAAAAGTTCAAATAAACAAAACTAAATATTTTCTTTGCGAGGAAAGGACAAGGAAGCAGATTTCATAATCACAAAAGCAATCATGCTCATCCCAAATATGAAAATTAACACCATAAAATTTATATACAAGAACAATACAACTGCAAGCCCTGTAATCATAAATATTGTTTGAAACGGCCTGGCAATTGCCAGTATGAGCGCCCGTTTTGGGTATTCCCAGAACTTAAAATTGAAGTGAACAAATATAGGGAAAATATATAGCAACATTAATAAATATACTACAGATATAACAAATGTAATACTAGCTAACGTTAATTGTAATAAGTTGTTGTCTAAGGTTTGCAGCACTCTTAAGTCTATATATAAAAAAATTCCAACAATCAAGAAAAGGTAGCCAATTAAATTGGACTTAACAAACTCTGCTTTAAAATTAATGAAAAATAATTTGAAGATATCCTGATCTTCATCTTCCATAATTAATCGTCTTAGTACTGCAAACAAAGCCGCAGTTGCCGGAAAAAATCCTAATAAAATTAGTCCAGACAGAGTAAATAAAAACCAAAGCAGATTCAAATAGACGATATTATATCCCCAAGTTCCTAATCTCATATACCACTTAGAATAATCTAACATGTTATCACCCCCCCCATTCACTTATGATAAGTAAAAGCTACCAGGCTTTTCACTCCAAAAAATTGCTAAAAAGCAGTTATGAAAAAGAATACACTAATTACTTCACATAGTAAAATGAATATAATATAACAATCCTTCAGTATATGGAAATACTTCTTTTAAACAAAAAAGTACTCCTTGATTGTTTGATCCGGTCTGAATATTCCGAAAGTTGATGCTAGCGTCTGGGCGGAGATGACCGATATAAGGATCAGAAGTATAAATATTCTTGAAAAAGGTAAAGACGTCTCCCATTGAGGTGAAACTGCGGCAACAGTTTCACCTCAATGGGAGACGTCCATCATAAAAACATTATGGTCTTTATATCAAATTATACCTTACTTGGGCAGCAATCAGGCGTTTATTGTTAGAAGTACGCAACGAATCCCCTGCCCTTGTTTTGGTAAATCCCTTAAAGGGGCTTAAGTAGTGGTCTCAGAATATTAATGTAGTGGTGTTTACCTTTTATACTCGTGAATACTTATAGTTGAAGCAGAATTAAGACCTTGGATTATTATCTCGATTTGTCTCATATGGCATGTCTTCACTAATGTGATCTACTCATCTAGATATATATTTTCTTTTGTAAAGCCAATGTTTATCAAATTAATTAATTTTCTAGCCTGTTGTGAATCACCTAATGTATATTTACACATATATTCCAAACTTTCTTTTTCAATTGGTAATGCCTTTACTTTTAATTCACAAAATAAATTATACAGCTCCCCAATCACTCCAAGTATTATTGCCGTTTCACTAGTGTAAATTAGATTTGATTGGTTTTTGATATATTCCCTTTGAAAGTAGTTCTTAAAATTTCCCACTACTATATTAAAATCCAATTGTTAATACCCTTCGAAAGAGTAATTCTCAAAATTTCTTTCTTCTGAAAGATGTTGCGAGTAACTATTGGTCATTTCAGTAATACCAAATTCACTGGTAATTAACTCCGAATACCTATTCCAAACATAACCATGTGAACCACCGCTACCTAAATTATTTGTAACCATCAGCTTTCCTTCATTCAAAAATGCATTAATATCAATTTCAATACCATACTTTGCATGACTAGCTACAAAATTACCGTTCTTATTAATATTCCTTCGATAACTTTTTATTATTTACTAGTTTATAGATTTCTTCAACGAAATTATTACTACGCCCAGAAACTATATATCTTGACTTCCTAAAGGAACACCTATAATTCACTATCGCTTCTCCGCTCCAGAAATTGAAAAAAATACAGCAGGTAACCCCTATATAGGGAATGCGGGTTGGAGGGGGGGAGATTTAGGAAAAGTTTAAATTTGATTTTTCCGACCGCCCCCATTTTGAAGGATTTTCGAATCAAAAGTGGCCGTTTTTCAGCCTGTTTTTTCAGGTTTTTTGGGAAGTTAAAATAAAGTTTACCGATAATGGAAAGAAGAGAAAAACGAAAGATAGATGGGCAAGGGCTGGTGCATGAAAAAGACCCGGAAATCGGAAATGTTTATTTTCACTGAGAAATGTTTATTTTTGGGTTACACTTTTTTAACTATCTGCGACACAACCTCCACATGTGTCGTCTGCGGAAACATATCCACCGGTTGGACTTCTTTCGTCTCGTATCCGTGCTCGTCCAGGTACTTCAAGTCCCGGGCAAGGGTGGCCGGGTTACAGGAAACATAGACAACACGCTCGGGGTTCATGTTTACGATCGCTTCGAGGAGTGCTTCGTCGCAGCCTTTTCTCGGAGGATCGACGACGACCACTTCCGGGCGGACGCCTTGTGCGTACCACCACGGCATCACTTTCTCCGCTTCACCGACAACAAAGTCCGTGTTAGTCAGACCGTTCAGTTTTGCATTGTTTTTGGCGTCCGTAATCGCTTCCGGTACGATCTCCACTCCAAGAACCTTTTTCGCTTTTTGAGCCAGAAACAGGCTGATGGTGCCAATGCCGCAGTAAGCGTCGATTACCGTTTCACTGCCGGACAGATCGGCGTATTCGAGAGCTTTATCATAGAGAACCTTCGTCTGTGACGGATTCACCTGATAAAACGACCGGGGAGAAATAGCGAAGCGGATGTCTCCAATGGAGTCGTAGATTACGTCTTCGCCCCACAGGACTTCTGTTTTTTCTCCAAAAATGACGTTCGTCCGTTTCGGGTTAATGTTCTGCACAATCGACGTCACGTGGGGAAGGTTTTCCCGTATGTCGGCGACGAGATTCTTCTTATTAGGAAGCTCTTTGCCGCGGGTGACGAGGACAACCATCAGTTCGCCAGATGTTTTGCCGTGACGGGTCACGATGTGGCGAAGGGTGCCTTTGTGTTTGTGTTCGTCATATCCGCGGATTCCGTACTTTACCGCGAGCTCCTTCACCAACTGGACCACCTTATCATTCTCTTCGTGCTGAATGACACAGTTTGGCATGTCCACAATTTCGTGGCTCCGCTCGGCGTAGAAACCTGCAATAATGTGGCCACCCCGCTCGCCAACCGGAACCTGTGCTTTATTTCGGTAGCGCCATGGATCGTCCATACCTAGCGTTGTGTAAACCGGAACATCGGGCAGACCCCCGATCCGGGCAAGCACATCCTTCACATGCTTTTGCTTGTACTCCAGCTGTCCTTCATAGGATAAGTGCTGAAGCTGACAACCGCCGCATCGCTTGAAAATCGGGCAGGGGGGCTCAGTGCGGTTGCTGCTCTCTTTTGTTACGTTTATTAACCGGCCAATGGCAAAGTTCTTTTTTACTTTTACAATTTTGATTTCCGCTTCTTCATCAGGAAGGGCTCTCGGTACAAAAATCGGGTAGCCGTTTACTTTCGCTACGCCCGCTCCGTCATGTGTAAGGTCTTCAAACGTCACATTGATCGTGTCGTTCTTCGCTACAGGTGTATCATGTTTAGTCATTATCGTCGTTCCCTTCCGCTCAATCATTCTGCACATGATTGTACCACAAACAAAGCCCGGACAGGAAACCGCCCGGGTTACTTGGAACACCACTGATGAAAACATGCATAAACAAAAGGTCAGACCGCCCAAAACCATGTTCAGGGGTCTGACCCTATTGGCTCTTACCCTATTGGCTCTTTAATTTTTTGCCGCACTTTTTGATGGCTGCACGAGCTAAAATCAAGGTTGGGTCAACCGCATTTATTCCAGTCAAATCCAGATGAGGATACATGAGGGGAATTTCGGTACACCCTCCTATAATCATGTCGATCATATTGTTTTCTTTATAATGCTCTATAAGGTCCTGGATAAGCTTATAGTCACTTGTGTCACATAGACCGCGCTTGATTCTCTCAATCGTATTATCCACCACCCTTTGCTCTCGTTGGTTTGGCGTCAGAATAACTGCACGCTTGTCTAATTCTTTTTTATAGAGCCCCGCTTTTACTGTCCCTTCTGTTGCTAATAACAACACCTTTGGAACGGTTGTCCCTGCTGCATCCTTAATTTCTCTGGCTGTTTCTTTTATTATGTGAAGTACAGGTACATTCACCTGCTCAGTAATTTGGTCATACCAGTAATGAGCGGTGTTGCAGGGCATTACTACAAAAGAAGCTCCCACCAGTTCAAGCAGACGAATCCCTTCTATTATAAATGGAAGAGGAGACTCCCCTGCTCCTGAAATACCTTTTACTCTTGAGGGAATCTGTGGGTTGTTGTTTATAATCACATGGATATGGTCTTCTTCTTTGTCTACTGACGTATTCGAGACCATTTTATCAAAAAAATCAATTGTGGCGGCCGGTCCCATACCACCGAGAACGCCAAGCACAATTTTCACAGTCTATCACCTGGCCTTCCTGTTTGGAGATTCATCAAACCAGCCACTACCTTTCCTCAATCTATTCATAGATTAGTGTATTCTCCTACCCTTTCTTTGTTTGGACAGGTATCCTCTCATCATGCTCTTTCCACATAAAGAGGCCTGTCCCGGAAAGTTGGTACCCTTTCCGAAACAGGCCTCTTTTACAATTGTTTACTCTTCTGTATCCATCTCTCCCTCTTCTTCCCATTCGAGGTTGTATTCTTCAATGTAGTCATCAATCATGTCAAACAGGCTGTTTTCCTGACGCTGGGCTTCTGAGATGAGGCTCTGGAGTGTCAGCTCTTCTTCTGCCCCGAACGCACCTGATGCTTCGGCAGCAATTGCTTCGTAAAATCCTTCAAGGAAATCATCCACTGCTACCACATACTCATAAAACTGATCCTGCAGATCCTGAACAGGCTCGGAGTCATAGCTTCTTCCCTCAAAGGAATCACGGATGGCTCTTATTTCGTCCCTGGCAGCATCCATCATGCTTTCTCCTTCTTCTGTTTCACCGTATTCCAAGCGGATCAGCCCTTCATCGAACCGGTTAAGCTGCTCGTCCACATCCTCCCAGGCCGGATGCATTTCTCCATTATAATAGTCTACAATCGCATCCTCGTCTCCGCATGCAGCCAGAATAACGGTAAGCATAAAAACAACAGGTATGACTAACCACTGCCTCTTCATTCTCATTTTGTCCTCTCCTCGCAATCGTGTTTTCCCGGTTCTTTACCCTCAAATCACACAAATAATCCCTAATATTGTTTATTTTTAGCAAAAAACACAGTGCTTTTGATTCATCCTTAACCTTTCGTTCAATCACTGGTATGATAGGAAGGTCGATTTATTTGAACGAGGTGACCAGAGGAATGGCAAAAGTAAGACGAAACGATCCCTGCCCGTGCGGCAGCCGGAAAAAATACAAAAAATGCTGCATGAACAAACAAGAAGCTTTATCAACAGCAACGTTGCAGGATGAAAAAGATTATCAGCAGTTTTTACCTAAAGTAGTGGAATTCAGTACACCTTATGAAAAAGAATTGCAAGCAAGCATCTGGAAGGATGTCAATGAACTGTGGGTACTGAAAAAAGCCGATCAGCAGGCTTTTGTCCAGAGCATGTCTCTCTGGAGCCTGTTCAATGCAAAGGTCGTTGACGGCAAAACCATTGTGGAAATGTATATTGACGAAAACGGTGCGTCCTACTCGGAGTCCTTCCAGCAGTTTCTGACTCAGTGGCAACAGATTCGCCCGGCCGTTTACCGCGTGGAGCAGGTAGAAGGCAAACAGATGACGATTGTGGAATGGTTCGATAAAACAAGAATTCCTGTGGAAATAACAGAAACGACGAAGCAGCTTTCCAAACAGGATCTGATTATTGGATACCTGTACCCTACTCTCTCAGGCTACGCTCTCGGAAGTGACATCATGATTATTCCTGAGGACTTTGTTGATACATTCGAGTACGAGTGGAAAAAGTTCTACACCTTCTTCAGTAAACCCGGGGAATCGCAGCGTGACCTTCTGACCCGTGAATATCCGTCTGCCCTCCAGATCCTCTCAGGGATCCTGACTGAACTGGCCGTAGGGATCAATGACGATATCCTTTCAGATAAAGCACAGGAGTGCTTTGACATTCTGATCGAGAATATCACCCTCAATGAATTCCCTTACACAAAGATCATTCATGCGAGACTGTTGTGGACGGAATTTATCGAGAAGAAATCCCCACGTATTACAAAACCTGAAGTATTTGCAGCAGCACTTGAATACTGGATGTACCAGTTAAGTGCCCCTGAGAAAAAAGTGAGCCAGAAGAGCCTCGCAGAAAAATACGGTGTATCACCGTCTACAATTTCAAGCAAGTTCAAGCAGTTTGATCTAGACGGCCTGGATACAAAATAACACCTGTAAGAAGCCTTTCAGTAAAAAAGGCTTCTTTTTTCGTATATGGATATGATAGGGTTTGCTTGCCCGAATCACAATACAGCTAAATAAACGAAACCGGTCTACATATCTGCAGACCGGTTTTTCGTGGTGTTCGTATTTGGTTCGAGCCATTCTCCGTATTTTTTTAACCATCCCCGGTACAAATGAGGCCGGACTTCTTTAACCGCCCGGGGGAGACTTACCGATGAGAAACCAAGAAGCATAAGACAGCCTGATAACCGGAACATCCAGTCGCTTTCCGGTTTCCACATCATCAGGAGTGTACTGCAAAGAAGTGTGAGTGCCCCGACAAGCACAGCCTTCCAGGTAATCCTCCACCGTAATTTATGGTTTTGTCCCCACATTTTATTTCCTCCTTCCACTTTCTTCTATATAACTTGCGCCATTTCCCTTTTTTTATGTATTTTCCAAATAAATTATTTGATTATTTAGAACAAAACGAAAATAATAGAAGTGAGGGGATTGAAAGCGGTTACTATTTATCCCCCCTTAAATCAGATAAAGAGAGGGGAAGAAAAATGAGTGCAATTATTTTAGCTGTTGTCGGAATGGCTGTCTTTTTTCTCGGCTATAAGTATTATTCCAAGTTCGTAGCCGAGCGTATTTACCGGCTCGATCCTGATTATGTGACACCTGCCCACAAGTATAAAGATGGTGTCGACTTTGTACCAACGAATAAATGGGTGTTGTGGGGGCATCACTTTACGTCCGTTGCCGGAGCAGCTCCGATTGTAGGACCTGCTATCGCCATCTACTGGGGCTGGCTCCCTGCCTTTTTGTGGGTCGTATTAGGTACGGTGTTTGCTGCCGGGGTTCATGACTTTGGCGCACTTGTTCTGTCTGTAAGGAACAAAGGTCAGTCCGTCGGGACACTGGCCAACAAGATTATCGGCCAGCGGGCAAAAATACTGTTCTTATTTATCATTTTAATTCTCGTATTAATGGTAAACGCCGTATTTGCATGGGTGATTTCAAGCCTCTTCATCAATTTCCCATCAGCGGTATTATCGGTTTTCATTCAAATTCCACTGGCGATCTGGATCGGATACCTCGTTTACAAGCGAAGCGGGAACATGCTTTTCCCGTCCATTGCGGCTCTGGCTACCATGTATATTACAGCCATCATCGCAGCCCGTGTGCCTGCCCTTCAGATTGACCTGCCCAGGTACTTTGGCGGTGCTGAAAATACGGTAGCATTCGGTCTCGACGGTGTTTCCATGTCGTTCTTTGTATGGATTATCGTTCTTATGATCTATGTGTATATCGCATCGACACTGCCGGTGTGGAAGCTTCTTCAGCCACGGGATTATATCAACGCTCACCAGCTTATGGTCGGTCTCGGTATTCTTTACCTGGGGCTGTTATTTTCAAACCCGGAAGTTACTGCGCCAATGATGAATACAGAAGCAACCACGCCTTGGTTCCCGCTTCTCTTTATCACCATTGCGTGTGGAGCCATTTCCGGTTTCCACGGACTTGTTGCCTCTGGAACGTCGAGTAAGCAGCTCAACAAAGAAACCGATGCCCGCTTTGTCGGTTACTTCGGGGCTGTCGGTGAAGGGTTGCTCGCTCTGATTGCCATCATTGCCGTAGCCACATTCTTTGCCAACCCCGGTGCATTCACAGCTGCTTATGACAGCTTCGGCACTGCAGGCAACATC
Organism: Alteribacter salitolerans; assembly: GCF_016901055.1. Lineage (NCBI taxonomy): Bacteria > Bacillati > Bacillota > Bacilli > Caryophanales > Bacillaceae > Alteribacter > Alteribacter salitolerans. Next base: position 236,365 of record NZ_JAFEUX010000002.1, on the reverse strand, counting down.
GGATTAACAACGTTCATCCAGGGGGCCGGCCAGCTCGCAACCGGAATCTTCATTCCGGCAGACATTGCCGCAACCATCGTTGCCGTTATCGTCGTAAGTTTCGCCGCTACGACGCTGGATACATCGGTCCGTCTTATGCGCTACATTATCTCAGAGCTTGGCAGCGAGTATAAAATCAAGTCCCTTACGAAAATGCACGTGGCTACAACTATCGCCGTTGTATCTTCTGCAGCTCTTGTACTCCTTCCAAGAGGGCCTCAAGGATTTGGTTCCGGCGGTTACTTACTATGGCCGTTGTTCGGTACGTCAAACCAGCTCCTTGCAGGGATTACTCTGCTGTTGATCACACTTTGGTTAAAACGGCAGGGACGCAACTACCTGATTACATTAATTCCGATGGTCTTTCTCATGATCATGACCCTGTGGGCCATGGGGCAGCAGGTATTCTTCCAGTGGTCAGGTCTTGGAGATGCGGAAATGAACCTGCTCCTCTTCATGCTCGGTGCTGTCATTTTCGTCTTTGCCATCTGGATTATGCTCGAAGCAGTCAGTGCCTTGCGTAAAAACAACACGAATATACCAACCGATAAAGATCAGTCTATGTAAATCTCGTAGAAGAGGTTGGGACATAAAGAAAGTGTTTAACTGAGAATCCCAACAATGCGCTAACATAGCGGATGAAAGATACGCAGACTCCTGCGGGATGAAAAGAAAAGGTGAGACCCCACAGCGCGTAGGAGGCCACTGAAAAAGTCAAAGTCCGAAAGGTCATTGTTGTTATAAAAAAGATGTTGGTGGGAGCGAATGCGCGACACTCCTGCGGGAAAAGCGAGTTCCGAGGAGGCTCCCGAACCGCCCGCGGAAAGGGAGCGCGATGAGCGGAAATCAACAGCTGACTTTTCTGAGTCTATTTAAAAAAATTGTACTTTTTCAGTGACCTCACGCAGCACGATGAGGCTCACCAGCTTCCGCGGAAAGCGAAGTATATTTCAGAAGCGAGTTATTTCCGCATATGATTTTTTCAGATTCTCACTGACTAAAACACTTCTTTCCCAGCCTTTCTCTATGCAGGCCAAACAGCAAGGAGGGATTGATAATGGATTTTAAAAAGATCCTTCAGCTTTACGATGAGATGCTCAAACAGGGCCACAGGACCGAAATTGCCAGAGAGCTCCGGGACGAGGACGACTTGTTTATGATTCTCTGTTACTCGGACATGCTGGGTATCCCAAACCCTGCTTTCTATTACACACTGGAACTTTATCCCCACATGCTCGAGCGGTTCCATGAGTGGCACTTGCGCATGGGGATGGACAAGTCCCCCATCAACGGCTTTCGCTGCTGTTAACATTTAAGAAGGAGTGATACATCATGACAGTCGAAAAAGCCATCCTGTTTGTTGGCGGAAAAGGCGGTGTCGGTAAGTCTACCACTTCCTCCGCTCTTGCCCTCGCCGCCAGTAAAGCCGGCAAGCGCACTCTCTTAATCTCAACAGATCCGGCTCATAACCTGAGCGACCTTTTTCACACGAAGCTCGGCAATAAGGCGAAGGAAGTCTCACCCTCTCTTTTCGTGATGGAGATTGACCCTGAAAAAGAGAGTGAACGCTATATTGAGCAGGTTAAAGCAAACATTTCAGGTCACGTTAAAGCAACCATGATTGAAGAGGTTCACCGGCAGATGGATATGGCCAAAACGAGTCCCGGAGCAGATGAGGCTGCTCTTTTTGACAGAATGACGTCCATCATTCTGGACGAGCGTCAAAAATATGACCGCATTATTTTTGACACGGCACCTACCGGACACACCCTCCGGCTGATGAACCTCCCGGAAATGATGGGGGTCTGGATGGACGGAATGCTGGAGCGGCGGCGCAAAACAAATGAGCACTACACACAGCTGTTAAACGACGGTGAACCTGTGGAGGATCCGATCTTTGATACACTCCAGGCCAGACGGGAGAAATTCGCCCAAGTAAGGGCGATTCTGCTGGACAAAAAACAGGCAGGCTTTCTGTTTGTCATGAACCCGGAGCGTCTTCCTATCGCCGAAGCTGTACGTGGTGTGAATACGTTAAAGCAGCACAACATTCCGGTTAAAGGGATTGTCATTAATAAAATCATTCCCGATGACGTGGACGGGCGCTTTTTTGAAAAGCGGAAAGCACAGCAAGGCAATTATCTGGATCAGATAAACAGCTGTTTTAAAGATATTGCTCAAATACGTATTCCATTATTGGAAGAAGACATCTCCACTGTGGATCATTTGGAAAAGGTAGCCTCTCTTATTTAAGATTTAGTAAAACGCTTTTATAAATTCCACTTAATAACCCCAGAGAGAATCTGTGAATGTAAAAAGGAAATCAATCTATATTTTTGTTCAAAACATAGTGGAATGTACATGCCCCTTCACTCTTTTTTACATATGATGTAGAAGTACAAAAGATTGGAGGGAAAACTATGGGATTAGCAGTATTTGCGGAAGTCACAGTCGACATTCTTGCTGTTGGAGGCGTACCTTTAGAAACCAGGGTACAACTCTATTCTGGTATCTACCCGGTATCCGGTGACAGCGTTACTTTTCAGTTGTTAGGATCAACAATCACAGGTGAAGTAGGCTCTGTATTCATTACAACAATTCCTCTTCTCGAAACAGAATTGACAGTAGAGGTAACAATTGATTTACTTTCAGGAACGTAACCATTTATCTTTCTTATCATTTTCCGGGTGGAGACCTTCCACCCTTTTCTTTTTTGGGATTGGTATTTACATAAATGCATAAGTGCACGGAGTATGCGTAAGTAACTGAGTTATAAAAGATGAATATAACTAGAAAACAAGTTTTGTTCCTCAAAAAAAAGCCCTGCTTATTATCAAGGCCGTTTTAACTATTTAATTCATGAGCGTGATCCACTGTTTTATTTTTGCAGTGATCAGTTCAGCCGGAGAATCAACTATATCGTAAGGGTTTACAGTAAATTCTCTCTTACTGTCTTTTATAGTTCTTATGGTACTTTCAATTCGTTTTATATTGTAATCCAGATGAATCACATTATCTCCGGACTCTCTGTTCCTTTGACGATCTCCTATATTTATAAACGGAAGCTTTAAGAAGGGAGCTTCTATAATACCGCTACTTGTATTGCCAAGTAATACTCTTGCTTGTGACAATAAATATAAGTATTCATCAGAAGTCATACTTTCAATATAACGTGCATTCGGGTTTGTGGTTAAATATGTCCTTACCTGTTCCCTAAAGACATTCCCTCCCGCATCACTGTTCGTTCCGATAACAACAACTTTTATGCTGCCCAATGACAGTAATGCCGCTAAAACTGCATTCACCTGGTCTTTATAATTGACCGACACCTCTTTTGTATCAGGATGCATGGCTAGGATAATAAGATCGTTTAGTTGGTCATAATTCAATTTATCCTTTAATTGGGCCTTCAGCATTGGCTCCTTACCTGCCAATGATTGAATATCATGCTTTCGTAATGATCCGCTTACGATTATGTTTTCTGCATCCTCTCCCATGGCGATCAACCTTTTCTTCGAATCATGTGTGGAAACAAAATGGTACATTGAAAGCTTTGAAATCGCGTGACGGACCCTGTCATCAGCAGAACCGGAGACTTCACCGCCATGAAGATGGAACGTCGGGATGTTTTGATAATGACAAGCAACGGCAGCAGCAAGCATCTCTCCTCTGTCTCCAAGTAACAGCACACCATCCGGTTTTTCTCTGTCAAAAACATCCGCGAAATAAAGAATTCCCATCCCTGCAGCCTGACTCATTGAAAGTGTGGAATCGCCCTTAAATAAAATTGAAGGTGTTGCAGCCACTTGAAAGTTGTCACGATAAATGGCTTCAATTGTATATCCGTATTCTTCCAGAAGATGCATTCCAGTCACCACTAACTGAAGGTTGATTGCCTTTTCTTGCTTCAGGGAAAATAACAATGGCCTGAATATCCCATAATCGGCTCTGGTACCGGTAACACACAGAATTTTTTTACTTGTCATAGGATACCATCTCTAAATCTGTCCACCTGAGGGCATCTCCACTGCTTTTTGCTACTTGTAATTTTTTACCAATAACATCAAGGTAACTAGAAGCGCTTATGTTCCCTTCAGGCCGAAGGAATAAAAGGTCCTCTTCATGAATAACGTGTCCCGGCGGATAATCTCCGTTCAGATAAATACCGCGCCTGACCAGTATCCTGGTCTCCAGTTCTGAAGGTCTCGTTACTTTTTCTTCTGAACCTAAAGCGCTCTCGATGGCTCTAATACCTGCAACCATTCTGGCAAACTCATCCGGCATCAACGAAGCTTGATGGTCTGGTCCTTCCAGGTCCCGCCCAAGGGTAAAATGTTTTTCAATGATGTTATACCCCATCGCTGCAACAGCAAATGGAACTTCAAGACCAAGGGAATGATCTGAGTAGCCAATAGGACAGTTGAATACCCGTTTAAGCGTTTGGATGACATTAAGATGAAGGTCTTTAAATGGTGCCGGATAGGCAGAAGTACAATGGAGTATAGCGACTTCTGCTGAGTTTCCAAGAAAAGATACAGCCTTTCTGATTTCTTCTAAGCTTGCCATTCCACTTGAGAGGATTAACGGTATTTTGTAACCGGCCAATTCTTTTAAAAGATGATAATAGGTAAGATCACCGCTTCCAACCTTTATGGCATCCACATTCATTTCTTTTAGCAATCTGGCACTTGTTACATCAAAAGGCGTAGATAAAAACACAATTCCCTTTTTATCGCAAAATGCTTTTAACCTTTTAAACTCTTTTTTGGAGAGTTGATACGATTTAAGCATTTCTCTTTGAGAGGAATACATCCCTTTTTTCTGATAATTTACAAGCGCTGCTTCTTCGGAAACCAATGCGTCTGTTTCATAGGTTTGGAATTTAACAGCATCCGCTCCTGCTTCACAAGCCTTTATAACAAGTTTTTTTGCCATCTCATAGGATCCGTTGTGATTAACTCCTATTTCCGCAATAATAAACATCGGACTCCCTTTGCAAATCACTTTTCCTCCAATTTGAAGTGCCACGGTTAACGCTCCCCTTCTGTATCAAGCGCTGTTTTTAAGTTTCTTATCACATATTCCTGCTCATGGAACTGCATATTGGAAAAGAAGGGAATGGCAAGTGTCCGCTCTGACATTTCTTCACTTACCGGGAATTTACCTGACTGAGAACCAAATTGATTGACGTAACTGGTTTGTTTATGAATGGATGGAAAATAGGGTTTTGCCTGTATTCCTTTTTTCAGCAGTTGACTAATGATCTTGTTTCTGTCTGTTTTTTTAGGCAGTATCACAATGTACACGAACCAGCTCATTGAACATGCGGGTAAAACTTTTGGGATTGTAACTTCCACCTGATATCGTTGCAACAATTCAGTGTAACGTTTAGCGACATCCTCTCTCTTTTGAAGAATGTGCTCAAGACGTTCCATCTGACCAACACCCAATGCTGCCTGCAGCTCAGAAATTCTGTAATTGTAACCGACATATTCATGGTCAAGCCACTCACTTGATGTACTTCTACCCTGGTTGCGAAGAGCCCTTGCAATTAGCGCCGCATCTTCACTTTCTGTAACCAGCATTCCCCCTTCTCCTGTTGTAATTTGCTTATTAGGATAAAAAGCAAATACTCCGGCATCACCGATTGTTCCAACAGGTTTTCCATTCCACTTTGCACCAATTGCTTCACAAGCGTCTTCAATGACTTTCAGCCCGTAAGTAGAAGCCACTTCCATAATCGAAGACATATCACAGGGCTGCCCGAAGATATGAACAACTAAAATTCCTTTTGTCTTAGACGTAATAGCACTTTCTATCCTTTTAGGGTCAATATTAAGTGTGTCCGGGTCTATATCAACAAACACCGGAGTAACCCTTTCATATAAAAGGCAGTTTCCGGAAGCAATGAAACTGTATGGCGTCGTAATAACCTCGTCGCCTTCTTTTAAACCAAGTGCTTTGACAGCCACATGCAAAGCACTCGTTCCACTGTTCATAGCTATTGCAAAGCCCGACTTATATTTCTCTATAAATAAAGATTCAAACTTAATCGTTTTCTCTCCGATACTAAGTTGACCGGAGTTTAAAACTTCACTTACATATCTTCTTTCCAAATCGGATATGTCAGGTTTGGATAAAGGGATAAACATCATTCATCAGGTCCTTCCTGTTTCCACATTTTATTCCATTACACTTATGTTATTAAATGTAGATTTCTATTAATTGCCCCGGACAAGTGACTCTATTATCCACTTTTTGTATTCTATACAATTAAATTAGATAACTAACCAGGACAACATCATCCCTGCTCGCATACTTTATAAATGTGTATCCCATAGACCAGAGGTGAAAGCCAGGTGGAAAATCTACCTGAATTAAAACAATTCTTTAAAGATAAAACAATACTGGTTACAGGTGGTACTGGCTCAATAGGAGAACAAATCGTATCTTCCTTACTTAGTTACCAGCCAAAAAAAATAGTCATCTTTAGTAAAGATGACAGTAAGCAGTATTTAATGAAACAAAAGTATTTAACTTATAAAAATCTATTCTTTCTTTTAGGAGATATTCGTGATTATGACTCAATCGAATACGCAACCAGAGGAACCGACTTCGTCTTCCATGTCGCAGCATTAAAACAAGTACCCATCTGTGAAGAAAACCCGTTTGAAGCAGTCAAAACGAATATAATCGGAAGTGAAAATGTTATACGGGCATGTATTTTCAATAATGTAAAAAAAGTAGTAAATGTCAGTACAGATAAAGCCGTTAACCCCACAAACACGATGGGAGCAACCAAGTTTATTTCAGAAAAGATGTTTACTAACGCAAACACCAAGCTGAACAATAAAGAAACTGTTTTCTGCTCCGTGCGATTTGGTAATGTTATTAACTCGCGAGGTTCTGTTATTCCTTTATTTATGAAACAGGCTAAAGATGGGAAACCCCTGACTGTCACTGACCCGGGCATGACTCGATTCATTATGAGTATTTCAAATGCAGCGAATCTGACGCTAAAATCTATTTACTTTTCCCGGGGCGGTGAAACGTTTATTTTTAAAATGAAAGCCATCAGGATTCTGACATTGGCAGAAGTTATTCAAAGCCATTATGCAAATAAAGGAGTAACCAACTTAACTGTACAGGTTGTTGGCAGCCGTCCCGGCGAGAAACTATTCGAAGAATTAATCTATGACCACGAAGTGAACCATGTAGTTGAAAACGATGAATTATATGTCATTCTTCCACAGAAAGGCAAAGACATCCTCCCATTTCGATCATGTCCTTCCCCCATGATTCGTTCTGATAAGCTGGAATTTTTGAGTAAGGATGATATTCTTAAGATGATTGAGACCCTGGAGGATACCTGGTAATGGCTGATAAATCCAAAATACTTTGGAGCCATTCAATCGACTTCCTGAGGGCGTTTTCAACAGTAACTTATGCTGGTGTTCCTGTTTCGCTTCCATTATTCAGGGATTTTCAATTATTTGTTTCCGCTCATAAAAAGACAGCGGCCACCGGCAGGGAAAAGTTTACTCATCAGATTCACAAAGCATGTTCACCTTACCTGATAAACGGCCGTTCCCGTTCCAACTTTAACCTGTCAGGCTCCATCTTGGTACGTGCTGAGCTGGCACCACTAATCCCGAAGAACAATAATATAAGCGTTGTCTATTTAGCTCATACTAAAAGTGAATATAACAAAGCAATGAAGAACCCTTCCTGCCGCCCTCTTTACTATCTTCCTAAACTGCCACAAACAAAGCTGCCTCTTGAAGAAGAACAAAAAGCTATGAATGAGATTGCGATCATTACAAATGCAGAAAATACACCGCCATTTTTAAGGAGTCCTTTATTTGTTACATGGATGAAGAAAAAGGCAGCTAAATTAATGAGTAATATTAAAAGACTTCACAGCTTGTTTGAGTATCATCCTATTAAAAAGACGTTGTACGGTTCAACGATCAATTGTCACGGTGCCCTGGTAACGACATTTGCCCAGAGCAGAATGATACCGACCATCAATTACCAGCACGGTCTCCTGGGAGAGGAAGGTCATCTTCCTGTAAACGCAGATGTACACCTTGTCTGGGGAAATTCGCATAAACAATATCTCCAGTCCCACGGTGCCCCCTCACACTTGATACACGTAGTTCAGCCCTCATTTCAGGATAATGTAAGGTCTAAAAAGACCAACATTAAGAAATCATCAAAAAAACAGGTGCTTATCGCTTTGCAGCCTCTTAGTCACAGGTTCAATAAGAGAATGATAAAAACAATTGAAGCAGCAGCTGAGAAGTTCAGTAAACACCTGCACCTGACTGTGAAGCTGCACCCGGCTCAATCCGGCCACCGTCTGAGGAAAATCATCACTCCCAAGATGACAACCCTACTCCCCCATGGAAGTGTACCTTTATACGACCTGATTGAGCAGGCGGACTTGGTTGTTACATCCTTTTCCACAGTAGGATACGAGGCACTCCTGCTTGGGAAACCGGTTATTTATTATTCGAATAATCCCTCCTTTTTTTATTTTTTAAAGAATAACCCGGTATGCGGGACGAAACAGGTTCAGTACGAAAGATTGTTTAAAAGCCTGATCCTCACAAATGATAGCCTGGTAAAAACAAATGTCCGAGACGATTTAAAAGATTACGGACAAAAGGCGCCCGGGCTTGAATACTATTTAAGATGAACTAATTCTTCCGTCAACTGTCATGAGTGATTTTCTCACATTCTTCCTTTCTGTATAACTGCATTTTATGCAGCTATATACGAGGATATTTAAGCATAGAAATCGATTGGCTTTTGCAGTGATGAGGGTTATTTCTGTTACCGGCGGACCTGAAAAGCTCCCCGGTAAAATAGTAAAGACCTTAAAACTGATGAGCTGTGGATGTAGTGTAGAAAAACATACTTATGGTCATCAGTAAAACTACCATTTTAGGAGATAATAAAAATGATTGGTGTTATAGGTGCAGGCGGGCATGCAAAAACCGCAGTTGCTATCATTCAGCGTTGTTGTTCCAATGAGAAAATCGTTTTCTTCTCTGATTCATCCAATTCCTTTTTCAAGGACTATCAACTATTCCCCGCAGACCTTCATTCCTTATTATCAATGCAGGAAAAAATTCACCACTGGCATATTGCCCTTGGTGACATTCAAAAGAGAAAGAGGTTTGAAAAAGAACTGACAGAGCATAATCTGCCATTGAAAACATTAGTTCATCCTGGAAGTATCATAGAAAAATCTGTTGACATCGGTCATGGGTCCATAGTGGTTGGAGGGGCAATAATAAACTCATGCAGCACGATAGGCAAATGTTGCATCATTAACACAGCCGCCACTATTGATCATGATTGTTCTATTTCCGACTTTGTTAATATTGGGCCGGGGTGTCATTTGGCCGGTAACGTAGAAGTCGGTAAAGAGACCGACATCGGGACAGGAGCGATCATCATTCCGGGGATAAAGGTCGGAAGAAATTGCAAAATTGGTGCAGGGGCTGTCATTATTTCAGATATACCGGAAGATAGTATGGCTGTCGGGGTTCCCGCCAGGATCATCCGGCGCATTTGAATCCTCCCATACAGAAAAGTTCAATTTATAACTGAATCGTAAAAAGCCCGCCCTTTGGCAGGCTTTTTTAAATTGCAGCTCAAAAGGAATTAATTCAGAATATACGCTATGATATTGCTTATGTTGATTTTTTCTCATTGAGTTCCCGCAGAATGCGGCTTATTACCATAGAGGGTGATTTCTCCGGTGAAATCATTGATTTAAGAAAGCTTTGACCTTGATTGTATGTTTTTGTATAGTAGGCTTTGTCCTGTATTAACCTCTCTATCTCTCTTTTCAATTCCGCGCTTTCTTTAACGACAATTCCAGCAGAGGCATTCTCCAAAAAATAGTTAAAGGAGTTATTATTTAATTCGTAATGGTAAGGGATACGGGGTTTTAATACAATGAGCGGTTTCTTCATGATTGCTGCTTCAATAGCGGTATTTGATGATATCGTTAACAGAAAATCAGTAACATATAAATTGTCATATAGCTCCATGTCTTCCCTGGAGAGTATTAGGAAATTTCCTTTTTTTCCCGCTAATTGTTTATAGTCTGAATTGTCGGAGGGGTGGGGGCGAATAATAAACGTTAAAGGAAGCATCTCTGTCTTTTTCAGCCAGTCCAGCACTTGTTCATTTACCGCTTTTTCAAAAGGCTGGGTAGTCCATGTGGCAATGTAATGATTTTGCGGTATATTGTGTTTTCTCTTAAACTCGCCAACGTCTATAGAAGTATTCAGCTTCTGTCTGGCATACTCAAAGTTCATATTTCCCACAATTTCTATTTTAGAAGTATGGATTCCACGTTTGATTAACCACGCTTTATACATCTTTCCCCAAACCAGATATTTTGCAGCCCGGCTGGGAATAATGGAACGGTCCGTCATTAGCACCTGAGGTACACTAACGTAGGGAATATCATACTTTAATCCAATAAGAGAAGTAATACAACCCGGAACAGTAATATCCACATGATCAATAATCACTCCGACCTTCTCTTTCAGGATAAGGCTTTCGTATACATGAACCATTTTTGCCATCCTGAAGATATACCCTCTCAACCAGGTAAAAAAAGAGGGGTCTTTAAATAGGAAGTGGCTTTCAGATAACAGACTCTCCTTTTTATTGATAAACTGACTTAACTGTTTTCTTTTGGCGGCAGGTAAATGGACTGAGGGAAGATGGTCACCTAATTGAAACGTAGAGAAATTACCGGGCAGTTTTTTTCCTTTGATTGCCTCTGTATCAGCTGCACTTGTTAGTGTAAACACAACTTTATCAGTTGAAAAATGATCCAGCGCCAGTTGAACAAAACGTCCGGGCATTAGATAGGTTTTGTAATGGTTCGCATTATAAAGTTTTTTTCTTACAGGTTTATTTTGAGAAAGGGCCTGTTGTGCGTCCCTTACAGACTGCATAGGATGTTTCAATTTTAAAAAGGTTAGGAATGGTTCATTGCTTATGTTTTCATCAACAAATTCTTTTATCCTCAAATGAAAATGCCTTACAAGACATGTAGGAAGTTCAATTCCACTGTAGTTAAGTCCATTGAATTCATCAAAAAATTCTTTTGTAAGGGCATAGCGTAAAAAGTAATGATTATTCAACTTCTCTTCTCCAAACAATGTTCTTCCCCCCGGCTGTTTATTTGATTTATAATAAATGACCGAATAACTCTGGAAGGCCTTACGTTTAAATTAATCGTTTCCCCGACAAACTTCTTCGCTTTCTCTAAAAGGTCTCTTTCAAAAACAGGATTATGGAGGATATCCTCAACCACATTTAACAGCGATTCACCGGATTGAATCACACTTCCTGCGTTCCCCTTCACTAAGAATGAATTAAAATCGTTATTGTGATGCTCATAGTGATAATCCATGTCGGGCTGCAGTACAATAATTCCATTATTCATAAGTGCCCCTTCAATCGCTGTGTTTGAAGAAACCGTCATTACAAAATGACTGTGATGGAGTAAATCATAAAGTCCGAGCCTGGGATTCGAAATACTCACATTCCCGCTGCCGCTGAAAAATTCACTGTAGTCAACATGATCGTACGGATGTGGCCGTATCAGAAAGTGAGCAGGTAGGTTTTCTTTTTCGACCCTCTTTATCCAATTGATGATATGAAGATTTGTTTGATCTGTAAAAGGCTGTGAAGTAAATACAAATATCTTATGATCCGGGGACACCGGGCAAATGTCAGCAAATTGGTGAGCGGTCATGAATGAACGGGAATGATATTTATTATCAAAGTTCAAGTTTCCTGTTTCTAATACAGAAGAAGCCGGGACTCCCCTTTTTACCAGCCACTGCTTATAGTTCCTTCCCCAGGCAAAATGGTGTGAGGCCCTTGTTGGAATCAAAGAACGATCCGAAATGAGTACCTGGGGCATGTTAACAAACGGAAGGTTGTATTTTTTAGCCAGGATACCCAGTGTGGTCCACGGGTTGATTATTTCTACCGGACAAATAAAAAGCTTTATCATCTTCTTTCTTACCAACCTGTCTAAACTTGTAATGATACGAACCGCGACAGGAATTTGTTTATTCAGCCAGTATTTAAATGTTTCTCTTTTAAACAAGGTGTTAATTTCTTTTTTAGGATGGATCCTTGAAGCTTTTCTTCTAATAACGTTTACCGTTTTCCTGGGGAGCCTCACAGACGTAATACCTTTTCTATAGCTGTATATCTGAAAGTTGCGGGGTAACGCAAGGCTGTTTAACATCTTTTCCTCTTCTTCATTAATTGCCATCAGGATAAGGCTTTCTTTTTTTAAGTTTTCTAACGCAAACGATACAAGAGAGGCGGGTATAACGACAGTTTTTCGATTAGGGAAAAGAGACAGGTCTTTATAGACTTTTGGAGATCTGGTCAGGGCATGTTGAACATGTTTCATATCTGTCATGCTGTGTTTTACGATATTGTTCTTTTTTTGGTAGTTTCTATCTACGTAAACCTTAATATACTGGTGAAATACTCTGATTAATGTAGTCGGAATTTCAACCCCTTTATAAGTAAGGTCAGAGTAGCCTTCAAAGAAGCTTCGAGTCAAACCGTATTTCAGAGATGAATAATCATTTAGCCTGCTGTCACCATACATTTTAAAAGGTACCTCCATCTGCTATAGGTTCATACCAGTTGATTGCGTGTTCGTATTGTTCTCCTATAGTTACAAGGTTACGATGGCTTGAGTGAAGGAATTTCAGAACCATATTATATAAGCCGGGTTTAAACTGAAGATCTAAATGGTTATTCAATGCTATTTGCTCCACTTCAAATGAGCCGCGTTTCTGAATAAACAGCTTCTCTACAGGCTGTAAAAGCAATTTTGACTTTTCGGTATTTACCTGAATACCCCACCTTCCCGGAGAGATCCAGTTTGCATTGTAGGAAAACAAAGCTCCTTCGCCGGTTTCTCCGCATCCCGTAAAAATGGCCGCTTCAGGGTGCCAGTTCAACGCATCTTTCCCGCTTATTTTTGCTTGCAGTTTAATCGGGTTCCCTCCCAGATAAAAGGCAGTATCGATGATATGGGACGAGTTTGCCAGGAGCCAGGAACGCTTTACTTTGTCATGAATAGCGGATGTCGAAATCGTGTGACTCAGTTCTGTAAAGTCAAAGTGGAAAGATAAAACGCCTCCCTCTTGCCGGACCATTTCTTTGATCTTTTCTACAGAGGCATAGAAACGTCTGTTATAGGCGACATATACATTCGCCTGCTTCATCTTTGCTCTGTTCCCAAGTTCTTTTATTTCACCTGCATCCATCCCCCCGGGCTTCTCAACCAACAGCTCGTTCAGGCCGTGATGGAGCAGGGCTTTCGTAACTGGATATAATTGTTCAACGGGCACCGCAACAATGCCTTTTGCCGGAACCTCTCCGATATTTTTTAAATAGGTGTGGATCCCGCCTGATACAGGACGTATACCTGTTTGTTTAAAAAAATTTTCACATGAAGCCTCTCCTCTGCCCACACAAATATACTTTTGTTTTATGGCACTAAGTACCTTTGCATATTCAACAGCCATCTTTCCGGAGCCGACCAGCAGAACGTGATTTTTTATGTGATTGGACAAGAAGCCGCCTCTCCTTTGCAGTAAAAATGGTGAGACAGGGACTGGAGTAGTGGAATATGCAGATTCCAGGATTCCCTGAAGCCGGGCAAGTCGCAGCTTTCTGTTGAAAAAAGTTGTTGAAGATATAAACATGTCAGTTCGCTTTGTAAAGGAGATTTATAGTCTACTTCTTCCCAGGTCCATTTATGATCTGCACAGGCTAACCAAGCTTTATTCTCCAACACCCTGATCACAGCTCTCCATTCATTGGATTGGCAGGTGATAACCGGTGGAATCCCACCTTGATCAAATGAAGTCATGTTTAGTGTACTGTGATTTCTTGTATATGCACTCAATGTTCCCGTGCACTCAAAAAAGCCTTTCCGCTTACTTGAAAAAGGCGTATTTAACAAACGAGGATCAACGACTACAACGTTATCTTCAGAGAGATAGGTAATCAGATCCAGATGGTGAATAACATTTGATGCCAGATTTAACTGTGAGCCAGTTACAGTATAGTGAATGGGAGAGGGACCAAAACGACGTTTGATTTCCTTAAAGAACGGATATGTTCTCATCGGGCAATTAACCCACACCGTTACTTTTTTTTCATTAAACAGTTGAGATATTTCACTAAAATCTGAGACTCTTTGAAAAACAACCTTTTCCAAAATCATAAACCTTGCCGTTCTTTTTTTCAGGAATGCTTCGATAATGTTACGCCTTACATTGGATGGAGAAGCAATAATGACTATATCAAGAAAATGGGGAAGCGTATCCAGTGTTGTGCCGCATGATAAGGAATGAGGAAATGTGGATGATTTGAATTCTTCAGCCATCATCTTTTTTGCTGATGTTATCCCTTCTTCTTTTTGATCAACCAGAAAAATATCAGCACTTTCTTTCAAATAAAACAATGATTGGAAGTGCCTTCTTCCAATATGACCCAACCCTATAATTCCAACTTTTTTTCTGTCTGTCTGCATACTTTACTGCCCCTTTCCCGGTCACCAAGCAGTTAAGCCACCATCTACCACAATATTCTGACCAGTTATATAAGAAGATGCCTCCGAGGCTAAAAATAGTAAGGCTCCAACCAGCTCGTCAGGCTGCCCCATCCGTGCCATAGGTACTCTATGAGAATACTTTCGAATAAAAGTCTCATTTTGACCGCTTTCTATGCCTCCGGGGCTTAACATGTTTACTCGAATGCCCTTATCAGCCCAATACGTCGCCAAGTATTGTGTCAAACCCCAGACTGCTGCTTTTGAAGCGGCATATACCGCAGGAGTGTTTATTTCCATGCCCAGATATTTAGAGCCTGCATATATGCGATTGTCGACTCCTTTAATACCATAAATCGAGGAAGTTTGAATAATGACACCACGTTGTTGCTTCAACATTTGACTGCCTACCTTTTGTGCTGTCAGATACATTCCCTCAACATTTACCGCCATGACTTCCCTCCAGGTTCCGAGTTTGTATTCCTCAAAAGAAGTAAAATATTCCTTTAAATTCTGTGTTTTCGTGGCTGCGTTATTGTGGAGGATATCTATTTCAGAATACTTATTAATGACTTTATTCACCATCTTATCAACCTGATCGGGGGAGGTAATATCGCATCCAATACCTAAGCAATCGGTTTTATATAAACGTGACAGGTATTTTGCAAATGCTGTACAACTATCTTCTTCAACATCCACTACCACCACATTTGCTCCGGATTCCGCCATGCCTTCACAAAAACGTTTCCCAAGTATTCCAAGTGCTCCAGTTATGAGTGCTGTTTTTCCCTTCAACAGGAACTTTTCACTAAATGACGATTTCATCTAAGTAAACCTCCCCCTTTCCAGCCTTCGATTGAGTGCCTGCCATTAAAACTTTCATCAACGTTAACGTGCTTGCAGGGGAAATTTCCGGCTTCTTTGTCTCGATAGATTTGAAAAAGTGCCATAATGTCCTGCGAAACATTGAGAAATTATCATTTATAATTGTCTGGGAATGGGTCTTCTCTCCAAAAAAATCAATAAGAAAAGGAACCTTTAAATTCCCCAGTGTATTGACTAACAAGGTAGTATGATCTTTGAACCTGATAATATAGGAATCGTGAGTTGATGAATGATAGAGGACCGAGAGAGGTTCTGAAGGATAAAAAGGGATAATGGCTTCCAGCAGATGTATTCCGTACTTAACCCAGGACAATGGGCCAGCCGCACGTATGAGATGCAATTTTCCATAAATTAAAGGGTCTGAATGATAAGAGTCCAATTCACGGGCAAACCTCATAGAAGAACACGACATCAGCTTTCCATGCATCAGGAATGGTGTAAAGTACTTTAACTCTTCTTCTTTAACAGAGAGCGGCTTATCAATAAATACAGGAATATCTTTTTCAAGAAAATGTGCTGACAGGCTTTTATGACATTCAAAATCATCTCTTGCTATAATCACAGCATCCACTTCATTACACATATCCTCGATATTTGTTATTGCATTAGGTATAAAGCAAGCTTTACAAAGTTGCTTGGTAGTTAAAGGGTCTTGTGTCCAGGCATGGGTCACTTTTATATTACCGAACCCAAACTCAGAAAGGTCTCTCCTGTCAAGATAGTTACGGATAACTTCCCATCCTGCAGACGTAATTAGTGAAGGGTCATACCCATTAATGATAGCTGAAAAAGAAAACGGATGTCCGTTCCCCTTATTGTATCCGACTATTCCTACATTCTTTACCATACAGCCCATCCACCATCAACGCAGATATTCTGTCCTGTCATATAGCTTGAGGCATTTGTACATAAAAGTGCCACAGCTCCCTTTATTTCATATGCTTTCCCTATTCTGTTCATAGGGTTCTTAGAAGCCAGCTTTTGAATAAATTCCTTGTTTTCCTGTGTTTGTTCGTGTGGAAAAGGACCAGGGCTCAGGCAATTCACACGAATTCCATGTGGAGACAAGAAACTTGCTAAATACTTTGAGAATTGGATGACTCCTGCTTTTGCTGCTCCATAACTTGGGGGGTTGGTAAATTCTTTTCCATCATAAATTCGGTAATCAGGTGCAACGTGCCCGTACATGGACGTGACATTCAATATAACGCCTTTCTTTTCAATCAGCCCCTTCACTGCTTTCTTAGTACAATAAAATACTGAATTTAAACTCATATCAATGTCATATTCCCAATCTTGGTCTGTTATCGTTTCAAATGAATTCTTGTTACCCGACCAGGCATTGTTTACAAGGATGTCAAGGCTGCCAAATTGGTCTTCAATTTTTTTAAAGCAATGATCGATAGACACTTTGTTCATTAAATCAAGTGTAAGCGGAAAGAGATCTCCCCCTTTTGGAAGGCTTTTTTGTATTTCTTCACATTTTTTTTGACATTTATTGTAGTTCCGGCTTGCTACTATCACCGTTGCTCCCAGTTCCGCTAATGTTGCACTGATTTCAGTTCCTAAATAACCCGCTCCCCCTGTGACAAGTGCAGTCTTCCCCTTTAATGTAAATAATTCATCAAGGTTCAACGTTGTACTCCCTCCTATGCAATAACTCTGCCAGCATGAAATCAATTTCATTGTCGATATCAATTGAACGTTCTTCGGGCATTAAAACAGCACCCGAAGGTTCCGGGAGCAGGTGAACCGCCTTTTCATCAATATCACCTATGCAAAAAGCATATACGGCTCCATTTAATTGGTAGGCTTCAGGCAGTAATTGTCTCGGAAGCCACGGGTTAGCTCCTCCAATAAAGGCTTGTGGTGTTCCTCCTGCAATTTTCCAGGCTCTATGGGGATTTAATTCAGCTGTTGTATAAGTAGCAGCCGACCGATAACGGGTTGGTTGCTCTGAATGATTGATAAGTTGTAAAGTTTCCTGTATGTCTTTCGGGATTCTAAGAGGGCTTGTGGGTTCCAGATAAACCATCGTTTCAAAGGCGGCCCCTTCCGTTTTCAGTCTTGAAATAACACTCCTTATTACATCAATCGGCAAGGCGAAATCTGAAGCCAGCTCTTTATCACGATGGAAAACTTCAGCCCCGTACTTTTTTGACACTTCACTGATTTTCTTATCATCCGTAGAAACGATGACACGGTCAATTTCCGGCGTTTTTAATGCTGCTTCAATGGTCCAGGCGATTAAAGGCTTACCATTAAATTGTTTTATGTTTTTGTACGGAATGCTTTTGCTCCCCCCTCGTGCAGGGATGAGAGCTACTGTTCGGTTCTTACTGTTCATTCACCGACCTCCTGTTTCTTTGAATCTTCTCTAATTACTCGCCTGCATAAAGGTATTTGATTTTTTTGTAGTGCTCCCATCCTCCACAATATGTAGTATGAAATTGAATTATCACCTTCGCTTCGTGCCTCCTGATATATTTATTTCTTTTCGGTCATCCTAATCCCATACACCCGTACTAAAGGAGTTTCTTGTCATGGTGAAATGGATAACTCAGTTTTTTCACAAATTAAAAGAAGGCCAGGTGATTGATTTATCCGCGCAGCTGGCGTTTTATTTTCTCCTTATGTTTGTGCCGTTTCTTCTCTTCGGGCTGGCACTTCTCAGCTTTTTCCCCATCGATGGCAAAGTCCTGCTTGAGTATGTGTCTGCTATGGCACCCGGAGAAGTGGGAACCATCATTGACAGAAACGAGGACATGCTTCTTGGAATCAGACATGGCGGCTTTCTTTCGTTCGGACTCCTGTTATCCGTCTTCGCTACAACAAACAGCCTGCATGCTACTATAAGAGCACTAAACCTCGCTCATCACAAAAAAGAAGAACGCTCTTTTTTACGCATCAGGATGCTGTCTCTCTTTTTTGCCATTCTCATTATCGCGGCAATCCTTATCCAGCTCATACTTCCGTTTTTTATCGTCACACTCGACCGTTATGTGGCCTCGATGTTTCACATTCCCAGCGGTATTCTTGCTTCATGGGAATGGATTGTGTGGTTTGTGAGTACAGCTACTGTTTTCGGGGTTCTCGTGTTTTTGTACAAGCTTGGTCCTAATGTAAGGTCATCCTTTAAACAAGTTGTTCCCGGGGCAATATTTGCCACTCTCGGGTGGCAGGTTACGTCCTTTGGCATGTCATTGTATGTGCAGTATATGGCGAACCTGTCTGCTCTTCACGGAACACTGAGCAGCGTTATCATCCTCATTATCTGGTTCTACCTCGTCGGATTCGTTCTCCTTACAGGAGGTCTGATTAATGCCATGGAGACAAGACAAGATCCCCTCCTATCCTGATCGCTTACCAAACGTTTACAAGTACGTAAGGATGGGTAAGTGAAAACAAGAACCATTTTGTTCAGGAGGAGACTGTTATGCCCCTTACAAGAGAACAGGAAAGCCGTAAAGTACCCGCTAAACACCGCAAGGAAGCAGAATCAAAAGAAGAGCAGGAGCGCCTTGAGAAGCTTCTTGATAAAATTGAGGAAATGACCACAAAGGGGCATTTAAAGGATATTGCCTATCATTTCACGAATAAACGGGAAGTGATTAAAACAAATCTGCTTGCAGGTATGGCGCGTGGAGTCGGCTTGACGGTGGGAACCGCAATCTTTATCGGCCTCCTCGTACTCATTCTCACTCAGATTGTTTCTTTGCCGATCGTCGGGGAGTATATTGCCGGACTTCTTGATATGATTGATACGTACCGTACAACAGACTAACAAATTGCAGGGGTGATTGATTTGGACTTTTTAGGCATTGGAATTTTTATTATCGCATTGGCATTTGCAGGACTCGTGGTTTATCTTACAAAGGTGTTATCAAAACTAACAGAAGTACTGACCCACACGGCAAAAACCGTTGAAAATCTTGAAGGACAGATTGGTGAAATAACGAGCGAAACGAAGCTCACTCTTTATAACACAAACGAAACAATTGCAGATGTAAATCACAAGCTCACACAGCTTGACCCGATCTTCTACATCGTCAATGACGTAGGGGAATCCGCCCATCGCGTCACTTCGTCTCTTGTGAAGCTCTCCAAGCGCACACAAAGTGATGTGGATAAAGGAGCAACCAAGATTGACGAGAAAGATGTACGGGGCTGGATGCGCACCGCTTCCTTTGTTTACTATCTGGTGAAAAAACGTAAAGAGAAAAAAGCGGCAGCCGAAAAAGTAAGTGAACAGCACCGTATGGATGTAGAGGTTGAAGTAGCTGAAGAGCTTCAGCGCGAACATATGAACGTTTAGAACAGAACCGGGAGTGATCTGAACATGGGTAAAGGCACGGGAATCGGATTTGTATTTGGCTATGCTGCCGCCGGAATCACGGCTTTGCTGATGGCACCAAAGTCCGGATCGGCTGCCCGTCACGAAGTGAAAATCCGTTATTACGAACAGAGAAAACGTCTTGAACGGACATTTGAGGAAATCAAACTGGAAGCCAGCCGTCTAGAAAGCGTCTATGACTCCGTAAAAACTCACGTTGCAGAAGAAATGGATGCCATTACAGCTGATGCTGTTGAGGCTGCCCATGAAGAAGTACACATAAATAACAGGCAGAAACTGCTTCCGCCTGCCGAACAGGCCTTTTAATTAAGGCCTTTTTTTACTTAAAAGCTGAATAATGGTAACATGGGTCACTGTTGCGCCTTCGCATCTGTTTTCCCCGAAACGTTACCTTCCTTAATTTTCAAGTACATCTATGAAATAAACATTTACAGAGAAAGTTATTTTGATATAATAGTACAGGTTATCAGTGTCATATAACAAAATACAATAAAACAATAGAAAAGGAGACATTATCAATGAATGGAGAAGGTAATTCCTTTGTCGGTGCAATAGAATGGATCGTCGACGGTGCCAATGATATCCTTTGGACTTATGTTCTGATTGCTTTACTCATTGGATTGGGTATTTATTTTACTATACGATCAAACTTTGTTCAGTTCCGTCTGTTTGGCGAAATGTTCAAGGTTATTACAGAAAAAAGCACGATCTCAAAAGAAGGAAAACGCGGTGTTTCGTCCTTTCAGGCATTCTGTATCAGTACGGCCTCCCGGGTCGGTACAGGGAACCTGGCCGGGGTAGCCCTTGCAGTGTCGCTTGGTGGTCCCGGAGCCGTATTCTGGATGTGGCTAATCGCCCTCCTCGGTGCTGCAACTGCCTTTATTGAAAGTACACTGGCTCAGGTTTATAAGGTGAAAGACGGAGAGAATTTCCGTGGCGGACCTGCCTACTATATGGAAAAAGCTCTTAAAGCCCGCTGGCTCGGAATATCTTTTGCTATTTTAATTACATTATGTTTCGGTTTCATTTTTAACATGGTACAAGCCAACACCATTTCTCATGCATTTGAAAATGCCTATGGCGTTAACCGCGCTGTTGTCGGTGCCGTACTTGCGCTTCTTGCCGGTCTGATTTTCTTTGGCGGTGTTCAGCGTATTGCTAAAGTAACTCAGGTTATTGTACCGGTCATGGCGGTCATTTACCTTGTATTTGCGCTTGGCATTTCCATTGTAAATATTACAGAACTGCCGGCTGTAATCAGCTTAATCATTGCCAACGCATTTGGTCTTGAAGAAGTTGTCGGCGGCGGACTTGGTGCCGCACTCATGCAAGGTATACGCCGAGGCTTATTCTCCAACGAAGCCGGTATGGGTAGTGTGCCAAACGCTGCTGCCACAGCTGACGTTAAGCACCCGGCCAAACAAGGTCTTGTGCAGTCACTCGGTGTATTCGTTGATACACTCGTTATCTGTACAGCAACAGCTTTTGTCATCCTTCTGACTGACGTGTACACACTCGGTGAAGAAGAAGGTATCGCGATTACCCAGATGGCTCTAAGTGAGCACATCGGTGGATGGGCTGTCTCGTTCCTTGCCATTGCGATCCTGCTGTTTGCGTTCAGCTCCATTGTAGGTAACTACTATTACGGTGAAACAAACATGGAGTTTGTGAAGAAAAACAAATTCCTGATCAACTTCTACCGTTTTGCTGTAATGGGTATGGTTTTCCTTGGTGCTCTTGCCGAGCTCAGCCTAGTATGGAACATGGCTGACTTGTTCATGGGACTCATGGCCGTCATGAACCTAGCCGTTATTGCTATTCTTGGTAAACTGGCTCTTAAAGTGCTTAAGGATTACCAGGAGCAGCGTAAAACCCAAAGTGAGCCCGTATTTAGGGCAGATCGTATTGAAGGTCTGACAGGTACGGAATGCTGGGATGGCGAGGAAGAACAGCGCCAGGCAAAATAACAAGGGATTTAGAGGCGTGACCACCGTGGTGGTCGCGTCTTTTTTGTTTGTTAAAGGTTTACAGGTCACGAGGCGGTTTGTATAGGTCCGGCTCACACGGTGCCGGACGGGCGGTAGCGACAAAAAGATCCTGCTTCGAAAGTGGATCGATATGGTATCGTGGAATGAAGCTTGCTTAAAATTGTACGGGGACAGACCCCTGAACTTTTGGTGAAACTTATTGACTTTACGGGCGTATAGATCATGTGCAGGTTTATTGATATGAAACTGGGGGTTTTGGGATGAATGAACGACAGGAGAGGTTTACGCCTCTGGAGCCCGGAGAGCGGCTTTCTCATGTTGACAGTCTGAGGGGCTTTGCTTTATTCGGGATTTTACTCGTTAACAGTATGTATTTTCAGTATGGCATGTTCAGCTTTGAGCGTTTTGCCGAGACTTTCAGGACAGCTGACAGCAGCGTAGCAGCTGTCAATTCTCTTTTCTTTGAAGGGAGCTTTTATCCGCTCTTCTCCATGCTGTTTGGATTTGGTGCGGTCATGATCTGGCAGCGGACTCAGGAAAAGGGCCGTTCGTTTGGCGGGCTGTTTTTCCGTCGTATGGTGATTCTTGCTTTTCTCGGTCTTCTCCACACGTATCTCATCTGGGATGGAGACATTTTACTTACATACGGACTCAGCGGTCTGTTTCTTCTTTTATTTATAAAATGTAAGCCGGCAACGATACTCGGTTGGGCGGTCGGTATCTTTTTACTCATCGGCCTGCCGGGGCTTATTCCAGACGACGGTTCTGTAGGAGACATGGACTTCACAACCATTCAGGAACAGGAAATCTCCGCTCTCTCTGAAGGGACGTATACGGACGCCCTCATATACAGGGTCACAGCCGACCCGTTTCAGGATATGGAAGGTGGGTATGCTGTTGCGGTCTTCATGTCCATTTTTATGGGGCTTCAGATTATCGCACTCTTCCTTACTGGCGCTTACCTGGCCAAAAAAGGATGGATTCACAGGCCGGCCGAGCACAGGCGGATTCTTATCAGAATCGCTTCGATTTTCTTTCCACTTGGCCTGACATTAAAGGGAGCTTACGTCTTTACAGGTAACAATCAGCTCGAGTATTTAAGTATGATTTTCGGCGGTCCGTTTTTAACACTAGGATACATTGCCGCCTTTCTCCTTCTTCACCAGGCCGGCGTGTTTGCAAGATTGTTTACCGCCTTTGGCTACGTTGGAAGAATGGCGCTCAGCAACTACCTGAGCCAGTCAGTCATCATGACGCTTCTGTATTTTAATTATGGGTTTGGGTTATTTGCTGAACTCGGGTTAATCATAGGCACTTTCATTGTGATTGTTGTTTTCGTCCTTCAAATCCTCGCAAGCCGCTGGTGGCTAAGCAGGTTTGCCTACGGGCCGGTGGAATGGTTCTGGCGTGTCGGCACGTATATGCGGCCTCAATCGTTAAAAAGAAAATAACCACAAAGAGGAGTCCGGTTTTCATATCGGGCTCTTTTAATTTGTAAAACAATAACAAAACAGATGACTAACTTCCATCGTATCAGGGTATGAGTTTAGGTAAAGTATATATTTACAACGATACGATAGGACATTCAGTAAAGGGAGCTAGTATAATGAAAACTTTATCACTTCAACGATTCCGTCTTGCTGCAGACTTTGTCCATACCCATGCCCGCCTCGTGGATCAGCGTTTGTTTGAGTACTATTTTACAAACGGCTCCTCTGAGGATGTGATGGAAGCACTGGTCCCCTATCAGAATGAAGACGGTGGCGTGGGACACGGTATCGAGCCCGATATCAGGATGAAAGCCTCCAGCCCCATTGCCACTTCGGTCGCACTTCAGTATGCAAAGGCAGTGAATGCGAAAGGAAGCCATCCATTTATTCAAAAAGCCATGAACTACCTTTCATCCGTATACGCAGAAAGCGGATTCTGGCCCCTGAAGCTTAAAGCAATGAATTATGAACCTCATGCAGAGTGGTGGCATTTTACGGAACCTGCAACTACATTTGAAATAAATCCCGGTGCTGAAATACTCGGATATTTTCACAGCTATCCGCAAATTCTTGAACAAGACCTCTTCCCTATTTGGCATGAACAGGTTTTTACCTACCTTGAAGATGCAGAGAAGCTTGACATGCACGAATTACTCGCCTATATGCGTCTTTCTCAAATGATGCCTTCGCCCGGGAAAAATCAGCTGATTGACATGATAAAACCCCATATCAGAAAAGTCGTCACTACCGATCCTTCGAAATGGGGTGCATACTGCGCCAAGCCTCTCTGGTTCGCTCCAAACCCGGATTCTCCTTTTTTTCCCATGTTTGAGGAATCGGTTATAAAAAACCTTGACTACGAAATTGCCACACAGGATAAGAACGGAGCCTGGTCCCCTTCGTGGGAGTGGAAACAATACAAAGATGTATGGGAGTCTCAAGCGAGGAAAGATTGGCAGGGAGAATTAACTGTAAAAACCCTCAGATATCTTGCCAGCTACAACAGGATTGAAGGACTCAATTCTTCCAGTGAAGGGGCTGTATGACTATTAAGCGCCGTAATCATAATAAAAAACAATGGCTCTGTCTGCCTTCCACCTAAGATTGGGGGAAACAGACAGGTGCCATTGCTTTTGAAGGGTGATTCAAAAGGTTTAATACAGACCTTTTGAATCACTTTTTTTAATAAAGTTCCTGAAAGTTTGACAATGGTTTGTTCGGTACCATCATCGTAAAGTGATTATGGAGATTTACAAATTCCCCCGGAAGTTTCCCTCCGTATTCCCCGTCAAGGTTCAACTGCATTTCATTTTGCGAGTGAATCTTAATTCTGTTTGCCTGAACATATATGACCCGCTCGTCATTGATGTGCTCACCGCGCAGAGCAGCACCTGTGAGTCTCACTACATCCGCAAGGTTTGTCTTTTTCAGGATCAGCATATCAAACAGTCCGTCATTGATGAATGCTTTTGGAGCAAGCTTCTCAAAACCACCTACTGAATTAGTGTTCGTCACTAAAAACAGCATGATCTCACCTTCAAACCACTTACCGTCATATTCGATCGTGACGTGGTTCGGACGAATCCGAGGCAGTTTTTCAAAACCTTTCACGTAATACGCCAGCTGGCCCATCATCGTTTTCAGCCTGCTCGGCACTTCATAAGTGAGCTCGGTCAGCGTTCCGCCTCCGGCAATATTGATAAAGTACTGACTTTCAATTTTTCCGATATCAATAGACTTTTCAAGACCGTCACAAATGACGTCGCAGGATCCTTCAATTTCTTTTGGAATCTGAAGGGCTCTGGCAAAATCATTTGTTGTGCCTGCAGGGATCAGACCCAGTTTTGGACGGTCCTCTTTTTCCGCCATACCGTTAATCACTTCATTAATTGTTCCGTCTCCGCCGGCAGCAATTACGAGGTCAAAATTCCGGTCTGCTGCAAGTCCCGCTGCCCGCTTTGCACAATCTTTCCCGGTAGTCGCATGTGTCGATGCTTCATACCCGCTCTTTTCGAGCCTCTCTAATATATATGGAATGTTGCGTTTGAAGTTTTCACGCCCTGAAGAAGGGTTATAGATCAGTCTGGCTTTTTTCATGTTCGGTACGCTCCCATCACGATCCTGTCCTGTTCAACCAAGTATAGCACGCTTGTCATGGAATGAGAACAAATGCCCCCTGTCCAGCGCACTTGTGACAAAGCCACTCTGGTTACTCGTATCCTATTCTATGAATAGCATGGGCACATTTGAACGTATATAAAACAACATCTTCCGCCTCTGCAGGGTAGAAGAGTCTGCCGTATGGTGTCGAATTCTTTATAATTCTACTGAAGTTTTTCATAAAGCTTCCCCCAAGCCTGCATAAACCACCAAAAGTTCTCAATAGAAACCTTCACCAGTCACCACACCCCGAACCATAACCCAATCCATGCTAAATGAATGCCGTGAACGAACACATACCCGGTAAAAGCAACGATCACCATACCCGCGATGGACCTTCTCAGTGGGTAATGCAACACAGGAATAAGGATGATTGTTGCTGCTGTAAGCACGAATTTGACTGTTAAAAAGAACAACGGATCGATGGCATAGGCCCATGCCATGACCGGATTCGCTTCTTCAATCTCTCCCATCCTTATCCCTGCTACCGTAAGCAAAGCATCGGTCATATTAAGCAGAGCTGTACTTAACAAAAGCTTTTTCATCACCGTTTCACCTCAAGGGTTTGTTTACCTTAAGTATATAAGTTCTTAATAAAGAACAACTTCACAATTATGTTACAATTACGAAAAAACGCAGGAATTATATTTAGAGTATCGAATTAGTTCATGATGAATGAACTCGAAAGGATGCTGAATATGAAAGCTTACACAAACGCCACTCTTTTAGACGGGCTCGGAAACACGATTAAAAATGGAACGGTCCTCATTGACAGTGAAAAAATTATTGCTGTTGGGGAGCATATTACCGTTCCTGGAGATGCTGAAACCATTGATTGTGAAGGAAAGTTTGTTACTCCTGGAATTATTGATGTACATACGCATTTAGGTGTTCATGAAGCTGGCGTCGGAGCTGAAGGACGGGACTTTAACGAAACGTCAAGTGCTGTGACGCCCCACATCCGGGCGCTGGACGGGATTAACCCTCGTGAGCGGGGATTCCAGGATGCCAGAGAATGCGGCGTAACAACCGTTCAGGTAATGCCTGGAAGCGCCAATGTTATCGGGGGAGAAATGGTTGTTTTAAAAACAGCAGGACATGCGATTGACGACATGCTTATCCGTAACCCATCCGGTATGAAAGGAGCTTTCGGTGAGAATCCGAAGCGGATTCACGGACAGAAGGTCGTCACAAGAATGGGAGTTGCCGGATTATTTCGGGAAACACTCATAAAAGCCGAGGATTATAAAAGGAAAAAAGATAACGGAGAATTAAAAGACCGGGACCTTGGTATGGAACAGCTGATTCCCGTACTCGAGAAAAAGATTCCTCTTCGAACCCATGCACACAGAGCAGACGATATTCTCACTGCCATCCGGATCGCAAAGGAGTTTGATGTCGATTTAACGATTGAGCACTGCACAGAGGGCCATCTGATCGCAAAAGAAGTGGCCGAATCAGGTTACCAGGTCTCTGTAGGGCCTACCATGAGCACCCGTTCGAAAGTTGAACTTGCAGACAAAGGGTATCACACCCTCGTTGAGCTGGAAAAATACGATGTCCCTATTTCTATTACAACCGACCATCCGGTGATTGGTATCGAATACCTCCTCACTCAGGTAACTACAGCTGTGAAAGCCGGGCTTAGCGAGGAAACAGCGTTCCGTGCTATTACGAGCCAGGCCGCCCGTCACCTCGGTGTAGAGGATCGTGTAGGTTCTCTTGAGGAAGGAAAGGACGCCGACCTCGTTGTATGGACAAAGCATCCTTTTGATGCTTATGCAGAAGTCGTTGAGACTGTTGTAAACGGGCAAACTGCGTTTTCAAAATAATGGTATTCCTAAAACCCGGGGATATTTTATAAAGGCGGTCCGACAATGAAATACACCATCTTTAAAGTGCTCCTCTTTTAAAACCAAGCTTATGCCAAAAAATGCCCGGCACGAATGTTATCTCGTACCGGGTCGGCAAGATGCAAGATATTGTACTATTGCTTTCACCTTTAAAGAATTTCGGGGTCACAAAACTGCCATTACTATGTGTCTTTTGCCATTTCTCCTGCGATAAATCGAAGAGGCTGGGCAACAGATTGGTACCAGTATTCGTATTCCCCCGCACTCATGTATGTTAACTTCATATCCCTCAAGTTCGCTTCAATAAACCATACGTTCCCTTCATCATCGACCATTAAGTCAAACCCGAAATCTATCGCCGGAATCTTTTTAGCAAGCTGTTTTGCTAGCTCTTTACTCGCGCTTTCAACAGTCGATTTAATGTTTGGCTTTTTGAAATACTTTTCATTAAAAGGTACACCTTTTGCTCCTTGTGAAATGTTCGTCAGGAAGTCTTTTTTCTTGGATAAACGCAGTGCTTTAGCTGAAACCACCCAATCAGAAGCGTTTTTCTTATGGGTGCTTACCCTCACCTCAACAGTGCGGTCAGCTGCCTTAGTTGCTCTCACCTTTTGTTGCACAATGTATTTTCGCCCAGATAAACTAGTGATGATCTTTTTTAAAACTGTTGCTTTCACAATTTTAACTTTAAGCTTCTTTTTCGTTTTGGAGCTGATTTTAAAATGAGGACCATCTTTTCTTATCATAATAACTTTCCGTCCAAGGGACCCTCTGATTGGTTTAATAATTACTTCACCATATTTCTGTATCAGGTCTTGAAAAGAAGCTGAGGTCATCCGTCGGGATTCAGGTACATAGCTTGCAGTCTTTGAATTCCCGGTAAGAATCGCGATATGACGCCACTTATTTCTTTCTCTTCCTGTCTGAAGCTGATAAAACTTCATTCCGGTCCTGCGCATAAGCCGTTTCAGTCTTCTTTTTGTCTGCCCTCCAACAACCATTCTGCAGAAAGTATGTTTAGGTGGTTTTATTTTTTTCTTACGGGGTTTTGAATTGGGAGAAAACACAACCACGTTAACAGGTGCTCCCCGGAAGAGATCTTCACTGATATAATAAAAAGCCACAGGCATTTTATGTTCCTTTGCAAAACGCTGGTAATTCCCAGGACTCTCAATCTTTGTTGTACCTTTTACCACCGCTTTGAATGTTTTTTTACTAACCAAGACTCCAATCATACGACACCTCTCCATAAGCTGTATTCTTCTATCAGCATATGGAGTTGGACATCCCGTACCTGTGTGAAACCATCAATATCCCCCCCAAAAAAAAGTGTTAATATAAATTCTCCCTGTACCCCTTTTCCAGCCTTTTTGCCAGTGCGTTCTCATCCTGATTTTTTAACGCCGCGTGGTCCGAAAGCATTCTGGCAGCAGTGGGCATTGCACCTGTATCCGGCCAACGCTCCTGATCCCAGATGCCGGAACGCTTCATCGCTTTGGCACAATGAATAAAACATTCCTCTACTTCCACGCCAATCCCCAATGATGGTGCCTTTCCTCTGACTGACAGCGGTGCAAGAATCTCTTCATCTTTTATAACAACACCTTTCCCGTTGATTCTTAACGTTTCACCGAACCCTGGGATTAAAAACAACAGACCAATACGGTTATTTTCAAGAAGGTTTTTGAGAGTGTCCATTCGCTTATTTCCAGGGCGCTCCGGGATGATGAGGTGGTGCTCGTCCAGAATGTAGACAAAACCGGGATGATCTCCTCTTGGTGACGCATCACACCTCCCGTTTTCATCGGAAGTTGAAAGGACAGCAAAAGGGGAATGAGCCAGAAACGTCCGGCAGTGACTGTCCAGGTGATCAATGGGTTTCGCCTTTACAAGCGGGCTCGGATCCCCGATGTATCCGGTTAATTCTTCTTTTGATTTTATCTGCTTTATACCTGAAAAAAACATCTTCATTTCCCCTTTTCCCCGTCTTTTCGACTTTCAAATAAACGTTTGTTTAAATGTCTGTTTTACACGAAAAAAAGAAGAAGACATTGCCTCTTCTTTTTTCTCTATTATTTCATTCGCCTTTAACAGGTTCCGGTCCTCTTTATCTGTCGGTTTCTTCGTATTCGATCACAATTACTTCATCCGAATCTTCCTCAAATGTAATGGTAACGAAAACACCAAATTCCCGTTCCTCTCCCCGCAGCCAAAGCTTAAACTTTTCAGAGGCTTTCCCTTCTCCAAGCTCTTCCCGCCCCATATGAAGGTAATCCACCACTTTCGCTTCAGGATAGCGCTCCTTCACTTTTTCCACAGCCAGCTTCCCCCACTTTGCATAAGCAGGTTCTTCCTGTTGCTCCCTTTGTGCAGGCAGCCCTTCTCCTTCTTTCTCAAGAGCTGAAACCATGAGGGGACTGATGTGGAAATGGGCAAGTAAAATCGTCATCACCAGAAATATTTTCATTGTTTTTCCTCCTGATAACCGTTTCCCTTTAGTCTGTCCAGCTTTCCTTTCAACATTTCTATAAAAGGAGATTTAGATGCAATCACGAATACATATAGACTCGGGAGTTTTTATTGAGGTGAAAACGATGAAAAAAGAGGCATTTACATTTGTAAGGCTTAGGCGTAAACATGCAGAAGAGATTGTATTCTGGAAATACCCTGAGCCTTACGGATTATATAATCTTGATCCGACAATCGACTGTATAAACGAGCTGATCAAGGAAGACTACTACGCTTGCTTGGACCACGGGGGAAAGATGATCGGTTTTTGCTGTGCCGGTGAGGAGGCTCGCGTGCCCGGCGGTTATAAAGAAGGAATTTACCGCGATGCCCGCTATCTCGATGTTGGAATTGGCATGAAGCCTGCTTTGACCGGGAACGGTCTGGGCAAAACGTTTTTCTCACAGGTTCTCACGTTTCTCAGTGACACCTATGGTACGAAACGGTTCCGTCTGGTTGTGGCAACCTTCAACAAGAGGGCTATCCGGTTGTACAGGAGTCTCGGATTTACAGATGAAAAGGTGTTTTACAGTCAGGTAAAAGAAAAGCCCGCGACGTTTTTATGTATGATTAAAGAAATGTAGAATAAAAGCGTAATTGGTGCGATAAAGAAAACTTGGCTTTTCGCCATGATGGCGAAAGTCTTAGTTGCTCTTATGCTTTAGAACAAGCATTTGAGGGATGCCATCAGATTGATGCCGCTTTTCGGCTTCTTCTGATGGAATAAAAAGACCTTGAGCTCGCAGGCGCTGGAGCCGGACGTGGAAAAGTCTAACGAAAAAGTTTATCCCGTGTTAAGAACTTAATAAATTCTGGACAACTTAGAAAACGAGACCGTTCTGGCGGCCTCGTTTTTTTAATCTCTTGACAGTGACTCTTCCAGGTTCTTTTTTCTCAGTTTACGTGCGTACTCGTTCATTTTTGCAAATACAACCTTCGCCATAATAACCATAGCTGCTGCGAACGTCACCATTCCGATGTTCGTAAAATTCACGCTTGTTATGGCTGTGTTCAATCCGATGAGGTAAAGAACAAACACCGCGATTTGAAACAGACTCTCCACGTATGGGAAGACGATACGGAGCGGCCTACGCTGCACCGGGAGCATCCGGATCAGCGACAGCAGCTGCAGAGGAATAAGCCACCCGAATGTAGCGAGGGCAAACAACATTACGCTGTATCCTGATTCTATTTGTACGAGATTGGAGCCGATGCCCCAAATGCCGACGATTACAAGGGAGATTAACCCTGTAAAAAACGTGATCGTAACACTTGCCATTGTGAAAAACTGAAGTGCTTCTTTTTTCATAAGGTTTTCCTCCCTTTTTTAATACAAGTAAAGTATGTGCGGACAAGCAGAATTATACTTGCGGGACCACACAATAATGTATCCTAACAAAGTGGGAAGTTAATGGCAAACAGGAGGATCGGGGGTAAAAGCCCCCAGGATGGCGTATTCTCCCTTAAACGTTGCTTTAACATAAGATTCCTTACTTAACCTGATGATGTGGCTTTTTCTTTGCTGTTTAAAAATAAAAGGATTACGTTTCACGGTATTTTAATTAAATTGGGACTTTTTATCATCCCGCCTTCCCATAACCTGAAAATCCCGCTGCGTAAACTTTGCAACGGGATTTTTACTTTCTAACGCTTTTTAATTTCATCTACAAGAAGGGTATTGACCATCTGAGGGTTTGCTTTTCCACGGGAAGCTTTCATCACCTGGCCTACGAGGAAGCCGATGGCTTTTTCTTTTCCATTTTTGTAGTCTTCGATGGACTGATCGTTGTTGTCCAGAACATCGTTGACCATCGTACGGATTTCACCTTCATCCGTTATCTGTACGAGACCTTTTTCCTTTACGATCTTCTTCGGATCTCCGCCTTTTTCAATGAGTTCTTTGAACACTTTTTTCGCAATTTTGCTGGAAATCGTTCCATCTTCGATCAGAGCGATCATGCCAGCCAGTCCTTCTGAGGTCATTGGCACATCTGTGATTTCTTTTCCGTTGGCATTTAAATAGGCACTCACTTCACCCATCATCCAGTTGGATAAAAGCTTTGCAGGTGCTCCGTGAGTAAGGCCTTTTTCAAAGAAGTCACTCATGGCTTTTTGCTGGGTAAGAACCTGAGCATCGTATTCAGGGAGCTCCAGGTCCTTCACGTAACGCTTCTGACGCTCGTCGGGAAGCTCAGGGATTTCCGAGCGGACCCGTTCTTTCCATTCGTCTTCGATGTAAAGTTCCACAAGATCCGGTTCAGGGAAGTAACGGTAGTCGTCAGATCCTTCCTTAATCCGCATAAGAATAGTCTTCTTGTTGTCTGCATCCCAGCGGCGTGTCTCCTGAAGGATTTTACCTCCGGAGAGCAGTTCTTTCTCCTGACGGACTTCTTCGTAGGAAATTCCTTTTTGGACGTTCATGAATGAGTTTAAGTTTTTCAGCTCTGTTTTTGTTCCGAACTCTTTTTGTCCGGCGGGACGGATCGAGATGTTTGCATCACAGCGGAGAGAGCCTTCTTCCATTTTGCAGTCGGATACCTCCGTGTACTGCATGATGGCCTTTAATTTTTCAAGGTAGGCGTAGGCCTCTTCCGGTGAGCTGATATCAGGCTCGGAGACGATTTCAACGAGGGGCGTGCCCACCCGGTTGAAATCGACTAATGAATGGTGCTCACCATCCGCGTGGGTGAGCTTGCCCGCATCCTCTTCCATATGAATACGGGTGATCCCGATGCGCTTCTTCTCCCCGTTCACTTCAATATCGATCCAGCCGTTTTCACCGATGGGCTGATCAAACTGGGAAATCTGATACGCTTTCGGACTGTCAGGATAGAAATAGTTTTTCCGGTCAAATTTCGTTTCTTTTGCCACGTCGCAGTTCAGTGCGAACGCCGCCCGCATGGCATAGTCTACAGCCTGCTTATTTAAAACCGGCAACACACCTGGATGCCCAAGGCAAATCGGACAGGTATGTGTATTTGGCGGAGCGCCGAACTCTGTGGAGCAGCCGCAGAAAATCTTTGATTTTGTTTTTAGCTCTACGTGGACTTCAAGTCCAATGACCGTTTCAAATGACATTCGCTGTCCCTCCTTATAGTTCCGGCTTTAATTTATGATGTTCTGTTGATTGTTCAAATGCATGGGCCACACGGTAGACCATTGCTTCGTCGAAATGATTTCCGATAATCTGCAGTCCTACTGGAAGACCTTCAGCAAGTCCGCACGGAACACTGATCGCTGGTACACCTGCCAGGTTTACGGGAATCGTTAAAATATCGTTCATGTACATCGTCAGAGGATCTTCAATTTTATCCCCGATCTTAAATGCCGGTGTCGGTGTAGTCGGTCCGATAACCACGTCATACTTTAAGAACACTTCATCGAAATCCTGTTTAATGAGTGTACGGACCTTTTGTGCTTTTTTATAAAGAGCATCGTAATACCCCGAGCTCAACGCAAACGTCCCGAGCATAATCCGGCGCTTCACTTCATTACCGAAATATTTACTTCTAGTTTTCATATACGTTTCGATCAGGCTGTCATCCTGCACGCGCTCGCCGTAGCGGATACCGTCAAAACGGGAAAGGTTGGCTGAGGCTTCGGACGAGGCCAGCAGATAATAAGTAGCCACGGCATACTTCGTGTGAGGAAGAGAAACCTCTTCAACTGTCGCACCCTGCTTCTCCAATGCCGCTAATGCTTCACGGATTCTGTTACGGACCTCAGGGTCAACCCCTTCTGTAATGTACTCCTTCGGCACAGCGATCTTAAGCCCTTTTACATCTCCTGTAAGGGCATCGCTGTAGTTCGGCACATCTACCCCTGCACTCGTAGAGTCCATCCGGTCGTGCCCTGCAATCGCCTGCAGCACATGAGCGTTATCTTCTACAGAGCGGGTAATCGGTCCGATCTGGTCAAGTGAAGATGCAAATGCCACCAGACCGAAACGGGATACGCGGCCGTACGTCGGCTTCAGTCCCACGACGCCGCAGAATGCAGCCGGTTCCCGGATGGATCCGCCTGTGTCTGAGCCTAAAGAGAACAAGACTTCGCCTGCAGCAACCGTTGCAGCCGAGCCACCGCTGGAGCCACCTGGTACTCTCTCTGTGTCCCATGGGTTTTTAACGATTTTATAGCCTGAGTTTTCATTTGATGAGCCCATGGCAAACTCGTCCATGTTGACTTTACCGATATTGATGATGCTCTCCTGTTCAAGCTTTTCCATAACGGTTGCGTTATAAAGAGGCTTGAAATTATCAAGAATTTTACTCGCACATGTGGTGCGAATCCCTTTAGTGCTGATGTTATCCTTGATTCCTGCCGGCAGGCCAAATAAAGCCCCCGCTGCTTGATCTGTACCGAGAAGCTCGTCCAGTTCCCCTGCCCGTTTTCTTGCTCCTTCTTCGTTTAGGTGCAGAAAGGAACCGATGTTTTCGTCTACGTCTTTTATCCGTTTGTATGAAGCATCAACAAGATCTGTGACGGATATTTCTTTTTTATGTAACTGCTCCTGGATCTGAGCAAAACGCTGATCTAATATCGACATGTTTTCACCCCTACTTCTCGAACACGGAAGGTATTTTGACTTGACCGTCTTTTTGGTCAGGTGCATTCTTTAATGCGTCTTCCTGACTGAGTGACGGTTTGACTTCATCTTCTCTGAGAACGTTCTTCACATCAAACACGTGTGACGTTGGTTTCACGTTTGTCGTGTCCAGTTCGTTCAGTTGTTCTGCATAATTGATAATCGAATCGAGCTGCTCGGAGAACATCTCTACTTCGTGATCGGTGAACTCAAGACGGGCAAGGTGTGCCACGTGCTTAATCTGAGCTTTTGTAATCCGCTCCATTTTTTACCCTCCATCCATGAAATAAAGGCGCTGTCACAGGCGCCTTTCCGTTTCTCAATAATAAACTGATCTTATCAAAGATCACCCTCACAATCAACAAACGGGAGAAGGTACAGACTGACCACAATAACTTATTATATCTGAATTACCAACAAGTTAATGAACAGATCTAAATAATATAGCTGCAGACTCCGGATGCTGCCGGAATGTTCTTCGCTTTCCGTGGCGGTGCCGGCGACTTCTCGGGCTATGCGAGGATATAAAAAGCTGAATTTCTTAAGAGGGCAGATGTTGGTTTACGCTCATTGCACTTTCCGCGGGCGGTTCTCACTTCGTTTGCGGGGGTCTCTCCCGGCCCACATTACCAAAGGATTCTTCAAACATTCCGGTTGCATCAACTCTTATTGAATAAAATAAGGTTAATATAAAAGAAGTATTTATGGGTTATGATCGGCGATGGTATATACCATGAGGAACTTCATTTATTAAAGATTGTAACTTAAAAGTCTTCAGAATACACAGCTGAAATCGAAAGATACGCAGGCTTCATCTTCTGTTTACAGGAAGTGAGACAACAGACACCAATGCTAAATTATTCCCAACCTGAAAATAGACACCTGTTTTTAGCAAAGTTATCTTTATCCTCATTTTCTCAACGAAATATGCGGAGTTGAACGGAATACGCGAGACTCCTGCGGAAGTGCGAGACAGACGAGACCCCGCAAGGGCAGAGCCCTGAGGAGGCTCGTCGCGAGTCCGCGGAAAGGGAGCGTATTCCGTTCAGCGAAGCTGAATTTCAATTCTCTTTCAAAGTAGACATTGCAAAAGAACCTCCCCCAATATTCATTGGGAGAGGTTCTGTTAGAAGCCTTAGAGGCTCTTCTGATATTCGTCAAACTCATCTTGGATTTCTTTACTTGGCTCAGGGCCGATTAAGCTGAATACTACGACCGCGATCCATGCAAAGATGAATCCAGGAATGATTTCATACAGGTCACTTGGCACAAAGAGATCCCAAAGGATAACTGTCGCACCACCGACAATCATACCTGCAAGAGCACCTGTTTTCGTCATGCGCTTCCAGAAAAGAGCAAGGATAACGACCGGACCAAATGCGGCACCGAATCCAGCCCAAGCGTAACCCACCAGCTCAAGAACCGTTGCTTCAGGATTGTAGGCAAGGAAGATCGCAAACAACGCGATAAGCAGAACGCCGAAACGTCCAACCCATACAAGCTCCTTCTGTGAAGCATTCTTACGGAAAAGAGCTTTATAGAAGTCTTCCGTCAACGCACTTGAAGAAACAAGAAGCTGGGAGTCAATTGTACTCATAATCGCCGCCAGGATCGCTGCAAGTAAGAAACCAGCTACCCATGGGTTAAAGAGTACTTGTGTAAATTGAATAAAGACTGTCTCTGAGTTTTCAAGTGGTGCATCTGCGAAAAATGCGATACCTACAAAACCAGTGAAGATGGCGCCGAAGAGGGCAAATACCATCCAAGTCATACCGACAAGACGGGCTTTAGGAATCTCGTCTTTGGATTTAACAGCCATAAAGCGGGCAACGATGTGCGGCTGACCAAAGTAACCAAGACCCCATGCCAGCAGGGAAATGATTCCCACAAAGCCGATTCCGGAGAATACATCAAGTCGTTCCGGATCGATCGCACCAACAGCATTTACGGTCTCATTCCAGCCGCCCATCTGGCTGATGGCAACAATCGGTACGATAATTAAAGCAAGGAACATCAGGATACCCTGTGCAAAGTCTGTCCAGCTTACTGCCAGGAATCCTCCCAGGAAAGTATATGAAATAATAACGATAGCACCAATCCAAAGCGCTTGTGTATAACTAAAACCAAAAGATGATTCAAACAGCAATGCTCCACCGACAAGACCGGAGGACGTATAGAAAGCAAAGAAAACTAAAATAACAATGGCTGATACAATACGAAGGACTTTACTGTCGTCCTTGAACCGGTTTTCAAAGAAATCAGGAAGTGTAATGGAATCTCCTGCAATTTCTGTATACATACGAAGACGTGCGGCAACAAACTGCCAGTTTAAGTAAGCTCCGATGGCAAGACCGACTCCGATCCAGATTTCTGTCATCCCGGCAACATACATGGCACCAGGCAAACCGAGTAAAAGCCAGCTGCTCATATCAGACGCTCCGGCACTTAATGCTGCGACACTTCCGCCCAGGCGGCGTCCTCCTAAAACATAATCAGATAAATTGCTTGTCATTTTGTATGCTACAAGTCCGATTGCGAGCATACCGACTAAGTAAATAATAAACGTAATTAAAGTAGACGTATCCATTCGTTATTTTCTCCTTTCAGTGAAAAATGTAATAATTGATAGAATGACGAGAATTGGCATTGGCACGAATAGCCAGAACCAGGTTGCTGCTGTCAGTGCGTAATCTTCCACAATGTCCCCTCCCCTATTTTTGTGCAATTTTAAGTATTCGTTAGCATTCGCTATTTTGACTGACCTTACTCAAAATATACCCTACTTATTCGCCAGAACGGCAATATTCACCTTTATGCAGTGATTGCCCTTAAAAGTGGCACCCGCTCCTTCCGAAAATCAAGGCACAAGCAGAACTATAACACAATATTTAATTTTGAACATTCTAAATATTATTTTATGCACGTTTTAATGAATAAATATTCACCAAAACCTCGTTTTTAACCGCTTTCAGTTTTATATAGACATATATATTCATAAAAAAAAATTAAAATAAATATCATCTTTTCACATAATCGACACATCCTCACACTTGTCTGACACCTTTTTTAGGTAAAAAGGAATGGCATCTTCTCATATTAGTAACTTTTATCAATCCCTCTTAGGTCTTTAAGCCCTGCAAAAACGAATACCCTCATCACAAGAACTCACAGAAAAAAACCGCAGGTCATATGAACTGCGGTTTTTTATGCGTTTTTTAATAGACATGAACAAAGGGTTCATCCTGTCCCGGATACTTTACCACGAGAGCTTCAGTCCCGTTAACCGACTCCAGGTTCACCGTAACCGGCGCATCGATGTTAAAGTGCTGCTCAATCCGCCCGCTCACATACTGGGTAAGGGCAATGATTTCTGCCTTTCCGTGAGACTGAAGGTTTACATCGATCTTTAATTCCTCAATGCTGCCGCTTTTATATCTGGCTTTTCCAACAATACCTATTGAACGGCCAAAGAAGTCATCAACATCCTGTTTAAATTGATTAAAGGAGTCCGCATGATCACGGTTGTTCTCTGTTGCCTGGTTTGACGGGAAGAAATAATACTGATCATTGATTTGTTCCCAGTTTCCCAGCTGGTCTCCATTTGATTCAGCCATGGCAATATAGGAACCCGGAACGATGGAATTTCGCTTTTCCTCCTGGTACAGGGCAATCGTAATCGGGACATCTTCCAATCCTTCTTTTCCCCTCATGCGGCTCAAAATTTTCTCAGCCGCTTCTTTTCCGTAGGCCTCTACAACATCATCGTCCAACGGAACTTCATAGCCTGTGTAGTCATCGTCCCGGAAATAATAAATGGTCCTGAGCCCGATTCCAATCACAATGCCGCCGAGTTTCACTCCATCTTCACCGTCTTCGTACATATAGTTATGCTCCATCAGGTGAGAAATAATGGACGGTGAATTCCGCAACCGGTCAACCTGGTCTTCCTCTTCACCGAGAGCAGGATTGAGCCCCAGTTCATTATCTTCACTTTCACGGCCAAGCCATGCCTTCACTTCGTTACTGCCGAGGATCTGCCCTTCCTGGAAGTAATAATCATCCTGGCTGAAGCTTGCTGAAGCAATCTCCATAAGACCTACTTCAAACTGATCAATATCAACCCGGTTCGACATGGAATAACTGACATTTCCCCTTGTCGGGCTACGGTGGTACTGGCCGTCGCGGAGTACGTTACGGTAAAAGTTCTCCGGTGTCTCGATCGTCGGTGTGATGACGTATTCAACCTCATCTTCTTCTTCCTCATCAACAACAATCACTTCTTCTTCACTTCTGTCCATGGCAGGCAGACAGCCTGTCAGAAAAAGCAGACCTGCAAGACTGATAATCCCAAGTCGTTTTGTCATCCTCTACACCCCTTACATGGGACCACAGTGTCGACAGAGGAATTATTTACCTAATTCCTCCAGCATTCTCGCTTCATCCCATATTTCTATGTTTAAATCCTGTGCTTTCTTTAATTTCGACCCGGCTTTTTCCCCTGCAATAAGGAGGTCGGTATTTTTACTCACACTTCCTGTCACATTCCCGCCAAGCAGTTCGATCTGCTTTTTCGCTTCATTACGGGTCAACTGCTCCATGGAACCGGTAAGAACGATTGTCTTTCCTGCAAAAACAGAGTCAGACTCTTCGGTGTCCATCAACTTCGGACCTTTGTATGTCATGTTAACACCTGCTTCAGCCAGTTCCTCAAGAAGCTCGCTCACTTCAGGTTTATCAAAGTAAGTGACAATGGCGTCTGCCATTTTATCCCCGATTTCATTAATGGCAATAAGGTCTTCCTGGGTTGCTTTCTGCAGATTGTCCATTGATTCAAAATGCCGGGCAAGGGTCTGAGCTGCTTTCGCTCCTACATGACGGATCCCGAGACCGAACAGTAATTTTTCCAAACTGTTTTCTTTTGTTGCTTCAATGGCGTTCAGGAGATTTTCTACTGATTTTTCTCCCATACGCTCCAGCTTTAACAGCTCTTCTTTTTCCAGGCGGTAAAGGTCAGCCACATCGTGGACAAGACCGTGGGCAAACAGCTGCGCAATGACCCTCTCGCCAAGGCCGTCAATGTTCATGGCATTTCTGGATACAAAGTGAATAAGCCCTTCTCTTATCTGCGCGGGACATTTCGGGTTCATACAGCGAAGAGCAACTTCTCCTTCAATCCGTTCCAGCTCACTCTCACACTCCGGACAGTGGGTAGGCATGGAAAAGTCCCGTTCGTCCCCTGTACGCTGGTCTGTCAGGACGTTAATTACTTCCGGGATAATGTCACCGGCTTTCTTAATTGTTACTTTATCTCCAAGCTTCAGATCTTTTTCACGGATAAGGTCTTCGTTGTGAAGAGAGGCACGCTTTACTGTTGTTCCGGCTACGGCAACCGGAGTTAAAACGGCTGTCGGTGTGACAACACCTGTTCTTCCTACGTTCAGCTCAATATCTTCCAGTGTGGTGATCACTTCTTCAGCCGGAAATTTATAGGCAATCGCCCAGCGGGGGCTTTTTGCTGTAAATCCAAGATCCTTCTGGGCACCAAGGTCGTCCAC
This sequence comes from Alteribacter salitolerans, assembly GCF_016901055.1. Classification (NCBI taxonomy): domain Bacteria; kingdom Bacillati; phylum Bacillota; class Bacilli; order Caryophanales; family Bacillaceae; genus Alteribacter; species Alteribacter salitolerans. The sequence goes on along the minus strand of NZ_JAFEUX010000002.1, from coordinate 196,316 downwards.
TTTAATCACGATGCCGTCAATTTCATAAGGAAGATCAGCCCGTTTATCAAGCCAGCCTTCGCAATAGGCAATGACGTCGTCAATAGTGTCGCACACCTTATGTTCACGGTTTGTCTTAAATCCTAGTCGGTCTACATACTGAAGAGCTTCGTAATGGGAATCCACTTCTTTCCCTTTCAGCTGTCCAATAGAATAGACGAAAATATCAAGATTTCGTTTCGCTGCAATTTTCGGGTCCAGCTGGCGAAGAGAACCGGCAGCCGCATTCCGCGGGTTCGCAAACAGCTGCTCTCCCTTTTCTTCTTTCGCTTCATTCAGGCGCTCAAAGGACCGCTTCGGCATAAACGCTTCTCCACGGACCTCAATGTCCACTTCTTCATTTAAACGAAGAGGAATGGAAGGAATTGTCTTCAGATTACTCGTAATGTCTTCCCCCACTGTACCGTCCCCACGGGTAGCACCTAGGATAAAGCGGCCTTTTTCATACTTTAACGTTACAGCAAGACCGTCAATTTTAAGTTCACAGCTGTAGCGGTGGGGGCGGCCGGTATTTTGCTGGACACGACGGTCAAAGTCACGGAGATCCTCATCATTAAAAGCGTTTGAGAGGCTGAGCATCGGAACATCATGCTGCACTTTTTGAAACCGGTCGAGAATCTCTCCGCCTACACGCTCGCTCGGGGAGTCGTCCCGTTTAAGTTCGGGATACTGCTCTTCCAGATCAATGAGATCACGGAGGAGCTGGTCATACTCCGCATCTGACACTTTTGGTATATCGAGAACATAATAGTGATAGGCATATTCGTTTAACGTATCCGTTAAGTGATTGAGTTGTGTTTTTGCTTCGTTACGATCCATGGGGTTCCCACCTTACTGCTTTGTTATCGGGGCAAACTTCGCGAAAAGACGCTTGATCCCCACTTCAGGGAACGCAATATCAAGCTCTACGTTCTCGCCTTCCCCTTTCATACTTACCACAGTGCCCGTTCCCCACTTTTTATGGGCAGCTTTATCTCCCACCGACCAGGAGAATGAGTCGCCTCCTGTTGTGGTGGTAGACGTACGCATCTGAGCTCTTGCCGTGGCACCCGGCGCACGGCCTGGCTGACCCGACATGCGAGTTCCTGCTGAACCTGCTGAACGGGACGTTTTCATCCACGCAGGTGCTGGCTTTTCTTCTTTTAAGGAATCAAGAAGGTCTTCCGGAATCTCGCTTAAAAAGCGGGATGGTGGATTCATGTTTGTCCGGCCGTAAAGGGTCCGCATCCGAGCACGGGAAAGATACAGCTCTTTTTCGGCACGGGTGATCCCCACGTAGGCAAGGCGCCGTTCTTCTTCCATCTCCACTTCTTCCATAAGAGACCGGCTGTGAGGGAAGACCCCTTCTTCCATACCGATCAGAAACACGACTGGAAACTCAAGACCTTTGGCAGAGTGAAGGGTCATGAGAATAATCTGCTCGCCATTTTTATCCTCGTCTTCATCATCTACTTTATCGATATCGGCAATGAGAGCGAGGTCTGTTAAAAAGGCTACGAGTGACTTATCTTCGTTTGTCTTTTCAAAATCCTGCGTAACGGATAAAAACTCGTCGATGTTCTCCAGCCGGCTCTCTGCTTCAAGACTTTTGTCGTTTTTGAGCATGGCACGGTAACCCGTTTTCTCGAGAAGCTCTTCCACGAGCTCCGTTACAGACAGGTAGTCCTGCATCTGGACCCAGTTTGTGAGCTGGCTGATAAATTCAGAGAGGGCGTTGGCAGCCCGGGCGCTGAGTCCGATTTCACGAACATCCTGAAGAGCACGGTAAATCGAAACATCCTGCATCGCTGCAAACTGCTCGATTTTTACAAGAGTCGACGCACCGATGCCTCGTTTTGGCACGTTGATGATCCGTCTCAGGCTGATATCGTCGTCAGGGTTCGCCATTACCCGGAGGTAGGCAAGGACGTCTTTGATTTCTTTTCTGTCATAGAACTTCGTACCGCCAACGATGGTGTAGTTGACGTTTGATTTCACGAACATCTCCTCAATCACACGGGACTGTGCGTTTGTCCGGTAAAGAACGGCAATATCTGACTCGGTATATTTACCCGAGTCGAGCATTTCTTTTACTTTCCCGACGATATGCTGGGCTTCGTCGTGCTCGTTGTCAGCTTCATAAAGGGCAAGCTTGTCCCCGTCATCGTTTTCCGTCCACAGGTTCTTCGGCTTTCGGCTGGCGTTGTTCTGAATTACGTCGTTGGCTGCCTTCAGAATCGTCTTCGTTGAGCGGTAATTCTGTTCCAGCATAATGACGGTTGCATTCGGGTAATCCTTTTCGAAGGAGAGGATGTTCTGAATGTCGGCCCCGCGCCAGCGGTAGATTGACTGATCAGAGTCACCTACGACGCAGATGTTTTTATGACGGTCCGCAAGCATTTTCACAAGCATATACTGTGCTTTGTTTGTATCCTGATACTCGTCCACCATCACGTACTGAAATTTGCGCTGGTAGAATTCGAGAACTTCAGGTACCTTTTTGAACATTTCGATTGTCTGCATGATCAGATCATCAAAGTCCATGGCCGAGTTTTTCTTCAGTTCTTTCTGATAGGCCGTATACATCTTTTCAACGGTATCTTCGTAAGGGCCGTTTGCTGTTTTTGCGTAATCCTTCGGTGTTTTCAGTTCGTTTTTAGCTGAGCTGATCGAGCCGAGGATGCTTCTTGGTTCAAACTTCTTCGTATCAATATTGTGCTCTTTCATAAGACGTTTCATCACAGTAACCTGATCTGATCCGTCCAGAATTGTGAAATTGCGGTTAATTCCGATCCGGTCTACGTCGCGTCTGAGCATACGAACACACATGGAGTGAAATGTGGAAATCCAGATATCTTCTGCCCCCGGCCCTCCAATAATTTTGGAAATACGGTCTTTCATCTCCCGTGATGCTTTGTTCGTAAATGTGATCGCCAAAACAGACCACGGTGCTACTCCTTTTTCCCCAAGAAGGTAGGCTATACGGTGAGTAAGCACCCGGGTTTTTCCACTTCCCGCCCCGGCCATAATTAAAAGAGGACCGGCTGAATGTTTCACAGCTTTCTGCTGTTCAGGGTTCAATCCTGACAGCAGATCGTTTGTTACACGTTCCATCATCAATCACCATCCAAACGTATGTTCTTATTTAATACCAGTTTAGCCTAGTTAAGGTCGGTTGTACACTCACTTTTTGACGGCATCAACGGTTTTTAATGCCTGCTTTAAATCGGTATAAATGACGTTCCCCACAACGACCGTATCGGCATGTTCCGCCATTTCGGCTGCCTGGGCTTTGTTTGTAATCCCACCGCCGTAAAAGAGCCTTGTAGTCTTCAGAACGTTTTTCGCGGCTTTTACAAATTCCGGATTTCCGTAGGTTCCGCTGTATTCAAGATAAAAGATCGGCATGTGAATAAGGTGCTCGGTCATTCGGGCATAGGCAATCACATCGTCTTCATCGAGGGACGTGACCGCTTCTGTCAGCTTTGCTACTTTCGCATCCCCATTTAAAATACAGTAAGCTTCCGAGAGTACTTCATCCCAGTTCATGATCGGGCCGAGATTCTTAATCGCCTCATGATGGCGGCCGTTCATCCAGTCCGCGTTTTTCGTATTGAGAACAGATGGGATCAGGTAGTAGTCAAACCCGGGTGTAACAGCATCCAGATTGGACACTTCAAGGGCACAGGCCACAGAGTAGCGGCGAATGCGCATCAAAAGATCAAGCGTGTTGTCTTCAGTAACACCGTCTGTTCCGCCAACGATCACTGCGTCCGTTCCTGATTCACAAATGGCCTCGAGGGCTTCATCGTCTATTTCTTTATTCGGATCCAGTTTAAAAACATGCTTCCAGTCCTGATATTCAAGCATGGTCATATCCTCCAGCTTCTTTTTCCGTTAGTATGCGCCCGGCAGAGGTTCTCCTGCAGGCTGCGTTTACGTATAGCCTAATCAATTCATCACATAAGTATATCAAAAATAATGGCTAGTCTCATTAGTATCGGGAGTTGTTTTGTGGATTTTTCTTGGAGGGGGCGCGTGTCGAATTGTGATGAATTCTCTTTAAGTGGCTCAAAAGTCTGCATAAACGGCCGGAAGTTCTCCATAAAACCCCGTGAATTCTGCATAAACACTCCGAACTCTCCATAAAACCCCTAAAGTTCTCCATAAAAAACGCACCCTGCTAATCAAAGCAGAATGCGCCTGTCTTTTTATAATTATTTTGCTTCCTGTTCTTCTTTTACCCGATCCAGTGCCATGCGATAGCCGTCATTTCCGTAGTTAATGCACCGTTTTACCCGGGAGATCGTTGCGGTGCTCGCCCCCGTGTCTTTTTCGATCTTCTGATACGTGTCCCCGTCCATCAGCATGCGTGCCACTTCCAGACGCTGGGCAAGGGATTGAATTTCGTTCATCGTACAAAGATCATCGAAAAATTGATAGCATTCTTCAGAGTCTTTCAGGCTTAGAATCGCATTAAAGAGCTGATCGAGTTCTTTTCCTCTTAATTTGTTGATTTGCATGTCGGTCATCCTTTCTTTGGTGGCTGGCCTGCTACTCCATACCTTCAATCGCCACGTGCGAAGAAAGCCCTCCGTTTTCTTTCGGAACAATGTTAATCCATGTCTGGCCAGGTACAAAACCTGCAGGCTCGTTATCTTTATAAGGAAGAATAACGCCGTTTTCATTGCGCCATTCAAGCTCTTGCATTACTCCTTCTTGAAAGAGGTACGCTTTTCCTCCCGACGAAAGATCGATATCCCGTCTACCGGCGTCGTCAATGACCCGGTGTGAGGATTCCAGTACGAAGACGTTTTTCGGTGCAACAGGCGTGCCGTTGGCTGCGTCTTCTGTCGGTACGCCCCCGTTTGAACGGCGGAACCCGCCAAGTTCTTCATCGTAAGCGTATTGAACGTTATTGCTTGTACTGCCGTATTTCACTTCAAAACGGTCCGCTTTTTTACCCTCGGGCTGATCGGAAGTGTAGGGAAGTGACGGCGGAACATTGTTCATATCATAGCCGAGTTTTTCTGCAGCTGCTTCAAGGTTTGAAAAACTTGTATACATATTGTGCGGGGCACTCCGGTCTGATGAGCGGGTAAAGTAACGCCCGTCATAGGCGAGTCCGCTGATAAAAGGAACATAGCTGCCTTCAGCAAGGGCCAGGCCGTCTGGACTCCCTCCGGCTGATACATAAATGGCGCCGTATCCTTTATTTAAATGAACATAATAATCCCGGGCACTTCTTACAGGACCGATGGTGTCAGGCTCCTGACTGTGGTAGAAAGCGAGAAATCGTGTGATGCTCGCTTCTGACAGCACTTCGTAAACCACATCCGCCTGATAAAGTCCCGTCTGGGGTCTGGCATGGGTGGAGTTTTCAATCATCACACCAAAAGCACTTCGGGTCAGTTCTTCTTCCGTTCCGATTCCTGTTAACGGTTCAGTGTAAGGGGCGTTTTCGATTACAGGGTCTTCGTCCTCGTCCACTGTTGTTTCTGCTGCTATATCATCTGCTTCATCTAATTCGGTTCCGGTTGCTTCATTTTTACTGCAGGCTCCGGTTAGTAACATACACGCAATGGCACCGCATAAAAACACCCGCTTTTTACTTGCAATCATGATCTTTCTTACCCCTTTATACTTTTATAGTTTAACGCATAATCGAAGGAAAGAGTACTTTTTTCTGTTTCACATCATAAATCCCTTTTTGGGTGACCCTCACATACGGCAGGTGTGTAGCCGAGAAGAAAAGAAGTGAATACACCGGGTCTCCATAGGCATAGCCTTTTTCAGAAAGTACGCGGACGAGATGCTCTTCTTCTGCGGCAATATCTTTGAGCTCTTTATCCGACAGGGCGCCGTTAATAACCAGGGGAATCGAAGCTTCGGTTCCTTCTTGCCCTACAACAACGATGCCTCCACCCTGGTTCTTGAGTGCCTGAAATGCGTCGAGAAGACCTTCTTTACTTTTTCCGATCAAAATGATGTCTCCTGTATTGGAGTAGGAGCTGGCCATGCCGTAAAGACTGTCTGCGAATCCTTTAATCACGGTGTTTACACGCCATTTTCCGTGCCGGTCTGCCAGGACAAAATAACATTCATCCTTTTTCCCGCCGATCTCATCACTCATCAGATCCACTTCCGGGCGGTACGGTTTCATGATGACATCATTAACCATTTCAATTCCAAGGGGCATGGAAAACTGGAGGTCTTCCATTGTCAGGTCCCAGCTGAGTGTAAACGGCTTGAATCCAAAACGTGGCCATTCAGGGTCAGGAATGTGATTTAACACTTCGTTGTCCTTTACAATCCATTCTCCTTTTCCAAGAACAGAAACAGGGGTCGGATCGGTTTCAGACTGGAGGATGTTGATGTTTGCCAGTCTCCCCGGTGCAATCATTCCGAGGACGTGGTCAAGGCGGTAGTGTCTTGCTACATTATAAGTGCACATGTTAATGGCATCAATAAATGGAATATCTTTGTCGATGGCAAGCTGGATAACGCGGTCCATGACCCCTTCCTGCATGACCTTTGGAGGCGAGCCGTCCGTTGTCATTAGCAGTTTGTCACTGCTGCTTAAACCTTCTTCCCTCACCGTATCAAGAAGGCCGGGCAGATCAGGGCGAATCGAAGAGTACCGCATGGAACAGGTATACCCAAGATTCAGACGCCGCAGCAGCTCCTCGCCGGTCATTGCCTCATGGTCGCAGTCCACACCTGCGAGAGCCATTTGTGTGAGGGTTTTTTCCCCCGCTCCTGGAAGATGTCCCTCAATCGGCATGCCTTTTGCCTTTGTTTCCTGCATCCATTGAAGCATTGCGTCATCACCGTGAAGAACGGAAGGCCAGTCGGTTAATTCTCCCCCTTGTACAACATATGGGTGATGAAGCCAGTCCATCACATTTTTATAGGAAAAGTATTTGTCATGTTCATTGAGTGCGGTCTGGGCATCGTACCTTGCCCACCAGAGCATGAGTACGGGAGATTTCTGCAGCTCCTCTATAAATGTAAACGCTTTCTTTTTTGGTAAATGTAAAAACAGCTTCATGTTATCACTGATGAGCGTGGTTGTTCCTCTTTCTGATGCATACCTGGCAAGGCTCAGGGGATGATATAACTGAAATGGATGTGCATGATGTTCAATATAGCCCGGCACAACAGGGGCACCGTTCACGTTTTCAATGTCTGTACCGTCAGTACAAGAAGGCATGTCAGAACCTACGTACACGATCCGGTCACGGTGGATCCAGATATTCCCGGAGCTCCACTTTTTCGTGATACTGTTCAGCCATTTTGCATTTTCAATCACTTTCGTAGGCGGAAGATTTCCTTTGACTACTTCCAGCTGCTCGCGTATTTGTTTTTTTGACCATTGTATTGGTTGATTGGACATTGTGATCACCTGAACATTTTAGTATGGGTAAACAGAACGTTTACGTTTTATTTATCGTAACACTTTTATCTATTTAAATCATCAAAGAACTTCAAATTATCCAAAAACAGTAACAGGAGGGTTCAATAATGAGACCGAATATCGGAATTGTCAATGCCATGATCAGACTGACTCTGGGGTTTACGCTCCTCGCGTGGGCAACAGCTAAAATGGGACGCCGCTGTCACAAAGGAACACCACTTTTTGTAGCTATTATCGGAGCTATGAAAGTAGCGGAAGGGATTACAAAATTCTGTCCGGTGACGTATGCCGTTGAAGAACAGGCCGAAAAGATGTCAGAAGATGACTTTGATATTGGACCGATGAATCCGTCATAGGGTCCATGGCCTGAAAAAGAGGGTGCCCGGTAAATGGACACCCTCTAACATTTTAGTATAGGCGCTAGTTAAAAAAAGGGGGCTGTTTAACTCAGGTGTTGATTTCCGCTCAGGGCACTGCTCTGCAACCCCGGGGTCTCACCCGGGCACATGCTCCGGAAGTTTTTTCGCCTGTGTTACCTTTATCCTCTGGTCTTCATAAGGCGTTATGCGTAGTTGAACGGAATATGCGACACTCCTGCGGAAGTGCGAGAGAGACGAGACCCCACAGGGGCAAAGCCCCGAGGAGGCTCGGCACGAGTCCGCGGAAAGGGAGCATATTCCGTTCAAAGAAGCTGAATTTCAATGAAGTTGGCTACTTCCTAAATTGTATTTTCAAGGCAGCCTAAAAAAAGTAGTTGCTGTCTCCCTGTACTCGCCTTTTCACAGAGAGCCCCGGACCCCACAACAGCATCCACAAACGGATTGAAATCGAAAGGAGTCATACTATGCTTTGGGAATATGCTACAGATACCGTATTTTTGTACCTGCTTGTTCTGGGCAGTCTCGTTACTGTTTTTTATCTGGTGATGAAGCGCCGGCGTACGAGGCCGAAATAGCCCGGCTGCCGATATCGCTCCGGTAAAAGAGACCTTCTGACGGGTCTTGTTCAAGGACACTGTAAATCGCTTGCTGCGCCTTTAATAAAGAAGTATTCATGCTTGTCACGATTCCTACACGCCCTCCGGCTGTAATCCAGCCGTCAGCTGTTTTTTTGGTACCTGCATGGAAAAACGGTCCCGCAGCTTCCGATAATAGATGTTCATTTACCGGCACACCATTCTCATAAGGGCCCGGATAGCCTTCAGATGCAAGGACGACGCCCATGACCGCTTCCTCAGACCACTCCACTTCCATTTCCTGATTTTTCAGCACACTGAAAATCACTTCGTCCAGAGGTGTAAGCAGCCGCGGAAGCACGACCTGGGCTTCGGGATCCCCGAAACGGGCATTAAACTCAATCACTTTCGGCCCGTCTTTTGTAATCATGAGCCCCGCATACAAGACTCCTGTAAACAAACTGTTTTCCTGTTTCAGTGCATAAGCCATTTTCCTGACAATCTGTGTCTCGGCTTCCCTGATCACCTGATTACTGATATGAGGAACGGGGGAATATGCTCCCATCCCCCCGGTATTAGGGCCAAGGTCACCATCGTACGCACGTTTGTGATCCTGAGCCGGAACCATAGGAATAACTGTCTCTCCGTTTACAAACGCCATTAAAGAGCATTCTTCCCCTTCAAGGTACTCTTCAATGACCACGCGGGATCCTGCTTCCCCAAAGTGCTTTTCATCCAGCATTTGCTCCAGTGCTTCCATCGCCTGCTCTTCGTTCATGGCTACGACAACACCTTTTCCTGCAGCCAGTCCGTCCGCTTTAATTACAATCGGTGTTCCTTTTTTTTCCACGTAGGCTTTCGCATCTGTGAGCGAATCAAATACGTCATATTCCCCTGTAGGGATGTCGTACTTCCTCATCATTTCTTTTGCAAACTCTTTGCTTCCTTCCACCCGGGCCGCCTGCTGTGAAGGGCCGAAAACACGAATGCCTTCTTCAGTGAGGCGGTCGCCAAGTCCGGCAACAAGAGGGGCTTCCGGTCCGATTACCACAAGGTCCACCAGCTCTTTTTTCACAAGGCTCACGATTTCTTCGTGGGCATCTTCAGCGATATCCACACATCGTGCCACAGAGCTGATCCCGTCACTTCCCGGCAAAGCTATGACCTCTTTCACATAGGGGCTTTTGGCAAAAGACCAGCAGAGCACATGCTCACGTCCGCCTTTTCCGATCACGAGTACTTTCATCCCGGTTCCTCCTTTAATGCTTAAAGTGGCGTACGCCTGTAAAGATCATGGCCACACCGTATTCATCTGCCTTATCAATGGATTCCTGATCCCGTTTTGAGCCGCCCGGCTGGATGATGGCGCGAATGCCGGCCTGAGCTGCTGCTTCTACTGTGTCGCCCATTGGGAAAAAGGCATCGGATGCGAGAACAGCCCCTTTTACTTTTTCCCCTGCCTGTTCAAGTGCGATTTTCGCTGCACCTACACGGTTCATCTGGCCTGCGCCGACACCGATTGTACTGTCTTCTGTGGCAAGGACGATGGCATTTGATTTCACGTGTTTTACTACTTTCCAGGCCATCTCAAGCTGACGAAGCTCTTCATCCGTTGGTTTGCGTTTAGTTGGAATCGTTGTTTCCACGTCTTCAAAACTGAGGGTATCCGTATCCTGGACAAGCGCTCCCCCGGATACAGTGCTGATCCGCTGCTCCATCGACTGGGCATCCTTAAAGGAGATCGTCAGCAGACGAAGGTTCGGCTTTTCACTCAGTACTGCAGCTGCTTCTTCCGTAAAAGAAGGGGCAATGACAATCTCAAGGAAAATCTCTTTCATTTTGAGAGCCGTCTGTTTGTCTACTTCCCCGTTACAGGCAATAATACCGCCGAAAATGGAAATGGAATCTGCTTCGTACGCTTTTTGGAACGCTTCTTCAATCGTTTCCCCGATTCCCACACCGCACGGATTCATATGTTTAATCGCCGCTACAGCGGGCTTCGTAAATTCTTTTACAACACCAATGGCTGCATCTGCGTCGTTAATATTGTTATAGGAGAGCTCTTTTCCCTGAAGCTGCTCGGCTCTTGCGATTGACGTCTGCTTGCCGAGAGGGCGCTCGTAAAACGCCGCCTGCTGGTGCGGGTTCTCCCCGTATCGCAGAGACTGTTTTTTGTTATACGTGACGGTGAGAGTCTCGGGATATTCTTCTCCCGCATGCTCTGTCAAGTACTCGGCAATAAGGGCGTCATATGAAGCAGTATGGCGGAAGGCTTTTGCCGCCAGCTTCTGCTTAAACTCAGGAGAGATCTCTCCCTCACTGCCCAGCTCATCCAAAAGACGTGTATAGTCCGCAGGATCCACGACAACCGCGACATCACGGTGATTTTTAGCCGCTGAACGGATCATGGACGGGCCGCCGATATCAATGTTTTCAATGGCATCTTCAAATGTGGCTTCAGGGTTTTCAATCGTAGCCTGGAATGGGTAGAGGTTCACGATCACCATGTCGATCGTGTCAATGTTGTGGTCATCAAGGGCGCTCATATGAGCATCGTTGTCACGAAGGGCAAGGAGACCGCCGTGAATACGAGGGTGAAGGGTTTTAACCCGGCCGTCCATCATTTCCGGAAATCCGGTCACTTCTTCCACCCCGATGGCACTCACACCTGCGGCTTCAATAGCCCGCTTTGTGCCGCCGGTGGAGATAATTTCTACACCTGCTTCAGACAGGCGCTTCGCCAGTTCTTCAATTCCTGTTTTATCCGATACACTGATCAATGCTCGTTTATTCATGAATGGAAACCTCCTTGGCTTGTTTGGTAAGGCTGCTCTGTAAAAGAATGATGACACGGGTGCTAAACCCTTTCTTGTATTTCAGTAGCTTCGTTGAACGGAATGCGCTCAGATGTTGATTTGCGCTCTTTTCGCTCCCTCTCCACGGGCGGCTCGATCTTCAGCGTTGCGCGCTTGCGGGGGTCTCCCCGGAACTCGCTTTTCCCGCAGGAATGTCGCGCATTCGCTCCAATCAACACTTTTTAAAACAATGTTGTCCTTTAACACAGCATAAGTACTTTTTTAAAATCGGAGTGTGTTACCTTTTTTTCGACAAATGAGGCCTGAAGTGCTGACATTAATTTAAATGAGTTTACCTTACGTCAGAGCTCCACTGAACGCCATCCGCTCGCTTTCCGCGGCGGTGCCGGCGAGCCTCCTCGGGCACTGCCCTGCGGGGTCTCTCCTGGCTCCTACTGCCGCAGGAGTCTCGTTCCTGGCGTTCAGCTGCGCTTGACAAAGAAGGCACCAGATTTTCACATTTAATAAAGAACGCTTCACTGGCGAAGAGGTATACTTATCTTAATTTATATATCAAGGCACTTGCTTTACTCCTGTGGAATCTCACCTGTCCCGAACTTCAGCAGGGGTGTTTCCACACACTTCAGCTATTTAACGTTCTTTGATAAAGCAATAATCTCACCGATGGTCTGAGGATAGAGGATGTGTTCTACTTTCTGCACTTTTTTCTGGACACTTTCCCGTGTGTCCCCTTCTTCTATTGTAACAGCTTTTTGGGCAATGATAGGACCGGTATCCATTCCGCTGTCCACATAATGAACGGTCACACCTGTTACTTTTACCCCTTTATCCATGGCCTGGCCAATGGCATCAAGGCCCGGGAACGCAGGCAAAAGGGAAGGATGAATGTTGACAATTCTCCCCTCATACTGCTCGAGAAGGGTCGGCCCTGCGAGTCTCATATAACCGGCAAGAATAATCCATTCACATCTGTTCTCTTCAAGCTTAGAGACGATCGCTTTTTCAAACTCTGCTTTACTGCTGTAATCCCCCGGGCTTGTGACAAAGACCGGGATTCCTGCGGTTTCTGCTCTTTCAATGACTTTGGCACCTGGTTTGTTGCACACAAGAAGGGCCACTTCGGCATCAAAGAGTCCTTCGTTGACTGCATCCACGATCGCCTGAAAGTTGCTGCCGCTTCCGGAAGCAAACACGGCCAGACGGGTCATAGGCACACTCCTTCAATGATGACCGGTGCTTCACCAGCGCCGGCCCGTTCAATTTTACCGATCTGTACCGGCTCTTCTCCGGCTTCTTTTAAAAGGGACATCGCTTCCACGACCTGATTTTCACTTACAGCAAGGACCATCCCGATTCCCATATTAAACGTTTCGTACATATCTCTTTGCACAATACCGCCGAGAGTACCCATCCACGTGAAGATCGAAGGCTTTCGCCAGGCCGATGAGTCTACCACCGCTTTCACGCCTTCCGGAAGCATTCTCGGTACATTTTCATAAAGGCCCCCGCCGGTGTTGTGGGCGGCACCTTTTAACAGACCTTGTTTTACAAGGGACAGAACCGGTTTCACGTAAATCTTAGTCGGTGTGAGGATCCATTCTCCCACCGTTCTCCCCCCTTCATCGTCGGGCATTGGATCAGAGTACCGGATTCCCCGGTCAGCGATGACTTTTCTTACAAGAGAAAAACCATTACTGTGAAGCCCGCTTGAAGGCAGACCTATCAGGACATCCCCCTCTTGAATGGCTGAGCCGTCAATAAGAGCTGATTTTTCTGCTGCACCGACCACAAACCCTGCAACATCATATTCATCAGTCTCATACATCCCCGGCATTTCTGCTGTTTCCCCTCCGATAAGGGCGCACCCTGCTTCTGCACAGCCATCAGCAATGCCTTTGATAATCTTCTCTACCACGTCCGGTTTATTTTCACCGAGAGCCAGGTAGTCGAGGAAAAAAAGCGGTTCCGCTCCTTGAACAACAATGTCATTTACACACATAGCGACAGCATCGATCCCAATCGTATCGTGAATACCTGTTTCCTGTGCCACCATGAGCTTCGTTCCCACTCCATCGGTTCCTGACACAAGCACAGGTTCTTTGTATCCTTTTTGGGACAGGTCAAACATCCCGCCGAAACCGCCGAGACCCCCCATGACTTCAGGGCGGCGGGTCCGTGTCACGTGACTCTTCATTCGGTTTACGGATTCGTATCCGGCTTCGATGTTTACACCAGCTTGTTTATAGGCTTTAGACATAGGGTCCTCCCTTGATTACACTTTTTCGTAAGGATGCATTGTGTGCGGATAAATTTCAGTCGGGTACTCTCCCGTGAAGCACGCGAGACACTGCCCGCAGTTTTCCATCTCTTTCGGACGGCCGATCCCGTCCATCAGGCCGTTTACAGATAAATAACGAAGTGAATCGGCACCAATTTCTGCTTCGATTTCCTCAACGGTCTTGGACGACGCGATCAGTTCTCCGCTAGTGGAGGTGTCAATACCGTAGAAACAAGGGTTTTTGATCGGTGGTGCGCTGATTCGCACGTGCACTTCCTTTGCCCCTGCTTCCTTTAATAGTTTGACGATCCGTCGGCTTGTAGTGCCACGGACAATTGAATCATCGACCATGACGACACGCTTTCCTTCGACTACTCCCCTAACGGCAGAGAGCTTCATTTTTACCCCTTGTTCCCGAAGCTGCTGGGAGGGCTGAATAAATGTCCGGCCCACGTAGCGGTTTTTGATCAGACCGAGCTCGTAGGGAATCCCTGTCTGCTCTGCGTAGCCGATGGCTGCCGAGATACTTGAGTCCGGCACACCTGTAACCACATCTGCTTCAACAGGTGCTTCCATGGCCAGTTCCTTGCCGAGGTTTTTCCGCGCAGTATGAACATTAATCTGATCGAGGTGGCTGTCCGGTCTGGCAAAATAAACGTACTCCATCGAGCAGATTGATTTTTTCGCCGAAAAGGAAAACCGTTCACTCCGGACGCCTTCATCATTAATGATCAGCACTTCCCCGGGTTCCACTTCACGAATGTATTCCGCACCGATAATATCAAACGCACACGTCTCAGAACTTACCACATAGCCATCACCAAGACGTCCTAAAGAGAGCGGACGAAGCCCGTTCGGATCGAGGGCGACCATGAGCTGCTCTTCTGTCATGGCCATGAAGGCATACGCTCCTTTCACCATCGTGAGGGCGTTCATGAGACGTTCCTCGGGCAATTCATAGCCGCTTCGCTTAATGAGGTGGGCAAAGACTTCCGTGTCCGATGTGGTCTGAAAAATGCTGCCCTGTCTTTCCAGCTGATGCTTTAAGGCATTGGCGTTTACGAGATTGCCGTTATGAGCAACAGCCAGGCTTCCCGTCTGGGAGTTAAACAAAAGAGGCTGACAGTTTAACAGATCGCTGTCTCCTGCTGTTGTATACCGCACGTGACCGACAGCGGCGTGTCCTGTTAATGCTTTTAAATTTTCATCATTAAACACTTCATTTACCAGGCCGAGACCTTTACGGATCCGCAGTTTTTCACCGTCGGAAACGACAATGCCCGCCCCTTCCTGACCACGATGCTGCAGACTGTGCAGACCATAGTAGGCAATGCGGGAGGCTTCTTCGTGACCCCAAATACCAAACACACCGCATTCTTCGTTTAAGCCTTTGATTTCAGCAAACACGGAATCGCCCCTCTCCAAGCTTTCTCTAATTCAGATGTCTGGGCTGACAGAACCGTTTCACCTGCTTTTCCAAACACATTCAACTGCGCTTCCCCTGTGACTTCGCCGATTAATAAAGCATCATTTACCATGCCCTCAAATTGTTCACGGTTTTCTTTTCTTACACTGATCAGGTAGCGTGACGGTGTTTCACTGAAGCTTTCAGTGACCAGGTCATCTCCGATGGTGACGTTTGCCCCGAAGCCTGTTTTCATCATGGACTCGGCTAAAGCAACGAGAAGGCCTCCTTCTGCCAGATCATGGGCAGAGGCGACAGCGCCTGCTTTGATCGCTTCGTGAACGTCTGACTGACGCTGTTTTTCCACGGCTAAATCAATCATTGGCGGCTGTCCGGAAATATTGCCGTCCTTGAGCTTCTGCAGTTCGCTTCCTCCGAAGTCAGGGCGTGCTTCGCCTACAAGATAGATGATATCTCCTTCGTTCTTAAACTGCTGGGTTGTAATATGAGCAAGATCTTCAATCAGGCCGACCATCCCGATTACCGGCGTCGGATAAACCGCCTCGCCGCTTCGTTCGTTGTACAGACTGACGTTTCCGCCAATTACCGGCGTTTCAAGTGCGCGGCAGGCCTCACTCAGACCGTCAGTGGATTTTTCAAGCTGCCAGAAGATTTCCGGACGATCCGGACTTCCGTAATTTAAACAATCCGTTACACCAAGAGGTTTCGCACCGGAACAGACGAGGTTACGCGCGGCTTCCGCTACGGCAAGCTGCCCGCCCACTTCCGGGTCCAGGTAAAGATAGCGGGAGTTGCAGTCTGTTGTCATGGCAAGGGCTTTTTTCGTGCCGCGGATGCGAAGAACAGCTGCATCTGATCCCGGCATTACCACCGTATTGGTGCGGACCATATAGTCGTACTGATCGTACACCCACTCTTTACTTGCGATCGTTGGCTGGGATAAAAGAGAGAGTAACGTTTCTTTCATGTCTTCTATTTGTGGAACAGGAGTGTCCTGTTTCTGGAACGTTTCATAGTAAGCCGGGACCGTAGACGGTTTGTGATAAACCGGTGCTTCTTCTGCGAGGGCATCTACCGGTACTTCCGCAGCAACGCGCCCTTGATGAGTCAGGCGAAGCGTCTTGTCATCCGTTACTTTTCCAACGACTTTCGCAAGCAGCCCGTGGCGCTCAAAGATGGAAATGATTTCGTCTTCCCGTCCTTTTTTCACCACCAGAAGCATCCGTTCCTGTGATTCAGAGAGCATCATTTCATAAGGTGTCATGCCTTTTTCCCGCTGTGGTACGGCGTCCAGGTCCATTTCAATACCGGATCCGGCTTTACTCGCCATTTCCGCTGAAGACGAAGTGAGCCCCGCAGCGCCCATGTCCTGAATCCCTACGAGAGCGTCGTTTTTCACAACTTCAAGGCACGCTTCCAGAAGGAGTTTTTCCATAAACGGATCGCCTACCTGGACTGCAGGGCGCTTTGCATCACTTCCTTCGTTCAGCTCTTCAGAAGCAAAGGTCGCCCCGTGAATTCCGTCTTTCCCGGTGCTTGCCCCTACATAAATAACGGGATTGCCGACACCTTTTGCCTGGCCCTTTTGAATATCTTTATGGTCGATAAGCCCGACACACATGGCGTTCACGAGGGGATTCCCTTCATAGCAGGGGTCAAACTGGACTTCTCCCCCGACCGTTGGGATTCCAATACAGTTGCCGTACCCTGCAATACCTGCTACGACTTGCTCGAATAAGTAGTTTACCCGGGGTGTTCCAAGTTCCCCAAAGCGCAGGGAGTTTAACAGAGCTACCGGCCGGGCTCCCATGGAGAACACGTCACGGATAATTCCCCCTACTCCTGTAGCTGCCCCCTGGTAGGGCTCGATGGCAGACGGGTGATTGTGGGATTCGATTTTAAACACGACAGCCTGATCGTCACCGATATCGATGATTCCCGCCCCTTCACCAGGGCCTTGAAGGACACGTTCCCCTTCAACCGGGAATTTTTTCAAAAGGACTTTGGAGTTTTTATAGCTGCAGTGTTCCGACCACATGACCGAGAACAAGCCTGTTTCTGTAAAGTTCGGCAGTCGGCCGAGGATATCTTCAACCATTTGAAACTCGGTATCTGTGAGTCCCATTTCCGAGTAGAGCTTTTCGTCTTTAATCTGCTGCGGCGACGGTTCATGAAGTAATTGCATGGGATTCCCTCCATTGCTTGAGTAATGACTGAAACATGTGAAGCCCGTCTGAGGAGCCGAGAAGATCGTCGACAGCCCGTTCCGGGTGAGGCATCATGCCAAGGACATTGCCACGCTCGTTTGTAATACCGGCGATGTTATCGATGGAACCGTTCATGTCTTCTTTATATGTGAAGGCAATTTGATTGTTTTCTTTCAGCTCTGCCAGGGTTTCTTCGTCGCAGAAGTAGTTTCCTTCGCCGTGGGCAACAGGGATAGAGATGGACTGGCCGTTTTCGTATGTTGAGGTAAAGACAGTCTGGTTGTTTTCTACGATGAGGGTTGCCGGCTTACAGATAAATGTAAGCTGACGGTTTCTGCGCATCGCTCCAGGGAGGAGCCCGAGTTCAAGAAGAACCTGAAATCCGTTGCACACACCGAGGACCGGCTTCCCGGCTTCGGCTGCTTCTTTAATCCCCGCTGCAATCGGCAGACGGGCAGCAATGGCACCGGAGCGTAAGTAATCACCGTAGGAAAACCCGCCTGGTAAAAGAACCGCATCATAGTCTTTTAAACTCGTTTCCCGATAATCCACATAGGCGGCCTCTTCACCGAGTTCGTCTTTTATGGCATGGTACATGTCAATGTCACAGTTCGATCCTGGAAAGACGACAACGGCAAACTTCATTGGGTGAGGGCCTCCTTTATTTCGAAGCGATAATCTTCAATAACCGGGTTGGCAAGGAGCTTGTCACACATTTCTGTTACTCGGGCTTCAACCATTTCTTTTTCTCCGTTCATTGTAAGGGTCAGGACTTTTCCGATCCGTACATCCTCTACCTCACTGTAGCCGAGCTGATTGAGCGAGTGATTCACTGCTTTTCCCTGGGGGTCTAAAACGGCTTCCTTTAACGTGACAAATACTTGAATTTCATACATCATTGCTGAACTCCTCCTAAGCGTGTAAGTATGGTTTCATACCCTTTGTTTAAATCTCCGAGTTGAAAGCGAAACAAATCTTTATCCAGTGAATCCCCTGTTTTTTCATCCCACAGACGGCACGTATCCGGTGACACTTCGTCAGCCAGGAGCACACTACCGTTTTCATCTCTGCCAAATTCCAGTTTGAAGTCAACGAGGGTGATTCCGGCTTCTTTGAAAAGAGACGTGAGTACGTTGTTTACCCGTATGGCGTCTTTACGGATCCGGCTGAGTTCTTCATCGGCGGCAAGCTTTAAGTAGGCGATGTGGTCGGTGTTGATGAGTGGATCGCCGAGCTCATCGTCTTTGTAATAAAATTCGATGATCGGCTCAGGGAATCGTTCTCCTCTTTTCAGGCCGAGGCGTTTTACCAGGCTTCCGGCTGCCACGTTTCTGACTACGACTTCCAGAGGAATGATTCGGACCTTCTTTACGAGCTGCTCGGTTTCTGTAAGGCGCTCAATGAAATGGTTCGCGATACCGGCTTCGTGAAGCTTTGAAAATACGAGACTGCTGATCTCGTTATTCAAGCGTCCTTTGCCATCGAGTACGTCTTTTTTTTCACCGTTAAAGGCTGTGGCTTCGTCCTTATAGACGACGCGGTAGACGTTCGGATCGTCAGTTTCATAGATTCGCTTTGCTTTCCCTTCGTATAAACACGCTTGATCAGACATGTGAGTCCTCCTTTGATGTACGAAGATTCATAATATTGGCAATACGATTGGTTGTAAGGGGTCCATATGGGCCCACTTTTTTTACTGTTGAATGGGTGTTGATGCTGTCTCCAAGCCCTTCGCTTTCCGCGGAGGTGCCGGCAAGCCTCCTCGCGCGTTGCGCTCCGGGGTCTTGCCTTGGCCCCCACTTCAGCAGGAGTCTCGGGCTTGGAGCCAGCATCCTTCTATTTTCCCTGTGAAGGAAATCAGCAACTTTCACCATTCTTTTCAAAACCGTTTTTGTTATTTTGTTAATCCGCAGCGTTCAAAGATTGTATCCACGTGTGTTAAGTGGTGACGGTAATCGAAGCACTCATCGAGCTCTTCTTTTGAAAGCAGGTTTGTGATCTTTTCATCAGCATCCACAAGCTCCCGAAACGGCACTTGCTTTTCCCAGGCTTCCATCGCTTTAGGCTGGACAAGGTCGTACGCTTCTTCGCGGACAAGGCCTTTGTCGATGAGGGAAAGGAGCACGCGCTGAGAGTAAATGAGACCGAACGTGCGTCCCATGTTGCGCTTCATGTTTTCCGGAAACACCGTGAGATTTTTCACGATGTTGCCGAAACGGTTAAGCATATAGTTCAGGGCGATTGTGGCATCCGGCAGTATGATGCGTTCCGCAGAAGAATGGGAAATGTCTCTTTCATGCCAGAGCGGTACATTTTCATAAGCGGTCATCATGTGGCCCCGGATGACACGGCTTAAGCCCGTCATATTCTCAGAACCGATCGGGTTCCGCTTGTGAGGCATGGCTGAAGAGCCTTTTTGCCCTTTTGCGAAAAACTCTTCAACCTCGCGCATTTCTGTTTTCTGCAGTCCCCGAATCTCTACGGCCATTTTCTCAATGGATGTGGCGATTAACGAAAGTGTCGCCATATAGTGGGCGTGGCGGTCCCGCTGCAGGGTCTGTGTTGAAACCGTCGCTGCTTCAAGTCCGAGTCCTTCACATACGTAACGCTCGACGAACGGGTCGATGTTCGCGTATGTACCGACAGCTCCTGAAAGCTTTCCGACGCGGACGGTGTCTGCTGCCTGCTTGAACCGCTCCATGTTACGCTTCATTTCTTCGTACCAGAGGGCAAGCTTCAGGCCGAATGTGGTCGGTTCTGCGTGAACCCCGTGAGTGCGCCCCATCATGACGGTGTCTTTATGTTCAATTGCTTTGTCTTTCAGAATGTCCACAAAGCGCTCAAGATCTTTAAGGATGATGTCGTTTGCCTGTTTTAATAAATAGGAAAGAGCCGTGTCAACCACGTCTGTGCTTGTAAGGCCGTAGTGAACCCACTTGCGTTCTTCTCCGAGGGTTTCCGATACGGCGCGGGTAAATGCCACAACATCGTGACGGGTTTCCGCTTCAATTTCAAGGATACGGTCCACATCAAAACCTGCGTTTTCACGGATTTTTGCTACGTCTTCCTTGGGGATGTCGCCTAGTTCAGCCCATGCTTCACAGGCTTTGATTTCCACTTCAAGCCATGCCTGATAGCGGTTTTCATCAGTCCAGATTGCGCCCATTTCCGGGCGGGTATAACGTTCAATCATTGATTTGCCTCCATTACTTGTTGTTCTCTCCAGATTGGGGAGGAGTTGATGCGCACGAGGATCTCTTCAATATTGTCCCCAAGAATGGTTAAATGCCCCATCTTGCGGCCGGGTTTGGCTGCTTCTTTCCCATACAGGTGCAGATGGCCTTTCGGAAAGTCGTCCATTTTTTCAAGGATTCTCGGTACATGCTCCCCTAATATATTAACCATCACAGCAGGCTTTAGTAAATCCGTCTTTCCGAGGGGCAGGTCACATACGGCTCTCACGTGCTGTTCAAACTGTGAGGTATCACAGGCATTGATCGTAAAATGACCGGAGTTGTGGGGCCGCGGTGCCAGTTCGTTTACGTAAAGCTCATCGTCTTCCGTAAGAAACAGTTCAACAGCCAGTGTGCCAACAAGACGAAACGATTCAGCGAGCTTTTCTGCCAGAGCAACAGCCGCTGCCTGAACGCCGCCTGAGATTCTTGCCGGGACGATCGTCTGATGAAGAATATTGTTCTGGTGCACATTTTCCGCAACAGGAAACACGCTCGTGCTGCCTGAGACGCTCCGGGTAATGATCACGCTCAGTTCTTTAGTGAAGGAAATCCATTTCTCAAGGACGAACGGGCCTTTCCCTTCAAGTACGTTCCAGGCTTCGAGAAGATCGGCAGGGCTTTGGATAACGGCCTGCCCTTTCCCATCATAGCCCCCGCGGGTTGTTTTCAACACCGAAGGATAGCCAAGCTTGCCTGTAGCTGAGTAGAGCTCTTCAATGGTGTTCACCTCTTCATAAGGGGCAACGGGCACACCGAAGGAAGTAATGGCTTTCTTTTCCTCGAGACGGTCCTGGGAAATAGCGAGAAGATTGCTTCCCTGGGGAAAGTTTGCATTCTCTTCAAGCCAGGATGCTGTATTGGCGTCGATGTTTTCGAATTCATAGGTAATCACGTCGGCTTTTTGGGCAAGTTCTTCAGCACCCTTTACGTCGTTGTATGCTGTCATGACTTCCGTGTCTGCGACCTGGCCTGCAGGTGAGCCTTTGCCCGGCTCAAGTATTGCGATACGGTAGCCCATTTCCCGGGCGGAGAGTGCCATCATTCTTCCAAGCTGTCCGCCGCCGAGGATGCCGATCGTTTTTCCGGGTAGCACTCTCGTCATAGAAGATTCGCCCCGCTTTCCATCACTTCTTCTCGTTTATTGTCACGACGCTGCTGCAATTTGTCCGCGATTTGGTCGTCGTGAACCGCAAGCTGCTGGGCTGCTAGAAGGCCGGCATTTGCTGCTCCCGCTTTCCCGATCGCCACTGTCGCAACAGGAACCCCGGCTGGCATCTGTACGATGGAGAGGAGGGAATCAAGGCCGTTCAATGCTTTGGACTGGACCGGGACACCGATAACGGGAAGAAGAGTTTTTGCAGCAACCATCCCTGGAAGGTGCGCGGCTCCCCCTGCTCCGGCGATGATCACTTCAAGCCCCCGCTCTTTTGCCGTTTCTGCGTATTCGAACATAAGATCCGGCGTCCGGTGGGCCGAGACGATTTTTTTCTCATATGGAACTGAAAGTTCTTCGAGAACGTCTGTTGCGTGCTTCATCGTGTCCCAGTCTGATATTGAACCCATAATCACACCGACTTTTGCCATAGCGAAAACCTTCTTTCTGCTGGGGATTTTGTTTTGTGTAGAGATCTATGAAAAACAAAAAACGTGTCCATTTGCCCGTAAGAGGACAAACGCACACGTTCCCGTTACTAGACAGACCGGTGGCATAATTCGAAACTGTTCGTCTGTAAACTACGGACGGTTCGCTGCCTTATTGTCTGCTCTCGCACTCACGTATACTGATCGTCCTCATAGGCCGGCGATTTACGGTCGCCAGGTAGAGACTTTCGGGCCCTATTCCCGAGATTATATGAGGTCTGTTCAATTCGTTTTATCGGTTACATCGTAACAAGGGAACGGGGTTGGTGTCAACTAAAATCGAACGATAACCTCGACACTTTAATTCATCGTTCGGATTTCGACCCACCTACACTGTCTGGGTCATGGCACAATCATGCTTTTTGCACTCGAGTATATTATACAAGACAAGAGAGGAGGTAAACGATGCCGGAAGTTATTATTGATAATTCTATACAGGAACCCATTCTGATAATGAATGAGAAAACCCTGTTTCTTCATCAATTTTCATTTGATTCCACTATCGTTCATCTGGGAGCTTCTAAAGTACGCTACCGCATTGACATTAATAACAGTTTGAAATCAGATGTAATTCGTATTTCCCCGTTCTTTTCAGAGAAGATACAGATTCCCGCGCTGCCTTTTGACAGCTATGTAAGCAATAAAGAGCTGTTTATCGGGCCAGTGATAGGGTTTATTCCTTCCAGGTATTTTTATAACAATCCTCAAAGGCTAAAAGAACGATTTACTGATTACGAACACGTGAAAGGATTAATTTATTTCTTTAATAAAAAGAATATCAATTTCCATAAGCGGATTATTCACGGGTATTACTATAATCCTGCAGACGATGTATTTACTGAAGGAACGTTTCCCCTCCCTTCTGTTCTCTATACAAGAGTAAAATTGTCGAAGCAGGAGTTTGTATACTTTAATCACTTTCTAAAAGGAAAATTGTTTAACTATACACCATTCCCCATTACCAAAGATTCTTTACGGAAGATTATCCCTCTCCCTTCAAGCACGTTAAGAACACACCTCCCTCATTCCATCACGTATAACGGAGGAAGGTCCATAAAAAGAATGCTCACAAAGTATTCCGGCGTATATGTAAAGCCTGTTAACCTATCCCGTGGAAGAGGTATACATTATGTTTGTAATAAGAATGCAGGTTATCAAGTGTATGACACGAATGGAAAGGCAGCCTATATAAAAAACACCAAAGCATTGACGGCTTTTTTCAAAAGAAAAAAACATAAGCATCTCCTTGTCCAACAGGCGATCGATACGATATTTAAAGGGCACAGGCTCGATTTTCGGGTATATATGCAAAAAAACAGCGAACACGTCTGGCAGGCCTCGGCTATATCAGGAAAAGTAGCCGACAAACGAGTAATTGTGACCAACTATCCTTACCGTAAACACATTGTTACAGGGGAAGAGGCTCTTTCCTTTTATTACTCATTACCTCAATCTGAAGCATCTGCAAAATTAAAAGAAGCTGAAGTCTTGTGTCGGGAGGTCCTTACCCTCTTTGAGAGAAAGAGGAACTTTTTTCTCGGGGACGTGGCGGTCGACCTTGCCGTAGACAATAAATTGAAAATCTGGCTGCTGGAAGTTCAAGTACGTTATGCAGCTGATATTAAAGAACCACTTCCTGATGACGAATCAATTATTTCAAAGAACATCCTTCCTACACCTTTTCATTACGCCAAATCTCTTACTGAATTTTAATCTGCCTCAACTCCGGTTTAGCCCAGGTTGAGGTCTTTTTATGTGCCTCCATCATCAACTGCTGCCTTACCTTCCTGCCTGATTTATCCGCTGGAAACAACTGCTTACACACTTCCGCCTCCATTGAATATAGTGTGTGGAAAGGAGTGACGAACAGCATGATTGAGATAAAGATAGACCGTTTACTATCTGATAATAAAATATACATGAGTGAAGATACGTATAAAAGTCAAGATCTTAGTTCAACCAAAGTAGTACTCCACTTTGGTATTCTTAAAAAGGAATTAAACATAGAACTTACTAATCGTCTGCCTGCAGGTCAGATAATTTTACCGGAACGCTTGACGAGTACGATCTCCCTTCCGAACCTTCCCTATGAAAGTTTCTTTAAAGATGATCAATTTCATTTAGGTCCTGTTATCGGCTTTATGCCTAACACCTTATACTTAAAAAATCCCTCTTTATTAATGCAACGGTTTAAAAATTACAATAAAATCAAAGGGTTAATTATGATATTTAAAGAAAAGGACTTGAATAAAAAAGACCTTACGATAAATGGATATTACTACAATCCACATACAGCCGAATTAACAAAAGGGACCTTCCCATACCCATCTGCAGTCTTTGTTCGTGCAAGGATGACTAAGAAAAAATTAAGACACTTAAAATCACTGGGAATTAACCTGTTTAACTACCCTCAAAGAAATGTAAACAAACTTTGCTTTTGGGAAACAGTATCGCAAAATCAGGAATTAAAATCTCACCTTCCATACACATGTATGTATAGCGGTACCTCTTCAGCCGAACAGATGCTGTCAAACTGCAGCGCAATCTATTTGAAACCATTAAATAAATCCGGTGGCAGAGGGATCTACAAACTTGAAAAACATAAAAGCGCTTTTTCCCTCACTGACAAAAAAGGTAATATTAGCAGGCTGGACGACTTGTCAGATCTGGAAAACATCATAAAGACTCAAAAATACCTTATGCAACAGGAAGTCCCAGTACCGTTCATTAACAAAAAGGTTGACTTCCGGATCTATATGCAGCGAGGGTACGATGCAAAATGGAAAGGAACAGCTATTGAAGCCCGTATTGCAAAAGAAGACAGTATTATTACAAACTCAACCGGAAGAGAGCGAGTTTTGCCCGGGAAAGCAGCCATGAAAGAAATATACGGAATGTTCAAACATGAGATTGATAATAAAGTCTCTGAGATTACAGAATTGTGTATCGAAGCACTGACCCTCTTGGAACAACAGGGAGATCATTACGGAGATGCAGCATTTGACTTTATTATAGACAGCCGGATGAAGGTTTGGTTACTTGAAGTACAAATCAGGTATGCCGCTGAAAGGAAAGTATTCTGGTCCAAGGAAGACCAGATTATCCTTCCTGAAGTTCTGCCGGCACCATTTGAATATGCGAAGGCATTAGCAGGATTTTAATGATTATTTTCTATTACTAAACATCACCGTTCTAAGAGTGGAGAAAGAGGCTTCTGCTTAATGGGATAAGGTGTACAAGAGTTTATACCATTTAATAAGAAGGTGCATAGAATAGAACATCTTGAAAGGAGTGAACATGTTGCCTGATATAAGAATTGACAAGTCTATTAAAGAGAATTCCATATTTATGAGTAAAGATACGTCAGAGCATAATAAACTCAATTCCAAGAACATTGTTCTTCATTTCGGCCTTCTCAAAAAGCAATTAAACATTAAAATTAACAATCATTTACCCTTTGACCAGATCGTCCTTCCCCAACGCTTAACGAGACAGATCGCCATTCCAGACCTGCCCTATGAGAGCTACTTCAAAAACAACCACCTGCACTTAGGTCCGGTAATCGGTTTTATGCCAAACGGTATTTATCAAAAAAGGAAATCTCTGTTATTGCCCCGATTTAAGGATTACAAGGACATTAAAGGATTAATTTTCGTATTTTCAAGGCGTAAGGTGAATAAAAAAAGCCGGACAATCACGGGGTATTACTATGATCCGTCCAGTAAAAAAGTAGTTAAAGGTATCTTCCCTTATCCAACCGTCATTTTCAATCGCGCCTTGATGTCACGAAAAAGACTTAAGTATCTTAAATCTCAGGGTATCAAAATATTTAACAACCCTCACAGGAATGTTAATAAGTATACATTTTGGAGCCGCGTGTCAAGAAACCGCCGCCTGCTGCCGCATCTTCCTCAAACTTCGATCTACAGAGGACCTTCTTCTGTACAAAAGCTGTTATCTGCCTATAAAACGGTTTACCTTAAACCTTTGCGTAAAGATGCAGGAAGAGGAATTTACAGGCTGGAAGACCGTAACGGATCATTCATTTTAACGAACAATAAAGGAAGAGTGTTCTCGTTAAAGGGATTAACCCAGTTGAACAACATTATTGGAAAACAAAAATACCTTGTCCAGCAGGAAGTAAAAGTTAATATTAATAACAGGAAAATCGACTTCCGGGTTTATATGCAAAAGGGAAGAGATAAGTCGTGGAAATGCACGGCCATAGAAACAAAGGTAGCAAAAGCCGGCAGTGTTATTACCAATTCCTCAAACAGAATAAAAATCATGCCCGGACTTCAGGCTTTTAAAGACATTTTTCAGTTGAATCAGAAACAGACAGAGCATTTGACAGAAAAGATTACCAGAGTATGCACCCAAGCTCTGGGGCAATTCGAAAAAGCCGGCCATCGACTTGGTGATGTTGCTTTTGACATTATTATTGATAAAGACCTTAAGATTTGGCTGCTGGAAATGCAAGTTCCTTATGCAGCAGAAAGAAAGGCTTATCGCAGAAATGATGAACGTCAGGTATTATCTGTCATCCTCCCTGCCCCCTTTGAATATGCCAAATCCCTCTCAGGGTTCTGATGAATTCAGATAGTCTTATATAACTGTAATAAAGGAGGCCTGGATACCGTGATATCTGCTATTATTGACCCTGCAGGTAAAAGTAATGAGGTTCATATTAGTGGATCTGCATTTTTAAAGTACAACCTTAATAAAGTTATCATTCTCAAATTTGGTAATATGAAGAAAAGGATGATAGTAAAAGTAAATCCTGCCTTAAAAGAGGATATCGTTAAATTGCCAAAGAAACTTAGTAAATTCATTTCGATCCCTTCGCTCCCTTTCGATTGTTACCTCCGCAAAGACAGATTACATTTAGGACCTGTAATAGGCTTTATGCCTAAACCCTTCTTTTATAGTAACCCATATAAAATGATGCTAAGGTTTCAAAGTTACCCCTCTATTAATGGACTTATTATTATATTCAACAAAGATGGGATCAGCAAAAAAAGCAAAACAATTAAAGGCTATTATTACGACCCAGCATCCAAGAAGTTCATTAAAGGTACCTTCCCCTATCCTTCTTCTATTTTCAGCGTTATCCCCCTCAATAAAAGAGATTATTCCCATCTGAGAAAAAATATAGGGAACACTATTTTCAATTATCCATTTCGAAACTTTGATAAATTAACATTTTGGAAAATGACGTCCCAAATACCCCGCTTAAAAAACCACATTCCTGAAACAAGAGCGCTTAGAAGCAAGGATACCATTCTACAGATGCTCTCAAAAGACCGGGCGATGTACCTTAAGCCATCCAAAACCTCACAGGGCAGAGGGATTTACCATTTGAAGATGGATAAGATGCAGTTTGTCCTGACAGACAATGAAGGGAACAGAAAATACTATTCCTCGTTAGATCAATTTATTAATAAGTTCCAGAAAAGAAGCTACCTGATTCAAGAAGAAGTGTTAATAAGAAAAAAAGATAGAAAAATAGATTTTCGAGTTTACATGCAAAAAGGGCTGAATAAAAAATGGAAGCAGACAGCTATGGAAGCACGCGTTGCTAAACAGGACAGTATCATTACGAACTCCAGCGGCAGAGACAAAGTTCTGCCGGGTTCAACAGCAATGGAAAAGCTATATGGCTTAAGCAAAAAAGATATACAAAAAAAGGCAGAAGAAATCACTTCATTATGCGCAAAGATATTATCCCTTATAGAGAAAAAGGGGCATCATCTTGGAGATGTGGCCTTCGACTTTATTCTTGATGAAGATAACAAGGTTTGGCTGCTGGAAATACAGGTAAACTACGCTTCGGACAAGAAGATATTCTGGACCCGTGATGATCATGCTGTTCTGCCTCATATCCTTCCAACTCCCCTTGAATATGCCAAAGTACTGGCGGGGTTTTAGCTCATAATGCCCTGCTTGATTTATAGTGACTAAATAGAGAGGAAGGAATTTCGTGTTATCGATAACTTTAGACAAGAAGGCATCAGGAAATGAAGTGGTAATGAGTGAACAAACGTACAGAAGATATAGATATAAATCCTTCAAAACGGTATTACATTTCGGTGTGTTAAGAAAACCTCTGACAATAAGGATTAACAATTCACTTCCGTCAGACAGTATCATTATTCCACAAAAATTAACGAACCATATCAGAGTTCCTGAACTGCCTTATGTATGCTTTGTAAAGAACGAAGAACTCTTTTTAGGTCCCGTTATCGGGTATATGCCAAAGAAGTTTACTATATCAAATCCACAGATATGGCTTAATCGTTTTATGGGATACGAGAAAGTTAAGGGACTAATCTTTATTTTTAATAAAAAAGCATAAACAAAAAGAATAAAACCATTCGTGGATATTATTACAATCCAGAAACAAAAAGTTTAATCAAGGGGATATTCCCCTACCCCTCCTCCATCTTTACACGCACCAGAATTCATAAGCATATATACAATCATTTAAAAGCGAATATCGGAGAGAGAATCTTTAACCACCCATATAAAAACATGAGTAAACACTTGTATTCCGGAATATCCTGTCTAAATCTGCAGCTTTAAAAAAACACCTCCCTGAAACGACTGAATATCAAGGTATACATTCAATTATGAGAATGCTTGAAAAACACGAAACACTTTATTTAAAACCTAAGGTAAACCTTCTTGGAAGAGGGATTTACCGGCTTGAGAAAAATAAAAATGGCTACATTTTGACAGATAGCAAAGGTACAAAAATACACTGCAAATCAAACCAAAACCTCTCTAAAGTATTAATAAACAGAGTAAATTCTACGTACCTCATCCAACAGGAAATCATTGCGACAGCTTCCACTTCCAAAGTAGATTTTCGTTGCTATATGCAGAGAGGAAGAAATGGAAAATGGCAGTGTTCTGCGATTGAAACCCGGGTCGCTAAAAGTGACAGTATCATTACAAACCCTTCTGGCAGAGAGAAGGTCCTGAATGCCGAACTGGGGATGAAAGTATTTTATAACCTTTCTCCTGAACAGATCTCCAACGTTATCAAACGAATTGAAAGTGTATGTACAAAAGTACTCTTTAATATAGAGAGAAATAAGAAATACCATTTAGGTGAAGTGGCATTTGATTTGATCCTGGACAAAAATCTTCACATCTGGCTATTAGAGCTTCAAGTAAATATAGCTGCAGAGACTAAGGCGTTAATGTCTGAAGACAATCATTTTGTTTTACCGGCTATCATGCCTGCTCCATTCTAGTATGCAAAATTTATAGCTGGGTTTTAATACTCAAATCATTCAGTCGGATTCTACAGGAAAGGAAACGTATAGACGAAGCGTTAAAAGCAGTCGTAATCATCATACCTCCAAACCTGACTGAGAGAGTTAAGCTGCTTGATTTATCCTACGATTGTTATATAAAAGACAATCTAATCCTGCAAATCCCATTTGTATATGGTAAAATGCTCCAAGTTCTTATTAAAAAGGCTCGGTTTGATACAGATGTTGCCTTCATCTTATTACGATGAACCCTTGCCGTCGGCGGCCTGGAAGTCTTATCGACGCTTTTCGTTTGCAGGGTTCTCCCCGGAGCACTCTTTTGCCGCAACAGTACCGCGCATTCGCTCTAATCAACACCTTGTAATCACAAATGAGCTTTAAAGATTCCATATACAAAAAAAGCCGGTCCATCAAAAACAAATGGACCGGCTCTTTTTATTCATCTTTCTTTTTTCCCTCAAACATAATCCTTTGGTGGGAGACTTCAACTTCTGTTTTTCCGTTTCGCTTTACTTCTTTCAGTACCGGCTCTTCCATCCGTCGGACTGGTGTATAGCCGGCCGCTGACATCCGGTCCAGGCAGTTGGCAATCGTCTCGTTTTCTTCAACGTAGAATTTCTCTTTCTTTTGCCCTTTTGACATCGTTAGTTACCTCCGTATCCCTTTGACCCAGAATCCGCCGTAGAACATCTTCGTATCATGGGAGATGATAAACGCGTAGGGGTCAAGGGCTTTGACTGTGTTGTATAAGTGCGTCTGGGATTTTCTTGACGTGAGAATTTCCATCATGAGCCGCTCTCCCTCACGTCCGTACGCCACCCAGTTTGTAACGCCGTATCCTTTGTCGCGCAGGGCGTTTGGGATATCCGGCTCGTATTCTTTTGTAATAACGTTAACTGTAATATACCCCAGTGCGAGCTTTTCTTCAATTTTCATTCCGACAATAACGCCTATTCCGTAGCCTATGGCATAGGCAGCCAGGTTTGCCGGCCGGTCGAGGTTATCAAGAACGAGACCCAGTCCTACAATGTATATGACAATTTCAATCACACTCGTAATGGCCGCCAGGTAGCGCTGGCTTTTGAGTGTGAAAATCATTCGAATCGTAAAAAGTGTCACATATACGATATTGATCACAAAAATTATGACCAGCATCCCCACTACGTTATCAAGCATCCACTGGAGCAACCTCCACTCCCCCTATTAACCTGCCTTTAAGCTCACTCTCTCTTCTCATCTACAACCATTCTATTTTAAGAGAGTCGTGATTAGTCTGGTTTTTTTAAAATAAGAGAGAAGTTTTTTCGTAGGTTTCACCCGCAGACAAGGAGAATGCTCCCTGTCCCCTGTCAACCTATTTAGAGGAATTGTGCGGGGACAGACCCCGCACAATTATGTTTTTTGGTTTATCGCCCAGCCGAGGGCTTTTTCTTCTTCGGGTATTCGGATTTTCAGGAGGAGGAGTGCATTTAGGAGGGTGAAGATGACGAGTGTGGCGTAGGCTTGAAATATAAGTGGGATAACGAGAAATTCCAGAGCCACGATGACGTAATTGGGGTGGCTGAGGAAGCGGTACGGTCCTCTTTTGACCAGTTCTGCTCCCGGGAGGACGATGATCTTCGTGTTCCAGAAGCGCCCGAGTGAGGAGAGGGCCCAAAGTCTGCCGGCCTGGGCCATCAGGAAAAGAGTAAACGGGACGGCCCAGAAAGGTGCTGCAGTTTTCCCGAACAGG
Source organism: Alteribacter salitolerans (assembly GCF_016901055.1). Lineage (NCBI taxonomy): Bacteria > Bacillati > Bacillota > Bacilli > Caryophanales > Bacillaceae > Alteribacter > Alteribacter salitolerans. The sequence continues at coordinate 165,310 of NZ_JAFEUX010000002.1, read as the reverse complement.
AGCACTTCAACTGCCAGGAAGGCGAAAAAGCCTGCGTGCATAAGAACAATCCACTTATAGTGGGTCTGCCCGAATTCCTTTGCTCCTTTACTGAGCATCCAGCGTTCGTTGCTTTTAGCGACAACAAGTTCAATGCCGCGCTGGGCGATGACGATGCCGATCAGTGTCCAGAAGAGCATGGTGACCCCTCCCATATCAAGTGCAAAAGCTCAGAGGAAAAACCAGGTCCCAGGGCAGTCATAATGCCCTGGCTTCCTACTGAAGGCTGTTGGAGCATGATGTCTTTTAATACATAAAGGACGGTTGGTGAACTCATGTTTCCGTTATTGGTCAAAACCTGCCGGGGAATTTCCGTCATCTGCTCCGAGTAATTAAGTGCGGTTTCATACGCTTCCAGTACCTTCCGCCCACCCGGATGAGCGACGAAGTAATGAATGTCCTCGTGTTTCAGCTCCTGCTGCGCAAGAAATGTCTCTACGTTCGGGCGGAGCCAGTCCCGGATAATGGACGGAATATCCCTGGAGAAAATCACGTGAAGGCCTGAGTTTTTAATGTCCCATCCCATCACGTCCTCACTGTCCGGCATGAGTGTGGACTGGGTACCGTGAATAGTCGGGAGAGCCGGGAGCTTTGGTTTGCCTGTATTAACACCCTCATCACCGGTGACCAGGGCGCAGGCCACTCCGTCTGCAAACAGGGACGTTCCTACGAGGTTGCTTTTACGTGTGTCATTGCGCTGAAAGGTGATGCTGCAGAGTTCGATGCAGACAACGAGAACTTTGGCATCCGGGTAAGCCCGGCAGTATTCGTATGCTCGGCTCATGCCCACAGCGCCCCCGGCACAGCCGAGTCCCCAGATAGGGATACGTTTCGTGTGAGGGGAAAACGGCAGCTCATTCATGATTTTTGCGTCAATGGTGGGTGTTGAAAACCCGGAACTGGAGACTAGGATGATGGCGTCGATGTCTTCAAACGGGACTGCCTCAGTGAGAAATTCACTCGGTGCAAGGCATGTGCGGATCGCACCGCAGCCGAGACGAACGGCTTCTTTTATATATAGATCGTTTTTTTCTTCAAATGAATGGTCTTTTTCAAACCATTCTTTCGGCACCACGAAATTGCGGCGTTCAATCTGACTGTTCCCGAAGATTTTCATCATCCGGTCGATGTCTGTGAACGACTCCCGGAACAGCTCTCTTACGATGGCTTCTGTTTCTTCCTGCGCGATTGTATATGGGGGGATTTCTGTACTTACGGATAAAATTGCCGGCATTGATTTGTCCTCCTGCCTTAGCCTGAATTTCTTCATAGTGTGACCAAATCGCCCAGGATCATCCATCTTTTGTATGGAGAGATTTGTTTCTGTTTTTTATCCGGACAGTTGTTCAGGTATCTGGTAACACGCAGCACAAAAAACGCACCTGCCGCAGTGGCCGGTGCGTTTCTATTGTAATCTCTTACTCTCCTAAATAAACAAAGTAAATGATGAACACGAAGAACATGACATACATGATCGGGTGAACTTCTTTCCAGCGTCCTTTTGCTACCATCGTGATCGGGTACATGATAAAGCCCAGGGCGATACCTGTTGCGATGCTGAAGGTAAGAGGCATGGCGATGACCGTGAGAAAGGCCGGTACAGCAATTTCGAACTTTTTCCAGTCGATGTTCGATAAGGCACCTGCCATGAGTATGCCTACGATAATAAGCGCCGGTGCCGTAACCTCAGAAGTGATAACGACGAGTAGCGGCGAGAAAAACAGAGCCAGAAGGAAGAGTCCTGCTGTGACAAGGGATGCAAAACCGGTTCTTGCTCCAGCGGCAATTCCTGATGACGATTCGATATAAGCGGTTGTGGTTGATGTTCCGAGCACAGCCCCGATTGACGTGGCTGAGGAGTCTGCAAGAAGAGCGCGCCCGGCCCGCGGAAGCTTGTTGTCTTTTACATAGCCAGCCTGGTTTGCCACCGCGTAAAGTGTTCCCGCTGTATCGAAGAAGTCAACGAATAGGAACGTCAGGATGACAATTAATAATTGGATGGTGAATATCTCACCGAGGCTCATTGTGGCAAAAGGAGCAAATGCGGCTCCGAATGTTGGCTCAAGGCTCGGGATGGCGCCGACAATGGACGTCGGTGTCTGGATAACACCTGTAAAAATTCCCACCAGTGCAGTGAGGAGCATACCGTAGAAGATCCCGCCCTTAAGGCCGATTGCCATAAGGATGACCGTAATCACCACACCAAACACGGCAAGAAGTGTTGCCGGGTTGGAGAGGTCACCGATTTGAACAAGGGTTGCCTCTGACATGACGACGATCTGGGCATTTTTAAGCCCGATAAAAGCGATGAAAAGACCGATACCTGCGGCTGCGGCATACTTAAGTTCTGCCGGAATGGCGTTAATGATCGTTTCCCGGACGCCAGTGACTGAAATAAGAAAAAGTAAAATACCTGATACAAATACGCCGAGAAGCGCTGTTTCCCAAGGAATTCCGAGGCCGAGTACAACGGAAAAAGTAAAGAAGGCATTAAGCCCCATTCCCGGTGCCAGTGCAATCGGGTACTTCGCTATAAGTCCCATGATTGCTGTACCGATGGCTGCGGCAAGAGCGGTTGCTACGTATACGGCTCCTGTGTCCATTCCCGTCGGCTCCAGCACGTTCGGGTTTACAAATAAAATATACGCCATCGCAAGAAACGTTGTCAGTCCCCCAAGAAATTCGCGTTTGTAATTCGTCCCCAGTTCATCAAATTGAAAATAACCTTTCATCTTTCGCACTCTCCCTTCAAGTCTTGCGAACCCCATAATCTTACACAAAATTGTGCGGGGACAGACCCCCGTTTTTGGCATGAAAAAAGCTCCGGGTCTTTTGTAAGGCCCGGAGCGTAAGTTCTCTTGTGAACGACGATAGGTGGAAAGTGCGGCTTGTTGCCCTTTTGCGTAACTGGTGCTCGCAATGGGACAGTTTGCCTTTTGAACAGCTTTCCGACTCGATCGTTCGTAGTCAGATCATTTACGGTGATCTGGTAGAGACTTACGGGCCTTATTCCCGTCGTTATACGAACTTCATTTGTGACATTAGTAGTGTAACAAATTGTCGAAAAGCGTGTCAATAGAAAACACGAATATTATTTTTTACCAAACAATTAATGTTCGTGTTTTAACGATAACTACTCTCTTATTCCCACTCGATCGTTGAAGGCGGCTTGGACGTAATGTCATACACGACGCGGTTTACGTTTGCCACTTCGTTTACGATACGAACGGAGATTTTCTCCAAAACGTCGTAAGGAATACGTGCCCAGTCGGAAGTCATACCGTCGATGGATGTTACGGCACGGACACCCACTGTGTAGTCGTACGTTCTTTCGTCACCCATTACACCAACACTTCGCATGTCAGGAAGGGCCGTAAAGTACTGCCAGATTTCACGGTCAAGTCCGGCGTTTTTAATCTCTTCACGAAGGATCGCATCGGATTCACGTACGATTTCAAGCTTTTCATCTGTAATTTCCCCAAGAACACGGATCCCAAGACCCGGTCCGGGAAACGGCTGGCGCCAGACTACTTCTTCAGGAAGGCCAAGCTCGGCTCCTACTTCACGCACTTCATCTTTAAAGAGAGTGTTCAACGGCTCGATCAAATCAAACTTCATGTCTTCAGGAAGTCCGCCTACGTTATGGTGGGATTTGATCGTCTGTGCTGTATCTGTACCACTTTCAATGATGTCTGTGTAAAGAGTCCCTTGTGCAAGGAAGTCCATATCTTTAAGTTTCGCAGCTTCTTCTTCGAACACATAGATAAATTCGTTACCGATGATCTTACGCTTTTGTTCAGGGTCGGAAACACCTGCAAGCTTGCCAAGGAAACGGTCCTGTGCATCAATTTTCATTACTTTCATATCAAAGTCTTCCGTGAACGTCTTCATGACACTCTCTGCTTCTCCTTTACGAAGCAGACCGTGGTCGATGAACATACACGTAAGCTGATCACCGATGGCTTTGTGTACAAGAGCCGCTACTACGGAGGAGTCAACACCGCCGCTAAGTGCGCAAAGAACCTGACGCTCCCCTACAGCTTCACGGAGTTTTTCCACTTCCATGTCGATGAAGCTTTCCATCGTCCAGTTGCCTTCACATTCACAGATGTTGTAGACGAAGTTCTTTAACAGTTCATTTCCGTATTCACTGTTTCGGACTTCCGGGTGGAATTGAACGCCGTAAAGCTTGCGGCTTACGTCACTCATTCCCGCAACAGGACAGGATACGTTTGTGGCATCAACGACGAACCCTGCAGGAGGTGCAACCACTTTGTCTCCGTGGCTCATCCATACTCCCTGTTCCTTTGGCAGACCTTCGTACAATTTATTTTCATTTTCAACATTGATCGTAGCTTTACCATACTCACGACGGTTCGCCGCATCTACTTTTCCTTTAAAGTGGTGCGTCATTAGCTGCATGCCGTAACAGATGCCCAGGATTGGCAAATCCATGTCAAAGATCGCCGGATCACAGGAAGGTGCGCCTTCAACGTAGGCACTTCCCGGTCCGCCGGAGAAGATGATTCCTGTCGGATTCATTTCCTTCAGCTCTTCTGCTGTAATTTTATGAGAACGAAGCTCACTGAACACACCAAGATCGCGAATACGGCGTGTAATTAACTGGTTGTATTGTCCACCAAAGTCGAGGACAACAATCTTTTCCTGAATTTCCTGCATCATTCATCCACCTTTACCTTTATTTAGTCCGAACCTTCCAGTACGTTTTAGTATGGCCGGCTGTCCCGCTGTTTCATGCGTATTCCTTAGGTTTTCAGCATATTTACAGGGCCGGCTGATGTGCAAGAGCTGATGCTGCCTCCATGCCCTTCGCTTTCCGCGGAGGTGCCGGATGCATCGCTTCCTTTACAGCAAACTTCTGCAGACCTGGATGTTGATTTCCGCTCATTACACTTTCCGCGGGCGGCTCGATCCTCAGCGTTGCACGCTTGCGGGGTCTCCCTGGAACTCGCTTTTCAAGCAGGAGTGTCGCGTATTCGCTACAATCAACAACTTTCCAACATAAGCATGGCACACAGCCTTACAGACAGTCATTGTGACCTTTATACACCAGCAGGACTTGACTATATAAAAAAACCAGAACTCTCCCTTGCTATCACGAAAAGACAGAAAGGCAGAATTCCAGTTTTATTAAAAAACATAGATTCTGCCTTCATAGTCAGGTCGTTATTGGCAACCCGGTAGAGACTCTTAGGCCATATTCCTAAGGATATACGAAGGATATTCATTTATTGTTACACACGTACAGTACACTCATTTCGAACGGATTCATTTTACCAATGTCCTGCGTCCCGGTCAAGACTTGAGGGCATTCACCAATTCTTCCCAGGATCTGCGCTCCTCAGCCCATTCGTTTCCGGTGGTGCGGCCGCCGTAGCAGATCTTCTCGTACCGCTCCGTCAGGCGTCCCATGGCCATCGTACCTGTAATATGGTCCACACGCTTTGCATATTCCCGGAGCGTCTCCCCTTCTGACAGAGGAATGCCTTCATTATCAAGCAGCCAGAGGGCACGCTCATAGGCGGTGGTAAAATTCTGATCGTTTCCTGTGAGCTTATAATGAAACAGGAAATAACGGTTCAACAACCGGTGTTTCTTTTCATACAGCACCATCACAAGGACCATAACGAAAAGAGAAATTAAGACCGTTTTTGGCGAGATCCATTCTTCCGCAGTAAAGGAAAATGGTCCGCCTCCTGTTTCTCCGCCGGCACCTGCACCGCCTTCGTCAATGTCCTCATCGTCAGGGAACAGCATATCATCCCGCTCGGGAATATCCGGCTCCTCTGTACTGCCGTCTTCGTCCTCTTCTTCCACACCGGTATCTGCATCCGGTGTTTCTTCACTGAAGTCGACGTTGTTGCTGAACCCCTGTGTCGGCTCGAACGGTACCCAGCCGACTTCAGGGAAATACACTTCCACCCATGAGTGGGCGTTGCCATTTGTAATTTCATAACGTTCACGGCCGTCCTCCAGGGCGTCCACCGACTCCCCTTCAGTAAAGCCTTTTACCCAGCGGGCAGGGATGTCAAGAGCCCGGAGCATAACGACCATGGATGTGGAGAAGTTGTCACAATACCCGCGCTGGGTTTCAAATAAAAACTGGTCCACATAATCCTCGCCTTCTTCCGGCACAGGAATGTCCGTTGTGTCATACACGAAGTCATTGGCGTTAAAATACTGTTCTACTGCAACGGCTTTATCGTAACGGTTATCATATTCAGCAGTAATTTCCTCCGCCAGTTCGCCGACCCGGTCCGGCAGATCATCAGGAAGCTGCAGGTACCTTTCTATCTCTGCCCCGTCCCCGTCTTCGGGGGATTCTTCCAGGGTATTGATGGTAAATGACGGGTACTCATATGTTAATTCGTAGTCAAGAAGAAGAACATCGTTCCCCGCCCGGACCTGTCCTCCGATACTGTCTGTCTCAAACTGCGGGGAGTCTCCATTTGCCACATCATTTACACTCAGACCTGTGAGCTGACCCGGGTAAAAAAGATTCGAAAACCCGACTCCGTCCTCCATTTCAAGGCTGGCTGTGTAGCTTTCCGTCGCTACATTTGATGTGTAGAGGGAGTACGACACCTCATTCAAGGCAGTCTCTTCGTACTGAGGGGAGCTGACCCACCCGTGGCCGGTGTATTCATCCTTTGACTCACCACGCCAGTAGCCGGGCTGTTCCACATCGGCGTAAAAAACCGGATTGTCATCCTGGATAAAACCGCCCCCAAGACGCTCATCATTGTCCCCGTAGCCGACACGGCGCACACCGGACCCGCTTCCGCCGGACTCGCCGGTGACCCAGCGTTCAAAAGCAGGCACAGGGTCCCGCCACTGAGGCTCAAACTTAGGTGCTGCATAGCCCACTGACGCTGCGGTGAGAATCATCACCACAAGGGTGTACAGCCAGGCTGTCGACATATAAGATGCAGAGCGCCGGCCGATCTCTTTTTCCTTCGCCTGAACCGTGAGCATATGAAGCATCGTCACGAGGAAAAAGCCGATCACAACAATCCGGACGATGGCCATGCTCGCATCCAGGGGCGTAAACGTATCTAGAAGGGTAATATAAACGATCGTAATAAACAAAAAGAAGAAGATCTTCTTAATATAAAAAACCCAGTAGTACATCAGATAGGCCACGAGACCGAGAAGGAGGAAGAACAGAAACGACCGGAACGGGTCTGTAAGCGCCTGCAAATCCCAGCTCAAAATCAGCCCGAGGTTATGGGCGGCATCCGAAAAGAAAAACCGGACTGATTCGCCCCCGCCTTCCCTTGAAAGAAAGCTCCCCTCCCCAAAGATCGTATGAAGCCCATACAGGCTTCCGAGAAAGAGAAGAGGTACGGTTGCATAGTAAGGCACTCTCAAAAACGTCAGGAGAAAAGCAAACAGAGCAAACAGAATAAACACGTGAATTTCCCCTGTGTTTGTGACCACCGGAATGGGCTTCAGCCACTCCCAGATGAGGAGAAATCCGAGAGCATACACAAGAAAGTGAACAAATGTATGTGTTTCTTTAACTGATGGTTTCATAGCGTTCACCTTCATCCGTTTCAAGTGAGTCAAAAAAATGACCTTCTTTCACCATATATGTGACTGCTCCCTGGCGTTTCAGCTCATAAAATCGCTTTTCTTCCCAGCGGCTTCGATCAGATGTTGTCACCGTCAGGCAGACATAGACCTGTACGCGTCTCCCCGTAAGAACGTTCACACGCTCAAGAAGTTCATCCGTAATCTGAGTGGTCACGATAATCAAAGACGCTCCCTGGGGAATCTGATCATCCGCTTCTTTTAACCGGGCCTCAAAATGGCCGTAACGGGAGGCTTTCACCTTGGCCAGGTGATGAACAATCATCTGCTGGTGGTCGCTCCCCCGGTCGAGAGGAAACCGGACCACTCCTTCTCCCATTGTCCAGAGGCCGTAATCAAGTTGCTTTTGCTGGGAATACATGACGATGGAGGTGACGAGTTCCACCGCTTTTTCAAATGACTCCAGCGTGTCCGCCTTCGTATCAAAAACCTGTTCATTCAACATCACGAGAAAGTTCTGGCCGATATATTCTTCAAACTCCTTTGTCATGAGCTTGTTCGTTCTTGCGCTCACCTTCCAGTCAATGCTCGTAAGCTTATCACCCGGCACATACTCCCGGGCACCGGCCACTGAGGTCATGTCTTCGACAAAGTCTGATGTGGACATGCGTGTTTCCGTATCGTGGCGCTCATAAGCGTCCCATCCCTCAATGTGGTAATGATCGGGATAAACAAGAAGTTCTCCTTTGGCCTTCACATACCTCTCTTTTTTAAACAGACCGAACATGTCGCTCGTCTCAACGCGAATGCCGTAAAAAGCATATTCGCCCCGCTTCAGTTTAGGAATGGTGTAGGAAAAGGTCAGTTCTTTTTTGATCGTCGGGTAATAGATAATCTTTGGTGTGTTCCCGAGCTGTTTTTTCAGCCCCTCATCCATCACATCTTCCACTACGAGATATAAAAACGGAAATGGCCACTTGCGCTTTATCTTTACATCGACGGTGAGCTTGGACCCTGCCACAGCTGCTTCCTGACCTGTCGACCGCGACATTTCAAGGCCCCCGAGGGGGATAGCTAAATACAAAAGCATGACGGTCAGAATAGTGGCTACCGTATAAAAAAGAAACCAGGACACAAAGCCTCCCTGAAACATGGCGTAGCTGAACGTACCGGCAATTACTGCGAACAGGAGCACGAGTTTGAGGACTCTTTTCACAGCCTCGTAAACCGCCTTTACGTAGCTCATCTTCGCCCAGCTGCCTTTTTCACAGGAACCGTTACCTGCTCGATAATGTCACGAATAACTTTATCGTTCGTCATGCTGGACAGCTTCGCAACCGAATTTAAAAGGACACGGTGACCCAGGGCATACGGAGCCAGATACTTAATGTCATCAGGTATCACGTAATCACGGTTTTGCATGTACGCATAGGCCTGACCGGCTTTCATCAGGGCAATGGAAGCACGGGGGCTGGCCCCCAGATGCACAGCGTGATGCTTACGAGTCGCATTCACAAGGCTCACAATATACGATTTCACCGTCTCATCCACATACGTTTTTACCGCTTCTTTCTGCATTCCAAGAAGTTCATCGAGCGTGAGGACCTCTTTGAGCTCATCGATCGGATGCTTTCTTTCTACCCGGTTAAGCACTTCAAGCTCTTCCTCTTTTGTTGGATAGCCAATTTTAAATTTGAACAGGAAGCGGTCAAGCTGGGCTTCCGGAAGAGGATACGTCCCTCCGTATTCGATCGGATTCTGAGTGGCCATAACAAAAAACGGCTTATCGAGTTCACGGGTCATGCCGTCCGTTGTGACACTTCCCTCTTCAAGGGCTTCAAGAAGGGCTGCCTGGGTCTTCGGTGATGTACGGTTAATCTCATCGGCCAGCACCACATTGGACATAATCGGTCCTTTGCGGAACACAAAGTCCATCGTCTGCTGGTTGTAAACGGATACGCCGGTTACGTCAGACGGCAAAAGGTCAGGGGTAAACTGAATCCGCTTGAACTCTGCACCAAGTGACTTGGCAATGGCCCGGACCATCATCGTTTTCCCGACACCGGGAACGTCTTCAAGCAGGACATGCCCCCCGCTGAGCATGGCGATCAGACTCAGTTCAATCTCTTTCCTTTTACCTACAACCACTCTTTCCACATTTTCGATAATTTTATCTGCAAACGGCTGTGAAACCGCTGATTCAGGTGCTCGCTTTTCCATTATGATTCCTCCCAATCCGATCTGTTTCTACATATTCTGCCTCACACATAATCTAGTTCTATCATATCATGAGTACCGGGAAAATTCGTGGATTCAACCCTGAATTACCAGATTTTATCCTATTATAAAAGAAAAAGACGGTACAGCAGGGTTTTTCCCCAACTGAGCCGTCTCTTTCATGTGTTTACGCTGAAAAGATAATTAAATTGATTCCCGCCATGAAGACAAGAATCATGGCAAAGGTCCGGATCACGTTACTTGGTAGTCTCTCAAACCACTTCATCCCAAGATGGGTTCCGATTAAAGCACTGGCAACCCCGACGATCACATAAAGTGTAAATTCCGGATAGAAGTCTCCGCTCAATCCGTGCAGGGAAAGAGACATGACGCTCGTGACAATCACGATCACCTGCAGATTTGCATTGTAATGGCGTTTGTCTCTGTACACCATGAGGAAATAAAACACAAAAAACGGGCCGCCGACCGCAAACACTCCCCCTACAAATCCGCCCAGGGTACCGAGGATAATCGGAATTAACGGGTGATAGGTTTCCTTTGGCTTCGTTTTGCTCGTTACGATCAGATAGAGGACCATGGCGATTAAAAAGAACCCGAGCCACTGCTTGAGCACTTCCATTTCACCGTAGGTAGTAAGTACATAATAAGCACCGATTCTTCCAACGATGGCAGAAACGATGACGATAAGCAGTCCTTTAAGCAAAATATGCTTGTACACTTTTCTCATAATCGTCAATGACGCTACAAGAAGCAGCACCATGACAAGGAGAGTACTTTCTTTTATGGAAAGAAGAAGAGGCAGAAATCCCATAACTACGAGACCAAGGCCGAAGCCGCTTGCCCCCTGGACAAAGCCTCCAACGAGGATAATAAGAAACAGCAAAATAAGTTCGACAATCACATCTATTCGCTCCAATCCGGATGTAGTACAGTGAACATCTTACTACAGTTGGGAACGTTTCGTTGGATTCAGGATCGAATCCCACAAAAAAAGAGAGGTTGATCCAAAAGGGCGTTTTTTACCTTTTGGATCAACCTCGAAGCAATGAGCGTAGCCATTGCCGATCTATTTTGATCTTTTGAGTGACCTTCATTGAAAGAGTACAGAAGCCGCTGCCAGTCTGCTTTCGTTCTTTGAAACTCTCTTTTACTTTATAAACCGCGCTTCATGTGGTGATGGGGCTGATGGGTCTGGATGAGGGGATCTGCTTTCATCCGCTCTTCCGGATCCCGCTTGTGAGGCTTGCCGATATCCTTTTCCACTTCAACGGTTACGACAAAATCACCCTGTTCAAAGTAGCGGGTGTAGTGCTTCGCTTCTTCGTCTTCTTTGGAGATAATCGTAATATCGTTTTCGCTGTATCCTTTATCATTAATGAGCTCGTTAAACACATCGTCTTTTTGGTCCATGGAATTCATCACTGCTACAACAGGTCGTGCCATATTCGTGCACCTCCAGGTTTGGGTAGATAGTTAGGAAATACCCTGTTGGAGGTTTTTTAAACAAATAAGGCGGCAGTTGACAAGGCAGCACCTCTTCATGCCAAGGTGATTTTACGTTTAGGTGTGGCTATTTTACAGTTAGATGCGGCTATTTTACGTTTAGCAGCGGCTATTCTACACTTTACCGGAATTATACTGCGTTTAGCACCTCCTATTCTCCACTTAGCGTCAACAAAATAAAAAAACAGCCCTCATCAGAGAGCTGTTCAAAAAGATTTAGAAGCTATTTTTCACAACGACACGGTCCAGTTCAAAGCGGGCTGACTGGTGGGCGGGCTTAGCAGCTTTACCAACAGTAAGAAGCATAACTGGTACGTAGCGCTCCGGTACGTTAAACTGCTCGACGAACTTCCCGCGCTGGAAGCCGCCCATTGGGCACGTGTCGTAGCCTTTTGCTTTCGCTGCGAGCATCAGATTCATGGACGCAAGAGACGCATTCAGAACTGCCTCGTCACGTGGAAACGGCGTATCCCCTTCGTATGCATTGTTGATCTGGCCCACAAGGGTATCCTTCACCTGTTCAGGCATGAACCCGTTCTCCACGGCTCCCTGATAGACCTCTTCTGCGTTTTCGTTTGCCTTAAGATCACCAAGAATCGCAATCACCGCTGAGGAGTCCACAACCTGCTGCTGATTGTAGGCAATCGGAAGGAGCTCTTCTTTTTTCTTCTCATCGTCAATCACGAGAAACTTCCAGTGCTGCAGGTTCCAGGATGATGGAGCCTTTGTTGCTGCTTCCAATATTTCGTTAATCTCTTCCTCAGAGATTTTCACTTCAGGATCGTAGTTTCGTACAGAGTGACGCTCATTTATGGTTTGAAAAAGACCCAGATCTTGCTGATGTGCTGTCATAGACATATCTAGTCATCTCCTTTTTCTGTGTGGTCGTTCATTTTTTCAGTATAACAAGACCACTGCCAGAGCTCAAAGAGGACGACTTTACCAATTTTCCACAACGGGTGTTATACTAATAGAGTGAACATTCAGAATTAAAGGAGTGGTAGTATGCAAAAAGTAAGAGTCAAGCTTGCCGGTCAGCGTGACGCACTCGTTGCTTCTTTTGACCAGGTTCAGGCCAGCCTCAAGTACGAAGGAGTTCAGCGAAATATTGAGGAACTTCAATACGATACAATCGTTTCAGGAACTGTATACGGCACACTTTTAAACTTCAAAGGGGCTTTGGCGAAAATGGGCGACGCCGTTTATCAGGACCCTTATAAAAAGCCGCCCCAAGCTCCAATCTTATACATAAAGCCGAAAAACACCCTCACAAGCCACAACCAGCCGATTCCTCTCCCTCAGGGTATCGACCAGCTTCAGGCAGGGCCTACTCTCGGCGTTGTAATCGGCCGCACGGCTTCCAGGGTGAAAAAAGGAGAAGCCCTCCATTTTGTAACCGGTTACACCGTAGCAAATGATGTTACTGTTCCTCACGAAAGCGTGTTTCGTCCGGCTGTTAAACATCGGGCAAGAGACGGATTCTGTCCGATCGGCCCGTGGATTGTAGAGCAGGGAAGCCTCGATTCTCCGGACAACCTGACAATCCGGACGTGGGTAAACGGAAAGCTTGTTCTTGAAAATACAACAGAAAATCTCATCCGCTCAATTGCTGAGCTCATTGAAGACGCAACCGCGTTTATGACGTTAAATCCCGGGGACACCCTACTTGTTGGGGTACCCGAAGATGCTCCGTTAATCAAAGCAAATGACCAGGTCCGGATTCACATCGACGGTGTCGGATTTTTGGAAAACACCGTTAAGCACGAGAACGAATTGACCGTGAAAGGAGGAAGATAACCATGAGACGCGCCCGGGTTGTTTATCAAGGAGCCATACACGACGTCACCCCCCTGGACGGGAAGCTTCGCCTCGCCAACGGCAGGCTCATAAATGAGGAAGCCGTTCAGTGGCTGCCGCCCTTTGAACCGCAGACCGCGTTCGCTTTAGGGTTGAATTACGCTGATCACGCAAGCGAACTGGCCTTTAATGCCCCGACGGAACCCCTTGTCTTTTTAAAAGGACCAAACACATTCGTCGGCCATAACGGGGCAACTGAACGTCCTGATGACGTTACATTTATGCATTACGAATGCGAACTGGCCGTTGTAATTGGGAAAGTGGCCCGTAACGTGAAAAAAGAGGGAGCGTACGAATACATTGCCGGCTACACGATCGCCAACGACTATGCGTTTCGTGATTATCTTGAAAACTATTACCGGCCAAACCTCAGAGTTAAAAACCGGGATTACTGTACACCGATCGGCCCTTGGTTTGTAGACGCCGAAGACATTCCCGACCCGATGAACCTGAAACTCCGTACGTTTGTAAATGGAGAAGTTACTCAGGAAGGCACCACAGCGAATATGATTTTCGGCATACCCGAACTCATCGAATATTTAAGCAGCTTCATGACGCTGAGTGTGGGCGACGTGATCCTCACAGGCACACCGAAAGGAACAGTTAATGTAGCCGTGGGTGATGAAGTTGTGACTGAGATTGAAGGCCTCGGCAGTCTAAAAAATACCATTACACGAGAGCTGAAAAGTGAGTAAAATCATGATTATACGGCTTTTATAAAAGAATCCCTTCTCCTCGCAGAAGAAGCAGGAAAACGGGGTGACCTGCCGATCGACGCAGTCATTGTAGATGATGGAAAGCAGAACCTGCCATAAAAGGTATACACCTGCACCACCGTAAAGAAAGGAGATCCGATGCCTCATATAACCGTAGAATACACCGATAATCTGAAAGAGGAGACAGACATTCACCACCTCCTCGGAAAAATCAATCAGGTGTTCGTTGACCACCAGGATATCTTCCCAGTCGGAGGGATCCGCTCCCGTGCACTCCCTCTCTCTGATTACGTCGTTGCTGACGGCACCCATAAAAATGATGCCTTTGTACACGTAACGGTAAAAATCGGCGCCGGCCGATCAGAAAAGGACAAGACCGGCACGAGTGAAGCTGTGTTTGAAGTGGTAACCGACCATTTTGCAGACGTTTACGAACGCCGCTACCTCGCTTTGAGTCTTGAGCTCGTGGAATTCAGCGAGGCCGGCACGATGAAGAAAAATAACATACATGGACGATACAGAAAATAAGCAGCGGAGCACCCGCTGCTTATTTTTACTGCCCTGCACTTTTTAAGGCCTCTGCCTCCACCGTGTCCATGAAATCATCGACTACTTTTTTGTTGTTTTTTTCGCCACCCAGCTTTAACAACGTTCTGCCGGCAAAGTTGACCCCTTTGTTCCTGCCCTCGTAAATAAATACCGTTTGTGACTCCCCGGCTTTAATGAGAGTAAACGAAAACGTAATATCAAACATTTTAGCCAGAACGAAGCCGAGCTTCAGGTATTTTCCCTCTGCTGTTTCTTCATATCCGAGAACATGGACAGTGTACGTTTCCACCCGTTTGCCTTCCTCGTATTTCTGCCTGTACTTCGATCCGACAACGCCGTCTTCTTTATGGATAAGGGTGTGTTCCTTCACCTTTGGCATTATGTTTTGAATCTGCTCATCTGAGAACAGCGTCCAGACCGTCTCGATATCAGTCAGCCGCTCTTCTTTCCATTTAATCATGTTTATTCTCCCTTTCCCCCGTAAAGCTGTCGTTTTTCGGCAAGGATATTTTTTCCCTCTTCTTTCTCAACACATTGTGCGTAGTTGAGCGGAATACGCGAGACCCCGGTAGAAGTGCGGGACAGGCGGGACCCTGTAAAGGCAAAGCGAGGCCACTGAAAAAGTCCATTTTCTTTAAAACAGGCTCAGTTAAGTTAGGTGTTTATTTTCACTTCAATCAATTCGTATAAATCAAAAAGCTGTTTTCAAATAAATTGTTGCTTTTCAACATAAAGAATGGAGCCAATGGCGGCGACTCCAGCGACAAGCGTTTACATCAAGAATAAACGTCGAGTTGCTTCGACGCAGACACTTCGAAGCAATACGCTAGTAGAGGAAGAAGCAGGAAAACCGCGGCTAAAGTTACCATTGTAAGATCAACAATTTATACGAAAACAGCGATCAAAAATGACCTTTTATAAAGCCTTTCAATACAATCAGAAAAATTATGGAGTAGAAGATGTCAAAAAGTACGTTAAAAGAAGGAATAAAACAAGAATGACGACAATACTGGTTGAAACGATTGCCACGCTGGATGAGGTAAACTGCTGGGCGTTGATTGCCTTTCTGTTCCGTAAATAAAGATAGAGAGCCGTGCTGATGATCAGAAGTCCGGCTGTAAAGGAAGCCACGCTGATCGTAATTGCCATCGTATAGGAATAGTGTTCATGCATCAGTGTCGTAAAATGAAGACTGGTAGCCAGAAAGCCGATGCCTTTTAGAGCAAGAGCAGTCCTGACCCAGGCAAGAAACGTCCGTTCGTTTGCCAGATGCTGCTGAATGTATTGTGATTCCAATGTTTTGGAGTCCGGATTTTTTTCTATATCTGTTCACTCCCTGAAAATCCATTTATACCCCTATGGGTATATAACCATTATAGCACGATGCTTCCTTTTGATCATCCCGTTTCTATACTTTTCTCTGTTCGCTTTCAATTTAGCCGTTAAAATAAGCAACGGAGCTGTATTGCCCCCGTTGCTTTGAGATGTTTTTTATTCTGCTGAACCTTCCTCTTCTTCGGCTACATACCGGTCGGCGTAGGCAATGACGTCCTCCACGTACCAATCAGCCCGGTTATAGGCATAAACCGCCCTTTCGTACTCCCCGTCCGCAGCACCGCTGGCGGCTAAATAGTTTGCTGCTGAGTAAATGGCATCTTCAATATCAAAAGGATCGGCAACACCGTTTCCCGTTGCATCAACACCATAACCCCCGTAGGTTTCAATCTGTTCAGGGTCTGTCTTCACGTCCTCAGGGATATCCCCTTCCCCAAGACCTCCACATGTGGGATGGGACCAGCCCGTCCACGTACAGGGCATGAACTGCATATGACCTTCAGCGCCAACCGGCGATAAAAGGGGATCCATTGTGGAAAAGATTGTCTCCATACGGTGGATGGCTGCAAGAAGGTTCCACGGCACCCCGTACTCCTCTTCAGCAGCTTTATAAATCGGCAGATACTCCTGGGGAACCTCATCTCCCCCTCCTTCAGGCAGATGTTGATCCCAGTCTATGCTGCCCGCGATACCGATCACGAGAAAAACAATCAGCAGCACGGCACTGAACACCTTCAGGCTGTGCGGGACAGGAAAGCCGCCGCCTTTCTTACGTTTCTTTGGTTGTTTTCTGTATGGCTTACGCTGACTCATCCATTCCACACCTCCCGTCTCTTCCGTCTTCGTTTCATTTTACACGATAACCGCAGTCATCTTCACGTAACTTATCTTACATGCAAAAAAAGACCCGGCACCTTTTTAAGTAACGGATTCACTGTGGGTATTTACTTCCGGCGCCTAATCGTCTTTTTTCCTCCCAAGCGTTAAGGCTCCAATAATAAGGGGAATCTGCAGGGGAAGGCGCAGCCACAGAATCCACGGGCTGGTAGGTTTCCCAGGGGTAAAGGAGATTTTCTTTTTTGCCATGTACACATTGGCCGGGAATACAGCGACCATAAACAGGGCCAGCAATTTGCCCGTAATCTCCTGCCCTTTTTTTACCCAGAGAAGAATGGCGAACACGATCTCCAGTGCACCTGAAATGAGGACGATGGCCTTCCTGAAAGGAAGCTGTTTGGGAACGATTTTACGAAACCCGCGTTCATGTACAAAATGTAAAACTCCTGCTGTGAAGAGAAGCACGGAATACAGTGCTCTCAAAACCTTTTTCATACATCTGCCACCTTTCTTATTTCTCTCTAAACGTTCCCTTTCCCGGCGGAAACAAACCCATAAATAAACCCGGCACCTTTTTACAGATGCCGGGTTTGATCCTTTACAATTATGCCAGGTCGTAATACTTTCCTGAGAAGTACGCGAGAGGCTTTCCTTCGTCATCAACGCGGATATCCCGTACCCGCCCGATGTAAAGAGTGTGATCTCCTTCCAGGTGCGTATTGTGCACATCACACGTGATCGTGGCAATCGCCCCGTGAAGGACAGGCATGTTGTCAAACACATCAAACTCAACGCTTTTGTCATCTTTTTTCTGGCCGGCAAAATACATACTCAGATCAGCCTGGTTGTCGGCAAGCATGCTTATGGCAAACGAACCAGCGTTATCCAGATAGCCCTTCATCATCGCTTTGTTGGCAACGGAAATGACAATCAGCTTCGGGTCAAGACTAACACTCATGAACGCATTCGCTGTCATCCCGTGAACGTTTTCTCCAACCTCTGTCGTCACAACCGTCACACCGGTTGCAAATTTCCCCATTGCCCGCTTAAATAACTGGTCGTCCATTGGTCGGACTCCTCCTTTTTTAAATCACAAATGTCGGTTTTCGCTGTTTAAGAGTCGGCTCACCTGTCTCCATCAGCTTCTCTGGAGCCAGCACATTCTGCACCGCACTCGCTTCATTAAACCAGCTGTCCGGTGCCGCATGACCCCAGAACGTCTGGCGGCGGGGGTCGTTAATATCCCAGCGGACCGGTTTGAAATCCGGGTCGCTCGTCAGGTAATCCCCGTTGTAGAGCTCAATTCTGTGACCGTCAGGATCCCGCAAATAAAGGAAAAACGCATTGGACAACCCGTGGCGCCCCGGCCCGCGCTCAATGTTTTCCGTATACCCCATCGCTGCCAGAACATCGCACGCATGAATCAGACTCATCTGATCACTCAGCCAGTAGCCGATATGATGCAGACGGGGACCATTCCCGTTCATAAATGCCACATCATGAACGCTTGGCTTTCTGTGTAGCCACGCTGCCCAGATTTTCTCAGCCTCAGCAGCAGTATATTCCGAGCAGGCAAATCCCAGCTCTTTCGTATAAAATTCATACGCTTTTTCCACGTCACGGACCATACAGTTAAAATGATCAATCCGCTGCACACGCGCACCCTTATACAGATCATAGCGCTGAA
Organism: Alteribacter salitolerans; assembly: GCF_016901055.1. Taxonomy (NCBI): domain Bacteria; kingdom Bacillati; phylum Bacillota; class Bacilli; order Caryophanales; family Bacillaceae; genus Alteribacter; species Alteribacter salitolerans. The sequence continues at coordinate 146,995 of NZ_JAFEUX010000002.1, read as the reverse complement.
GCATGCGCTCCACCGTCTCCATCTCCGCATAAAACTCAAGAGGCAGCCCGCTCACATCCTGCACACGGAGAGTACGCCCCACTGCGTGCTGAGTTCCACGTTCCATCCACCGGGTTTCAAGTCCTTTTTGTGAAAAAAGGCGGTCGAGTCGCTCCAGATCCATATCGTCGTAAACTTTGTAGCCGATCACTTCGACTGACGGCTCCTCTGCTTTTTTCAGAAGCAGCGAATGGTGGTTGTGTTCTTCAAGGCCACGAAGGTAAACGTGCCGGTCGTCAGATTCCGTTTCAATAAAGCCAAGGGCATCCACGTAAAACGCTTTGGAACGCTCAAGATCTTTTACATTCAAAACCGCCCGTCCTGTCCGGATAATATTAAAGTCCATTGTCAGCGCCTCCTTCTACACCTTTGATACGTTCGGTTTTTTAGCCACAGACTGGTTAAGAAAGTCCTGAACGTACTGTTTGTATGTGTCTTTTTCGTATTGATCGAAATACGTCATTCCCATGCGGACCGGATCACCGAAGAAGTAATACTCGTAATGCATCTGGCGGCTTCCGAACGCACTCATGGTCATGTCCCATGCTAGACGGAACAGCTGAACCCGCTCAAACCCTTCAAGGTTTTTCCCCTGAAGTCCGCGGTTCAGGATCGGTCCGATTTCCTCGTGGGCAAAGTCTGCCTCCGTCGGTGTTCCCATCAGACCTGACGCTCCAAGCACACGGAGGATTTCAACAAGTCGCGGATACACTCTCGGATACCAGTTTCGGGCAGCGTTAAGAGCGTCAAAATCAGGCGTCATCGTACCGGATTTATCAAGCTTCGCATTATGCTCCGCCCGGTACAGGTGAGATTTCATCGTCTCCAGCGTAAGCATGATCTCGGTTCCTTTGTCCTGGACGTGCTGGAACTGATCGATGCCGATCGCATCCATCATGCTGAGAGCCGTACCGAGAATAAATTCAGTCTTCACGATGTTTTTCGCCACAACCTGATGGGCCATATGAACAACGGCGTTCGTCTCTCTGAACGTCCGGTTGCATATGGACGAGTTGCCGCAGACAAATACCCGCTCCCACGGTACAAACACGTTTTCGAAGGATACGATGGCATCCCCTTCTTCAAAACGGGACGACAGCGGGTGATCCCACTCGCTTTTCCCATAGTCAAAGGACTCACGGCTCAAGTACTTCAGCCCCGGCGTATTGTTCGGAATCGCAAAGGCGAGGGAATACGGATCATCCAGTTCCCCTGCTTTTTTAACCGTTGAAGGAAAAACGAGAATCTCGTCTGTGATGCCGCCCTGGGTGGCTAAAAGCCGGATCCCGTCCACGATAATCCCGTCGTCTTTTTTCTCCACAAGGTGAAGAGCCACATTTGCATCCTTCTGCTGGTGCTGGGCTTTCGCCCGGTTCACCTGGGGATGGATGAGAGTGTGGGTAAGGCTGATGTCGTTTTCTCTTGCAAACTCGTAATACTTCCGGGCGTTGTCGGCAAACATTGGGTCAGCTTCTGTGAACAGTTCATTGTTCATGCCCATGGCCATCACTTCTGCGTTCAGGTAATCAGGGGAGCGTCCCAGCATTCCTCCGGACGTCCGCGCCCACTCCTGAATCGCTTCGCGGCGCTTGATCAGATCGTCAACCGATGTGGGCTGAAGGAACGTCATACCCACTTTCTCTCCGGATGTTGGAGAGGTATAAAGCATTTTTTCCGGTTTTTCGAATTGAAGGTCGTACAGTTTCGCCATTGATTTCACGACGTTTTTAAGTCCCGGATGCTCGGTTACATCTTCGACTCTTTCTCCGTGGAGATAAATATTGTTGCTCGCTTTTTTCAAGCGGCTGATATACTGGTCACCTGTTTTCGCCGGCATGTTGTTTCCCCCTTTTATATGGATGAGGTGGTGAAAGTGAAAAATAACTGGGCTGAACCGAAAAATAATCGGGTTAAAGTGAAAACTCATTCATCAAAAGCGATAAATTATTCACCCTCAGCGCAGGTCTGCCTAAGTCCGCTTCTCTTTTCCAAACTGCGGAATCGGGTGATCGCTCAGTGCTACGTGCACAACCTGGATCTCCGTGTAAAATTCAAAGGCATAGTAGCCGCCTTCCCGGCCGATGCCGCTGTGCTTGGAGCCGCCAAACGGCGTACGCAGATCTCTTACGTTCTGCGAGTTCACCCACATCATTCCCGCATCCACTGCCTGGGCAACACGGTGTCCCCGCTTCATGTCGTTTGTCCACACGTACCCGGCCAGGCCGTATCGTACATCGTTGGCCATTTCCACCACTTCTTGTTCATCTTTAAACGTCATCACTGACATCACCGGACCGAATATCTCTTCCTGAGCCACGGTCATTTTGTTGTTTACGTCTAACAGCAGCGTCGGCGGCACAAAGTTCCCATCCGCATACGTTTCATCAACATAGCCGCTGATAACCCGGGCCCCTTCTTCTTCTGCAATGCCGAGATATCGTTTCACATTTTCATAGTGGTCGGTATGAATAAGCGGGCCGACCTGGGTTTTGTCATCAAGGGGATCGCCGACACGGATGTTTTTCACCCTGTCAATGAGCTGTTCCACAAATGTGTCGTAAAGGTTTTCGTGGATAAACAACCGTGAATTTGCCGTACATCGTTCGCCGTTGAAGGAGAAAATACCCCACGTACACGCATCGATCGCCCGGTCAACATCGCAGTCGTCAAACACAATAATCGGGGATTTGCCGCCAAGCTCCATGGAGAAGCGCTTTAACGGATCGGCTCCGTTTTTCATAATTTCAGAACCGGTTTTCGTTTCACCTGTAAACGAGATAAGCGGCGCATCAGGGTGTGCCACAAGGGCTGCTCCCGCTGTTTCCCCAAACCCGTGAACAACGTTGAATACGCCCTTTGGAAGATCCGCTTTGTCGATAATCTCCGCCAGTCGGTTTGCTGTGAGCGGGGACCATTCGGCCGGCTTTAGAACTACAGTGTTGCCTGTTGCGAGTGCCGGGGCTATTTTCCACGTTTCCAGCATGAATGGCGCGTTCCACGGCGTGATCAGCCCCGCTACCCCAACGGGCTTATGGACGGTATAGTTTAAAAATTCATCGTCTACCTGATAAGCATCGCCTGTGAGGCGGCTTGAAACCATCTCGGCATAAAAGCGGAAATTCTGTGCAGCCCGTGCCACCATCTTTTTCGTCTGGTGAATCGGAAGACCTGTATCAAGTGATTCCAGAGGCGCAATTTCGTCGATATGCTCGTCAATGAGGTCCGCGATGCGGTTCACATACACGAGTCGGTCCTTCAGTTTCAGCCGTCCCCATTCCCCTTTAAAGGCTGCTTTTGCGGCAGTTACGGCCCGGTCAATGTCATCTGAGGTGCCGGACGCTACCTGGTTGATGGGACGGTTGGTGAAAGGGTTCTTATTTTCAAAGGTTTCATTTGAACTCGCAGGTACAAATTCCCCGTTTATATAGAGCTTGATATCAGCAAGCTGACTGTCATGAGTGAGCTGCGTCGCAGTAATCGTTTCCGTTTGCTTGGTCATAAGTGAGAACCTCCTGTATGTTTGGTCATTTCCATCAAAGGGCGGAGCAACTGCCCCTTTGTATCCGCTTACACTTTATTTGGAAACAACCTGATCAGCCACGTTGGTATAGGTTTTCAATACTTCCCGGATTTCGCTCTGGAGCGCTTCTGTCGGAAGGTCCATCGGCATCCGGAGAACCGGCTCAATTTTACCCATCATGCCAAGGGCTGCTTTAAGGGGTGCAGGGTTCGTGTCTTTAAAGAGCACATCGTTTAGGGGCATCAGTTCAAAGTGAAGGTCCTGGGCGCGCTTCACATCGCCTTCTTCCCACGCATTGTAAATTTCCGCTACTTTTTCCGGCATCACATTGGCTGTGGCGCTTATGTGACCGGCGCCTCCTATGGCAAGCATAGGGTAACAGAGAAGCTCAATTCCCGAGTAAAGGTTGAAATCCCTGCCGCAGTTTAACAGCACACGGTTGATATGCTCAAAGTCTTTATTGGATTCTTTCACCCCAATAATGTTCGGGCAGTCTTCGCTCAGGCGGGCCAGCGTCTTCACATCAAGATTTGTGGCCGTTCGTCCCGGGATGTTGTAGACGATCAGAGGAATGTCCACACTGTCCGCCACTGTCTTGAAGTGCTTGTAAAGGGCATGCTGGGAAGGTTTATTGTAATAAGGAACGATCACAAGTGCTGCATCCGCCCCCATCTCCTGGGCTTTTTTCGTCAAGTCGACGGTTTCGTCATGATTTGTCGATCCGGTTCCCGGTACGAACGGAACCCGGCCGTTCACGGCTTTAGCCGCCGTTTCCATTACGGTAATTCGCTCTGCCGCTGTGAGTGAACTCGGCTCCCCCGTCGTTCCCGTTACACTGATCGCATGGCTTCCACTCTCCACATGCCAGTCAATCAGTTCCTTGAGTTTATCCAGATCCATGGAATAATCCTGCTTAAATGGCGTCACTATCGGGGCAATGGAACCTCTTAATTTTCGTTTCGCTTCATCATATCTCATCAACGCTCTCTCCTTTTTATTGAAAAATAGACATACTTATCCGAATATTCCTACAAATAGACCGTACCATGTGCTACGCTATATGAGAAATATTGATTTCATATGGAATGAATACGAAAAACATATAGCACTTGGAGGTCCCCATAATGGATATTAAACAGCTGAAATACTTCTGCACCATCGCTGAAGAAAAGCAGATTACAAAAGCGGCAAGACGGCTTCATATGGCCCAGCCTCCCCTTTCCCAGCAGCTTAAGTCCCTTGAGACGGAGCTCGGTGTCATGTTGTTTGAACGGAACGGACGGACAATGGAGCTTACCCAGGCAGGGACACTGTTGTTGAAAAAAGCCGAGCGGATCCTTCAGGAGATGGACGAAATCCGCCATGAAGTAAAAGAAAGCGACAAGGGTCTTCGGGGCAAACTCGCCATCGGCACCGTCAAATCATGTTTCTCTTATTTGCCTGAACGAATCAGAGATTTCAGAGCCTCCTATCCTGCCGTGAGCTTTTTGCTCAGGGACGGGGATTCCTATCAGATTGGGGAACTGGTGAAAAACAGAGATGTGGAGCTTGGGATTGTGAGACTTCCTCTTGAAATGAGAGAGTTTGATCACATCCAGCTTCCGGACGAGGAGTATGTAGGCGTGTTTCATCGTGATCTGGCCCCACCAGATATGAATGAGACGTTGCAAATGGCTTCCTTTGAAGGGGTTCCGCTTCTTCTTTTGCACCGCGTCAGTGGCGCCGGGCAGTATGAAATGATTCTGGAAGAGTGCCGCAAACATAATTTCGAGCCGACAGTACTTTGTGAATGCCCTGATGTAACGATGCTTTTATCTTTGGTATCCAAAGGCGTTGGGGCTACTATTGTGCCTCGGTCGACTCTCCTTTCCTTCCAGTCACCGGAGCTTGCTGTTTTTGACATTGAGGATGCAGAAGTGAGGGCAAAAAGCGCGTTGATCTGGCTCAAACAGCGGCATCTGTCCAAGCAGGCGAGGCGGTTTACGGAGGAGTTTAAAGACATGTAAAAATCCCCGGTGGCAGGGGCGGGGAGCGTGTGTTACCGCAAAACACCTAAAAAGGAGTGGAATCTCCCATGCCTCCAATAAACTTTTCATCATGGTATTATCCAGAAGTCTGTACATAGTGACGAGTACGCCGGTGAGCAGCCAATTCAAATGACAGGCTGTGTCGAAATCCGGGTTATTTTCCGGGAAATGATCGAAAGAACGAAAAAGAGGCTGGGACAAAAGTGTTTTAGTTAACGAAATCCGAACGAATAACATGCGGAGCCTGTAAACCGCTCCTGAAATATACTTCGCTTTCCTCGGGAAGCGGGTTACCCTCCTCACTTCGTTGCGGGGTATCACCTTTGCTTTTCAGAAGGTACTGAAAAAGTTCGATTTTTAACTTTTCCAGTGCCTTCTAAGCAATGAGCGTAAAGGTTGCCATTTTTTAAAGCCTGGTATGAGTGGGTTTCTCATATCAGGCGCGCAACCGCTGAAGCCATTGCCACTCAAATAAAAGCCACTGAAAAAGTTGTTTTGTACTTTTTCAGTGGCTTCCTTTTAATCCAGAGGGAGTTTGCGTATATTTCATCCGCTACTTTCGTGAATTGTTCGGATTATCAGCTAAACACTTTCTTTATGTCCCGGCCTCATATCACCATTACTTCTGAACTTCATCTTTCCACTCGAGCATACCGCCGCTCATATTGATGACGTCATACCCTTCTTTTTTCAGGAAGGATCCGGCCCGGCCGCTTCTGGCTCCTGAACGGCACACCATAATGTGTTCTTTATCCTTATTAAGTTCATCGAGCCTGTCCGGTACCTGTCCGAGAGGAATGTGGCGCGCGCCGGGAATCATTCCCTCTGCCACCTCTTCATCTTCCCGCACATCGATAATGCTTACATCCTTGTTGTTCTTCGCAGCTTGTGCTACTTCTTCCGCTGTCATTTCTCTCATCTTATTTTCTCCTCTAATTAATTGGCATAATGCCTTTTTAATGGACATCTATGTCACCTCTTATTTGCTAGTATGACCACGTACAATTTGATTATATCACAAAAACCCAAATACCCATAGGGGTATAAAAGGGTGAGTAATAACTGCTTCTCTCGTTAACCTTTTCCATTCTCCGCTTGTCTGAACTGATAGTTCCCATTATGAATGATCCGTTCTTCCTTTACAGGCGCTCCCTCAAGCGTCACCTTAAAAGGACGCTCGCCCCGTTCACGGAGCACCCGGGCTGCGGGACCCTCCCCATTCGGGGAAGCAAAGTACAGATCCCCTCCCTCGAGGTGAAGCTTCTGAACGCGTGCATTGAGATCTTCATCTTCATATATGTCACCTTTAGGCAGTCCGAATAACAAAGCCCACCTGGCGACCGTCTCATCCAGGTTTTCCACAGCGATCGTCACATGAGACAAGGACGCTACGCCACTATCATTGGGGGAAATAACGTGATGCATCTTCAGTTCTTCACGCCGTTCATCATCGGTCTGATGCCAGTCGATAAAAAACGGAAGAGGTATTTTTGAGTTTTCGTCTTCAATAAACAGAAGAGACCACTCGAGGACACTCCCGTCCGGCCGCTTGCGGCTGAGAGGAACAGGACCTGTAACCTTCAGTCCTTTTTCCGTGAATGTGACTGCCAGTGTGTCCAGCCCCCGGGTACGAAGAGCAATCCGTGAGAATCCTTCTGTGAACTGATCGTGTGCAATGGTGGCAAACGGGCTCGAATCCCTCTTCTCTTTAATAACCTTCTCGAACAGCGCCCGGTCTTCAATACTCAAAAACTCGATGTAGCTCAAATCAAAATGACAAAGCGTGTTGTATGTGCCCTGATTTTCGTGTCTTCCTCCGGTTACGGCATGAAGTCCCAGTTCCTGGAACGCTTCCTTCGTTTTATTCGCATCCTCCACGTAATGAATAATATGATCAAAGTGAAACACCATGATCGCCCTCCTTCAAGTGACATTCTTCTTTTCTTTACCCTGTTTCTCATTTCATGTACCATCCGAAGCTCTGTCATTCCCTCAAAACCTGTAACACAACTGTAACAATCACTCCTGTCTCATTGGGTATAAAAACATAGACGGCACAGAATTCCCTTAATTTTCAGAGTTATCCAAACAATGACCCCGTTCTTCTCTACTCACTTGTACTCACTGGAATCTTTAGCCAGTCACGCTCCTTTATGCCGTTTGATTAAAATCAGTCCTGTTACTATGCTTATCTATGTGCTTTAAAAAACGCTTTCAAAAGGAGAGGGTTCTTATCAGGTCCATTAAAGGCGGTTTATTTTTATGAGCACAAATTCGACCGTACGCGATGTCACGTTTTCAAAGCCGACCGTGAATGACGGGGCTGCCATGTGGAAGTTAGTGAACAGCACCTCCCTTGATCAAAACTCATCCTACAAGTATCTGATGATGTGTGAGTTTTTCGGGGAGACGTGTGTAGCAGCAAAAGAACAGGACCGTTTGGTTGGCTTCATCACCGCTTTTATTCCTCCCAAACAAGAAGACACGATCTTTATCTGGCAGGTTGGCGTCGACCCTTCCCAAAGGGGAAAAGGAGTCGCCTCAAAAATGATGAACGAGCTCCTTTCGAGAGAAGCTTGCAGAAATGTCCGCTTCCTTGAAGCAACCGTGACCCCTTCAAACGGAGCTTCCGAAGCTCTTTTCAGAGGACTGGCGCGGGATTTTTCAACCTCGTGTGTCGTATCAACCTGCTTTCCTGCCGAACTTTTTCCAGAAGATGATCACGAATCTGAACTTACATTCAGAGTTGGACCAATGACTGAAAAACGCAATGGAGGGATTTAGGAACATGACAGATCTGACAATTTTTGATGAGATGGAATCCAGTGTGCGCAGCTATGTAAGAAGCTTTCCGGCTGTTTTTACAAAAGCGAGCGGCTACAAGCTGTGGGACACTGAAGGAAAGGAATATCTCGACTTTTTTGCCGGGGCAGGCGCCCTGAACTACGGACATAATGAGCCACGAATGAAGGAAAAGCTCATTGACTATATCCAGAATGACGGGATTACCCACTCCCTTGATAAGGCGACTGAAGCAAAAGCTGATTTCCTGAAGCGGTTTAACGATGTCATTTTAAAACCCCGCGACATGGAATACAAGGTGATGTTTCCGGGGCCGACGGGGACCAACACCGTCGAAAGCGCGTTGAAAATTGCCCGCAAGGTTACGGGACGCACCGATGTGATCAGCTTTACCCGCGGATTTCACGGAATGACGATCGGGTCACTCGCCGTGTCTGGAAATTCGGCTAAACGAAAAGGGGCCGGTGTCCCCCTCACCAATTCGGTGACGATGCCGTTTGATAATTTTATGGATGAGAACGAAAGCCTCGATTACCTCGAGCGTTTTCTTGAAGATAACGGGAGTGGCGTGGCAATTCCCGCTGCCATGATTCTTGAGACTGTCCAGGGAGAAGGGGGCATTAATACCGCCCGTTTTGAATGGATTAAGCGAATTGAAGAGATCTGCGAAAATTGGGGAATTCTTCTGATCATCGACGATGTTCAGGCCGGGGTCGGCCGCACAGGCACATTCTTCTCATTTGAGAAAGCCGGGATCAAGCCCGACATCATCTGCCTGTCCAAGTCCATCGGGGGCTATGGTCTTCCCCTTGCCCTCACATTGATTAAGCCGGAGCACGACCAGTGGAGTCCCGGTGAACATAATGGCACGTTCCGTGGAAACAATCATGCCTTCGTAACGGCCACCGAATCCCTTACTTACTGGGAGGACAGCGCATTTGAAGAAAGCATTAAGGAAAAGTCCGGGAAAATAACAGCGTTTTTGAACAGCCTCGTCCGACGCTTTCCTGATCTGCAGGGAGAAGTACGGGGGCGCGGATTCATGCAGGGCATTGCCTCACCTGTTGAAGGGCTTTCGTCCAAAATAGCAGAAGAGGCGTTTAACCGCGGTCTGATCATGGAAACATCCGGGGGCAATGATGAAGTGTTCAAGCTTTTCCCCCCTCTGATCATCGATGACCAGGGACTCGAAGAAGGCTTTGGAATTATTGAGGAAAGTATCAAAAGCGTACTCGCCAATCACAAGCAGGTTGCAGACTGAACAGAACGCACTGAAAAAGTTCGCTCTTTAACTACTTCCAATGCTTTCTAGGCAATGAACGTAACGGTTGCCTTTTTAAAGTCTGTTACGAGGGGAGTTCTCGTAACAGGCGAGCAACCGAATGGAGCCATTGCAACTCAAATAAAAGCCACTGAACATACAAGGAGGTCAAAACAATGAAAGTTGTAAAACTGGAAGATGTGCTAAATACAGAAAACGAAGTAAAAGGCGAAAACTGGACGAGCCGCCGCCTGATTTTAAAAGACTCCGGCATGGGCTACTCCGTGCACGATACAGTTATTAAAGCCGGCACCGAAACCCATATCTGGTACCAGAATCATCTGGAATCGGTGTACTGCATCGAAGGGGAAGGCGAAGTGGTGACGCTGAAGGATAACAAGGTTCACCCGATTTCCGCCAACACGCTCTATGCTCTCGATGAGCACGACGAGCACCTCCTCCGGGCAACAACGGACATGCGTATGGTTTGCGTGTTTAACCCGCCTATTACCGGTCAGGAAACCCATGACGAAAACGGTGTCTATCCCCTTGTTACAGAAAGCTAGAATTTCCCCTCTGTCACTTTTGGCAGGGGGGTTTTTGTGTTTTAAGCATATGTTTTGTTTTTCTCCCTTTCTGTTTTTATGATAAACCTATCAAACGTAAAGGAGGAGACATCATGGCAGAAACAGTACATGATTTCTCAGTTAAAAAACCAAACGGAGAAGAAGTCTCTCTTCATGAATACAAAGGACAGCCGGTGGTTATCGTCAACACAGCCACGAAATGCGGCCTTTCCGGGCAGTTTAAAGAACTCGAGCGCCTTCATCAGACGTATAAGGATGACGGGCTCGCCGTCCTCGGTTTCCCCTGCAACCAGTTTATGAACCAGGAGCCGGTAAAGGATGAAAACATGACGGAAACGTGCGAAATCAATTTCGGCGTCACCTTTCCTCTCTTTTCCAAAATTAAAGTGAACGGAGACGGAGCCCACCCGCTTTATAAACACTTGAAGGCGTCCCAAAAAGGATTACTGAGCTCTGAAATCAAGTGGAATTTCACGAAGTTTCTCGTTGATGGCAATGGTGAAGTGGTGAAGCGCTACTCTCCTCAGACGTCACCGAAAAAGATGGAGAATGACGTACGGAAGCTGTTAAAAGACTAAAGGAAAGCCGTAATCATCCTGGGGATGGTTACGGCTTTCTTGATTTTTCCTTCGTGTTTAATTAAGGAGAACTTGATCCTCATTCAGTTGAATTGATCGGGAAATTGCTTAATAATACCATCTGTCAATGCATCGGCCAATACGATGATATGGTCTTCACCTGTATCAAAAGCAAGAATATCTGCGGCCCAATCTTTGTTCACTCTTGCTGTAACTATATCAGCAACCAATTTCAAATGCATGTACAGTAAATCCTGCAGTTCGTTATAGGACCAGTTTGGATTGGCACTGCTGAGAAATTCAGAAATATCATCTGCATTTTTGTACCATTCCTTATTGTACTTATCTATTTCTGCAGCGTTTTCGTTTTTAACCGCTCCGACCAAACTGCCTGCAATTATAATGTGCTCACGTAAAAGCTCAGCTAGTTTTTGGCCTGCTTCTTCTCCATAATACGGTTTTATTGCATCTCCTAAGTCATCCTGGTTTTTCAACAGCCTCTCCAGTATCTTTTCCTGATCTTCCAGACCTTCCAGGGCGCTGACGATATAACTTCTTGTCCATATTGTATGGTCAATCCACAGTTTTCTGAGATCTCCTTTTAACTGGACGGCAGATTCCGTCATACATTCATCATTTTGCGGATTATTCGTCTCTGCATTTACATCCGTGAGTGGTGAAACGAAGAAAGTAAAGATCGTGGTAATCAAAAGTGTAAATATCAGTAGTTTTTTCAAAGCACTGTCTCCTTTTGTTTAATTGGCAATAAAGTGAACATTTTTTCATTAATAGTATGGATTGATCCATATTTTTCATACGAAGAACATTCGAACATTCTTTATTGAGGCTCCTGTCCCCACTTCAATGTTGTCGAAACCACCGGCTTATATTAGGACAGGCACAAAAAAAGCTGTAATCATCTTTTGATGGTTACAGCTTGCGTATTACGTACAGATTCGTTTGGATAAATCCCTGTAAAACTGCATCACGTCGGTGTCTTTCATAAAGCGCAGGGAGTGGGTCGTACGTTTTGTTGCGATCTCGATGTTGTTGGAAAAGGAAAATACACCGGTTTTTTCAATGGCAATTTCTTCGATTTTTTCATAGGGAATAGAGTATACAGCAGACTTTGACTTCGACATGAGAGAGCGGTCTACAAAAAGAATCCGGTGGCTCGTAAAAGCCACGAAGTCGATCATGAGGCCGTATGTCCCTTCAAGAGTCTCCCCTTCAAACAAAAACTCCTCTGCCTGCTGCATATGTTTTTCCCGGTTGTCACCTTTACTGAAAAAGCTCATTACAACATGCCTCCTTTAGGGGCAACTATACGCCCTCTCTTTAGTGTTTTCAACGAAGGAGGATCGTTTTTGTGGGTTTGTGTTAAGATATCCGCCGTGAAAGATATGCCGGATGAATTTTAATATATCAAGGATTTAGGTTAAGATATCCAGATCCGGATCCAGATAATTCCCAATCGCGCCGTGCCACCCCCTGTTCTTCCGGCTGACTCAGAAATTAGGGAAATTCAGAGTGAAGTCAGGCAGCCTGCGCTCTCCATGAAAGACGCAAGCAAAGAGGTGCTGGCAGGCAGTGAGGTGACCCAGCTCAGTTTGAATTTTCCAAAGAACAGGAAAGAAGACAATAGGAAACGTTATCTGCCATCATTGAATGAGGAGGTGTATGTCCATGCCATATGTAAACATTAAAGTGACTAAAGAAAACGGTGGACTTACAAAAGCGGAAAAGGAGACCCTTGTAAAAGGCGTCACCAATCTTTTGGAAGAAACATTAAACAAAAACCCCGCTTCAACCGTTGTCATCATTGACGAAATCGACACCGACAACTACGGACTCGGCGCCGAACTTATTACCGACCGTCGAAAAAGAGGGCAGTAGCACGTAAAAAAAGCAGTGGATTTCTCTGTGGAAATTCCATTGCTTTTTTGTTTGCCTTCCTTCAAAAGTAATCCCTTATGATAAGATCAGACGAAACTGGCTTCAGGCCAACCTCCCTCGACCACACGGACACCTGGCCAATGTGATGAATTTCATGGGTGATAATGTGGAGAATCACTTTATCATACGAAAACGACCGGATCTCCCCCGTCCTGCTGCTCTTCACCTCAAGAATCCGGTCTTCCCCGGACGTTGCATACGACTCCAAAAAGGCCATTGTGACCGGCTTTGTGATACGTGAAAATTCTTTCACTTCTTCAAGAACAGTGATTGATTTCATGTCCGTTTCAATCACAGGCTCTCCCCGCATGTGATTAATCCAGAGCTGCTCGCAATTGATCACGTGAAACAAATTATGCAGAATGCTTTCCATTCCGCCCGTACGCTTTTTCACAAGCTCTTCGTGTGGAACCTCTTCACACCAGTCAAACCACTCTTCCCGAACTTCCCAGTTGTATTGAAAAAGCTCTATCATCGGAATCCTCCTCATTTTCTCTTTCTTCATTTTATCACTCTCTTCCATCTTATAATCTCCTAAGCACTTTGCCCATTCCCCCTGCTATGATTCATGTATAATAGACTTATAATTTCGACAAATACCGGGGAGTGACAGGCACCCGGGAAAATAAAGGGAGGGCACTATGAAACTACTAATGGTTGGTGCAGGAGCGATTGGCGGATACTTTGGTGGCCGCCTGGTGGAAAAAGGCGAGGACGTGACGTTTCTCGTCCGTGAACGAAGACGCAAACAGCTCGAAGAAACCGGGCTGCATATCCGGAGTATTCACGGTGATTTCCAAACCACCCCCACTCTTATTCAGGCCGGCGAAATAGCCGGACCTTTCGATGCGGTCCTTCTTTCCATGAAGGCGTACCAGCTGGATCAGGCGATAGAAGACATCCGGCCTTATGTTGGGGAAAATACGATGATTATCCCTCTGTTAAACGGCATTGCCCACATGGACAGGCTGATTGCCGCTTTTGGTGAAGAAAACGTCCTCGGAGGCCTCTGCTTTGTGGAAGCTACGCTGAACGAACAAGGGCACATCATACAGTCCAGCGGCACCCACGATTTCATCTTCGGGGAAAGATCAGGGGAGCGCTCCGAGCGTGTTTCAAGGCTCGAAGACACATTCAGTAACACGAAGAGTAACTTTGTGCTTTCTGAAACGATCCTGGCCGATATGTGGAAAAAGTACTTATTCATTTCAACCCTGTCTGGCGTTACGTCCCTTTACCGCTCGCCAATCGGACCGATCCGTGATGATGAATACGGCAGTAAAACAGTGAAAAAGACGCTTACAGAAGCAGCGGCGATTATGAAATCCCTCGATGCACCTCTGCCTGACGGAGTGGAGGAAGCGAACTGGGACAAGCTGCATGACATCGAGCACACAATGAAATCATCACTCCAGCGGGACATGGAGAAAGGCCTTTCCGTAGAAGGAGACCACTTCTTCGGCTACCTTCTTGAAAAGGCAGACGAGCAAGGCATACCGGCTCCGACACTGGAGACGATTTATGCGAATCTGAGAGTGTACGAGAACTAGAAAGGTGCCTGTCACCACCCGAACTTTGACGAAACCATAGGTCTTTTTCATACGAAATTTTCTTATAGAAAAGGACTACGAATTCGACAGGATTCGGGGAGTGACAGGCACCACAAAACCAACACCTGGAGGTACATAACCATGACCAGACGTAAGCTTGTGATCACACATACGATCGATCACGCTCATGCTGAGAAAGTAAAATCACTCGTCCCTGACTGGGATGTGATTATCGGAAAAGAAAAGGAAACGTGGAAACCTCATTTAAAAGATGCCGAGGTGATTGCCGGCTGGAAACCGGAGATGAACAATATCGTCGCTGAACCTGAAACAAACCTGCGATGGCTTCAGGCTTGGAGTGCAGGTATTAACGGCCTGCCCCTGGATAAGCTCGAAGAAAAAGAAGCGATTGTCACGAGTGCAAATGGTGTTCACGCCTACCCTATTTCTGAAACGATCTTTGGACACATGCTGGCTCTGACGAGAAAAATTCATACATACGTTAAACAGCAGCAGACGAAAACGTGGCACCATGCGAATATGAATCTCGAGCTTCACGAAAAGACTGTGGGGATCATCGGTGTCGGTGCGATCGGAAAAGAAACGGCGAAGATTGCAAAGGCGTTCGGGATGACGGTTCTTGGAGTGAGAAACTCCGGGGAGCCTGTTGAAAACGTAGATGAAATGTATAAAGCCGACTCTCTTCATGACCTTCTTCCCCGCTGTGATTATGTGGTCGTGACCCTTCCCCTCACGGAAAAAACACACCATCTTTTTGGGGCGAAAGAATTCTCTCTTATGAAAGACACGGCATTTTTCGTTAACATCGGCCGCGGTCAGCTGGTGGCAGAGACGGAACTGATCACTGCCCTTAAAGAAGGTGCGATCGCCGGAGCAGGACTTGATGTGTTTGAAAAAGAACCCTTGGGAGAAAGCAACCCCCTCTGGGAGCTGGATAATGTGATTGTTACGCCTCACACAGCGGGTTCTACTGAATTTTACAATAAGCGGGTGATGGAAGACATCTTCATTCCAAATCTGGAGAGCTATGTAAATAGGGATACGCTGCCTGTAAACCGGGTTGATTATCGCAAAGGGTATTAGTTTTCTGTAAGAGGACTGAGAGAGCGTTTCATAGTTTATGAGACGCTCTCTTTTTCTTGCCTGTTTGCCTGCGCAAATCTATCAAATGAGCATAGAATATAGTATTTCAAGAAGGAGGGAGGGAAAGATATGTTCAGCTATGACCCATACGGAAAAAGAATCAGTATTCACGACTACGTGACGGACCGGAAACACCATAAAGCATGCGACTATGTATGTATGTGCAAAAAATGCGTAGACGATGATAGAAAACACCATCATCACGATCCTTGCAGAAGAGACCATGATAAATGCCGTTGTGATGTGGATCATCACAAAGGCCATCACGACCCTTGCAGAATTGATCACGACAAATGCCGTTGCCACTATTGCGATCCATGTAAAAAAGACCACTGCCATAAAAGACACCGATCGAAAGATAAGTGCCAAAAATTACGTGAAGAAACTAAAGGGTACAAAGAAAAAATTGCAAAATACGAAAGAAAATTAGACGAAGCCAAAAAGAAATTTAAAAAGAAATGCAAAAAAGATAGGTACGATTGTTAACTTCCCTAAAGAATCCGCCCGGCTTTGAGCCTGAGGCGGATTTTTTTCCAAACAGACCGAAACTTTTCGTTTCCTCCGACAGGACTTTCCATAAAAAAGAGGAATAGATCCCTGCTTGGGAGAAAGAGCTATCATCAGGAAAGACACGGGAGGTCAGGTTATGATATTTACTCACGGAAAGAAGCTGTTATTTATCGGAGACTCGATCACGGACTGCGGACGGGAGAAGCCTGATGGCGAAGGGTTATTCGAAGAGCTTGGGAATGGTTACGTTTCGTTTGTGAATGCCCTTGTTCAGTCTCGTTATCCAGAGCTTGGGCTGCAGGTTGTGAATAAAGGTGTGAACGGGGATACAGTAAGGGAACTTGCGGAAAGGTGGCAGAGGGATGTTGTGGATCAGAACCCTGATTTTCTCGCTATCATGATTGGGATAAACGATGTGTGGCGACAGTTCCACAGTCCTTTTGAGAAAGAGCAGCACATATACATAGCGGAGTATAAACGCACCCTGGAAGGATTCATGGAGGGAGCCTGTCCACATGTGGATAAGCTCATTCTCATGACGCCGTTTTTTCTGGAGAAAAACAGAAACGACCAGATGAGACTGCAGATGGACCGTTACGGTGAAGCGGTCAGTGAGCTGGCTGAAAAATATGCATGTGTTTTTGTGGATACACAAAGGGCTTTTGATGATTACCTTGAGCATGCCTATACGTCTTCTCTGGCATGGGACCGGGTGCACCCGAACGCCACGGGCCATATGATTCTGGCCAGGACGTTCCTGAGTGCAGTTGGGTGGGAAGAGTAATATTAACGGCCCTGAATTCTACATAGTGGCCGCTGCTCTGCCTGCCTCATGTACCGGCTCCTGTGTGAGCCGGTTGAAGGTGATCAATGACACAGCCCCCATCGCTGCAAAAACAAAGGTAAACAGCCACGCCGGCACCCAGGCGCTCAAAATAATAAAGGCACCGGCAGTACTCACCCCCAGATAAGTAAAAAGATAATAGATGCCCATATAGGTGCTCCTGGCGTGGTCCGGAATCAAGCCGGCCAGCAAGGCTTGTTTGACTGGAATATGAAGCACCTCTCCTGCACTTGCGATAAACATCGCTGCAAGGAGCACGATTGGCACTTCACTGAAGCTGATGATGGTGTAGCCTGTAAAAAACAGCGTGAGGCCGGTCATGAGAACCCATCGGTCGTTCAGCTTCCGGATAAAGGCAGAAATAAGCACCGTTAAACAGATCACAAGAATCGTGTTCTCTGCTTTCAGAATACCGACAGTATTTAAGCCATCAACCTTGACTGGCAGGAACGGAAGAAGCGGCCGGGGTTCTGTGAGGGCATCCACAAGCCGGACAGCAGTAACCGTGGTAAGCTGCTCTTCCACAGAAACAATGAGTAAGTGGGCACATGTAAAAGCCATGAAGACACGGTGAAGCAGGACTTTCCTGTAGCCCGTTTTGAAAGATGCTTCAGCTTTCGAAGTGTTAACACGCCTTTGCCCGGATCGTAAGGGAACGTAGGTGTCCGTGATAAAAAAGGCGGTCACAATAAACGAAATGAAAAGGCAGAAAGCCACACCAAGAAACAAGTAGAAGTGATGATCCATAAACAAAAAGGCTCCTGCAATTCCCCCGACCGCCATACCCAGGTTTCGCAGCCAGTAAGCATAGGTATAGACGGACCGCCGGTTTTCCGGTTTGCTTACATCGATCAGCAATGCCTGATAAGCCGGCTCCCCTGCGCCGGTGGAAAACTGAATCATCACAAACAGAAGGAAAGCCGCAAAAGGCAGAACCAGCCAGGGTGAATTAACGAATGCGACAGCGATAAAACCGAAAACAGCAACCCCTTCAGTCCAAAGAATCACCTGTTTTCTTCCGGCTTTATCGGCAAGGAGCCCTCCGGTCAGAGAGCCGGCAACAGTAGCTGTGATCACGCCCAGGAACATAAATCCTGTGGTGACGGTGCCAAGTGTGGCTGAGAAATAAATAACCAGATAAGGCACGACCGACATGGTGGCCATCGTAGTGAGGAACTGTAAAGCGAGTCTTATTTTAATGGTCCGGTGAAAGCGAAAGAATGACATTGGTTTGCCTCTTTTCTACGATTGATTGATCAATCATTATTGGTGGAAAAGAAAAACCGAAACAATAGCTCATTTCGGTCCAAAAAGCTGCACCGTGCTTGGAACGAGATGCTCCCACGTATCGCTGTCGGGTTCATCAGTCAGATTCAACCGCAGTCCCATCAACAGACTGGTATATGCTACAGCCGCATAAGTCGGGTCCTGCTCACGGAGCACGCCCTTTTTCTGTCCTGCTGCAACCAGCTCCCGAACCTGGTTTCGCAAGTTCTGATGAAATGCATCGAGGACTGTAAAAGTATCAGGAAACTTTTTGTTATGGCTGATCACGTGGACAACCAGGTTTAAATAATGGCTGATACTTGAAAACACTTCGATATGCTTTACCACCATGCTCTCAAGTTCTTTCACAGGGTCTTTTGCTTGCGGATCAAAATCAAGTAACGACCTCTCGTAATCCGCCAAAGGTTCCGTCACAGTGGCATGAAACAGCTGATCTTTGTTCTCAAAGTAGGTAAACACGCTGCCAAAACTGACTTCGGCAGCTTTGGCGACCTTCTTAATTGTCGTACCCTCAAACCCGAGTTCAGAAAAAAGAACGACCGATTCATACAGGATCCGCTCCCGCTTTTGTTCCATATTTTTAATCTGATTTTCTGAAAGTGGCATGGACGATCCTCACTCCCTAATAATGATTGATCAATCAAACGTTAATAAAATTGTAAAACATTGGTTTTGATTTGTAAAGCCTGAAAAAAAAAACGAGAAGCCATTAGCTCCTCGTTTTCTCTTACTCTTTTTGTTCCATATAGGCATCATTCTGTTCCAGCTTTTCCTTTGCCGCTTCGTAGTCCGTTTCCTCCACATCACACTCCAGAATGTACTGAAATGCTTTGTTTTCATCTTTACTCATTGTTAACTTATTTTTTCCCGCTGCCGGGGGAACAACGCCGGCTGCTGCCGTTCCTGATCCCACATTCGCTGCGGGGACGATCACGATATTCTCACGGCTCTGCTGCGGAATTTCATCTACAATGACATTGCTCACCCGGAGCTGCTTGAGGCTGATCGAAGCCGTTTCTGCATCATTTTCGGTCCTGAAATACGCTTGAAGCTTTTTCATGTACGGATTCCACTCCTCTCTTTTATACCTTTCCAATACCCTTAAAATCCTGATTGCAAAACAAAAATAAGACTGTCAGCTACTTTGCCGACAGTCGTATTTTCATTATTTTTTGTCCTTCATCATTTTTTGAATAGCACCGATGTCCTTCGGTACGTTTCCGCTCATAATTGCCTGTACGAGCTGATCTTCTTTTTCTTTTGTTACTTTACGGTTGGCGACCTTTGCAATCCGCTGAATCAGGTCTCTTACCACTTTTTCATCCTTGAGATTAGCCGACTGGACTGATTGTGCAAGCTTCAGCACTTCATTCATCCCAACGCCGGTTTTTTTCTCAAAACCGCCAAAGAATTTGTTAAACAAGCTGTTCCACTCCTTCCCGCTTCCACCTTATTCATATCCTATGATCAAACAGGAAAAGGGAGTGGCCATTCGCCCAGACGCAAAGAAAAAGACCCCGGGGAGAAATCATCTCCTCAAGGTCCCTTTATCAACTCCTAGCAGCCGCAGTCGATGTAAGATACACCGATGATGACCAGCAGGATAAACAACACAACCAATAACGCAAAACCTTCATTTTTACCGTATGACAATGGAATTCCCTCCGCCCCCGTGTAGGATTCTTTTCACCACACAATATGTACGTTTCCCCCGTTGAGTGTGGGCGTTTGCTTTGAATAGGCGGATGGAGCGGAAAAATATACAAGCTTCCAAATCACACTTGAAAATGTGTCTGCAGTGGACAGGCCATGAAAATCCTCATTGAGCATCGAACATTTTTGTTAAACACAAGTGGAGCTGTATGCTCCAAATTTCGATACTGGAAAAAACAAAACCGGTGTCCAAAAGATAGCTGATTTCATCTTTAGAGCACCGGTTTACTCTTATTCATCTTCAAAATGCCTGATAATATAAAGCCTTTCCTCTTCTTCTGAGAGAAGCCGCGTTGCCTCACCGACCGTTCCTCCCTGCAGCTGCCAGATCGTATTATGATCCTCCACTGCTCTGGAGAAATCATCCAGTCTCCAGCGGGTGAGGATGTCGTGATACACCGCACTGTGAGTATAGCTGTTCTCTTTGTTTACTTCCAAAAGACGATCGATAATCTCATCCGTAATAAAGACGTGTCCCCACTTTTCAGTTGCATACACTTTCTGATGGGACATGGCATGAATCGTATTCTGCATATTCGTTTCACTCATATCAAAAGAGTACCGCTCCTCAATCTCATCCACTGTAGGCACATCAACAATCTCTTCAATCGGCACAGGCTCACCTGTTTCCTCATCGATTATATCCTCGACTTCGCCTGAGGTTTCAGACACTTCCCGGCTGTCGAGCCATTGGTGGGTAGTGAAGCCCGCTACAGAAAGAAAAACGAGAACAATGGCTGTGACTTTAATGATTTTCACGACGTTCACCTTCATACCTCTGCCCGTTTAACTTGCAAAGGTCTTCTCTCAGTTCCTGAGTATCAGGAAAAACAAACACCTGATACCTCAGATTGTTTCTGTTTCTCATCGTATGCTCCAGATCATGACCCATTCTGATAAGCTGAATCGCAAGAGACTTTTTATAAATGTTCTTTAATGGCGGCTTCTCACGCATAGCAGCCACCACACAATTCACTGAGCTTTCCGCCGGCCTTGCTGTCATAAAGCCCGATTACGTCGCTAAACTCGCAAACGCCGTTATCCTTCAACACCTCGGCAAGCTTATGTAAATCTCCTAAAATATAAATATCACTTTCCGGATCGAGCACGATGTCCAAATATTTGAAAAAGAAGTATTTTCCTTCCCTCGTGCCGCTCTCATGATTATCCTTTAACAACACAACAATGCTTACCAGCTCACGGTAATCCATCAAACCCCTCCCAACCATTCACTAGTTAATATTATCTAGTAAATTGGAATTGGTTTCAAGGTGTCTGTGAACATTATCCACACATGTCCTATGTCTATTTTCCTGTTTTATCTATAAGGGTGACTGATCATCGTGCCACCCTGACTCTACATCAACCACACATCAAGAAAGAAGATCACGATGATAACCACTTGAATGACAAACTTCGCAAACGTACTGCTCAAAAAAGCAAACACGGTTCCCGTTCCGATTTTTAAAGCGGACGTTATATCTTTTGTAACGAGATATTCAGTAATCACAACGAGAGCAAAGGGCACAAGAATAATGCCAAAAGGCGGTACAACGAAGGCCCCTATGATAAGACCGGCGATTGCCATCCTCCCTCCCCACTTCGAACCGCCCCGGCGTTCCACGAAGTACATATTCGCCACAAAATCCGCTGCGAAAATGAGAACAGTCAGAACGAGAAGGCTTCCCCACGACCAAAACCCGAGGGAATCCATAAAAAAGTGGTACGATGCAAATCCGAGCCAGATCATGAGAATGCCGGGGATCACAGGATAAAAAAGACCCACAAAGCTTAACAGAAAAAATGAGACGATAATCAACCAGATTAAAATATCCATACATGCTCCTTATGACTAAAATAGACTGCTTAAAAGTGATTGTACCCGGAAACGGAGGTTTCTAATAGTAAAAGAGGTTGATCCAAAAGGCGGTTCTTTACCTTTTGGATCAACCTCTTTTACATTATGCTCTTTTGAGACATCTTCTACGATTATTTTCTGAACATAGAAAAGAGCCTCTCAAAACCACCTTTAGGTTTTTGTGCAGCTTCTTCCAGCCGCTTGTTAAACTCGTTTTGTGACCTCCATTCCTGCCTCTGTTCCTCACGCATCGCCTGAATCTCTTTTTGAAGAAGCTCGCTTTTTTCCTTTTCCTGTTCAAGCAATGCTTCATAATGGGACTTCTGTTGCTCGGTCAGTCGTTCAATCTTGGACTGTGTCCGCTGTGCTGAATTTCCGATTCCGGAACTGATGACGTGATGGTCCTGCTGAAGCTGGGCTACCGTTCGTTTAAGGTGCGTCATGCCTTCTCCCAGCTGCACATTCATCTCCCGTGTAGCCGCCAGCTCTTTCGCTAAAAACATCAGACTTTCTTTCAATTGGTTCGGATCTTGAGGCAGGCTGCCGTATGTATCGGGTAGCGCTACGTCTGTTGTATGAGAGTCTTGTGAACTGTCCAATCTCTCTTTCTGCTCAATTACAAGGTCTTTCGCCGTGTCGTCCAGGGGCTTGTCCGTATCGCGTATCGCTACAAGGGCATCGATGTCAGATTGGACAAAGATCCGCCGGTCTCTATCCTTAAAAAACTCGTATCCGTTCCGCTCCAGGATCTGGCCATACTTCCGTACTGTTGGCGTTGCAATACCTACTTGTTCTGCCACTTCCTTCGTTGAGAAAGAGCGTTCATTCGGCTGTATATCGTGTCGCATATCGGACCTCCTTATCTATTATAAATATGAAGGTTTTTTGTCGAATTTGCAAGATGTATGGCCATCCGATACGAGGATTTGTCAGATAAAATAGAAATTAGGTACGAGGTCTCATAAGGATAAGGATAGCGCTATATCGCCTGGCAATCTTTGTGTATCGTTTTTTTAATTCAGTATCTGTGAACGTTTGGTGTTAATTTCCGCTTATTGAACTCCCTTTAAGATATGAACTAGATTCTTAACTTTTGGGTCTATTAAACCCAGAGGTTGATTCCCCCCTGCCTCCTTCTCCTTTATTTTGTGGTATCGCTATGCGATACCAACAAGATTGTTAATCTTTTAAAGGGAATGTATCGCCATACGATATGCCTGCCACGCCGTCTCCAATCTGTCTTATTTAAACTTTGTGTCGTCTCGTACTATGACCAAGTATTTTTTCCCCTTATAAGGCATATCTATCACTATCAACCGCGTTTTCCAAGCCTGGTTTCATAACGTATCGGCGAGCGATACGACACCACTGATTGATGGTCGGGGAACTCGTATATCGCCTACCGATATGGGGCCCCTGCCTCACATATCGCCTTACGCTTCATCCGCTATACACGCAAAAAACCAGCCCTCCGGCTGGTTTTTTCCTTAAGGCAATACCACTTTCCCCATCGAAACGAGCTTTTTTGCCCCTGTCGCTTCCGGTGCGTTATTCGGCCGTCCTTTCAGCCGGTAAAGCCCAAGGACGGCAAAAACAGCTGCTTCTTTAAATTCCGAAGATACCCCCAGCTCCTCCATCCGGTTAACAGACATTCCGAGCTCTTTTCCCAGTTCTTCCATCAGATAGTGATTCTCAGCTCCCCCTCCCCCAACGAACACGTCTTCAAGTCCGAGCTGACCAATAAAAGGGGTAACAGCGTCACGGATCGACCTGACAGTGTAGCTGGAGATTGTGGCTGTAATATCTTCTCCTGATAAGCCTCTGCTTTTTCCTTCTTCAACAAGCCTTTCAGCCATTTCCCTGCTGTAACGCTCACGTCCGGTGCTTTTAGGAAGAGGCTTCTTAAGAAAGCTGTCCCCTTCTATCAGGTTGTCCAGCCATAAGTGATCCACCTGACCTGCAGAAGCATATGCTCCACCGCGGTCATAGGTGTGCTTTCCCCCGGTTAAAATGGCCATACACTGATCAATCAGTACATTTCCGGGTCCCGTATCTCCGCCAATCATCGGCCTGCTAACGGATGCCGGAGACAGGAGGGTGACATTCGCCATTCCGCCAATGTTCAGAAGAACCCGCCCTTTTTCCTGATGGCGGAAAAGAAGGTGATCCACGAAGGGAACGAGAGGAGCTCCTTCTCCTCCCACACTCATATCACACGGGCGGAAGTCGCCTACGGTGAGCACGTTCGTTTGTTTGGCTATTTCAGAGAGTTCTCCGATTTGCAGCGTTGCTCCCGTTTCCGGCATGTGATAAACGGTCTGCCCGTGGGAGCTGATGAAGGCTATGTCCGCCATTGTTCTGCCGCTCTCTTTTACTACACGTTCGGCAGCAGCTGCGAAATCCCGGCCCAATACGACGTTGAGCTCACAAATATCACGGATATTGGACCGCTCTATGTCCATGGCATTCTCGATCTGCTCTTTTCTTCCTGCTGAAAAAGGGACGGTCACTCCTTTCACCTGTTCACACGAGTGTACGTCTCCCTTGCCATCCACCTTGAGTTCCACGAGGGCGGCATCAATACCGTCCAGGGAGGTGCCGGACATAAGGCCGACCGCCATGTATGTGGTGGCTGGTACTAAATAATCGCCCATCCTGCCTCTCCCCTTTACTTCTTTCGAATGAAGTCAATGGCACTTCTTGTTTCTTCAAGATGCTTAATGACCACGTCAAACTGGTTGTTTGCCAGAAGCATAAACAAAATATCAATCACCGTGAGCTGGGCAATTCGTGACGATGTGGCCCCGCTTCGGAAGGTGGTTTCCTTGGACGTGGACGTCTGGAGAAGAATATCAGCCACTTTGCCCACGGGGGATACGCCGAAACGCGTTAACCCGATTGTCGTGGCTCCCCGCTTTTTGGCCAGCTGCATGATCCGTTCGACTTCAAACGTTTCACCGGAAAAAGAAATGCCAAATACCACGTCCCCGGGCTGGACGTTGGCAACATGCATCGCTGCTACGTGAAAGTCCGAAAACGAGTGGGCACGCTTATTGATCCGTGAAAGCTTGAGCTCCGCATCCTGGGCAATGATCTGAGAAGCCCCGACTCCGAAAAAGTGAACCACATTCGCCCCGGCAATCGCGTCAACCGCTCGCTCCAGCTGATCTATCTGAAGCGTCTGCAACGTCTCCTTTAACGTCTGTATGCTGTTGTTCGTGACCTTTGCAACAACAGATGCCGGTTCTTCCCCGGGATGCAGATCGTGAAAGCCTTCATCATAGTCGTTCGTCAGTTCTCCTGCAATTTTTAATTTAAGCTGCTGAAAGCCTTTATAGCCAACCGATTTACTGAAACGAACGACCGCCGCACTGCTCGTATCGCTTGCCTCTGCCAGCTGGTTCGCTGTCATCCCGATCACTCGTGACGGGTGCTCAATCACATACGCTGCCAGCTTCTTTTCAGAGGGGGAAAGCTGATTGGTCACCTCGGCAATCATTCGCAATGCCCCTGATTTTATGTTATTCATCGTATCCCTTCCCATCTTTATACTGACTCAATTATACCTGTTTGAGAAAAAATCACACAATGACGTCATTGCGTGATGGGGACTCTTCCTGTTGGTTCTTCTTTTCCGGACAAGACCTCACAAAGAGCCGTCATTGCCCCTTTTGTGCTCTCGAATCCGGTAATATACCGGCGGATAAACGGCAACTCTTCTGCATCGTACGGTGAGCGTAAACTGACACCAACCATGTCGGAGTAGTGTTTCGACAGCTCTTTTGCCAGGAGGCGCTGATTCTCGTTATTTCCCGGTAAATAAGAACAAAAAACGACTGTACTGCCGCCGTCGATCTGAGACAGCACGTGGACGACTTCTTCCTTGGAAGGGTTACTTTCTACAGATGTAGAAGAAACGTCAAACCCCCTTGCTCTCAGCTGCTCTGCAATCAGATTGGACTCATCTGTCTGCTCATCCGCATAGGACTGACGGTGGGGCCTGCAAAAAACGACGTGAACCTTTTCGTCTGCCGAAAGGGGCGTCCATGTGTCTGTTAAAGAAGAAATCGTCCTCTTCCGGATCCCGTCTACTGTCTCCCGGTGTTTTTCAACGAGTATTTCTATCCGGTTCTCGTTCCTTTTTCCTGTCCCGTGCTTGGCCTTCAGGCGTTCAATCCGGCCAAGGGCTTCCTCCACCCGCGCCAGTGAAAGGTGGCCGTTTTTCACTGCCGCCACAAGTTTTCGGTGGGTTTCCCGCTGAAGGGATGTCGTGTGGGAAACTAAGACGATATCAATCCCTGCCTGAATCGCTTTTACAGCAGCATCAGCCGTTCCATACGTCTTCGATATCGCGTCCATTTCCATACAATCCGTGATGGCTACGCCTTCAAATCCAATCTCATCCCGGAGCAGCCGGCTGATAATCGGCTTACTGAGGGTGGCCGGATAATCTGGATCGAGGGCGTTAAATTTAATGTGGGCACTCATGACAAGGTCGGCTTCAGAAGCTGCTGCCCGAAACGGTGCGAGCTCCACTTCCTTTAAGCGGTCCAGGTCATGGTCCAATTTAGGGAGGGCCAGGTGGGAGTCGACGCTCGTGTCACCATGTCCCGGAAAGTGTTTGATCGTCGCAGACACGCCGCTCTCCTGAAAGCCCGCTACGGCTTCCCTGACAAACGACGCCACTGTGGAAGGGACACTTCCAAAGGACCGGACACCAATGACCGGGTTCGCCGGGTTGCTGTTCACATCGGCGCACGGAGCAAAGTTCACGTTAATTCCAAGGGCTGCAAGCTCTTTTCCGCTGATTTGTGCCAGTGTCCTTGCAGCGGCCGGATCGCCTGTGGCCCCGATTGCCATCTGACCGGGGATCTGTGTGACCCCGTCTCTGATACGGGCCACCATTCCCCCTTCCTGATCGATAGCGATAAGAAGCGGCGAACTGCCCCTGTTTACCTGCTGGAGGCGTTCCGACAGTTCTTTTACCTGAGCTGGCGATTCCACATTCCGCTGAAAGTAGATTACACCACCCACGTAACAGTCCCGGACCAGCTGTACGGTTTCTTTGTCCACTGTGGTACCCGGAATGCCGATCATCATGAGCCGGCCGACTTTTTCTTCAATGTTCATGCGATCATCTCCCTTATGTAAGGCACTGGAAAAAGTTAAGACCGAACTTTTTCAATGCCTTTTTTAAGTATTTACGGAGCCCTGTACAAGGCCCTTCGTCATTTTTCCCTGGAAGAAAATAAAGAATAGCAGAACCGGAATCGTCGCAATGGTTGAAGCTGCCATCAGTCCCCCGAAATCAGCGGTAAACCTGCTGAAAAACTGTTGCAGGGCCAATGGAAGCGTGCGGAGCGAATCGTCCTGAATGAACGTAACGGCAAAGACAAATTCATTCCATGCAGTAATAAAGGCGAAAATGCTTGTTGCAGAAACACCAGGCCAGGCAAGGGGGAAGATGACCTTCCGGAAGGCCTGCATTCTCGTACACCCGTCAATCATGGCTGCCTCTTCAATTTCCACCGGGATCGAGGCGAAATAGCTTCGCATCATCCAGATACAAAACGGCAGAGCAAACGTCAGGTAAACGATCACAAGTCCGACCAGGGAGTTGACCAGACCCAGTCTGCTCATGACGATAAATAACGGAATGATCATCACAACGAGAGGGAACATCTGGACACTCAGTATCATAAGGAGAATCGCATTTTTTCCTTTAATATTGAAGCGTCCGATCGCATAGCCTGCCAGAGCAGCGATCCCTGTGCCAAGCAAGGTTACGGTTCCTGCGACCATTAAGCTGTTGGTGAAATAAACCCAGAAGTTTGCCCGGACGAAGATATTGTAGTAGTGCTGGAACGTAATATCATGGGGCCAGAACGTCGGCACGCTGCTGAAAATCTCTGAAGATGGTTTTAAGGAACTGATCACCATCCACCAAAACGGGAACATGGAAACGACAAACACAAAGATGGCAGCTGCATAGATCAGAACTTTCTGGAACGTTGTTTTTCGCTTCATGCCTGCTTCCCTCCTTTTTCCTCTCGGAGAAAGTAAATGTAGATCACAATAAAGAACATCAGTAATACGAACATGAGCATGGCGATGGCAGAAGCCATGCCGAAGTTCAGGGAGTTAAAGGCTTCGCTCCAGGAATAGAGGGCCAGGACGTACGTGCCCCGTGCCGGTCCGCCTTCGGTCATGACGTAGATCTGGTCAAAGATTTTAAAATCCCAGATCGTTGAAAGAATAAACAGAATAAGAAGAAGAGGCTTTAACATCGGCAGGGTAATTTTTGTTACTTTATGCCACGCATTGGCGCCATCAATCTCCGCTGCCTCGTAAAGCGTATCGGGAATTGTCTGGAACCCCGCCAGAAGGGAAACGGCGATAAAGGGGAAGCTCTGCCATACAATCATAAAGAAAATCACCGTGAATGCCGTCCAAGGTGTGTTAAACCAGGCAAACCCGTCAAACTGGGTAAGGCCGATCTGTGTGAGGAGGTAGTTGGCCACTCCGTACTGGTCGTTGAACATCCAGCGCCATACGATTCCCCCTGCAACAGCCGGGAATACCCATGGAATCAAGATGACAATCCCTAAGATCCGGCTGCCCTTGAATTTTGTATTCAGCAAAAGCGCAACCAAAAGTCCTGCAATCATGGTCCCGAACACACAGGCCAGACCAAAGACGACGGTGTTTCTCGTTACCGTCCAAAAGAATGGATCTGTGAGCGTTTCCGTATAATTGCTTAACCCGACCCAGGAAGAAACACCCGTCATGAGGGAATACATATCATATTGTCTGAAAGATAGGTAGAACGTGTTAAACAGCGGGTAGATGGTTAAGGTGAGGATTAGAATCAGCGCTGGTGCCAGCAAAAACCAGGGAAGCCATCGATTGTTCATCTCTTTCCAACTCCATTCTTCTAAAGACTTTGCGCAGTATGTATGGAAAAGTCCGTCAGAGAAATAGTCTCGACGGACTTTTGCCGTTTTGGAACAATTCGCTGTTCCGTCACTCGTGTTATTCTGTTGAGAATGCGTTGTTCATGCGTTCAGCTACGTCATCCATAGCTTCCTGGGCGGTTTTGGATCCTTGCATAATCTCCTGGATTGGAGCGACGAAGAGATTTTCCCCTTCAAAGCGTCCCCATGACGGGCTTGCAGGGTAAGAACGCCCTTCCACCAGTGCATCGGAGAACACGCTCAGCGTCTCATCTTCTGAGAACATCGGGTCGTTCAGACCGTCAAGCGTTCCCGGGAAGAATCCAGTGAAATCAGCCCACTCTGTAATGAACTCATCAGAGACGAGAAGCTTTAAGTATTCGGCTGCCAGTTCCTTGTTTTGAGACTGTTCGAACAGGGCCAGGTTGGATCCGCCTACGAAACTCGCATTTGAGTCGTTACCCGGAAGCGGTGCAACACCGATTTTATCTTCAAGGTCCGGGTTCTCATTAATCATCGCATTAATACCAGGTGGAAGATCGATCGTCATGGCCAGGTCTTCCTGGGCAAATGCCTGACGAGTATCGAGTACAGACCAGTTCAATGCGCCGTCAGGAACAAAGCCTTCTTTGTACATATCCGTATAGAATTCTACAGCTTCAACAGCTTCAGGCTGATCAACTTGGGATACCCAGATCATTTCGCCGTCATCATTTTCTTCCTGTACAGCCAACTCTCCGCCGAAGTGCCAGATCTTAGGCAGGACAAAGTGCTGGGAAATTCCCACTGCCGGGTAGGCATAAGCGTCGGTATTGTTGATAATGGCTTCGCCGACTTCCCACAGGTCATCGTATGTCTCAGGCACATCCACACCTGCTTCTTCAAAAAGCTCTGTATTGTAAACAAGCTGTCTGACACCTGCGTACCAAGGTACACCGAAGAGAGTTTCATCGTATGTTGCTACTTCTTCAAGAGCATCGACCCAGCCATCTTCCATGCCCCAGTCTGCAACGATATCATCCATGTCGGCAAGAGCTCCCATCGCTGCGAACTCAGGGTTCCATGTGGTTCCGAGCTCTGAAATATCCGGAGCACTTCCCCCTGCAATGGAAGTAATCAGTGTCTGGTGGGCAGAGAGCCACGGAATAAACTGAACATCGACTGAAACGTTAGGGTAGTCTTCATTGAAACGTTCCGTCACCCGGTCAAAATAGTCCTCTGCTTCTTCAGGTGAACCTGTCTCCATGATCCAGACGCGAAGCTCGGCTTCTTCGTCAGATCCCGCAGCATCATCAGAATCCCCTTCATCTGCTGTTTCTTCGGTATCGGTCTCTTCATCGGCACCTGCATCTGCATCTTCCGCATTGTCTGTACATGCAGCCAGCATCAGTAAACTAAGTGAAATACCCGTGATCAAACCCGCCTTCTTTTTCATGCAACCTTCATCCCCTTTTTTCAAAATATCTATGGAACCTTTTTCAGGTCTCCATTGCCGTTATGACGAACGCTCATTTTTCGTCGATGTGATCGCCTGCCTGACTGCCCCATTAGCGTTTGCCAGCCGTTCTTTTGCCTGCTCAACCGAAGCGCCTGTTTCAATGAGTACAATGGCGAGTTTCACATCGTGCTCCGCCTTTTCCAGAGCTTCAGCAATGACGTCTTCCTTTGCATTCGTCACTTCATGTACAATCCGTTTTGCCCGTTCATAAAGCTTGTAGTTACTCGCATGAAGATCGACCATCAGATTCTCGTAAACTTTCCCAAGCTTAATCATGACTGTCGTGGAAATCATGTTGCATACCATTTTGTGTGCCGTAGCCGACTTTAATCTCGTGGATCCGGTGAGGATTTCAGGGCCCACGATCGTCTCGATGCTGATCTTTGCCACACTGCCAATCTCTGATGATGGGTTGCAGCTCAGGGCAACGGAAGCAGCCCCTGCCTTATTGGCAAATTGAAGAGCGCCGATCACAAAAGGCGTCCTTCCGCTCGCGGCGATCCCGATAACGATGTCACGCTTGGAGAGCTTCACATCCTCCATTGCCCTCGCTCCGCCTTCAACGGAATCCTCTGCTCCCTCTTTCGCACAAAACATCGCCGAATTTCCTCCTGCAATGATCCCTTGTACCATTTCAGGCGGCGTGCGGAAAGTGGGGGGACACTCTACAGCATCGAGGACGCCGATCCTGCCGCTTGTGCCGGCCCCCACGTAGAACAGCCTTCCTCCGCGCTGGATGGCATCAACAGCCAGGTCCACTGTCTTTTCAATCTCGTCAAGACAGTCATGGACGGCCCGGGAAACTTTCTGGTCCTCTTCATTCATCAGCCTTAAAATTTCTTTTGTCTTTTTCAAATCAAGCCCTGCAGAAGCGGTGTTTCGCTGCTCTGTAAGTAAGCAAGACAGGTTCTGTTCCATGCTCATCACCAAATTTCATCAGGAATTACCTTCTCAGATAACGAAATAATATTTCAGTAATTTAATATTTTAAATGTAACTAAATTTCAAATTAAAAGCAAGTAAATTTTTGAAATTGTCCGATAATTCTAGTTTGAGAAGTGTTTTTTGTTTTATCGGTCGTTTTTGCCGGTTTATCCGTCGTTTTGGTGCTTTTATAAGTCGCTTTCGGGCATTTTTCCGTCAATTTACTGAATATATCGGTCATTCTGCAAAATACGACACAACCCGACACATACATACGCCCGCGCCCCCAAACCCCAGCTTCCCTGTTGCAAAAAACGGCTCACAAGGTATCCTTCCACCTCATAAGCCGCCCCACTTCTCTCACGTTTACTGTTCGAACGCCGTCACTGATCCTTTCTTCACCTGAACACGGGTGGACTCTCCATCCACGTGGACAAAGTAGTTGCCCGGCTCAAGATCAGTAAACCCGGCAATGCCGGATCCGTCAATTTTACCGACGGCCACTTCCTCGCCTCTTACCCCTCTCGTAACAACCACTTTTTCTCCTGATAAGTCAGAAGAATAGCTGCCCAACAGGTGACCCACAGGCTCGTCCTTCCATGGCGTTGGGAACGGCTCTACTTTCTCCGTAAACAGCGCTTCAAAGTCATTGTCCTCATTCGGAACCGTCAGAGCTGCCAGGAGGTCCGCAAACGGACGGTTGTCATTGCTCCATACGTTGTATACGTATGGGCTGACTCCTTCAGCTATGTTTCCGTTCGGAGACGGCTCGATGGCACGCTTGATCTGCTTCAGGCTGTCCGGAATCGAGTTCAGGTAAAGAGCCGGCCCGATGATCATGCCCCTCGTGCGCTCAAGATCTTTCTGATACTCGATCCACTGATCATAGCGCTCGCCTCTTCCCGGTGTTGCTTCCGGGTCATAGTTCATGACGTAGGCAAAATCCAGATAGCCTTCCTGAAGCCATTTTTCCCAGTTTTGGTGGGCACGCTGGACAGGATCCAGGTCTGTGAAATCATTTTCTCTCGGGTCGTCAAAGCCCCATGATAAAACAGCCGCCGTTACGTCAACGTTCATATCCAGATTCATAGTTTCTAAGTAAATCCGTTTCATCAGCGTGTCAATCTGGTGTGTTTTCCACTCAATCCACTCGGCATCGTTTGCAAGAGGACGGTCAGTACGGCCGGTTTCCTCCTGGAAGCGGGCAAGTGACGTCGGGTTGTACCCTTTGCCGTCTTCCTGATAGCGGATGTAGTCAACATGGATCCCGTCAACATCGTAACCGCTTACAATATCTTTCACCATGTTAATTGCGTGCTCTCTCGCATCCGGGTGACCGAAGTCGAGGTATGGCTGCATTGGGTTGGCTACTACACCATTGTAGTCCTTCGTCACCCATGTTTCGTTGTCCGGCGCATCTGGTCCGTACTGGTTGTAAATGTGCTCCTCGGCTTCCGGGGCTCCTCCGTAGATCGGGTGCCACATCGGTCCTAATACGACCCACGCATGAATGTCGATCCCTTTGTCTTTTGCCCCGTCAATTAAGTACTGAAGGGCATCGAACCCTTCTGTCATGTTCGGATCCTCTGTAAATGGTAAGTAGGAGCTGTTGAAATAAGCATCGTGTCTCCGTACTACCTGTGCCACAATCGTGTTCATGTTCGCATCTTCCACATCCGCCAAAAGCTGATCCACCTGTTCCGGTGATTTCAGCCCATCCTCAAAGGCCTGTACCCAAAAGGCCCGTGTGAACGGATCTTCTTGATCAGACGCCTCGGCACTCATCGGTGCTGCCGGAGCCAGTGATCCTATAAGAAAAATGACAAGTAACCCTATTAACCCCATCGAACGGAATACATGTTTCATCCAATCCCTCCTGATATTGTAATTTTGTTTCAACTAAATTTTAAGAATATTGAAACAATTTTACAATAGACGAATAGGAGTGAGTGTGGATAGTCTGTTTTACCCAGTTACGTATACAGTTTTTTTGACTGAAACTCAAGAAATGCCTGGGACTGCAGGGAATCCCTGCGAAACTGGGCAATTACGGAATTTCCCTGAATATAGGAAAGTCGCAAACCTTCTGTCCCATAAATGAAGTCTGACCAATACCGTTCATCCTTGTTTTTCCATAAAACCAGCGATGGGTGTTCGTCCCTCAAAACCTCAAATATGTGTCCTGCCAATGCCATCGCACCCCAGTTTTCACTCACTGGATGAAACCTTATCCCCTCGCATCTCTCATTCTCGTAATCTCCTTGAGAGGGCACAAATGTGACAGCTTCCAGCACCACACCGTCAGCTTTTCTCGCAGTGAGACTTCGGATGAATTTCCCGGCGTCAAGCCACGGCGCACCGAACTGCTGAAAAGGCTTGTCCGTCCCTGCCCCGAGGGAGAGGTTGATGCTGTCAAGAAGAGCCAGTCCATAATAAAACCTGGGCATCTCCATGACATTGGCATTCGGTGACGGCGGTACCCACGGCAGTCCGGTTTCTTTATAGTGCATGGCCCGCTCCCATCCCTTCATGGTGATGACTTCGAGCCTCCCGCCGATGGTTTGATTCAGTTCCATTGCGATCTCCCCAACGGTCAGACCGTGTCTCACCGGGAGGCCACTTGGGGAAAAGGAAGCAGCAACGCCCTGCCTGGATAACGGTCCTTCCGCAATTATCCCGCCAACCGGGTTCGGCCGATCGAGTACGATAAAGGGAATGCGGTGTTCCTTCGACGCCCTCAGTCCATAAGCGATAAGGTCGATGTAGGTATAAAACCGGGCCCCGATATCCTGCATGTCAAAAAGAAGCAGATCCAGCTCCACTGTTGCTTCGAAAAACCGGGATTCGTCAAAGGGAAACAGACTTTCAATGGGAATTCCCGTCCCTTCATCGACGGACGAGCCTACCTCACGCTCCGCCTTTACCTTTCCGCGAAATCCGTGCTCCGGAGAAAAAATCCGTGCCGGAGTGAACCCTCTCTCCTGCAGCGCATCGACGCTGTGCTTCAAAGAGGATGTCACTGATGTATGGTTGGCCATGAGGCCGAAGTTCTTTCCTTTCAGCATGATCAGATGCTCTTTTAAAAAACGCTCAAGTCCCGTTTGAATCATCGAGGGTCTCCTTTCATATGGCAGTTGCGAAAAATTATTCTATCATAAAAGCGAAGAGGCTCTTCTTACATTTTTAACACATATTTTTTCGTGATATGATAAAGCAAATAAATATAAGGGAAGGTGTATCATGACCAAACATCGGATTTATACAATGAGTTTTGCAAGTGTCTATCCCCATTATATTAATAAAGCGGAGAAAAAAGGGCGTACAAAAACAGAAGTCGATGAAATCATCCGTTGGCTGACAGGATACAGTCAGGAAGAGTTGGAAGCGCAACTGGAAAAGCAGACCGACTTTGAGACCTTCTTTGCTGAAGCTCCCCAACTGAATCCTTCACGGACGTTGATCAAAGGTGTCGTCTGCGGGGTCCGAGTGGAAGACATTGAAGAACCAACGATGCAGGAAATTCGCTATCTGGATAAGCTGATCGATGAGCTGGCAAAGGGAAAAGCGATGGAGAAGATATTGCGGAAATAATTATTAGAATTGATTCTCTATATAAATCTTAACTTTTGCAATTTGCGGGCCCACTGATGCAGAAAATGATCAGATTTTTTTATAAAAACCAACCTGAAATCTGCTGGAGAAGGATCCATTTTAATCACAAAATGGATTCTATTTATTTAACTGAAAACGCGGGTTCATAAAGTAATTGTGATTAAACCCAAAGCAATAAAAAGATGCCGGCAGGACAGCCTGCGGAGCAGCTGCCAAACTACTCTAAACAACAAAAGCATATCGCCAGGCGATATGCTCTTCCACCACATTGTTGCCTAAAAACCAGGATACAGTGTAAAAAAGACTAGAAGGTTGGACATTCAATTCCATAGTTTTTTTGCTAGTTTTTTTAAAACCAATATGTGTAAAATGTTCTTCACTTTCGCCTTTTTTTCACCACAAGCCGGCCCCTCATTTTTCGTTTTTTTGTAACTCAGGGTCCTACTTTCACAAAGTTAAGCACCCATTTTCCGAGCCCCCTCTACTTCACGCACCCACTTTCACAATCTGGGGAGCGCATGCTAAAACAAAAACCTATCGGCATAAGATACGCTACACAAAAAAATGACCTCCCCTTTTATCAAAGGAAAGGTCATTTCAGTCCGTACGCCCCTACACCTTAACAGCCTCATCAGCATTTGTTTCACGTGAAAACTTCTGAAACGCCATGTAAGCTGCGGGCATGAGGATGATGCCTGTTAAGCTCGGGATAAACCACATGAAAATGCCTGGGAAGAACAGGACAATATGATAGGTTACGGTCAGTCCGATTCCTGCCATGATCGCTAAGTAGAAATGCGTCATGCCATACAGGAACGCCACTTTCACCACTTTAAGCACCGGCAGATCGAAGTGGACGATGGCCGGAAATAAGAAGGTGACCGTCAGGAAAAACAGCGTACCGAGAATGATCAGTCCAATCACAATGAGGAGCTGGACGATTCCATCGGCACCGAGCATAAATTGATAGTTTGTAAACAGCACAAATCCGTAGAGCAAGGCGGCGTACCCAAGCACATTCACCTTCACGAATTCCTTTTTGTAGCTGCCGATAAATGTCCGGGGCACAGACGTATCCATGCCCTCCATCATCCATTTCCGGATCACGGATAGAAGGGCTGCGCTCGCCGGAAAAATTCCGAGAACACCAGCGCCCACCACCGTGAACACCATCCACAACACATTGAGTGCAGCTACCTTTACAAACACCTCTAACCCGCGGTAAATCCAATTTACCAGTCTGTTTCCCGTTATCATGTTGTTTCCCCCAAACGCGTTTATCCTAATTGAACGTTGATCTGCTTCAGGCGCCCTTCCCGGAGGGCTTCGGCTAATCTGCCTGTCAATCGGCCGGATTCAACCGTCTCTTGATCACCATGGTTCCATTCTACCTCAAACTGAACCGGTTTGACGCCTTTTTCACCAAAGGTATCTGCTTTCATTTCATTATGGTAGGTTACGCCCGTTGATCCGAGGAACGTGAACGACAGCTCGCCGGCCTCTGTAAACATCCATCCGGGCAGGACCGGCTCCAGCTCGCACACAAGCGTGCCTTCTTCCAAACGAAACGGCTTTTTCCCGGCCATCATCGTCACCCACATGTTCAAATGCTCAATGGTCGACCCGCTGAGACGCGACACAAAGCCTCTGCCGTGCAACGCAGGATTCGGGTTCGCACTGCTTGCAATAAACGACGAGTTTTCCAGCGGACTTCTTCCATAAACCGCAGGGTCCAGGAATGGCACGAGTGCTGTCTTCATGTCTGCAAAAAAGTCATCGTACAGACCGGCCTGCAGGGTCGCCAGTAAATATTTGTACTCCATGTGAAGAAAGACTGATTCGTTTTCAAGCCAGCCCGGCGTGAAGGATTTTGCCCTTCCCAGCTCGATCGGCTCTTCAGCGATGGACATAGACGTTTTATACATCTTCAATTTTTCATCAAAAATCGGTGATTGTCTCACGTTTTGGTAAAGCTGTGCCGCATCTTCCCGGCTGTCCGTCAGCTTCATCTTTTTCACAACACCCTCTAAAAACGGAGCAACCGGCTTCGGAATCAGAGTGAGACCCGCAACATCAACGTTGTCTCCCTCAATCTTTTGTCTCGGTTCAAAATAAATGTATGTCGGTGGCAGCGGATCAGCCAGCTGCTCGACAGCCCGGATACCCCGGTCCACTTCCTTGTGCAATAGGGCAAGCAACTCTTCCGTTTCTTCTGTTGTGAGCTCCATGTCTTCCCCGCGGATCCCCCGGTAAATCGTCTCCCGGTAGTTCTCACGAAGGGAAGAAACGTGATGCCAGTGCGCCATCATTTCAGCTGTGTCCGATTCGTCCTTCACAGCACTCAGCAGACGCCCAACATTGGTAAAGAACGGCTCGATTTCTGCAGGCAGACGTACGCTTTTTTCGCCTGAAACAGCGGACAACTGGTTAAGCAGACGCTTGAGCTCATACAGCTCAGACGTACTCGCCCCGAGCATGCCCGGCAGACCGTTTAAAGAATCATTCCAGCCCGGTTTGTCCCCTTCCATTTCAACCCCCATGCCGTACGGTGCCAGCGTGGTTGTCTTCACAGCCGCAAGAAGCAGAAGCTTGGAATAAAGGTTCGTCTCGTAGATCTGCCCGTCTCCCTGACCGGTCCTGATCCAAGGCGTGCCGCCCAGTTCCTTCTGTTTCGCCGCCTTCTTTTCGTCATGCTCGATCGCCTTGTACTGTCTTACATCCCCGTTTTTCACCACGTATTTCTCAGCGCGGCTCTTGACTCTGACGGCACTTTCGAAGAACCGGTACGGGCGCTCAAAGAAAAACGTCTGCTCCCGGTCCGGATAAACAGCTAAATAAGCATCGATCAGATCCAGATTGTACGTCCAATGATCCATCCAGAACCCTTCACCGAACGCCGCTTCAAACTGCTCACTCGAGAGGGTGATCACCTCGGTTAAAAAGGACTCGGCGTCCGTTTTCAGAGCGATGTCTTCCTTCTCAAGTGCGTGGATAATCTCTCCCGGTGTAAACGAAGAAGCGAACATCCCCTTGACCGCTTCAAGATCCCCAACGTTCACCCAGGCGCTGAAATCCACCTCTTCCAGGTTGTCCAGCTGAAAGCGGACTCCTTTTACCGACAGGGGATTATACCCGTCAAGCTGAATCAGGTTCATGAAAAGCCGGACATTGTAATCTTCCACCTTCGGCTCGAAAAACACATCGCAGCGCCGGTTCTGGTTGACATCCCGGTAGTTCCCGTTCCCCTGGGAATAGTAGGTGGGACTGAGGGAAAAGAAATTATAGTCTCTTTCCAGATCGCCGTGCTTTCTTGAATACACATAATAGACTTTGTGTCCGTTTTCTCCTTCGAACACCTTTGGAAACCCGCCCCGCAGGCCGTTGTCCAGAAAAGCCTGGCGCGTGTAGGCATCAAAGAGAGAAGAAGATGACTCTGTTTTCACGTTTGCTGTTAAATCACCGGTAATATGAACCGCCCGGTTTTGCAAGTCTCTGAGTTTTTCAACTGAGAGCGCTGAAGCGAACGTATTCACTACGTCCACAGAGCTGCCGTGTCCGATGACGGAGTACAGCTCAATCTCCTCACCGGCCTCGAGATCCACGTCAAAGGGCGTAAACCCGCCTGACACTTTATTTGTTGTATACTCGGTCTTTTTCTGAATCGTTTCCAGCGGTTCCTGCTGGAACAGGACGGGAGCGTTTAGAGAGGTCTCTCCCCCGAACAGAACATCACGGTCCACAATCGGTGACACTACCCGGTCTTCGCCACGGTAATACAGACGCCCCATGTAAAAGTTGCCTTCTACGATTTCACGGACCTCTGCCGTATCTTCCATACTGCCCCGCAGCTTGTAAAATGGAACGCCCGCTTCACGGTTCACCACATCAAACCAGCTTTTCAGGGTATTTCCAAGCTCCTTATAGGCCTGGTTCGGAACACCGCTCGGAAAGATCGCCGGCAGGCCGTCCACTCCTTCCACACCAACCGTTTCTTTGCCTTCATTTTTTATTGTCACATGACGAATGAGCCCGGCCAGAGGAGAATCCGGCAGACTCACATACGATACGTTAACGGAAAGCCCTTCTGACGGGTCGTTCCACGTGAGCGCCAGACGGTTTTCAGAAATCGTCATCGTCTCCTCTGAGTGTGAGGTGGCAAAGGGTTCCATAAACGTGCTTGTCCCGTTCCGGTGCAGCTTCAGAAGCGTTCTGAAACCATGTGTTCCTGTATATTGATACGCTTTATCTGCAGGAAAGAATTCCGTCATCGCGTGATCTTTGTCTTTTACCCCGAAGCTTGCAATGCCCTGCCCGCGGTTGACGTAAAACACCCACATGGGGATGCCCCGGACACCGGCAATGCCGGGAAGAAAGCTCGAAAACGGAGGCTTTTGCTGAAACCATTCCAGTTTAAAGTCATGTTCGTTCGTTAATGTATACATGTTTGTAACCTCCAGCCTGCTAAATCAAATAAGTTCCAATGGACCGCTTCGTACTCACGACGCCGGCAGACTGATTGTCAATCTGCAGGGAAAAGGAAACATCCTCTTCGGTTTCATTTAATACGACAAACACAATGGAACCATCCTCATTTTTAAAAGCGGTCATGGACAGCCCGTCCACCTGCTCATCAAGATGAATCCGGCGGGCGCCGGGTTTAATAAACTTACTGAAATGGCCGATCATGTAAAACGAGCTGTTATAGTGAACTTCATCGTTCTTTGTATCGACGATTACAGGGGCATCGCAGTAGTTTCCTACGTGGTTCGGCCCTCCTTTTTCATCGAGCACAAGGTTCCAGTCGATAAAGCCCTCGAGCCAGTTGTTCATGTCGCCGATAATGTTACGGGCGTACCGTTCCCCGGTGTGCCAGGCACCAAGCTGAACGCCGCCCTCGATGCACCCTTCTGTAAACAGGAGGTGCTTATCGGGGAATTTCTCATGGACAATGGACAGGTTGGCGAACTCCTCGGAAACATACCAGTGGTTCCCCGTGCCCCATACATACTGGGCAGCTTCAGGGTCAGACAACACGGTTTCCGCACGTTCGACGATGATGTCGCGGTTATGATCCCAGATGATGATTTTTTTATCCGCCATCTGATGACGGGACAGCGTCGGACCGAGATGGTTTTTAATAAAATCCCGTTCTTCTTCTGCCGTGTAAAGGCACGAATCCCAAACCTGCTTTGCTGCCGGCTCGTTCTGCACGCTCACGCCCCAGATCGGAATGCCTTCCGCTTCCATCGCTTCGATGTATTTCGCATAGTACTCGGCCCAAAGTCCGGCGTATTCCGGCTTTAACTTGCCTCCGTGATTCATTTCCCCGGTCGTTTTCATCCACCCCGGAGGACTCCACGGTGAAGCAAGCAGCGTTAACGGCTGACCGGCTTCAGCAACGGCTTCTCTAATAAACGGGAGCACGTACTTCTGCTCATGTTCAATGGAGAACGTTTCAAGCGTTTCATCGTTCTCTTCAACATACGTATAGTTTCCCAGAGCGAAATCACAACTGTGAATGTGCGTCCGCCCGAGGGAATAACCGAGCCCTTCAGACGGGTTAAAGTACGCTTTTATAATGTCTTTCCGGTGTTCTTCTGATACTTTCGACAAACTGTAGCCTGCCGCTTCTGTGAAGGCACCGCCGAACCCCATCCACTCCTGATAGGTGCGGTCCGGGATCAGCGTGACGACACGGTCAGTTCCCCCGTGCCCATCTTCAAAAGAAACGGTTCCTTTATCAAGCCAGCGGCCTTCTTCATCCCTGGCTGACTGAACGAGACGCATCGTTTTCTTCATGCAGCAACACTCCTTGTTTCACTTGAAACGGTTTTTCTGATAATGAACGGGACCCGACAATTTCCTTATATCGTTTGGCGCTGTCCTTCCAGTACCTAGCCTGTGTTTCAAAGTCCACATAAAAGATTCCGAACCGTTTTTCGTAACCGAAGGCCCACTCAAAGTTGTCAAACAGGGACCAGAGGAAGTAACCGGCAATATTCATGCCTTCTTCACACAGTTCATGAACCATTTTCAGATGCTCTTCAACATAGGCAACGCGCTCCGCATCATGGACCGATCCGTCGCTCTCAAGTACGTCATCATATGCCGCACCGTTTTCTGTAATAAAGATCGGTAAATCTGTGTATTCTTTGCGCAGACGGTAGATGAGCTCTTTAAACTCCTGGGGAGACACATCCCAGCCCATGCCTGTCTTTTTATAATCAGAGTGAGCAGAGGTATAAAGAAGATTCTCATTCCCTGCAAATTTCACAAGCGCTCTGTTGTAATAATTAATGCCAAAGAAGTCACACTCAACCGAGATCGCATCAAGATCCCCGGACTGAATGAAGTTAAAATCATGAACGTGCGTGGAGAACAGGTTCATCATGTCCACCGGGTACGCTCCTTTAAAGATCGGATCCAGAAACCAGCGGTTGACGTAGCCATCCGCATTGTTCTTCGCCAGTTGGTCATTGGCTGAATCGGATGCGCCGTAGGCAGGGGATAAATTCAAGGTAATGCCGATCGGCGTCGTTAAGCCGAGTTCGTTTTTAAATAACTGAACGGCTTTCCCGTGAGAAAGAAGAATATGATGAGCGGCTTTCAGGCCTTCCTCCATATTACGGTGACCAGGTGCATGATGCCCCGCATGATAGCTCAAGAAGCTTGCACACCAAGGTTCATTATGCGTGATCCACGCTTCCACATCCGCATCCAGCTCTTTAAAGCAGACTTCAGCGAAATCAAGAAACCATTGTACAGAATCTCTGTTGACCCATCCGCCTTTTTCGTACGCCCACATTGGCAGATCCCAGTGATAAAGAGTGGCCATCGGTTTGATTCCGGCTTTCTTCAGCTCCTGGATAAGGGATCGGTAAAAGGCCATGCCTTCTTCGTTATA
Source organism: Alteribacter salitolerans (assembly GCF_016901055.1). Lineage (NCBI taxonomy): Bacteria > Bacillati > Bacillota > Bacilli > Caryophanales > Bacillaceae > Alteribacter > Alteribacter salitolerans. The sequence continues at coordinate 105,408 of NZ_JAFEUX010000002.1, read as the reverse complement.
GACGCCTTCCTGAGGAAAGATCCGCGGCCATGCGATGGAGAAGCGGTACGATTCTACGCCCAGTTCCTTGATCAGTTGGACGTCTTCTTTGTAGCGGTTGTAGTGGTCACACGCCACATCTCCGTCATCGCCGTTCCAGACGTTGCCTGGTGTTTTGGAAAAGGTATCCCAAATCGATAATGACCGTCCGCCCTGGTTGTATGCTCCTTCAATCTGATAGGAGGATGTTGCCGTTCCAAAAATAAAATCATCCTTAAATCTAGACAATGAAACCACCTCTTATGTTTATTTCTTTTTGTCAGCTGGCTTACAGTTACAGGTTGTTGAGATATAGATGTTGATGCTGCCTGCATGGCCTTCGCTTTCCGCGGAGGTGCCGTGAGCCTCCTCCAGCTTTCCTGCTTCTTCCTCTTCCAGCTAGCCTTTGCAGATCTCTGCGTCGAAGCAACTCGTCGTATACTCATGACGGAAATGCTCGTCACTGCGGGGTCTCACCCTGCCCCCACTTCCGCAGGAGTCTCGGCCATTCCGGTTGCATCCTAGCTTTGAAAATGAATAATTCTATTAACTTAAAAATAGAAAGATTTTAGATTTACACCTGCTTCTCAGAAGATGTTGATGCTATCTGCATCAGCTTTTTCAGAGCCTTACTTAAAATGTCCTTATTGAATATAAGCCTGTTGATTGGAGCGATTGCGCGACACTCCTGCGGGAGGAGCGAGTTCAGGGGAGACCCCGCAAGCGCAACGCGCTGAGGAGGCTCCCGAATCGCCCGCGGAAAGGGAGCGCAGAGAGCGTAAATCAACCAAGGTTTAATTGAATAACAGCGTCCTCAAATTTACCCTTAAAAGCACTGAAAACAGCGTTATTCTTTTACTGCTCCTGCTGAAATGCTGGTGATGATGTATTTAGATAAAAACAAAAATGCGATCATGATCGGAACTACGGAAATGGCAATCCCGAGATACATGGCACCAAGGTTCTGTGCCACCTGGGATCCGCGAAGGGCCCCCATCATAACCGGCAGCGTATACTTTTCCGGACTGAACAACACGACTAACGGCAGGATATAGTTATTCCATGATCCGATAAACGTAAAGATCGCCATCGTAGCTACAGCCGGCATCATAATCGGAACTCCGATTTTGTGGAAGATCGTAAGCTCCTTTGCCCCGTCAATACGAGCAGCTTCCAGTAAAGAAGGGTGCATCGTCGTCATTAGGAACTGACGGAGGAAGAACACAATAAACGGTGACGCAATCGGCGGGATAATTAACGGAATGTACGTATCGAGCAGTCCCATCGTACGAATCAGGTCATAAAACCCGATCAGCCCGAGCTGCCCCGGTACCATCATCAATAAGAGCATGACGACAAAGAGAAAATTACGTCCTTTAAAGTTATAAACAGCAAACCCAAAAGCGGTTAATGCACTAAAATACGAGCTTAGGATTGTTACACAGACAGCAATGAACAGGCTGTTGGCAAATCCCCGCCAAAGATTCATGTACTGAATAAGAATCTCATAGTTATCAAGAAGCGCTCCCCCCGGCAAAAGCGTAAAGCCGTGCTGAAGAATCTCCCCGTTGGACCTCGTTGCATTAATGATCATCATGTAAAAAGGAATGAAACTAATAATGACCATCAAGGTTAGAGTGAGATATAAAATCCCTTTCACAATGTTTGTTTTCCCCATGATCATTACCCCTCCTTTACATTCTTGCGGTACATGGATTTAAATGTGATTAACGAGAACACCACAGTAATAACGAACAATCCATACGCAACGGCTGCGGCATAACCGTAGTTGTTAAACCTGAAAGCCTGGTTGTATAAATACAGCACCATCGTGTTCAGGGACCCTTCAGGTGCGCCCATTCCATCGGTAATCAGCATTGGCAGGTCAAAAATCTGCAATCCGCCAATGAGGGAAGTTATTAATACGTAAAGCATGATTGGTTTTAATAAAGGCAAGGTCACATTTGTAAGTGTCTGCCAGCGGTTAGCTCCATCAATTAAGGCTGCTTCGAAGTAATCTTTCGAAATACCTGAAATGCCTGCCATCAATATAATGAAAGTATGACCAAACCACATCCACGCCCCGATCAAAGCCACAGACCATCGTGCCGTTGTCGGGTCATTCAACCAGTTAATCGGTTGAGAGATTATACCTAAATCCAGTAGCAGGTGATTGATTGTTCCGTGGTGCCAGCCGAGCAGGATACTAAAAAGCAAAGCAACAGATGCAATCGTGATTAAGTTTGGCAAGTAAAAGGCAGCTCTGAAAAAGCCCAGGCCTTTCATCTTTAAACGAATATCCGAGAATAAAATCGCAAGTAACAAGGCAATTCCTAATTGAAAAGCAAAGTTGATGCCCCATATGTACATCGTGTTATAAAAAGCACGGAAGAAGTATGGGTCGGTGATAAGCCGTGTGTAGTTTGCCAGCCCTACAAACTCAGGATCACCCATGCCTGAATAGCTGGTAAAACTGTAATAGAAGGTTAAGAGAATCGGGTAAATCGTAAAGGTAATAAACACTAAAAAGAAAGGAATGATAAAGAAGTAGCCGTTATAATCAAGTTTTTTCATCTAATACACCTTCCATCCGTTCTTATCTAAAAGGGAGCAGCAACGTGCTCCTGCTCCCTTTTACTTTTGATTACTTATTCGGCACCTGAATATGCGGGTAAGCGTTTTGAACTAAGTTGTAAAACTCTTCAAGCGCTTCTTCTTTTGTTTTCACACCGTCAACATATTCTCCTACTGCATTTCCAAACATCGTATCAATTTGCTGATCGTAACGAGTCACGACATTAGGGTCAATGGACTGTGCTTCTTCAAGGAAGAACGTGTAGTTGTTCTGTCCGGCTAGGAATTCGTCGCTGAACTCTGTCTTGATTTCTTCTGTTACCGGCAGATAAGAAAGCACGTCTCCTGTTTCAAGAGCCCAGTCTGTAAGGAATTCTTCATCGTGAGTCATCATTTTTACAAATTCCCAGGCAAGATCTTTGTTGTCTGAGTTTTTATAGATACCTAACCAAGTACCGCCCCAGAAGTAAGGGTTTGGACCATTCGTTACAGCCCAGTCTCCTGCAGTTTCTTCTACGTTTGTTTTAAGAACACTGTGCAGACCCCATGTAGGAAGGGCATAAGAGAATACTTCCACTTCACTGGATGCGTTCTCATCTACTTCATCCCATCCGGCGTTGTAGTTAACCGGACCGTCCATCGCTGCGAACCATGCCGGAGACCACTCAGGAGCAAACGCTGTCATGTCTTTGTCACGAAGCTCTTTTGCATAATCGAAGTGATTCATACGGCCTTCAGTCATAACAAGTTCATCGTCTTCATTTACCCATGGCTGTGGCTCCTGCCCCTGGGAGAACCAGCGGACTGCGCCTTCATCCGGGAATAAACGGTAGCCTTCTGCTTTTAACTCTTCCCCAACTTCGAACATACCTTCCATCGTAGACAGACGCTCGCCAATCGCAGCCGGATCATCTGTTCCTAATACTTCCTCTGCAATGCTTCGGCGGTAGAAGATACCTCCAGGCGTTGTCTGCCAGGAAAGGGCTTTAACTGTTCCTTCTGAGTCCCGGCCAAGATCAAACACGTAATCTACGTAATCATCTTTAATGTCTTCTACATTATACGGATCCTGGGACAAGTCTTCCCAGTAGTCCTGCTCTACCCACTCTTTAATGAAGGCCATTTCACCTGTAAAGACGTCCGGCGCTCCGGTTCCACTTTCCAGTACAGGACGCAGACGCGTAGGATAATCTTCAATTGGAATAATAGTCAGCTCAATTTCAACCCCGTGCTGCTCTTCAAAAACTTCAATCGGCTCTTCAAGCTCGTCCGTAAATGACCAGACTGTCAGTTTATCCTTACTGCCTGAACTTCCTTCTGCATCTTCAGTATCTCCACAAGCACTGAGCACTCCCAGCCCCAACATTGATACTATCGACAACGGCAACCATTTTTTCATACTCTAATCCCACCCTTGTTTTGTTTTGGTTCCCCCGAACCATTTATCCAAAGCGCTTTCGGGATATGTAACAACCTCGCGAAAGCGCTTTCGAACCTTTCCAAAAACATCATAACACGCTTTCAGGTTTTCCGAAAGCGGTTTCGGAAAAATTTTAAAAAAATTTGAATAATTAGTGAATCTACAAAGGTCAGTCAATGGCCTTTGTAGATTCACGGACCACAAGCTGGACAGGAATCGTCACCGCTGCATAGTCCCTGCTTCTCATATTGATCTGCTGCACCAGAACCTCTGACGCCTTTTTCCCGATCAGATCGGTATCCTGGCGGATGGTTGTAAGCCCCGGTGTAATGTGTTTTGAAATCTCAATATCGTCAAACCCGACAATCGACAGATCATCCGGAACTGATACACCCGCTTCTTTACATGCCTTAAGTGCCCCCAGAGCCATATTGTCTCCTGACACAAAGACCGCGGTTGGGCGATCTTCCAGGCTGAGGATCTCCTTCATGGCGTCATAGCCGCCTTCATAAGAGAAGAAGCCTCCGTCTGCAATATAGGAAGACGGAATATCAAGTCCGTAGTTTTCCATCGCTGACCGGTACCCTCTGAGGCGTTCAAGCCCGGCAAACGTTTTTTGGTGCCCCTTAATATGGGCGATTTTGCGGTGTCCGAGCTCATGCAGGTGATCCACCGCCAGAATACTCCCCCGGTAATTGTCGCTGTAAACAACACTGGACTTGTCGCTGTGCAGGTCCACCACCAGGCTCGGAATAGGTGATTCAATCAGCTTTTGCACCTCTTTGTCCTCAAAATCCGAGCACATGACGATAATGCCGTCCACTCCCCGGTGAATCGCATGATCCACATAGCTTTTTTCCTCACCGCCGATGTTCCTGCTGAGAAAAATAATATCATAGCCAAGTGATTCTACATTTTGTTTGAAGCTTTCAATGACAGCACTAAAAAACGGGTGCTTAATACCGACTCCGAGATCTTCAACGAAAATCACGCCGAGCGCCCACGATTTTTTTGTTGTGAGGGACCTGGCAATGGAGTTTGGATAATAGCCCATCTCATCGACAGCCTCTAAAATCTTCTTCTTTGTTTTTTCACTTACATCCGTGTAATTGTTGAGTGCCCGGGAAACCGTTGTAATTGAAAAACCTGTCTTTTTCGCAATATCATATATCGTTGTCATCGTTAACTCTCCATTTCCGAAAACGCTTTCGGTTTAAGTATACTGCATGGGGATGGGTTCAGCAAGAGTGGATTGGTGGTGCGCGGAGGGTGATTTTATTGTCACTATTATATCACAGACCTTGGAAATCACCTTGGAGAATATAACGTTACTTTTTCTCCAACAAGGGAATAACTCCAGTAATGTTTATTAGGAAAAAGGAGCTGGATGCGGATGGTCACAACACAGCAGTTAAATGGAAGAGTAGCTTTAGTTACAGGTGGCGGATCAGGGATTGGCAAAGCTTCCGCGATTTACCTTGCGAGAGAAGGCGCAAAGGTCGTGCTTGCCGACATAAAAGAAGACGATGCAACAGAAACAAAGGAGAAAATTGAAGCGCTTGGCGGTGAGGCCATGATCATCGAGACGGATGTTTCCAGAGAAGAGGATATCGAAGGGTGCTACGAGAAGCTTGTGGATCGTTTCGGGAGGCTCGACATCATTTTTGCCAATGCGGGCGTGAATGGAAAGATCACTCCCATTGAAGATATGGCAGCGGACGAGTGGGACCAAACGATCGATACGAACTTAAAAAGCACGTTTCTGACGGTGAAACATGCGATTCCCCATATGAAAAAAGACGGCGGAAGTATTATCATTACCAGCTCCGTAAACGGAAACCGCATATTTTCCAACTTCGGGTTCTCTGCCTACAGCAGCTCGAAAGCGGGCCAGATGGCCTTTGGTAAAATGGCGGCACTTGAATTGGCCAAATACCATATCCGGGTTAACATCATCTGTCCCGGAGCTATCGAGACAAACATCGGAGAAAACACCCATCCTGAAAAAGATGAGCTTGATAAAATAAAAATTCCCGTTGACTACCCGGAAGGCAACCAGCCGTTGGAGCACCGGCCGGGAAAACCGGAGGAAGTGGCCGACCTCATTCTGTTCCTCGCCTCGGATGCGTCAAGGCATATTACGGGGACGGAACTGTATATTGACGGAGCGGAGTCCCTATTGTAGAAGTGGTTAGTGTTGGTTTCTGTAATATTAAAACATGGCATGAAAAGAAGCATGAGGATCCGACCTCATGCTTCTTTTTTTACCACTTATACCTCTATACAATTCGTAAACTATCCTCTATTGTTGCCGCCATCTCAAATCAAAAACTTACCCTTTTATCCCCGATAACTTAATTCCCTCGATAAAGTATTTCTGGAACATAAAGAATATTAACAATACCGGCAATAACGCTACTATTGAAGCAGCCATAAGTAATGACCATTCTGTCTGGAACATCCCCTGGAACATGGCCAGTCCTAATTGAACAGTGAACTTCTCCATTGTATTCAAATAAATTAATGGTCCCAGGAAGTCATTCCATTTTCCATGAAATGAAAAGATGGCTACTACAGCAAGAGCAGGCTTGGATAACGGCAGGACAATCCGGTAAAAAATTTGAAAAGTGTTACATCCATCAATTCTTGCAGCGTCTTCCAACTCATTCGGTATACCTAAAAAGAACTGTCTGAACATAAAAATGAAGAACGCGCCTCCCCCAAAGTAAGAAGGAACGATCAGGGGTAAATAAGTGTCAATCCACCCAATATGAGCAAACATAATAAATACAGGTATCATCGTTACTTCACCAGGCAGCATCATTGTGGCCAGAACAATGATAAACAACGTATCCCGGCCTTTAAATTGCAGTTTAGCAAAACCATAAGCAACCAAAGCTCCTGTAAATACTTCTCCAATCATGGAGAGGCCGGCAATGGTTAAGGAATTAAGAAAGAACAGGTGGAAAGGCGCAAAAGTCATTGCTTCAACATAATTTCCCCAGACGATCGGATCCGGTATCCACTGAGGAGGAAACTGAAAGATAACACTTGAATCTTTCAGCGAAGTTGACAGCATCCAAAAAAACGGTACCAAAAAGATAAAGCCGCCTAAACATAGCAGAAAATAGGTAAAAGCCGTTTTTACCGCTTGGGAGATTCTTTTTTCTTTGCTTTTTGGATTATAAGAAAACTCATCCTTTTTTTGTTTTGAATATGAAGGCTGTGTCATATTATTTCTTCTTCCCTTCGTAATACACCCAAAGAGGTGAAGATTTCAGGATAATTAACGTTATGAGCAATATGATGACAAAGAATATCCAAGCCATCGCTGAAGCGTAGCCCATCTGCATAAATTGAAAGGCATTCTGCCAGAGGTAAAGCATGTAGAATAAGGCAGCATCCTGAGCTCCTCCGATAATGTAGGCTTCTGTAAATATCTTCAGACCTGCAATAATACCCATAATTAAGTTAAATAGAATAATAGGTGATAATTGCGGTAAGGTAATATGCCAAAACTTCCGTAACAGGCTGGCTCCATCAATGTCTGCAGATTCATAAAGCTGTTTCGGAAGATCCTGCAGTGCAGCAAGGAAAATTAACATCGCGTTCCCAAAGCCCCACAAGCTCATAATGATATACGAAGGCAGTACCCAGCTTGGATCTCCCAGCCAGTTCGGCCCTTCAATTCCTATCTTTGCCAACACACTGTTAATAAGACCCACATCCGAGTTGAAAATCCATCTCCAAAGTAAAGCAGTAGCTACCCCGGATACTACAGCAGGCAGGTAAAAGATTGTTCTGAAGACTTTCATCCCTCTAACTTTCTGGTTTAGTAAGATAGCAGCCAACAGTCCCCCGGCAAGGTTTAAAGGGACACTGAATGCAGCAAAAGTAAAAGTTACTTTTAGCGCCTGATAAAATTTGGGGTCCTGACTTAACTCCGCATAATTGCTAAACCCTACAAAATTGGGAGATTGAAATGTATTCCAATCAGTAAAACTAATGTAGAAGGATGCTATTACAGGACCAACTGTAAAGAGTAGCATTCCAAATATCCAAGGGGAGATAAATAAATACCCTTCCAGGTTTCTTTTCAAAGCTTTGTTATTTTTGATTTTCATCACATACACGCTCCCAGTCCAAATCTGATGACAAGCTTTGTTATGTATGGAAAAGGATCAAAGTCATGGACTTTGATCCTTTCTCCATTGGCCTTATTCTTCCAATAAATCTCTTAACTGTTCAGCTGTATCTTTTGCCAATTCCTCCGGGGTGCCATTTCCGGCTATTAACTGGCTCGTAAGGGAGTCCCATAATATAGTATCGATTTGCTGCTGTTTAGGATGTCCTGTAAATCCTCGAGCATATTCCATAGACTCATTCATAGCTTCTACAGCAGATTCCGTCTTTCTTGGCTCAATATCTAAAATCTGGTCAGCCAGACGGCTGTCCGGGGGTACGATTTTCCATGTGTGAATAGCCTCAGTCATATCTCTTAAAGCTTTATAGGCTATTTCAGGGTTCTCCGTTTTCGAGCTGGCAACCATGGAAGCAATCCAGTTGAACGTGGCTTTTTCTTCTCCATGAGGAACAACAGTGGCTTCAACATTGAGTCCTTCTACCCGGTCGAGGTCATCTGCAGCTCCTCCCATAAACATCCCGATGCGTCCAGCTTTAAACATTTCTGCCAGACCTTGTTGTTCAATGGTATTTGCCGCTGGTATGATTTCATCATCATGAAGAATATTGTTCAGGATCTCTAAACCTTCAATAGATTCCGGTGAGTCTAAAACAACTTCACCGTCTTCGGTAATAACATCTCCACCCATTGTCCAAATCCACTGATGAGTTGGAGGCCACCCGTGAGTCGTTGTACCCCATTGGTCAATTCGTCCATCATCATTTGTATCTTTTGTTAATTCCTTAGCAGCGTCCCGGAATTGATCCCAGTCCCACGTATTGTCCGGATATTCAACACCGGCCTCATCAAATAAATCAACATTGTAGTACATTATGACTGGCTGCGACACCCACGGAAGACCATAGAGTTGTCCATCATATGTAGCTGTTTCCAACGGTGCTTCATAATAAGAATCGAGATCCAGGTCCTCGTCACTCTCCGCAAACTCCGTAATGTCCAACAGCACATCAGAATCGGCATAAGTAGCAACCCACTCCTGTGATAAGTAAAAAATATCAGGAGCATTTCCGCCGGCAATCCTAGTCTGAATGGCTGTATAATAATCATCTGCTATAGTAATAAGATTAATTTGGTAATCATCCGCATTATCATTGACTTCATCAACTAAAGCCTGCAGTTCTCTAACTTCTTCCGGCCCTCCAAAAGCTGCAAAATCAATTCCTGCTACTTCACCCTCTGCATCGCCGTTCCCACCTGCACCTTGTCCTCCGCAGGCTCCTAAAATTGTAAGTGCTGAGACCAACCCAAGTGAACCTAACCATCTGCTTGCCTTCATCATGATATTCCCCCGATTTCTATTAGAATTTTTAAACTCCGGTACACTAAACTAAAATAACCTCGCTAATGGCAAGCGCTTTCAAAATTCATAAAACCTCTTTTGTAACGTTACAAGATAAAAACCCATTTTCAGCAATATATGTTTAATTTATGTGATAAGACTATTTGTTACCTACCATCTCTCGAGAGAGATGAAATGAATCAGTTATCGACAGGAAGAATTACATGTAACTATATTAGTAACGTTACTTAGATTTTAATTGAATCCTTACAATTAGTCAACATAAAATTAAATAATTCAAAAAATATGTCACGTTACTATTCAATTAAATATTTCATGGTGATATGATGGGACTAATTATTGAAAAGGAGACTATCAGCATGAGCATCATAGGGCATTCCTTTAAGCAGTACTTTTATCATTTATTTAAAGTTCTTGCCGCCGGTACCATCTGGTTATTATTATCTATACCGATACTCACGGCAGGACCGGCTACTGCAGGGTATTCATATTTTATTTATCAGATTCAATCACGAGAGGATAGTAAGATAAGACATTTGTTCACCGGGGTAAAACAATACTTCCGGAAATCCATTATCTTAGGAACCGTTATTACTGTCCCCCCTGTTGTATTACTAAGTAATTTTATATTCTTTTTTCAGCAGTCCGGGTTTCTATTCTACTTCTACGCAATGTTATGTTTCTATTGTTTTTTAGCTTGGGTATTAGTCAGCCAGTATGCTTTTTCAGTTCTCGTTCAAAAAGAAGAAATCGCAATCAAAGAGATCCTTAAATATTGTTTTCTTTATTTAAAAAGGGGTTTTTGGAAATCTATCTTCCTCCTGTTTCCAATAACCCTGCTGACCCTGATTTCACTTCCAACCCTGGTATTCTTTATCTTTGTTATGCTCCCTCTTCACTTCCTTACCATCCACAATTACCTTTCACAGCAAAAATAAGTTGTTTTTTTGTAACGTTACAACCACCCCGGGGTGATGACAAAAAAGCTGCCCCGAAGTAAGTTTAAACTTACTTCGGGGCAGCTTAGTCACATAGGAGAGAAACAGCGAGAAGCACCTCGTGTTTCCTCTTCTTACTTTTTCAGCAAAAAATCAGTTTATGGTATCTTTACTCCCTCTTCACAAGTAAGTGAGTTCAGGATTTCTTTCAGACTCAGCTCGGCACACGCCATAGAATCATCCGCTGCACCATAATACATTTTCACAACATCGCCTTCCACAAGAGCACCGCAGGAGAAAACAACATTACCAAAAAAACCATTAACCTCATATTCCGCTTCTGGTTCCAGGATAGGCTTTTCTGACCTGGCAAGCACTTTGGCAGGGTTGTTTAAATCCAGTAATACCGCCCCCATACAATAACGGTTGTCAGAAGAAGCCCCGTGGTATAACTCCAACCAGCCTGCTTCTGTCTTAATTGGTACAGCACCACCGCCAATTCTTCCATTATCCCACATACCTTCTCTTAATCCGATAAGATATTTGTGATTCCCCCAATATCGAAGGTTATCAGATTCGGCGATCCATATTTCCGGAGCACCCGTACTTTTCGGCACCGGCCTGTGAAGGGCAAAATATTTCCCATTAATTTTTTCAGGAAATATGAGTACATCTTTGTTTTCAGGAGCAAAGATCATACCCATGTGTTCAATATGCTCCCAGTCTTTAGTGGACACCAGTGATTCTCCAACACCTACAGGAGAAACAGCACTGTAATAAATATAATAAGTATCTTCAATTTTCGTTATGCGAGGGTCTTCAATACCAAAGGCCTCTAATTCATTCGACGGAAAAATGAACGGCTGGTCATCAATCGTAAAGTGACGCCCATCTATACTCCGGGCAATCCTCAGATAAGACAAGGAGGTTAAATAAACAAAGCTGTCAGGATTACCCGCTCTCGAAATGGTTCTCGGATCCGAAAAATCAAACTCAGGGTTCTCTTTGTTCAGCTCCATTACCGTGAGCTCCCCGGTTTCCGGGTCAAATACAGGGGCCTTAACGACAGCAGGGTCATTATTAATTGGTCTCTCTGCCACCCTGAGCAGCATGATTACTTCACCATTATATTCTGTAATACCGGCATTAAATGCGCCAATGACTTCAAAATCGTCCCGGTGTGCAGTCACATCTATCGGTGACACAAGCGGGTTTTCCTCATAACGATAAACATTCATATTTACGGCTCCTTACTTTTCAAAAGTTAAAAATGGATCTGGGACTGTTATTCGTTGTGCTTCGGCATCACTAATTCCCGCATATAAATCAGCGGTTCCGTTTTCATTGCGTACAATACCCCCGCTGAATACCACATCTGCTAAATCAGGGCGTTTCGCATCCCCCTCAAGAAAATCAGAACGCCGGGCAATAATTCTTATATCAGAGAATTCACCCGTATCCGGATTTAGTGCAAAAACCATTGGATAGTAGTGGCGATTATCATCTCTGTCGAAACAGGCAATATGCCCCAACACACCAAGCAGGCCGTTTGAGAGTAAGTGAATTTCATTCGCTCCTCCCCACTCCTCTTTAATGAACTGCCCCTCTAAAAGCGGAGCATCATTTATAACTTCAATAGAAACGTCCTCCAAGGAAGGGACTTTTACGAATCCAATTTCCCCCCTCCCTCCTTTTTCTCCCTGTGGTCGCGTCATAATCCCTACGCTACCATCCATTAATTCAACAAGGCGAAGGTCTTTCATCCCATCCGGACCAACGGTTAACTTTTTCAAAGTTGAAATCGTTTTACCTTTGTAAAAGACGGTTCTCCACCCCAGTGCATTTTCAATTTCAGGGTGAGGAAAGATTTCCACCCCGCCAAGGACAAGTTCTCCTCGTATCCTGGTAAAGAAGGGGTCTTGGAGTTTAAAAACAGGATCTCCTTTTCTCGGAACCCACTCCCCACCACGATTAACAAAGAAATATACTTCAGAATGTTCACTGTCCCGCTCTTCTACCCTGCCGGCAATAACATATTCCTCACCGTCTTTGAATGGAGCGGTAATATTATAGACATCACGACCACCGACACCTGAAAACCAAATTTTTTCAGGGGCTTCCGGCTGAGGGGCACCTATATACTCTTTTACTAAATCCCCGCAAGTCTTAACTTCGTTCTTCACCAGCTCTTTCACACTAATCATCCTCTCTGAGTAAAAACTAAAGCTTCAAATGGTAACAGGTTCAGTAAAGCACCCTTATCTGAGTCCAGGTTCTCCCTCTTGCTGGAGATAACCAATTCAACTTCTGACAGTTTTATGTCTGAAAAGAACTGTGGCGCACTGCTGAAGTTTAGCGCAACATGAATTTCCTGATTATTTGCTTCTTTTGTATAGAAAATAACCTCGCCCTTTTTATTCAGGCTTTTATAGCTTCCATTCATTAATGCAGGTAATTGCTTCCTCAACTGAAGTAACGACTTGTAATAGCACAAAAGAGAAGAGGGATCCGAAAATTGAGCGCTTACATTTTTGGTTTTTCCCAGTGACAAGGATATCCATGGCTCAGATGTTGAAAAGCCACTATACTTTTCATCATTCCACAGCATGGGCGTTCTTGATTTATCACGACTGCTTTGATTAGCTTTTTCAAGCGCTTCTTCCTCTCTTTTTCCTTCCTCCAGTGCTAGTTTATAGGCCGTTAACCCTTGTATATCTTTCATTTCTGTAATGTCACCGGCACAGAAATCTCTGATTCCAATTTCATCCCCGTAGTAAATAAACGGTATTCCTTTTGCAGTCAGAATAAGTGTACTCATTAGTTTAGCTATCACTTCTTCTTCATCAGGTCGTCCTAAACGAGAGATATGGCGTGACATATCGTGGCTGCTGAAAAAAAGTGTTGGAAGTTCATTCGCGCCGAGTTGTTCATCCATTTTTTTCAACTGCAAAAAGAGTTCATCACTGTCTAATTCAGCCATACTTCCTAAGTTAAAATTAAATACCGCATCCATCAGCCCCGGCCCCAGATACTGATTTAATACAGCTAAATCTTCAGAACCTACTTCCCCCAGTAAAAAACGATCGTCGTACCGCTTCACAAATGAATTAATTTCTTTTAAGATTTCCAAAATGCCATCCTGGTCTTTATCGTATAGATGAATTTGTTCCCCGTTTTGATCTTTTGGGTTATTTCCAAACGTACGGTCAACAGTAAGAAAGTTAATAACATCCAACCGAAATCCGTCTATACCTTTCTCAAGCCAGAATGACATTACCTCAAATAGTGCTTGTTTCACTTCAGGGTTAGACCAGTTTAAATCCACCTGTTCCTTAGCAAAAGCGTGATAATAATATTGGCCGGTTTGTTCATCGTACTCCCAGGCGGATCCTCCAAAAAACGATTCCCAATTGTTCGGGGGGCCACTTCCGGCCCCATCTTTCCAAATATACCAATCACGCTTCGGGTTTTTCTTTGAAGATTTGGACTGCAAAAACCAGTTGTGTGCCGAGGAGGTATGGTTCAGCACAAGGTCTATGATTACCTTAAGTCCTTTTTCATGAGCTCTTGTAATAAAATCTTCAAAATCATTCATCGTTCCATAATCAGGGTCAACGTTGTAATAATCTTCAATATCGTACCCATTATCCACCTGGGGAGAGACATAATAAGGTGTGAGCCAGATGGCATCCACACCTAATTCTGCTAAATAATCCAGCTTTGACGTAATACCTTTAAAGTCTCCAATGCCATCACCATTCCCATCACAAAAACTAGGCATGTATATTTCGTAAAAAACCGCACCTGTCCACCAATTCGTTCCCTCCATGACAGGCCTCCTTTACAAGTTGCTTTATGTATAATCCAACTGATAATTTATCCATGACTAACATTACAGATAATGTTACAATCATAATTACATTTAGTCAACGGATTTCTTTTTCAACTCCATGGGTTTATCAATAACCGATTTTATTTTACTTATTTGAAGGAATATTATATATTATGTTTGTAACGTTACAAAAATGGACGATATTAAAGATTATGAAACCAATCTACATAGAGCAGCTTTAAACAAGACGGAAGGTGTGATCACGTGGGTAAGAGAGTGACAATGCAGGATATTGCTGACAAATTAAAAATATCCAAGAATTCAGTTTCACAAGCCCTTTCAGGAAAGCCAGGTGTAAGTGAAGCTACCAGAAAGAAAATTGAACAAACGGCAAAGAGCTTGGGGTATCGCTATTCAGGTGCAAAAGTGAATACGAACGGGGGACAATCTGTCGGAAATATTGCTTTAATTGCCTCTGAATTTGCATTTTCTTTAAAAAGTTTTTTCGGAGAAATTTATCTGGCAATTGATAAGGAAGTAAAAAAAAGAGGCATGAACCTGCACATTCATTCAATAGATGATGTTACGAGGGCTAATTTAGTCCTGCCGGAAGATGTGGAGAATAACTCGGTATCAGGGATCATCGTGCTCTCGCACATAAGCACAGAATATATTAATAAAATTATCAATCTTGGCATTCCGACTGTTATGATCGATCACCACCACCCTTTCAACCATGCGGATGCCATTTTAATAAACAACCGTTTTGCTGCTTACAAGGCCGTTCACCACCTTATCGAACTAGGCCATCAGAATATCGGTTTTGTTGGAAATGTTGATTATTCTCCAAGCTACTTAGAACGCTGGGAAGGATACCTGCTTGCGTTAAAAGATAATGATATTGAACCTAAAGAAGAGCTTATGGTAACAGACGTAGCTGAAAATGGTGATTCCATTAACAATGCACTGAACCAAATAAATGAATTACCCACTGCCTGGTTCTGTACAAATGACGGATACGGATTTCTTATTCTTACCTCCCTTCAAACGAGAGGGTTACGTGTTCCAAAAGATGCGTCAGTGTGCAGCTTTGATAACGGGCAGCTCTCACGCATATCAACACCGCCAACCACAACAATGAATGTAGATCTAACCTTATACGGGAAAAGAGCGATAGAACAACTATTTTGGAGAATGGATAACCCTAATGAACCTTTCCAGGAAACTTTAATTGATTCAACTATTATAATCCGGGATTCGACCGGCCCGGTAAATTAACTTTTTTCAATATTACTTAATGAGTATTCCTTTAGCTTCAAAAGCGGAGTTCATCCGCTTTTGATTTTCTCATTCCTTCTTCAACTAACGCTTCCGTTACTTTAAGTACATTGCTTCACAAACTTAGCCGTTTATTACTGGACTGTTGCCCCTTTAGCCCATTTATCTCGTACTTTTTTTAATTGCTCATTGGCTATCGACTAGAGCTAATTACGATACATTCCCAAAAAAATAAGGCAGCTATACAAGCTGCTTTTCGATTTCAATCATTCAAATCATACGGAAATACGGGCCCTATCAATATTAATTGGAACATCAATTTTATCCCTTGCTACTACTACTCCATTTTTGATAATGTACACTTCAACATAATGCTCGCCTTTGAATTCCGTTCTTTCCTTGTGACGATACTTCCCAAGGTTTCCCTCGGTTATTTCACCTCGTATTTTATCCCTTTGATGAGCGATTTCCCCGACATTCCTAACTTTCCAGAGAACATCATAATCCCAATCTACATCCAGCGGCTCGATGGAGAATTCCAATCGCTTATCACTTCTCAAGAAAGGCAAGTGGCGCAGCGGGGTTCTATCTCTCCATCCATCTTGCGATACAAAGCAGTCAATGCTAACGGAATATCTTATATCCACCGGATATCTGTCTTCAATAAACTCTTCTGTATTTTTAGATGCAAATCGAGTGAAAAGACTTTTCTCAAATCGTTCTTCAACAAGGTTTGGAAATTTGGTTCCAAAAAGTTCTTGCATTTTGGCATACATTTCATTACTGTCATTACCAATATCCTTGATTTTGTTGTAAGCATTTTTGGCCTTTGTGACGAACTTCCCACCCTTGTTATAAACATGCTGGTTGCTGCCTAAAGCCTTCCAATATTCTTGCTCTTTATCCAGTTCTTTAAGGAAATAAAATAAGTCCTTCAACAACTGAGGATAATCCGAAAACTCTGCCTCATTGTACTTGGTATTTTGGTTAAAAAATTTATAAACCAACGTATCGATTAACAGGCCGCCCATCTTAAATCCTTGTTGGTTTTTCCAAGCTCGGACCAAGTTACATACATTTTTGAAGTGGCTGTTGGTTTCATCAATTTTGATTTCACTTGCCGTGATTTCAGGAAGAGGATTAGTAGTCCTCCAAAGTCCTCCATTATTGGAGTCTGGGTATAAAAAGGAACCATCCTCCTTCTCAAAACAAGGAAGTAATTCCACCTCATAATCCTTATATTCAAGGACCACAACTTGTCCATCCCCTCGAATAATGGTTCGTGGAGACAGCTCCAACAGCGTGCTTTTGACATCCTGTAATAATTGAGAGTGTTTATTTCCTCTTCGCTTATTAAATTGGTCATAAACTTCCCATGGCAGCTTAAAAGCAGCATCTACATCACTGACACCATTTATAGCTGTATGGCGGCCAAGAGAACCTACTAAGAGGAAATGTTCGACTTCACTGTCATTTCCGTCATAATAAGTTTTGTTTAACTTTTTGGTGATTCTCTTTAGGCGAGTTTCCTTATCCTCTAATTTTATATCCTGCAGATATTCTACATATTCTTCAAAAGCAGCTTCTATCCCCATTATTTCCCCCTATTAGAAAAATGTATTTTGAACAAATAAAACAACAATTATCACAATGGCTATAAGGACAACTGCTCCAATTGCATATAGAGTCCATCTAAGGGCCAATGGAACTTTATCTCGAAATTTAAACGGACGTTGTTCCTCTATCCAGTCCGTCTCTAATTGCACAAAGAACTTATAGTGTGCGTACCAATCACTAAACATCATTTGATGTGTAATGCCGGTGTTGTTAAATTCTCCAACCAAACGTTTGTATTCGGTTTCGTGCCTTTCCAACTCTTCTTTATCTGTTTCATTTGTTCCTTGCACACTGAAATATAAATTGCGTAAGTCTTGATAAATCCGGTTTATTTTGACTCCTGCATCCTCATATTCCTTTTTTCTATCCGTAAACATGTTGACAAAAATAGTCACAATACCGATAAAAATCAAAAAGACAGAAAGTATTTTATTGATATCATCCTCTATCTCAAAAGCTAGTTGGATGACACCGGCAGTCAACGTTCCTAGTGCAAAAAGGTTGGGAGCTTTGGCTGCTAAATCATAAGTTGCGAAATGCTTTTTTGCGCCGAAACCTACATCATATCCTTTCAACGCAATGGATTTTAAAAGGCTGTTCTTGTCCAATATAATCCTCCCTATTCCCAGTACCTTGAATAATATATCTATTATAACAAATATTTACAATATTCACCCTGTCAATATTCTATTAAATATCAATGAATTTTTATCCATACTGGTTGTTGTAATGGGGGGCTTTTTAGGCCATCAAGGTTATAAAAAATTATTGGAAGTTAACCCGAAGGGAGCGGAATACCTTCTTAGGTGGTTTTAAAAAGGAATTGAATACTTTCTGGAATAGAAAAGTTAAAAATCCGTAAGGACCAAATGCTTGCTCTTCATATGTTTCCTCACCTATATCTTAAACAGGAGTGGTTCCACCTGGATCCGACTCTCCAAATGTTCCTCTGGAGGTTTAGGCTCTGGTTCTTCAACAAACCTCCCCGTTAGTTTAAGTACGCCACTTCACAATACATTTCCTAATTTTAATATACATTTAATTCATCGATTTCTTTTCTATAGCCATTCTGAGCAATGGAATACTCATTTATTACTTTAATAAACCCCTCTCATTCTCTAACGGGAAAGAGAGGGGTTTACAGTTATAGGCACGATTTTTTCGCAGGTGATTGGCAGTTAAGCCTTGCTAGTGGTAAAAACGTTTTATAAGAACGTGCTTAAAGCCAAAAAAGAAGCATGAGGATCCGACCTCATGCTTCTTTTTTACCTGTGCTGATCCACAAGAATCGGATTGCCGTCCGGATCCTCAAGTGTAAAGCTCGCAGGTCCTTCCCCTGCTTCATCTGCTTCAGTCTGGAAAGCAACACCTTTTTCTTTAAGCTGCTTTTGAAGTTTCCGGATGTCCGTAAACGAATCAAGATTCTGGGCATTTTGGTTCCAACCCGGATTAAACGTAAGGATATTCTTTTCGAACATGCCCTGAAACAGCCCTATGACTGTGCTTTCATTCTTCATGATGAGCCAGTTTTGATCCTCATTCCCTCCCAGGATTTCAAACCCCAGGTTTTCGTAAAACGCTTTTGACTTCTGAATGTCTTTTACACTCAAACTTACGGAAAACGCCCCTAGTTTCATATGAACAGCTCCTCCTGCCAGGAAATAAATTAGAATTTTCACACAAATCAAGTGTACCTGATCACAGTGAAAAAGACATCTCCGTTTTATCCTTCTCGATCAAACAACCTCAAGCAGTCAAAAAAGAAGCATGAGAACCGTCCCCATGCTTCTCCATGCTTCTAACTACCCTATTTCACCGCGCCGCGCGTAACACCGCTGATGATCCACTTCTGTGCAATGATGTAAACGAGGACCATTGGTAGCAGGGCCAGCAGGTACGAGGCGAAAGCTAAATTATAGTTGGTACTGAATTCGGACTGAAAAATGTACTGAACGAGAGGTAAGGTCGCATCCGCAGGATCTGTCAGTATCACAAGAGGAAGCATAAAGTCGTTCCAGGCATAGAGCGCTGTTAAGATCGCCACTGTGGCGTTCATCGGCGCCAAAAGCGGGAAGATGATCTTCCAGAATACCTTCCACGTGCTTGCTCCGTCCATAATCGCGGCTTCTTCAAGTTCCACCGGGATCGACTTAATGTATCCAACGTAGATAAATACGTTAAAGGAAAGCTGGAACACAATGTAGAGAAAAACCAATCCGACCAGGTTGTCCATGTTCCATACGGCAGTCTGACGGACCAGCGGCAGCATGATGATCGGAAAAGGAACGAACATGGCACTCACGAAATAGTAAAACATCACTTTGTACAACCTGCGGTGCATGTTTCTCGCAATCGCATACGACACAAGGGAGTTCGTCAGCACCGTGAAAATAACAACAAAGAACGTCACCAGAAAACTGTTGCTGAAAGCATTGAAAAAATTCGTCACTTCGATGGCATCAGCAAAGTTTTGAAACCGCCACTCGTTCGGCAGGGACAAAAGGGGCTCACCCATCTCTTCAGGTGTTTTCAGGGCAATATTGATCGTTAAATAAAGCGGAAATAAAACAAGAAGCGTACCAAGCATAAGCAGTCCGGTAACGAGCCAGTTTTTCTTTTTGGAGTTCTTCATCACAGCTGCACCTCCCGCTTCTGCAAGATTCGTAGTTGAAAGACCGAAAAGCCTACAATGATAAGGAAGTAGATGACCGCATTGGCAGATTGATAGCCGAACTGCCCGCCTTCAAATCCTCCTGTATAGATTAATAGAGAAATGGATTCCGTGGCATGGCCCGGTCCGCCCCCCGTCAGGGCAATGATGTGGTCGAAAACCATCAGAAACGTTTTTAACGCCAGTACCATGTTAATCGTAAAGAACGGTGCGATAAGGGGAAACGTAATTTTAGAGAATCGTTTCCACGGACTCGCTCCGTCAATGGATGCCGCTTCGTATACATCTCCCGGAACAGTCTGCAAACCTGCGAGATACAGGATGGTGTTAAACGCCACCGCCTGCCAGACCGCCATGATCACAATCCCGATCCAGGCGTAATCCGGACTTCCAAGAATATTGGCTGAAAGCGCCTGAATGCCTAAAATATCCGAGAGCTGGGGTAAAAAGATCGTGAAGATGAACTGAAAGATGAACCCGACAATTAGAATACTCAGGATGTTCGGCAAAAAGTAAATCGCCCTGAGCGTCTTCTGAAATTTAATATTCGCATTTAATCCGAGCGCCACGATTAAGCTGAAGATATTTACAAGAATCGTAGACACAATGGCAAACTGAAAGGTAAATCCGTAGGCACTCCACGCCCTCATGTCCTGAAAGACATTAAGATAATTGGAAAACCCGACAAACTCCCAATCCCCGTACCCCCGCCAGTTCGTGAAGCTGTAAAACACACCTTGAAGCAGCGGGTACGTATGGAATAAGAAAAACAACACAAGTGCAGGTATTGTCATATAAAGAAACGATCGCTGTCTGTTTTTCATCATCAAAGTCCTTTCTAATACCTGAGTTGAATTTGATCCCACGTGCGGTCAAGCTGACTCAGAAATTCGTGACGGTCCTCGCCGTAAGTAAATCCCTGTACCATGTTTTCAACACCCATACCCGGAAGATAAAAGTGGTCCGGGAAACTGGTAATCTGATCATTTTCAAAGTGATCCGCAATGCCCTCCATGGCCGGATCGTCCGTCACGACTCCCTGCAGCACAGAAAAGGCAGCCTGTTCTTCCATGTACTGAGTAGAAGGCCCCTCTTCCAGCAGGAACGAAATAAACGCATCTGTTTCCTCCGGATGGTCTGTATCCTCCAGTGCCGTCAGGAGAACATCGACGCCGGACACAAGCTTGTTTTCTTCAGGGTTGTTCGTCACCGGCAGGGCGAATACACCAAGCTCCATATCGGGATTTAAACTGAGGATTTCAGGCACTGCCCAGTTCCCCTGAAAGTACAGCAGGCCGTTCCCCTGGGAAAATTCCCGGTTGCCGTCGTTATAGCCGATGCCGTGCATGCGAGAATGACCATATTCCAAAAGTTCCTCCAGCTTCTCCGTCACTTCCACGTGTGTATTGGCAAATGTGAGTTCACCTTCGGACTTTCTCTCTGCAAATCGTTCCGGCTGAAGGTTTCCTGCAAGGGCATTCCACGCCGGCATAATCGTCCATGCCTCCTGAAGGGTAAACAGAATCGGGATTTCCTCCGCTTCCTCTGCCATCTCCAAAAGTTCGATAAACTCATCCCACGTTTCCGGAATGTCGCCGCCAAGCTCCTCCATCATCTCCTTGTTGTAAATGACCGTGTTGGCGTTGGCCGCAAACGGTACCCCGTGAATACCAGGCGTGTCTGAACCTTCCAGTTCCTCCAGCATTCCTAAGTATGATTCCTGAATGTTATCAAGCACCGGATCCCCTTCATAATCCTGAAGCATTCCTGCACTGACCAGCTCTCCGTATAAAGCACTGCCTGCGATGGCAAGGAGGTCCGGCATATCATCTTTTACAAGTCTTGTTCGAAGGACTGTTTCTGCATCAGGCGGGGCATACAGGTTCACCTCAATACCGGGGTGCTGCTCCTCAAACTCTTCAATGAGTGCCTGGTACGTACCGGTATTTTCTGTTTTATTCGAGAAAAACTCCAATTGAACGGTGCCGTCCCCTGCATCTTCCCCACAGCCGGCAAGCATCGCCGCGCCTGCTAATAGGCCACCTGCAAACCAAGGTTTCGTTTTCATCCTTTTACTCCTCTCGTGATGTGTTCTTTACGCATTTGAGAAAACGTTTACTTTACTTTTTATAAAAAAAGAAGTCTCATATGACTTTTTCCGTCCTGAACTTCATATGAATCCGCTGATTGAAGTAAACGTTTACTCTTTTTGTTTTAAAAAAGAGAGGCTAGGTAGACAGCGTCTTCACCGAGTCTCTTTTTACAATGTTATGCTGGGCTGTCACGCTCGGGCTTTTCTCCCCTGTGTGAATCTCCCTGTAAAGCATTTCCGTCGCTTTCCTCCCCAGAGATTCAAGCTCCTGGGAGACAACGGTTAACTTCGGAACCGCCATTTTTGCCAGCTTTGTATTGTCGTAGCCGATGATCGACAAATCATCCGGTACTCTTTTTCCATACTCCAGTGCAGCTGAAATCGCACTCATGGCAAGTTCGTCGCTAGAGGCAAAGACTGCCGTTGTCTCCGGGTGACTGGCCATCAGCTTTGAAAAAGCAAGGTGCCCGTTCTCAAAGTAAAAGCCATTGTTTTGAGCGACCTGGGTATGACGGCACAGAAGTTTTGCTTCTTTTAACGCCCGTTTAAATCCATCAATTCGCGGTTTTCCGGCAATCGGGTCGTCTCCATTTCCACTGAGCATGCCGATATGTTTATGACCGTGTTCGATAAGGAACTTTGTCGCTTCATAGGATGCAAGTTCGTCGTCCACCTTGATATGGGGGACCCCTTCCACTTCAGACTCTGAAGCCAGCACCACAAACGGCACATTCATCTGCCCGACCATTTTTCCGTACGTTTCTGAGAGAATCTTACTTGTAAAGATCACACCTTCTACCTGCTTTTCTTCAAGGAGCCGTAAATACTTCAGCGTCTTCGCCTGATCGGAGTTTGTGTTGCACACAATGACGCTGTGACCGAACGTATTGGCTACAGCTTCAATTCCGTGCAGCATTTCCGAGCTGACCATACCGGAAATTTCAGGGAACAGCACACCGATCGTCCCTGTCTGCCTGCTGATTAAGCTCCGGGCTACGGCATTCGGGGAATACCCCATCCTCTCCATCGTCTCAAGCACGTGCTTTTTCGTCTTTTCCGAGTATCCTTTTGATGTCTGGTTTAAAATTCGTGATACCGTTGCAATTGAAACATTGGCTTCTTTTGCAACATCCTTGATTGTCTTTTTTCTCATGTCATTACCTTCCAAAGAAAACGTTTTCTTCACTTGAGTGTAAAGTGATCTTTTTCGAATGTCAAGATTCTCCTACTTTTTGATTTAGGACACTAAAAAAGAAGCACGGGACCGCTCCCATGCTTCTTACATCATTTACTTCACTTTATAAACAACCGCTTCAAACGGCTTTAAATCAAGGTAGTTGATGTCTCTTTCTTCTGTTTCACAGTTGCCGAGAAGCTTCTCTGCGCCGGTAAACTGCTGGTCTTTTGGCAGTTCAAACGGTACCTGCTCCCCGGACATATTCGTCACAACCAGGACCGTTTCCCCGTTGAGGGTACGGGTGTAGGCGAAGAGATTCTCGTGGTCCGGAAGAAGAATGTCATAGGATCCGTACAGAAGAACATCGTGATTTTTCCGAAGACGGATCAGGTTTTTATAATATTCGTACACAGACTCTGGATCTTCTTTCTGATCCTCCACGTTCACCTCTGTGTAGTTCGGATTCATTTTCATCCACGGCGTCCCTGTTGTAAAGCCGCCACTCTCTTCACTGTTCCAATGCATCGGCGTTCTGGAATTGTCACGGCCGCGCTTCCAGATGATCTTCATCACATCTTCGTGTGATTTCCCTTCAGCAGTCAGGTTTTTGTACAGGTTATGGGCATCCACGTCATCGTAATCATCAATCGAATCAAACTGGACGTTCGTCATCCCGATCTCCTGCCCCTGATAAATAAACGGCGTTCCCTGCATGAGAAAATACATTGTGGCCAGCGCCTTGGCAGACGCTGTGCGGTACGTCTTATCATCCCCAAGTGTGGAAACGGAACGGGGAACGTCATGGTTTTCCAAAAATAAAGCGTTCCAGCCGACGCCGTCAAGGCCTTTCTGCCATCGTGTATAACTCTGTTTAAAAGCAGGTAGATCGATGCCTTCATCTGTGTCCTTGCCCCAGAGGTCCAGGGACTCAAACTGGAACACCATGTTGAACTTTCCGTTTTCCTCACCGACCCAGAGGTGGGCATCGTCAACGGTAACCCCGTTTGCTTCCCCTACCGTCATCACGTCGTAGTGATCAAGGGTTTCCTCCTTGAATTCAGAAAGAAACTCCTGGATACCAGGCTGGTTCATGTGTCCGGCAAAGGACGGTACATATTTCCGGCCCTCGGGATTCGGCATATCAGGAAAGCCCGGTGTTTTTTTAATGTGGGAAATGGCATCCACACGGAAGCCGTCAATCCCTTTATCAAGCCACCAGTTGACCATGTCGTACAGGTCTTTTCGCACATCGGGGTTCTCCCAGTTCAAGTCCGGCTGCCCTTTGGCAAAGATGTGCATGTAATACTGGCCGCTCTCCTCGTCGAACTCCCAGGCAGACCCGCCAAAGATACTTTCCCAGTTGTTCGGCTCCGACCCGTCATCTTTCGGATCGACCCAAATATAATAGTCGCGCTTCGGGTTGTCTTTCCCTTTACGTGACTCGATAAACCATTCGTGATCCGCGGACGTGTGGTTGATCACGAGGTCCATAATGATCTTAAGGCCGCGCTTGTGGGCTTCGGCCAGGAGCTCGTCAAAATCCTCCATCGTCCCGAACTCGTCCATAATATCCTTGTAATCAGAGATGTCATACCCGTTATCTTCGTTCGGGGATTTATAGATCGGGCAGATCCAGATCACGTCAATGCCGAGATCCTTCAGGTAATCAAGCCTGGACATAATCCCTTTAATGTCCCCAATGCCGTCACCGTTGCTGTCCATAAAACTTCTTGGATAAACCTGATACACAACTGCTTCTTTCCACCATTTTCGTTCCATGTTGAACCTCCGTGTTCTCCTGATGATCCTCTATATGTGCAAATACATGCATGAATTGCGAAATCGTTTGCCCATATCATAACAGGAAACAAGTATAAATGGTAGATGGTAACGTGTAAAACGTTTTCATTTTTTGTTCCTTTTGTTGGAAGGCTGTAAGTGGTGCCTGTCACCACCCGGATTTTGTCGAATCTATAGGGCTTTTTGCCAGCTGATGCATTTCATTCAACAAAAACCGTCTCTTAAACAGGTAAAATGACACCACTTTAGATAATAGGGGCAACTGAAAATGGTGAACCTGTGCTTGTTCGTGTCAGGCCATGTACAGGGGAAGCCGTAGAAGTTTTCAGAGGAAGTTTTTATGTGAATAATTGTCTGGGTCACAGCATGTGTATTTTATAGTTAATGAATTGGTGAACTGGCAAATAAGAGAGATGACCCCCTGTTGTTTCGTTCAGTTTCTATTACTGCCGTTTATGCACACATTCAGCCCCCTTCCCGTATAAGATAAAGTACTTTGCGAAAAGTACGCTACCTCCAGGCAGCAGGTCCCTTCAGGGTCTGCTGTTTTGTAATGTATTAAGCCACATACCTTGTGCATGCGGTCTCAGGTGGAATGCGAAACCCAGAAAAAATACGAAAAAGAAGTGCAAAAACCAAGGCAGAATACTAACAAGAAAAGTTGGTCGAAACCTGTAAAGTTTACACCGACGATAGTTCAGAAAAGAAAGTACATTAAACCAAGTAATCAGTAAAATTCCCTAAATTAAACGACTAATGGGTCACAGCTTGTCTTCAATGCGGTATTGTTTTCCCTGTACACTTTGTAATACTCCTTATAATATCACCTCCGCATTTTTCACATGCAAGCATTGGTAGAACGCTCTGATCGCCCTTCTCTTTTCCAAACTTATTTGACACTTCTGAATTCCCGTGCTAGTATGCTTGTATCAATCCAATAGCAAACTCTTATTGAGAGTGGTGGAGGGACTGGCCCGATGAAACCCGGCAACCGATCATTCATTGATTGTGGTGCCAATTCCAGCAAAGCTGAGTCTTTGAGAAATAAGAGAGGTCAAATCAACATAACCCTCTCATTTTGAGAGGGTTTTCTGTTTGATAGACCAAATATCCGTGTTTCACAGGTGCTGAACTCACGTTGCGAGTCCAGCTTAAAAGGGAAGTCCGGTGAAAGTCCGGTACGGTCCCGCCACTGTAAATGGGAGCATCCAGCAAAATAGCCACTGTCTCGGACGGGAAGGCGCATGGATGTGATGATCATGAGTCAGGAGACCTGCCTGTAAAACATACACTACGTCCTACGAGGAATAGGAAGGTGTTGACATTTCAAGGGCTTCGTCTGTCTTTTTAATGACGTTTATTCCCTGTGTCCACCTCATCATCTCTCTTGTAGGCAAGAGAGATTTTTTTATTGGGTTGAAAAAGAATATCAGGAGGAATGGACATGAAAAAAACCAGAAGTTCGACAATCGGGTACCCGAGAATCGGGGAAAAAAGAGAATGGAAAGAAGCGCTGGAAGCGTTTTGGAGCAAGTCCATCACGGAAGAAGATCTGCTAAGAAAAATGGAAGCCCTTCGCTTAAATGACCTTCAAAAACAAAAGAACCTCGGAATTGACCTCATTCCTGTTGGTGACTTCAGCTTTTACGACCATGTTCTCGATACCGCCGTGATGTTCGGGCTCATCCCCCGCCGTTTCCGCTCTGACGAAACACCGTTATTACAGACCTATTT
The DNA here is from genome assembly GCF_016901055.1 of Alteribacter salitolerans. Taxonomy (NCBI): domain Bacteria; kingdom Bacillati; phylum Bacillota; class Bacilli; order Caryophanales; family Bacillaceae; genus Alteribacter; species Alteribacter salitolerans. The sequence goes on along the minus strand of NZ_JAFEUX010000002.1, from coordinate 78,753 downwards.
TGATATCGCCCGGGGAAACAAGGAAGCCGTCGCCTCGGAAATGACGAAATGGTTCAATACGAACTACCATTACATCGTTCCGGAATTTGACCAGAACACCGCCCCTGTACTGAAAGAGAACCGGCCTCTTACTTACTTTCTTGAAGCCAAAAACAAGCTTGGCATAACCGGGAAGCCTGTTCTCCTCGGTCCCGTGACATTACTGAAGCTCTCGAAAGGGTATAAACAGGAGGAATTCGGGCCTCTTTTAAAGACGCTCGTTCCTCTTTACCAGCAGGTGTTAAAGGAACTGGATGAAGCAGGGGCTGAGTGGGTTCAGTTAGACGAGCCGGTTTTAAGTACCGATCTCACCAAAACAGAAATCGGGCACGTAAAAGACGTCTACGAACAGCTTCACTCACCAGCGGCAAACCTGAAGCTCCTTGTGCAAACGTATTTCGAATCGGTATCTGACTATGAAGCGATCATCTCCCTCCCGGTAGACGGGATCGGTCTCGATTTTGTTCACGACGACGGAGCGAACCTGGATGCTTTAAAAAAATACGGGTTTCCTGCTGATAAAACATTGGCCGCCGGTGTTGTGAACGGGCGAAACGTCTGGGGAAGCGACCTGGAAGAAAAATGGGGGCTCTTGGAAGCCATCCGTGGCATCGTTTCTGATAACCGCCTCATCGTACAGCCTTCGTGCAGTCTTTTACACGTCCCTGTGACCGTAAAGACGGAGGATCACCTTGAGCCTGAATTAAAGGGTGCTTTAGCTTTTGCCGATCAAAAAATTGATGAAATCACCCTGTTGACGAAGGGGATCAATGAGGGCAGACCATCGATCGAAGACGAAATCAAAACTCGGGAGGAGACCCTTCAGATTTTCCGTCAGTCCCCATCGCGGACGAAACCGCATGTGCAAAATGAGGTGAGTGAATGGGAAGGAAAAGAACCGGCACGGGACTTTTCTTTTACCGCCAGGCAGGCATTGCACCAAGACATCTTCAAGCTTCCGGTGCTGCCTACAACAACAATCGGAAGTCTGCCTCAAACTACAGAAATCCGCCAGGCCCGGTCCCGTTACCGCCATGGTGAATGGTCAACAGCGGCGTACGACGCCTTCATTCAGAAAAAAGTAGCGGAATGGATTGAGGTACAGGAGTGGATTGGCCTCGACGTACTCGTTCACGGTGAATTTGAACGAAATGACATGGTTGAATACTTCGGGGAAAAACTTGACGGGTTTGCTTTTACCAAATACGGATGGGTGCAATCCTACGGCTCACGGAGTGTAAAACCACCGATCATTTACGGAGATGTGGCTTTACCGGAGCCGATGACAACAAAAGACATCACCTATGCCCAGTCACTCACTGACAAGCCGGTCAAAGGCATGCTCACCGGACCCGTTACCATTTATAAATGGTCTTTCCCCCGTGAGGACATCCGTGCATTCGAAGTGACAAAGCAGCTCGCTTTAGCATTGCAAAACGAAATCAGCCATCTGGAGAAAAACGGCATCGGCATGATCCAGGTAGATGAGCCTGCTTTACGTGAAGGACTGCCCCTTAAAGACGCAAAGAAACAACAATACCTCCAGGAAGCCATCTATGCGTTCAAACTTGCGACCTGCACAGTGAAAAAAGAAACCCAGGTCCATACGCATATGTGCTATTCGGAGTTCGGGGAAATCATTGATTCAATTAAACAGCTGGATGCTGATGTTATTTCTATTGAAACAGCGCGAAGCCACGGTGAATTAATCGCGGACTTCGAAAAGGCATCGTACGACAAAGGCATCGGCCTCGGGGTTTACGACATTCACAGCCCGCGTGTACCAAGCACCGAAGAAATGGAAACGAGCATCCGCCGGGCCCTCCAGGTCCTCCACCCGCAGCAGTTCTGGGTCAATCCGGACTGCGGCCTGAAAACGAGAGGCATCGATGAAACCGTTCCTTCACTTAAGAATATGGTTGAGGCCACCCAGCGTGTGCGGGAGGCACTTGGCTCGGTTGGTGCGGTGCCTGTCACCACCCGGATTTTGTCGAATCCATAGGTCTTTCTCCCAAAGTTTCATAGACTCAACCAAAATAAAAGGCTCGCAAAGGGGGATGCGAGCCTTTCTGACAAATCTATCAGTCTTTCGAATACACTTTAGCTGTACCAAACTCCGACCACGTTTTAAGAAACCTCGTGAACATTTCTGCACCGAGAACAATCGCAAAGATGACCAGCGTGACCCCGAGCATCTGATCGTATGCCATCATACGGGACGCCCTGAACAGCTCCCAGCCGATTCCGCCTGCACCAACAATCCCTTATAGGACCTCTCCAAAATACCACACAAGAACCGTCCCCAAATAACATCAGTGGCTGGTTTCTTACTTTGCAAAAAAGAAATCATTCACGGTCTGCTCGAGCGTGCCTTTTGTGATGACTTTCGGATCAAATTGAAGGTCTTCTTTTATGAGCGTGCGGACGATCTGCGGACGCAGGCCCGTAATGATGCACTCGCAGCCCATCATATATGTACCATTTATCGTTTTCATTATTCGATTCATGCTTGTGGTGTCAATCTGTGCAATACCCGAAAAATCAATAATGAGTGTTTCAATCTGCAGTTTTTTAATTTCAGGCAGGGTCTTTCCTTCGATCGTTTCCACTCGGTCCTCATCGACTTCCCCGATGAGAGGCAGAACACATACACGATCACTGAGCGGAATAATCGGGGCACTCAGATTTTCAACAAGTTCACGCTGAGAAGCAAGCAGGGCATCCTTATAGCGGGAATAGCTTAAAAAGAAGCCGTTGAGGAACTGATCAATCGCATCATTCACCTGTCTCTCAAGTTTAAACAAGTTCACCTTCTTATCTTTGTTTTCTTCATGAAACTCTTCCAGAAACCGCCACATCGTCCGGCGGATCGACTGGACCCATTCCAGCTTGAATGACAGTGTGAGATCATGCTGCGCCCAGACCACGCCTTCTTTTTCTGCAAACGATGCTAAAGAATCATTTTCCCCGAGGGCATACATTACCAGTTTATGCGCATTCTCAAGAAGGTCAATATTTCCTACCCGATGGATTTCATCAATCTTGTCCCGAACTTGAGAGGCATCGCAAATCAGCTTATTCCGAAAGTCTTCCTGTCTCTGGTTAAAATAATCTGCATAGATTTCATGAGAGTTTGATTTCACTGGTTTTCACATCCTTAAAGTAAATTTCATTACCATAAGTATATCATTTCAAAATCCTGATCACATGATAAAATTTGAAGCTTCTTGAAAGGCCTACCAGCTCCCACTTGGGTTTAGCGTTATGAAAGGGGCCTCCCTCTCCGTTGAAAAATGCCGTAAAAAACAAAACCAGCGCAATGATTATTTGCCCGTTCAAGGGGGAGACCTGCAGGAAAATCTTAGCTAGCTGGTGCACTGTCACCACCCCGATTTTGTCGAATCCATAGGACTTTTTACATCTGCTACAAGTCCACATACAGCAAAAAGACGTGAGTCCACAGTGACTCACGTCTTTTTTGCATGCCACCCTCCGCATCTCATAAAAAGAGAAGCCGATCGCATCCGACCGGCTTCCTAAAATAAACTATTCTCCTACTCAAACAAAACCGTCTGTACCTGATTCTTTTTCACTTTCGCAGACAGCCTGTTACGGTCTACCTTCAACGGGCTGACGGCTTGTTCATTAAGCTTGCCTTCATACGCTGCCGAGACGTCTCCCTTCACCTCAAATGCAGCCTCGGTTTCTTGTTCTCCCGGGTTGAAAAACCGCAGGACAAACCTGTCTTCTTTTTCTGCTTTTTTCAGTGTGCTCAGCACAGCGGCAGGCGTCACTTCCTCCAGAAAACTGTAGCTGAGAGGTGTGACGATATTCTCCTGATTGAGCTTCATGGCATCGTGAGGGATTTTATTGTAGCATTCAACCGGTGTTGTATAGTCTTTTGCCATTCTTCCCGCATTCGCATCGGGTTCATGGAAAGCGAGAGCGAATTCCAATGTGAGCTTTCCGAGCATTTGAGAGTCAGGGGTTGGCATTTTGATCCCCGATGGGCGGCCCGGTCTTCTGAGCAGCTCTTCTTTCCCAAGAACACCAACGCTTCTGAATAACGTTACGGCAATCGTGTCGTAACCGTCCCCGACGATCTCATATTCCCTTGTGCTGTTTGTCAGGACACTGACCCCGTAGTCATCACCCGACAGCCCCGCGAAACTGAGCATCGGGTAAATGGCATCAGGACGTTCACTCCATCCTTCCTCTTCCCAGACATCCATGGCTTCATCATAGACATCCCGTTTAATGAGGCCAAACTGGTTGTCAGAGACAGAAAATGATGAGGCGATCTCTGTTGGAATAAGTGCTCTTAACCGATGATCACAGGCATGGTTATCGAGATGAACCTTCACGTCAATGACAGGTTTGTGATTGGCGAGTGTGAGTTCAAAATGCACATCCACAGTGCTTGTCCGCTTTCCTTCTTTGCGGTCAGCCAGATGGGCCGGCACCTCCAGCTGATACGAAATGTCAATATTGGCTTCATACTTGTTCTGTTTTACGGAAACCTCTGCTTCCACTTCGTTACTGTAAATCAGCGTTTCACCAGGCAGCGGGGAATAATCATATTCATCCCCGTCGTCTCCCCCGTTTTCAAGGAGAAGAACCTGATCAAACGATTTGTCCAGCTCCTTGCTGTGGACATGTAAGGTACCGTTCTGATTAACAGCTATCTCGTAAAAGTCCGTTTCCACCTTATCAGCTGCCGCTTCTGTCTGAGCAAATTCCCGGTCATCCTCCACAACGAAATACGTTTTATATCCCATGGCCGGAATCCGGTCTTTTACCTGAATAGTATACTGAATAAACGGTTCGTAATTTCCGTAATGTACAATCTGGCGGTCAATTAAGCCAGGGTCGATCACTTCACTGTCCACGACTTCAAAGTCCACTTCATTTTCGTCCTTATCTACGAGCTTAAATGACGTCAGCTTCGATGTGACAGTCGTTGTGACTACCTCTTCACGTTCATATGGAAGGAAGTTAAACATCGTGAGACGGTCAGCTTCTTCCTCTGTATTCATGGCATCGACGATCTTTCGTTTATAAAACCTGATCAATTCATCCACTTTCTCCTCGGCAAGGAAGAAACGGTTAAAAATCTCCTGATGGACTTTGTCGGAACAGCAGCACCCGATGCTGTCATGAGCGTGATTTTTCATGATTTCCTTCCAAATCAGCTCAATCAACCCATGTGGGTATTCAAAACCAAGGCGGTGCGCAATCGAAGCAAGGGGCTCCAGGATGCTCGTGATCTTATTCTCAATCCGGGTATTGGCAGCCTTGATGTCCATTCTTGTTGAAAAAATACTTCTGTGGACACGCATGTACTTGCCATCCAGAAACTCACCCTGAAGCGTCGGGAGCTCCTGCTTTTCCAGCTGCTCGAAGATATTTTCGTACTTGCTTAAAAAGAATTCACGGTCAGGGTACAGCTGGTGCAGTTTATCAATAACCGTAAAAATATTCTTCTGAATCGGCATCTGATCATGACCGTTCGGCAGAATAATATTCTCCGTTGTCGCTCCTGTGTCCAGGACCGTAAAGTATTTGTCGATCCGCTCCGTGAGCTTTTCCTCGTCCTCCGGCAGATACTTCCCGATGGCGTAGCCGAGAGGAAACAGCTGGACAAGCACGCGGGAGCCATCGTCAGACTCCCAGTAAAATTCGGTTTTGTCCGTTCCATGCCGTTCAGACGTGCCCCGCCAGAAAATAGAGTACGTAATGTCAAAGCCGTTCAGTATTTGCGGTATCTGCGAAGACTGGCCGAAGGAGTCCGGCAGGTAACCGATTTTCATATGGCTGCCAAAGGCCTCACAGTCTTTAATCCCGTACAGAAGATTCCGCACGATCGATTCCCCGCCGACAACCATCTCATCGGTCTGGGTATACCACGGTCCGATGATAAGCCGGCCATCCTGAACAAGCTTTTTCACGCGCTCTTTGTTTTCCGGCTTTACAGCGAAGTAGTCTTCGAGAATGGACGTCTGTCCATCCAGTACGTAATAGGGATAGTCCGGGTTGGTTTCCAGCATATCCATGATTTCTTCCATATTGTTCACAAGGAGAATACGAGATTCCTCCGTTGAAAAATACCATTCACGATCCCAATGCATATGTGGTACGATATGAACCTTTTTCATAATGACCTCCAGTAACATTCAAGAGAGTAATTGTTTTTATGCAGCATCTGGCAGGCTGTTCTTTCCATCCTTTGCGAGCTTGGATTTACGCGTCACGATCAGCAGCATCATAGAGATCGCTGCACCGAGAAGAGCGGCTCCGAGCCAGATGGAAGCTGCGAGAATCAGTGTCTGTCCTTCTACCAGGGCAAGGGAGAAGATGCCGGCACCAGGTACGGCCAGGCCGATATTAAAGTACGCCACAATCGCTCCTGTTACGGCTGAGCCGGCCACAAGGGACGGAATCACCCGGAGCGGATCATTCATCATAAACGGAATGGCCCCTTCCGTAATCCCTGCAAGTCCCAGGAGCCAGGTCTGCTTGCCCACTTCCCGCTCCTGTTTCGTAAAGTAGTGCTTGGCAAGAAGCGTAGCCCCAGTTACGGCAAAGGCTGACACCATTTTTACGGAAGCAAAGGCGGCATAAGGGACAAAGTTCCCCATGGCCATCGCTCCGATACAGAACGTGTAGGCCGCCTTGTTTACCGGGCCCCCTAAATCAAAGGACACCATGGCACCCAGCACGATCCCGAGAAGAATGGCATTCGTTCCCGACAGTCCTTCCAGCCAGTTTACGAGCCCTTCGTTTAAGAAGGCGAGCGGCTGTCCGATTACAAACAGCATCACAGAACCGACAACGAGCGTCCCGATTACCGGATACACCCAGAAGCTGACAAAGCCGGCAAACGTCCCTTTCGGCTTTACTTTATACTTCAGGTATCTGAGGAAGTAACCGGCGAGAATACCGCCGAGCATTCCGCCCAGAAAACCGCTTCCGATCAGGTTTGCGGCTACCCCTGCGGCAAAGCCCGGTCCCAGTGCCGGTTTATCTGCAATCGAGTAGGCCATGTAGGCAGCAAGGATCGGTACCATGAGTGTGCCGAGAAGGGTGCCTCCAAGTTCTCTTAAATACCAGAGCCACGATCCTTCCTGTTCGTAAAGATGCTGAAGGTTAAACGCCTCGGACACCAGGACGGCAAAGGCCAGTGTCATCCCTCCGGCAACGATAATCGGTATGATGTAGGAGATTCCCGTTAAAACAGAATCTTTGATTTCTGTCTTGAAAGACTTTTTATCCTCTTCCTCTTCGGAACCACCTTCATCCACATACTCTTTCTTCGGTTTCGTACCGGCTTTATCAATGGCTTCCTGTACAATACCCCGGGCATTTTTCAGAGGCTGGGCCACTGTTGTTTTCAATTTTGGAAGGTGGCGGTAGCGTTCTCCGTCCTTGACAGCCACGTCGACGGCAAAAATGACGGCATCCGCTTCTCTCAGCTGCTTTTTCGTATGGCGGTCTTCCACACCATTGGCTCCCTGCTTTTCAACAAATACGTTCACACCGAGTTCCTTCCCGGCTTTCACAAGGGCTTCCGCTGCCATATACGTGTGGGCAATGCCTGCAGGACAGGCGGTGACAGCTAAAATCGTCTGATCCTTCGCGACTGGCGCCTTTTCAGCCGGCTCTTCCTCCCCTGTCCGGTCAAGGTTGTCAAACATCTCCCCGCTTGACCCCGACTTTTGAAGGCGGGCTTTATACGTTTCATCCGAGAGTCTGGTCACGAATTCTGCCAGCAGGTTCAGATGCGTGGATCCCCCTTCATTTTCCGGAATCGCCAGGAGGATCACCAATTCAACCTGATTGGAAGGATCGATACTCTCCCAGTCGGTTAACGGCTTCTCAATGGTAGCAACAGCAAAGGCGGCTTCCTTTACAGCCGTTGACTTTCCGTGGGGAATGGCCAGCCCCCCTTCAAATCCCGTAGGAGAAAGCCCCTCCCTCTCCAGGACAGCATCGTAAAACTCATCTTTGGAATGAAGCTTCCCCGCCCGGTCGAGCTTGTCTATCAAAAACCGAATAGCTTCCTCTTTTGATTGAAATGGCTGATTTGTAAAAAGCAGTTCTGGTGACGTCAGATTTTGTAACCTCATGCGCGTTTACCCCCTCGTAGGATGTGCCATCAGCTTGTTGAAACGAGAGTATCACAAAAAAAATAAGAAGAGCGTGTCTTCTTATTAATCCACCGGAACGTATTAAGATAGCGCTTACACGTGTATTTATACACACTTATTTTTCATACATTTCCCAGAAGGCTTCGGATAAAATACGGAGCACCGCCATCATCGGGGTTTTGTCTGTCACATTAAAACCGTTGATCCTCATTTCAGGGGAATAGCAGTACAGGTTCACATCCGCCATCTCTTTTAATGCATTGCGGGTAAAATGGGTCAGGGAGACCAGTTTCACACCTTTTTCCTTCCCGATCTCAGCCATATCCAGAACATCCTTTGTTTCCCCTGACATACTGAGAAAAAACGCCATATCCTGCTTTGTAAGCTGCTCCATGGCAAAAAGTGTTTCATGCCGGTGAACAGAAAACTCCGTCTGCTTATTGACGATCTTCAGGTTTTTTACCATCAGCTCACAATAAGGCGCAGTATCCCCCACCCCGAAGAACAGCACCTTCCTCGCATTGACCATCATCTTCGCCACATGGGAAATCTTATCGTGATCAATCAGGGACAGGGTTTTATCGAGGTTAAAGGAAAAGCTGTCCTTCGGCGGCACCGCTTCCTCCTCGACTTCCTCCAGGAGGCTGTTCTTCAACTGGGAATACCCCGTATAGCCAAGCTTTTTGCACAGTCTTGTAATCGTGTTCGGGACCGTGTACAGCCGGGACGCCAGCGCCTGGATGGAACAGTCTGTCACCTCTTCCTTGTTCGCCAGGATGTACTCAATAATCTGGTCATCCGTATCGTTGAGCTTGTATTCATATTTATGGGCACGTTCATGAAACAGCATGACATCACCTTTTCCTATGTATCCTTAAAGACATTACTTTGCTTTATCATACCAAAAGTATGCACAAACAAAAAAAAGAGGGAAACTATCATCCCTCTCTTAATCTCTAGTTACGTTCCCGGACCTCATCAGCCCGTCTTTATCTTGTCCATCCCACTCTCACGAATAATCCTGTTTAACTCTTCGATTTCCCACAGAAGAATGCTTTTTTGCACGTTGTTCACCTGACTGTAGTCCCTGCGCAGATTCTCAGCTTCTCTTCTGAATAGATCAATCTCTTCTAAAGACAGCATCTCTCCTGCATCCTCCTATAATCTTGATATCTATTATTATAGGTAAATCAGAGAGCGCTTAATCAGAGAATGACACTAATTTATGGGAAGTACATCTTACTATTTCCGTCACGGACTTCTCATACCATTTATCTCTGCGTGAGGATATCAATGATTGACACTGAAAGGACATGGGACTGTTCTTGTGCTTTCCCGGTAAGCAGTCACTCCTAATGACACAACAGAATCTCACACTACTTTCTCATCCAACTCATTCAATAGTTTCTCAAACGCCAGATCTCCCGGTAACCCCTCCGGTTGACGGTTTTCGTTCACATAGTTCTCGAAGTGTTCACTGAACAAAGTCTTAGGTCGGAGATATGTGTCCATCCTCTCATCTCCTGACCACTCTTTTGTTTTCTGGTCAATCACAAACACAAAAGCATCCATCCGGTATCCTTCATCCCATCTCTCTTTGATGAGTTTTCTCGTTAACCGGTTGGTTTCCCTGAAGGTTTTCATCGTCTTCTCGTTGAGATACTGGATGATGGCTCTGTAGGGAACCCTCTCTGACGTAGTCTTTTTTATAGTCTTTGAAGTAATCTTTGGTATTGTAAGGGATCGTGGTTCCTTTGAACGGGGAGACGGTGTCTGCGGAAGGGAAATTTCCCCTTCCGGCTTTTCCCCGCTCCTCTCCGGCTCAACATCCTGAAGATCCTGCTCCCCGCACTGCCAGAAAGCCTCACTGTAGTCTTTGAGATAGTAACCAAGAACCTCGAGATCTGCCTGGATTTTTACGAGACTGACCCGGTACTGCTTCGTATGGTCCCACCGGATCTTCTGGTTGTTCCGCTCCTCGAGCCATCCGTGATGCACAAGCTCCTTTAAGTACGCCCTCATGGCTTTCGGTGACACGTTGACCATGGACTCCTCCACGAGCTCTTCTGCTTTTTTAAAAATCCAGCCTGCCTCTCCCTCACACGCTTCACCCTCACTCCGGGCCCGCTCTTCGTTCATGTACGCCTTAAAATCAGTCACCCGCTGCGACCAGTAAATCATCTGATCCAGGACCAGCGCCAGTTTAAAATCGCCCGTGAGCTTAAGCATCTCCTCTCGCAGTACCGTACAATTCCAATGCTTCATTCCCATCCTTTATCCCCTCCTACCTAATAAGTAACACCAGGAGGCGAAAAACGGGGATCGGGGAACGAATTTTTTTTGAACGGCATTGTCATCGATTTTGATATACTTGTTGGAAAAGAACGAGGAGGAGTAAGTGTGGGTTACGGAGGAACGATTGTATGCAAAAACGTTGATTGCGGTTATCGTAAAACCTATTATCTCGGACGCGGAGAGATGCCCATCTATCCCCTTTCGTCCCTCATCACGAAGCTGCACCCGAAAACACGGCCCATTATAGAGGAAGCCGTGAAAGACCGGCATGTACAAAACTATGAGCACAATCGTTCCCTGTTTCACTGCACCGATTGCGATCATGTGTTTAAAAGAGTAACGGTCAAAATCGAGTTCCATGACGGCGGTTCATTTGAAACACACAAACGCTGCAGCCGGTGCAAAAAAGACCGGACTAAAGAAATCGACGTGGGAGAACTCGAGAACCGAATCTGCCCCAAGTGTAAGGAAAGCCTCCTGAAAATGGATAGTTTCATTTTGTGGGATTAGAAGACCTCACAAAAAGCCGCCCAGGGCATTCCCGGCCGGCTTCTACTATGAAGCTTTCGAATCTTCCACTCTCTCTTTCCTTACATTGTGAATCCACGCCCGGTCCTGATCCATCATTTTTTTCGCCGCATAAATGGTCAAAAACTGAATTATGATGATCGGCAGTCCCATAAGGCCCGATACGACTTCAAGAGGGGCAAGGCCGCCGACTCTCATGAGAATAAGCGCAAGAACGGTAATAATTCCGGCTGTCGCAATCCGGAGAAACCTGGACGGCTCGTACTTACTCATATCCTTTGTGCTAGTATAAGCCGCAATGGTGTACGTTGTGGAATCAAGGGTTGTAGTCAAAAAGATCATGGCCACAATGGCGAATACAACGAGAGCCACTGTAGACCACGGCAGTGACGCGAGAATCTCCGGAATGAGGGCCATGTCATCCTGATTCTGCACAATATCAAACACCGGAACCGCGTCCGTCAGATGCCTGTGCACGCCAAGCCCGCCAAGAACCTCGGTCGCCACCCAGCTGAGCAAAGTTGGAGCGAGCAGGTAAGTTAAAATCATTTCCTTAATCGTTCTTCCTTGGGAGATCTTCGCTGCAAAAATACTGTGAAGCATCGCCCAGGTTGCGCTGTAGGCAAACCAGAACACGGTGTTACTCTGGACGTGGGACGCCCCTTCCAGCTCAAGTGACTCGGTATAAAAGGAGATGTTCACGTAGTTTGTAATCAGGCTGCTGACACTTTCGGTAAAATAATTAAGAATAAAGACACCCGGTCCTGCAATCATGATAAACAACGCGAACCCTCCGGCCAGATACATATTAAACGTACTGAGCCGCTTGATCCCTTTTTCGATTCCTACATACGCGCTTAAGGAAAATAAAATGACCCAGACGATCGTAACAATCATCGTCAGTCCAAACGTGACCTCAATCGCAAACAGCTTTGACAGATTATAAGTAACAATCGGTGTACCAAGGCCGAGTGTGACCGCGGCGCCGGATAAAATACTCACAAGAAAAATGATGTCCAGAAACTTCCCGCCGGCGCCCTCTGTAAACCGGTCACCGAAAATACAGCGGCACGCTTCCGAAATTCTCATCAATGGCCGCTTGCGGACATGAAGGATATATCCCATGGCAGGCGCTGCCATCACAAAGATCGCGAACACCTGAAAGCTCCACATAAACATGCTGTAGGCATTCCCCATCAGAAGCGCTTCAGAAGACTGAGGTTCAAGTCCGAATGGCGGATCGTTCGCCACCGCCGTCCACTCCACCATCCCGGTTCGCATGATCGTCGACCCGACGCCCATGGCGATCAGGATCGATGCATATTCAAACAAGGTAAAGCGGGGCTTCTCGTTCGGGTCGCCCAACACAACCTTTCCGTACTTTGAAAAAGACAGATACAAACCTGCCCCGAGGAGCAATATCGCGTACCATATGTATCCCCAGCTGAATACCTCCACAATCGTGTCGAAGGTCTGATTCAATGCCGCCGTTGCCTGCTCCTCATAAATGGAAAACGGAATACTGATTCCGATAATGACAAGCAGTGACGGGACAAAAATCCGATAATCTATCAGCCGGCCCTTATCGGGACCTTCACTATCTCTTCTCAAAACAAAAAAACCTCCCAGTCTGCAAAATCGTCCCTCCTTCCTACTCGTTTCCATTTGCAGAAGGTGTAAAACGTCGGATTTCCACCTCGATGCAGCCCCTTCATAAGAAAGCCGGACACAAAGAATGAAACGGGCTTGCTCCAGAGGTGCAAACAAGCCAATCACTAGCAAAAAATACATGTGATTTGTAATGGATTTACCGTGCGATTTAATTTATGAATCATAGGGATTTGGATATTTATGTTAAAATAAAGAAAGGAAGATTCTTCATTATTAGAGTTGTACATATAAAAAGCCAAGGAAAAGGAGAAGTTCGATGATTACACTAAATCCAATTGGCGTTGCTTATAATGAAAGACACGAAATCGAAGACGATTACTGGGGGGACGTTGTGACCAAGATCATTTTGGATCGCTCTCTTCCAGAAGAAGCTCTAAGTGAGATTGAGTCTTTTTCCCATTTAGAGATCATCTTTTATTTCCATTTGGTAGAAAAAAACAAAATAGTTACAGGTGCAAGACATCCAAGAAATGATAAAAAGCTCCCTAAAGTTGGTATCTTCAGTCAACGTGGAAAAAACAGACCTAATCAATTAGGCCTTACAACAGTAAAGATATTCAAACGAGAAGGAAGAGAATTAATTGTGGCAGGCCTTGACTGCATTAACGAAACACCAATCTTAGACATAAAACCAGTGATGAAAGAATTTCTTCCAAAAGAGTCCATTGTTCAACCTCAATGGACAAGTACCATCATGAAAAATTACTGGGGTTAAAACGTATTATTCTTTCCTATCTATTAATTAACGGTAAAGCTGCAGTTGAATAAGAAACCAGAAAATGAAAGCATGGACCAATCTCCCTGCCAGAGTACCTCAAAATTAGCTGAAAGAAATGAAGTTATTATGCCAAAGGCAGGAAAAACTCTACAAGTATAAATTATGGATAAAAAAGAGGCCGGGACAAAAGTGTTTTAGTTGAACGAAAACCCGAACGAATAGTATGCGGTGTAATAAAACCGCTCCTGAAATATACTCCGCTTTCCGCGGGAAGCTGGTGAGCCTCCGTGTGCTATCGCACTCCGGGGTCTCACCTTTGCTTTTCCTCCCGCAGGAGTCTACGTATATTTCATCCGCTAAGCCAGCGCATAGTTCGGATCTTCAGCTAAACACTTTCTTTATGTCCCAGCCTCTTTACCTCTTCTACTCGTTCCCGAGAGTGATCCCATAGGCTTCTGCAATCGCCTTTGGTACGTCTGTGTTATCGACCATACCTGTGAGAAGCTCTGATCCCGGTCCATAGGCAAAGATCGGTACTTCAATGCCTGTGTGCCCTGTGGTTGACCAGCCGACACCCGCATAGTCACTGACGATCTGGTTTATGGTGATACGCGGAGTACGTGCTTCCCTGACCCTCTCCACCTCGCTGTCCGTAAGCTTGATAGACGTATACGCCTCTACCACTTCCCGCACGTTGGAGCGATCAGCATTCAGCTGACCGGCCATGTAGGCGCCAGTGGCTGTGACATCGCGAAGAAGGCCGACATCAGTCCCCTTGCTGTTGTATCCCCCAAGTGTCATGCCTCCGGTGTCGTGATCCCCTGCCACGATGACGAGAGTATTTTCATCCTCCTTGGCAAAGTCAATTGCTGCGCTAACAGCATCTTCAAATGCTTCGGTGTCACTCATTGCCCAGGCAGCATCGTTATCATGGCCGGCCCAGTCAATCTGGCTTCCTTCCACCATCAGGAAAAATCCATCTTCTTCCTGGCTCAGGAAGTCAATGGCTGTACTCGTCATCTCGCCAAGGCTCGGCTCTTCCGTTTCCCCGCGGTGCAGCTCCGGTGCCATGGCATTGTCCGCAAAAAGACCAAGCACTCTGCCTTCCTCCAGCTCAAGAAGGCCGTGGCGGTCCTGTACAACCTGGTACCCTTCCAGCAGAGCTTCTTCAATCAGATTGCGCTCAGGCTGTCTGCCGCCCTCTGTTTCAGGAAGAAAGAAATCCATACCTCCTCCAAAAAGCACATCCACTGTTCCTTCTTCAATATACTGACGTGCAATTTCCGCCTGATTGTTTCTGGAGCTGACGTGGGAAGCGAATGCTGCAGGAGTGGCATGGGTAATCGTGGACGTGGCCACAAGACCTGTTGACTTTCCTTCTTTATGTGCCGCCTCCAGAATCGTTTCAAGCTCATTTCCATCCGGATCGAGACCCAGCATACCGTTGTTCGTTTTGATGCCCGTGGACATAGCCGTTCCCGCTGCAGCTGAATCGGTAATTGGATTGTCGTTGGAGTGCGTCATCATCATCCCTGTCAGGAAGCTGTCCCATACAGGCACATCGTCTTCCTTATAATGACGGTAATTCACGTTGTATCCTGCAGAGAAACCATCCGGAATCATATAAATCACATTATCCACCTGCTCCTTGCCCGGCTTCGGACCTGCATGCGGCGGCGGCCCCGGCTGATCCGGCTTCCCGCCATGCCCCGGCGGAGAAGCTTCTGCCCACATATTTCCCAAACCTAAACCACTGACAACAACTGCTGCACTCAAAACCCCAAGAACCGTCTTTTTAAACATTTTCCTGCCTCCCGATAACTATGTATTTTGCAGGGGAAGGCCTCGCCCTCCACCTGTCATCTGCAGTTTAACAAGGCAATATATTGGCTTCGTGACAGTAGCTTTGAGAGAATGTAAACGACATGCCCGTATGGTTCCCCGGTCCCCCTGTTCGACAAAAAGGTACATAAGCTGTTCTTGACTTCCTTACCTTCCACCCGGTACATTTTGCATAAAAAGGTAATAACTCTTCTTACAGGCCGGTTTTTTTATAGGATTGACCCATTTTTTCGTGAGTCTTAGGGGACGTATTGTAAAAGAATTGCAGTGGATGTTAAAGAACAGTCATTTCCTTTACATAAACAAAGGAATACAGGAAGGTGTTGACCCACAAAAAAAAGCCTCTTATAAGGCATATGAAACCTCGAATACACCTTTGGTCTCATAGATAGACGGATAGCAGCCAAGAACGACGAGGTACTCATGGATGTTCACTATTGTCCCCCCGATATAGTAAGGAAGGCCGCAATTGGCAAAAGAAACATATTCCCCACGCTCAAAGACAATAATGTCTGCTTTTTCATCCAATCTTCTCAGCTGGGCTGCTGCTGTAGCCCCACCCGCTACACCTCCAACAATAAGTATCTTTTTTGACATCCTGAATCTCCCCTTTCTCCATACCACACATACGCTACAGGGTATGTTTTTGTTGTGCGTGAATAAAAAAGGAAATGACCGAAAAAAGATGAACATTTTGTGTCCGGGATAAGGGAAGAATCGATCGTTTCTTGGGTAATATTCTTTTAATCGACAGCGGAAAGCGTGGGGACTCTCATGCTTCCTTTTAGTTTATTGAAGTAAGTCACCCTTAAAGAAAGCAATAGAACCGTCCCCTTGCTTCCGGTGGCTTTTTTGCGATTTCATCTTTACATAAGAATATATCGTAATGTAAGATATAAAAAGAGAGGAGGTTTTCTTTTGTGACTCTAAAAAACACAGTTAGTAATATAAATCAAAGTTGGACAGATATTTATCATTTCTTACATTACATTCATCAAGACAATATTTCGCACCAAGCTGTACGATTGTTGCAACACATAGAAAAGAAGCAAGAAACGACGATAGGTGATTTAGCTGCATTCTTAGGTGTGACTCATAATACTGCTTCAGAACACATTAAAAGACTAATTAAAAAGGGCTTTGTATCCAAACAAAGAAGCATTGAAGATGAAAGGAAAGTATTTGTGATTTTGACTGAAGAAGGTAGTGAAGTATTGTATAGACATACACGATTAGATAATGAAAAATTAAAAAATGTATTAGAAAATCTTGATGAATCTGAAATTGAAATGATAGAAAAGGCATTTGCTCTTCTTAGTGGGGAGGCAAGGAAATGTTTTTAATTGCAAAAATTCTGGTCTCAGCAGTCATTATTGGCCTGGTAACAGAATTGGCAAGAGTTTTTCCAAAATACGGGGGGATCATTGCCGCTTTACCCTTAGTGAGTTTACTGAGTTTGTTATGGCTTTCTATTCAAGGAGAACAAACAACCAATCTGAGTAAATTTGCTTTGGGTGTCCTATGGGGGTTTCCTGCTACTGCTGTGCTATTAATCATCGTTGTCATTTCATTAAAAGCATCCTTATCATTATTTATATCGATAGGTTTGGGAGTGGGTGGTTGGATAATTTTCTTGACCGTGCAAGATTTCCTTGTAAAGAAGGTAACCCCTTACTTCTAATTTGACTAATACAAATAGAGCTTGAACGAAAGATTAAAAAAGGGAGGGAATTTGGTGAATAAATATAAAGTTGAAATTATTAAGCACCAATTAGATTCTATAACTTTTGTAAAATCCTTGGAAGAATTGAGTGAAAAAGAATGGAGAACGGAGATTGAAGAGGGTAAATGGACGATTGCAGAAATAATTGGTCATTTTAAACCTTGGGATGAATTTATTATACACAAGCGTTTACCATATCTATTTTCAAAAGATGAACTTCCAAAAGGTCCGGACAGCAAAAAAATGAATTTAAATTCAGCAGCTATTAGTAGACGTGAAAATCAACTAACAACGATAGAGAACTTTATTTCTACTCGAAATGAACTTTATAAAAAAATCAATGAAATCCCTGATGAATATTGGGTGAAAAACTTTACCATCGGAGAAACAACACTTTCTTTGTATGAATATCTTAAAGGATTAGCGCAACACGATTGTCACCATTTCAGGCAAATTAAAAATACCCATCTTTTCTTAAAGGAACGGGAGCGGTAGTTAAAGAATCTGACACTAATAAAGAGTACCAAAATGTACTTAAACTATTGGGTAGCGTTAGTCCAACAAGCAAGTAGAAGGGCATGGAGACCAAACTCCATGCCCTTGTTTAAAGTTTCGATTTTGCACCTTTGAAGTAAAACTGTTACAAAGAATGGGACCTGTTTTAAAAGAACTACGTATCCGGCAAAGTTCCTGCGGTACCGGGCACCGAACGCAGCTGTATCTTTTCACTCTCCAAAACCGCATTTAACCCTTTCCTTCCATTCTCTATCACCTGCTCGCACCATTCCTTTTTGCGAGGGTAAAAAAGTCTGGCGAAATCTCTTTGAATTTCTTTTCTGTCTTCTTTTTTAGCCGCCCCTTTAAAATAAAGCTGATTTTCATTGATCATCGTCCGGGTACAAAAAATGAGATCGTCCAGAGATTCTCCGATCGTGCCGAATTCAAATAAACATACAAGGGCCTTTTTATCAGGGTATTCTTCCTGCACAGCTTTCTGAAGAAAGAGGTTTGAATCACCGTCCACCTCAGGCGCTTTCATGACATGGTCATAGGAGAGTTCTTCCTGGAGTGTGCTTTCACTTCGGCTGTCCGCTTCCGTAAAGATTAATGACAGCTCATCCTTTGGTCCGCCCCCGGAATGGATATCCATATGGACGGGATGTTCGTAGTTTTTCATCCAGTTTAAGTACCTGTTTTTCAACTTTTCCGCCGGTTCATCCCAATCTTTTCCCCCATAAAAAATGCCGGTCTCACATTTATACTGGCCTGAAGGGGTGTCTTTTAACTTTTCCAGCTCTTCAGTGGTGTAAGCTTCCTTTAAACGAAAGGACAATTCCTCCTTATGTATAGGTAAGTCCCCGATCGGTTCAGAAGGAACAAATACGCTCTTTTGCCGGGCGAATTCTTCATTAACAGTACCCGTTACCTTACCCCAGTCTTTAATATAATTCCGGTTTAAGTCTACGTTGTTTTCTGTCACCCTCCTGAAATGCCTCATTCCCCAAGGGTTAACGGCGTGAACGAGCCGCAGTCCTGTCGTTTCAGGGTTAATGACCGGCAGATACTCTTCAATAAAGAGCTGCAACACAGCGCTGCCCGTAAACCCTTCAATCCCGTGTTCCCCCGCGGTAATAATAAGTAAATCCTTTTTTTCCTCCAATGCATCAGCCGTGAGAATATCGGTCGTATTATCCTCTTCCTCACTCCCGATATGATAGGTCTCAAGCCTGGCATTCGGCCAGTATTTTTCAATTTTTTTCAACTGATCCCGAAACCCTGCGCGTGATTCTTCATACGTGTTGCTGAAAAAACGGTCACTTGCCATTCCACAACCTCCCTGTACCAATCCATTTAAGGGAGCTATTTCACGTTCTTTGCCCCAGTAAACATTCAGATCACTGTGGATGCATCCATATGAATCTTCTTCAATCATTATTTTCCCCGTTGCTTCCACTGCTGAATGCTTTCATAAAGTAAGCTGCTGGCAGGAGCAGACCAAGGGCTGCCTGTATCAAAGAGAATAATCTGGTACTCCCAACAGGGACAAAATCCCCGTAGCCTACTGAGAGTATCGTTACGCCGCTGAAGTACAGCATGTTCAAAAACGTATGCTCTGCCGCTTCTCCGGTCGGATCATTCACTCTTAAGACGACTTCATTGAAGGACAAAATATAATAAAGCACTGCGAAGCCGAAGGTCACGCCAAGCAGCACAAAAAATAATTTATAAAACATTGCAGGATCAAAGTAGCTCTTTTTATAGGATTTATGGGTAAAAAAATAATAGAGATTAGCCAAAATAAAAAGGATTGTCATGCCGATTAAAATTTTGGATACCATACACCAGCATCCCCCTCTCTGTTCTCTCTACCCTCTTTCCTTTACCTGGTGAAAGAAAACGTGTTTCGCTTCGGGCCCGCCATACCCTTCCCGCAGCAGCTCTTTTGAAGAGGAAAAAACCAACTCAAATGCTGTTATATTTCATTTCCGAAAAAAGAAAAATCGTTTTTTTATGTAATACAGCTTCACTTGGTGCCCCGATACACCGGCACCTCAGCAGGTTGACAGTATGTAAGCGCTTTTATAACATGGAAGGAATAAGCAGGGACTGAGTCTATTTTACTCACAATCAAAGAAAGGGGATAAGTTGTGAAAAAATATACTTTACGTTTTTTAGGTTTATTTTTCGTGATGTTACTGGCCGGGCCGAATCTGACAAACGCTGAAAGTGATAAGGATTTTTTGGTGGAACAAGGTGCACCGCCTCCAGGTGCGAATGATCCCACATGCGAGCTCACAGAGGACAAGCCAAAACCGGTTATCCTTGTGCCGGGCACGTTTGAACGGAGTGCACAAAACTGGCTGAAGCTTTCCCCGGTGCTTGTAAGTGAAGGGCACTGTGTTTACGCATTGAACTACGGCTTCACACACGCTGGTGCTTCCACCGGACCAATCGAGGATTCTGCCGAAGAGTTAAATAGTTTCATAGATAATGTCCTGGATCTTACGGGCGCTAAACAGGTGGATATCGTCGGACACAGCCAGGGAGGCATGATGCCCCGGTACTATCTTAAAAATCTTGGAGGAGCGGAGTATGTGGACAACCTTATCGCTTTTGTTCCCTCCAATCATGGAACCGATGGTCTCGCAGGTTTTAAACGATTGACTTCAGACGTCTCTGATGTCGCATCCTGTATTGCCTGCCAGCAGCAATTAACCGGTTCAGAGTTTCTGGATAACTTGAACAGGGGTAATGAAACCCCCGGAAATGTCTCTTACACGGTGATAACGACAACAACCGATCAGGTCGTTGTCCCTTATAATTCCGCATTCCTTGATGGTCCTGACACCCAGGTATCCAACATTACAATACAAGACTACTATCCATTGAGCCCGATAGGTCATCAAGAGATCGTATATGATCCGTTGTCCTACAATTTTGTGTTTGATGCCCTTGATCATGACGGGCCGGCCGATCCGGATCGGGCGGTAGGAAAATAAGTCAAAAGCCCGCACCTATATTACGGTGCGGGCTTTTGAATAGGATAGCTTAATTATTACCTAATCCTATAATTATGGCTGGCAATAACCTCTTTTTTCGAAAGGAGGGCACGATTCTCATACTTCCCTCGAAAAAAACTCCGTACTAAAAAAGTACCGACGGTGCCTAGCAACCCACACAGTTGACGTAAGATGAGGGTTGCAGGTGTAGCTCAATTATCAGAATCCCAATGTTCACTACCTACAGCAAAGTCAGCAAACTCACGCACAGCTCGATCAACATATAACTGATAGTCAACATCAAGTTGATTATATAAATTTTCAAATTCATTTTCGTCCATTGTTTCCATATCATTAATCAATTTATTTGCAATTTTTTTCTGCTTATTGTTATCCATATTTTAATCATCTCTCTTTATTTAAGAATTTCTATATTATCTTTATTTATTTTATTTCCAATAGTCTTCTTTAGATTCATAGATGTTAGTGCTTGAAATACTGTTTTTATGTCCACATTCTGTGCATTGCCAAAGGTATTTATTATCATCAAAATTAGACTGACTATTTAGATATGTATTGCAACGATCACACCACCAGTCAACATTAGAAAACCTTTCACCCATTATTAATGACCTCCCTTCTCCAAATCCACTATTAATAAAATTGCTTATCTCAAATTTCGAGAAGCTAACTTGAGTTCTAAATCCTCACTATTCAAGAATGTCGAAATATTTGAATATTAATTCCTTTAAGAAAGCAGAGAAGCGTGGGTACGGTTCTCAATTGAGTCAAGTTTTTCAAAATACCTGTTACCCAAACTTTCAGGTATTAATTTCGACATACAATCCCTTCCTACAACGTATTTCTACATAATGGAAGGATTTCCTTCCAACAACACAAAAAGAAATCCAAGTATACACGGTTCTCTAAATTACTTCTTGATATTAAGTCAATAACTTATCCAATACCTATTGTTGTTTTTTTATCTTTTAGAGGATACCGTTCCTTCATATTGCAGTCCAGACTGAATGAGGTTTAGGCATGAATACTTAAAGGAATTACCGTAAATACCTTTAAAAAAAAACGTAACTATACGTTATTAAGTTCACGCCAGGTTTTTTATAGCGCAATCAATAATATGTACGATTACTTATATTCAGGAGGCACAAGATGAGGTTTGCAGGTGTAGGATTGGTTATGTTGGCTGCTATATGCTGGGGCATTAGTGGTGGTATTGGCGATATTTTAATGAACAAGGGCTGGGACCCTATTGTGATCTCCTTTTACCGAGGGGCTGTTGCTTTTATCTTCTTTATTGCATGGTTTCTCTTTCGCTATAAACAAAATTGGATCTTCTCTACTCGTTTTTATATATGGTCTCTATTGGCAGGTATTGGAGTTGCCGGGAATTTCACGTTTTATTTTCTCAGTATCGAAGCTTCAAGCATTGCGGTTGCCGCTACTTTAATGTACACCGCACCTGTCTTCGTCCTTTTAATCTCTTTTTTATTTCGAATCGAGCGTTCAACTCTGTTTAAATGGGGCTGCATCGCCGGTGTCATTATGGGGATTATCCTCCTTACAGGAGCCTACAATCCCGATTCGGTTTCAGTGAGTTTTCTGGGAGCGGCAATGGGGCTTGGTGCCGGTCTTTCCTATGCACTGTTTATCTTCGGGTTTAAAAATGCCTCTGCTATCGGAAAGCCGCAAACCATCTTAACCATCGCTTTTTTTTCATTTTGCGTTATCCTTTTTCTTATTGCAGATTTTGAAGAAACCGTAAGTGTGGTGACGTCAAGCGACATAGGATGGTTTGTTCTATTAGGAATCGTGGGTGCTGGAATTTCATTTATCTTTTATGTAATCGGCATTCGCCGGACGACCCCGACAAATGCTTCGATGGTCGCGATGGTAGAACCGGTGACAGCCTCATTATTTGGCGTTCTGCTTCTCGGAGATCATCTGACCCTTATACAAGTTCTTGGAATGGTCATTATTCTGCTTACAATTACCGTACTTAGTGTGAAGCAGGCTGACTGAGGAAGTACTGAAAAACGGGAATGAATCTCCTGATTTTCCGCCAAATCAACAAAACGGTGCCAACGATCGAAAAGCGATCATTGGCACCGTTTTTTACTTCATGAGAGACTGTTTTCTCCAAGCCTCTATTCCGATATCTCCATCGTCTCCTGGATAGCCGGGTTAATTTCAGTGTGAGGGTAGTTGATTCGTTCCTCGAACTCTACCCAATCGAGATTAGCCATCATAAGCAGGTAACGTTTCCCGCTGGCCGGATCGCTGATGATAATATGATCACGGCCTGCCGTTTCCACGCGCCCCTGGTAAACCATCGCATTCCATCTGCTGTTCCCTTGGTAAGTAAAATAGAAGGTACCAACCTTACCTTTATTGTAGCGAAGGATATTTTCGATAAATGATTCTTCCATCACACCGAATTGTAATTGCTGTCCTGTCCCTAATGGAACCACCGGGGTGAGAAAAGACGGTCCGGAAGGCGGGAAGCCACCTTGTTGTTGTTGTGCGGTCTGCCCCTGCATTCTGGAAGTGGGATAATAACTTTGAGAACAATTCGCCGGATAATAATTTGCGTTTCCAAATGTCATGTGAAGCTCAGCTCCTATCTTTATTTAACCGTAAAACTCTGTGCAATAGCCCGGTACACCGACATAGTAGCAATGATTTCTATATGCAAACTCGAACTGTGTCATGGGTGATCTTGGCATTGTGGGAGTACAAGGGTCCCGGTAGGATTGCCCGGGACTTGGGTTAAAAAACCACAAGCTCATTCTGGCCTGGGGGTCCCGGTATCCTTGCAGCAGATCCCTCGCCCTCTGGAGATCACCTTCATCGGGTCGCTGTGTATACAAAGACCCGTTTAAGACGGGCTCGAAATGAGGAATTCCGGTACCAGGGATTACCTGATAAATCGCATGCCTGATATTGCGTAGATTTTTAAAGTCAGGTTCACAGTCGGCCTCCACCCGATTGGCCACAACCGTCCCTACCATGCTCATTCCTGTAGATCCTTCCCCGCGCGCTTCCGACAGCATGATCCTCGCCAACGACTCTACGTCACGGTCTGTATGCTTTATTCGCCTGCCCATCTTCACACCACCTTCAACCTATACAACTAACGTATTGCCCGAAGATCCTTTTCGAAACTTGCCCATGAGCCCAAACTGGGTGGATTCATCAAAGAAAAAATTCTTTTTCTTTTCCTTGGAATTTTTAAGTGTGGGGACGGTTCTGGTGCTTCCTGTTATTTTGCCTCGTCGTTTCCCTCTGCTTTATTTTTCAGATAACGGTGCCAGGGAAGGAAGAATGCTGAACTGGACGACAACACCAACTTGTGGCTGACTGACCCACGGGCAATCCGCTTTAGTGCCCGATTTGTAATAAGAAAATTAACGGTTGACAGACGATTAACTATACGAGTAGAATAGTCGTTAAATTCATAAAATTCTTATCGAGAGCGGTGGAGGAACCTGGTCCTTTGATCCCGCGGCAACCTGTTAAAAACAAGGTGCTCATTCCAGCAGACACTTTCTGTCTGAAAGATAAGAGTCGGGACGTTTAAATCAACCCTTCTATTTTTCTTACAGAAAAGTAGAAGGGTTTATTTATGTTTTAAAAGGGAGGAAAATTAAATGGCAGATCAGCAGACACAGAATAAGCCGGAATTACGTTCCATCGACACACAAAGCAAGCGTACTAACCCGTATCAGAATGAGCACGCGATTCGGGATTTCACGTTTACGATTGATGAACCAGAGAAGCTTGGCGGATTAAATGAAGCATTAACACCTATGGAATATATCATTGGCTCGTTAAACGGCTGTTTCATGATCGTTGTTGAAATGGTGGCGAAGGAAAAAGGGTTAACGATTGTAAAGCTCGATGCTTCTTCGAGCGGAGGCATCGATCGCAGAGGATTGTTTGGGACAGCTGATGTGAACCCGCACTTTCAAACGGTGACGCTTCAGCTAGACGTTACATTTGCAGCGGAAGATGTAGACGAAGAAGAATTTATTCAACGCGTTCAAAAACGCTGTCCCGCATACAACCTGTTTAAGGATGCAGGTGTAGAAATTGAAGTGATCTGGAACATCATCAAGGAGGAACAAACATGAGTTCATATGGATTCTGGGTCATTTCACTTGCCGTATTATACACCCTCGCCCTCATCATCGTCGGTAACGTGGCGAAACGGAAAGCCAACCGTGGTGAGCAGTATTTTGTGGGAGGCCGGACATTCAGATGGTGGACGGTTGCCTTTTGTATTACCGGACTCTTCTCCGGATCGACGTACATATCGATAGTCGAGCTTTCCTACCTGACAGGAATTTCAGCGATTTGGTACGGCGTCGCAGAAACAGTACAAGTCTTACTGATTGCCTTATTATTAATTAAATCATTCCGGGAAAAGTTAATCGTCACGATCACAGGATTAATCGGCGATCAATTCGGCAGACGTGCTAAAGCTTTATCAGGCACGATCACGGCGTTTGCCTTTCCGATGTGGTCCGTAGCTACAGCGATTGCTTTTGCTTCTGCCTTCCATGTGTTTACTGGCGTTTCGTTATCCTTATCCGTGGCTTTTACAGCTCTCTTACTATTTGTTTATTTACAGGCAGGCGGTATGTGGGCTGTAGCATTTACACAAACGATGAACACGTTTGTTTTTGCCATCATGTTTATCATTGGGACCGTGGCATTCTTTATCAACCCAGGCATTTCCGGCTTGCAGCAGCTTGCAGCCGATCAGCCGAACATGTTTGATTGGGGAGGCGCTGGCCTTCAAGTGATCCTTGTATGGTTTGCCACTTTCCTGGTAAACGTGATTTTAGCGCAAGCTGCATTTCAGATGGCCTTATCTTGTAAAACGCCTGAAGAAGGACGCAAAGGCTTA
Source organism: Alteribacter salitolerans (assembly GCF_016901055.1). Taxonomy (NCBI): domain Bacteria; kingdom Bacillati; phylum Bacillota; class Bacilli; order Caryophanales; family Bacillaceae; genus Alteribacter; species Alteribacter salitolerans. The sequence continues at coordinate 53,360 of NZ_JAFEUX010000002.1, read as the reverse complement.
ATCGTTGCAGAAGTGATGAGTGTTCCTTTCATTCTATTAGGTATTCTATTTGGCTTGTCTGCCGCTGCGGTCGTTCCAGACGCCAGCCTGGGTCTCGTTGCTCTTCCACAATATTTAATGGAAGTACTGCCCGCTCCATTCGTCGGCCTGTTCTTCTTAGGTATCTGGGCTTGTGCTCTCGGATGGGGAGCGCCTTGTCAGTTCTCTGGGGCCACCAGTCTTGGTAAAGACGTCGGAAGCGCCATTTTCCCTGGCGCTTCTCTAGAACAGCTTGTTAAATATACAAAATGGTCGCTGCTGTTGCTGACAGGACTCATGATCATCTTCGGCTTCCTGCGCACAGAACAAGCCGCCTGGTGGAACGTACTCGCCTGGACAATGAGAAACTCTGCTACCTTCGCACCAGTAGTCGCTGCTCTATTCTGGCCGCTTGTCACAAAGCGAGCCGTCCTCGGCGCATTATTTGGCGGATTCTCAGCAGGCTTAATCTGGTACCACTTAAGCAATTGGCACCCATCTGATTTCTTCCTGAACATCCACCCGGTTTGGGTAGGGATGAGCGTCAACATTCTCACCATGGTGCTGTTTACCGTTGCTTTCAACTATGGAAATTGGAAGATTACCAACAAGCGCTCTGTAAAAGGAGCAGTAGTGTTGACTACCCTTGCAGCGCTGCTTGTCGTTAACGGATTGTTCTATGAATCTCTCCACGCCGCTGGTGTGGTAGGAATGACAATCTTCCTTACTATACTAGCCTTATTTATCGGAAGTATTATTTATATCAAACCGAAAGTGACCAAAGCATCTGCTCAGGAGCAGATGGTTTCTTAAAAGAGGCAGGAACTCCTTTACATGTGAAATGGTTCAGATTTGGGAAAGAAAGTCATAAAAAACGCAACTAAATAGAACGCAAAAAAGCTTAGGGATTATATTGCCCTAAGTTTTTTTGTATTGCGAATCACGCCTATATGAGCTGGCTATTACTCTCTCCTCTATGTCATTAAGAAAAAACTCACTTCTCATTATTGGGTTGAGAATGAACTGGTTTCAACGCTTCTTGAATTCAGTATCCAATTAATACTTTGATATAATTAAGGTATTAAGCCAAGTGAGGTGAATTAAATGAAAGCAACGGAAACTAATCTCTTACAATTTCTTAAAGGGCCAAAGCAATTTGTTATTCCTATTTATCAACGTACATATAGCTGGACTAAGAAACAGTGGGAAAAATCTATACCAAATCGATTTAATTTGTTTTCTTTACTTTTTATATACATATCTAGCCCTGCTCTCTTAAAAGAATATATCGTAATAAAAGGGGGGAAATATTTACTTTTATTATACTCAACTTTCGCACATGATAACCTTGATATAATAGCGGAATCCTGCAATAAAAAAACCGGTACTTTCTGTCCCGTCTCTTCAAGAAGCCTTATGAATTGCTGTATAGAAGTGCCGGGACGGTTTCGACGCTTCTATCTCTATAATTAAAGGTAGCCCTAATAATCCCTGGACACTACCGACCTGGATATTTATTTGAATAAACTAAAAGAACAACATAGAAAATTAGTAAATAGACTATGAAGAACTAAGAAGAACTAAGAAGAAGCACCGAAATCGTGATCTCGGCGCTTCTCAACATTTAAAGAGTTGAAGAAACGCCGGAAAGAATTAAGGTTGTGAATTTAACAGGAAGGCGTTCTCTTGGGATATGGGGGAAAGATTGTATGTAGAAACTCCTTAACCGACCTCTGAGGAGAGATTGGTTAAGGAGCCTTGATAAATCATCACTTAATCCACTTTCACTTTCTTTTTCACTTGGACATCTTCATCTAAAAGCAGCTTTCTCAGCATGCCTCTAATCTTTTCATCTCTCTTTTCCAAAAATGCTTCAAAATTGTCTAAAGAAAGATCCCCTTGTGGAATTAAATTTTTAGTTTTATACTCTCTTTTTTCGTCTTCGGTTTCATAGGTTTCATCTAACCATTCCTCAAACATTTTGTTCGACTTCTCTTGATTAGGGACGCCTTCTAATAATTGAAGGTTGGAAAGGTAATCATAGTTCTCTACACAAAACGCAGCTTGGTCCTCACTTAACCCTCGCTTTAACAGCTTTTTATGAGATCTCAAGATGCTTCTAGGATAGATGTGATCTTGATGGAAGAGGTTTGAATAATCCAGGTTCGGATAAAGCAAGGCCAACACCGAGAAGGTATACCTGTTTCCATACTTACTCCAGAGCAAGTTCTCGATCTCTTCTTCTGAAAATCGAAGACTTTTATTTGTCACCCGTAGGTTATTCCTGATTTCATTAATCGGAAACTCATCATTGTATTGCTTAATCACTTCTCGAATTGGTTTTAACACGTTATCGGGCTGCCCGCCGAAGATCCTTTTCAGTAATGCAATCGTGGTAAATTGCTGTATCTTTTTTCGATCCTCTCTGTAACGAGTAGACTCCACGAAGTTGTGTGGGTTTTCTCTTTTATAAAGGTAATAAGCAATTGGAATAATCACGTAATTTGCCGTTAACGTCTTGTAATTAAACCCAAAGCTCGAGACCAATTGAACAGACAGTCGAATCGCTTGGGAGATTTGATCCCACTCTTCTTCTATTTTCCCCATAGCAACCGTATCGAAATTATCCACTTTAAAGGCGATATCGTTGAAATCACTAAGAACCAAACATGTTTTCAACACTAAATCTTTATTAAAGTCAAAGCCTTCTCCCACGTTATTAATTTCATCCACCAAGGAAGTAATGGCTTTCCTTGCATCTTTTCTTTCCCATTGAGCCGTAGCAATCGATAAAAGCAAGTCGGAATAACTAAGCACAGTACCGCCGCTATTGACCCTTATGAAAATATTCAAGACCTTATCCAGTGTTTGAGACCGCTCAAGATAATAATTTATACTGGGCGTGTCGTGAATCGCTTTATACAGTTCATGAAGCGTTTTATTAGCATACTTCGCCTTTTCTTTTTCAACAACATTCAACTCATTTTCAAAGATGTATTCGTTAATCTCATAAGGCTCACTAAAGTTTAGGACCTCTCCTACCTCGAACCAATAAGAGTCTTCACTACGTTCCGCAGCCTCATTCTCTGTTAAAAACTTAAAATGATACGTCATGTCGTAGGACTCATCATATTTCTTCAAGAGGTTAAGGTACAGCCTTCGGTTAGGGTAAGCCAGGTCATTATCCATCCGTTTCCTAGGAAGCTTATACGAATAACTCCCCTTAAGGCCAATGTATAAGGATGTGAGCCTCTGCTGGCCATCAAGGATGGCGTTAATATCTTCCTCTCCGCGAACATCAGCCTCTACATTATGTGTATTGTCTCTCTCATGATAATCTCTTAAGAACTCATAGAACTTGAATTTATCAATGTTCTCTTTATTCACATACCAAAAAAGAAATGCCCCTACCGGGTACCTGCGAAGCAAAGAATCAAACAGCTTTTCAATCTGTTCTGTGTCCCATACAAACTCCCTTTGAATGGAAGGTAAAAGGTATTTTTTCCTATGTATATCATCGATAACTTCCTTTATTGTTAGTGGTCTTTCAAATGCCATGGTTGTGCCTCCTGTTTTCGTTTGTTGAACCTACTTAATAACTTATTTCGACATCTCTATGACACTTCCTTCAATAAACGATCTAAGAGGTGGGATCGTCCTTAACTTTAAATACGTAAAAAGCACATCCTTATTAACCTCACAAGGATGTGCTTTTTATTTGGGTACAAACAAATTGTCTACATCTACTTCTTTCATTCGGTTCGCTACATATGTGTTACGTGCCGGATTGACTTCTTTTTTACTGAGGAGATGATTGGCTACGGTCACAAAGTATTTTTCCATCTCTTTTGCTTCATAGTACTTTTTCGAGAATTTCATCTAATGTACCATGACGACTTTTCCTTAATGATTATTATATAATCTGAATCGGTAGATTTCAGGGAGTATTAGGAGTATCTCAAATTAAATGAGTTCCTAGATATAGAAGCGTCGGAACCGTCCCGGCGCTTCTCTGGGGCAATGTCTCTTACTTAACAACCACAACCGAGCAGGTCCTTGTCACCTATAATTCTGCATCCCTGGATGGCCCTGTCACCCAGAGATCCAATATTACAATACAGGTTTACTATCCCCTAAGCCCATTAGGCCATCAAGGCTTCATATATGATCCACTTTCCTACAAGTTTATTTTTGATGCACTTGATCATGACAGGCCGGCAAATCCGGTTCGGACAGTAGTAGGCTACTAATGAAAAATTGTAAAAATCAGATCCCACTACTTAAGGAATTATTTAGCATGAGTCATTATTAATATATTTACACTCAATACTCTTTAAAAGAGACTAGTAAGGAGGTTTTTGTAATACGCTTCATTCAAATCTCTGTTTTCCAAACCGCATACCTACCTGATCCAATATATGGCTACCTTGATTATATCCATGTATTCTGTCATCAGAGCCTCCTTTTATCATACTTTCAATAATTTTAATTGTTTATATTGTGTAATCAATAAATATGTGCTAAATTAAGATACGTATCTAACACAAGAACTTACGTTCTATTCTTTTATATTGGAGTTGAAAATATGGAGCGAGTTTTAGAAGTAAACAATAGTTATCAATTATTTTATAGTACTTTATCAAATCTAAGGGAAGAATTTCATCGCAATGGAAGACTTGACGACTCAAATGCAAAGTTAGATGAAATAATAAAGTTAATAGTTTTAAATTATTATGAATCTAAAAACTCTAATAACAGATTTAATTTAGAATATATTATGGAATTAGCAAAGAAACACTTTGATTCTAAACACGAGGTTGCTAAAGCATTGAGGTTTTTGTTTGAAGAAGTAGTACAGAATAAGATGTTCTTTAATAATGACGGAACTAATATCTTTGGCTCTAATCCCACGCTTAGTATACAACCTTCTGAAAACGAGTTTGCTTCCAACTTGATTAATGAAATAAGCAAAATTGATTTTAACCAATTATTAATCAATGGCGAAAGCCAAGACTTTGATATAATAAATGAATTTTTTGGACACTTTGTACGAGACAACTTTAGAAATAACAAAGAAGACGGCCAGTACATGACACCTCAGGAAATTATATACCCCGTTTTAGATATGGTTTTTCATGATATTCTTAAAGATGATGAATTTGAGACAACCATTCTAAATGGAGACTTCAAAATTTTAGACCCTACATGTGGGGTAGGTACGTTAATTATTGAGCCACTGCGCCATATTCAAAATTACGTAAATAAACTCGCTATATCTCATGATGAAAAAGAAATCATCATTCAAAAAATTAAGCAGAATGGATTGATCGGTCAAGATAAAGTAGATAGAATGGTTAGACTTTCCAAAATTAATATGCTGTTATTTGGCGGTAATATAGCAAATATTTTTCACGGAAATAGTATTACAAATGGCTCAGAATTAGATAACTATAATAGTCAAATAGATTTAATTATTACTAACCCTCCATTTGGAGCAGTTCATAAAATTGAGGAATTAGTAGACCAAGAAAGATATTCAATTATAAACAAATTAAATGAGAACTATAATAATATTGATTCAGAATTAATCATGTTGGATAGATGTATTTCACTATTGAAGCCAAATGGAAAATTAGTAATTGTTGTACCTGATAGCGTTGTTTCAGCAAAAGGAATATACGGTGCTTTTAGAGAAGAACTGCTAAGAACTTGTGATATAAAAGCTGTTATTGATATGCCAAGTGTAACATTTGCCCAGGCTGGCACACGTACAAAATGTGTTATTCTGTATTTGGAAAAAAAGAATACAACAGATAATAATATCTTTATTTCAATTTGCAACGATATCGGCTACGATGTTAAAGAGCGCAAGGGCGTACCTGTTAAAATACAAAAGGGCATTAACGCAATGAAAGAAATCTCTCAAACTTATATACAGTCCTCTATGGAGTTAAAAGATTCTAACTCAAAAATAGAATTACTTAAACCATCTTGTGCAGTGATTAACCAAGACAAAGGATTAACTGATAACTTTTTAACTCCTAATTTTTATAAAGCAGATAGAATAAACACTTTAAAAATTCTTGAATCTTTAGATAAGGATAAATTCGAAGTAAAGGAATTAAGGGAAATAGTTGATTTTGATGTTATTAAAAGAAAGCGACTTAACACAACCGAAGACATTAAACACGTTAGTGTATTACACGTGAATCCTGACAGCACAATTAATTTTGAGGATGTTGAAGAATTTGAACCCGTTTCAAAAGGGAAAGAATGTTTTAAAGGAGAAATTTTATTTTCAAAAATTAATCCAAGGATATCAAGGATTGCAGTTGTTCCTGCATACGAAAAGAAGTTAGTATGTTCAAATGAATTTGAAGTACTAGCTCCAAAGCAAAATGTAAATCCACATTTAATAATGCTAATGCTCAATATGGATATTGTAAAAAAACAAATTATTAATTTAACTTCAGGGACCTCTTCTTCTCATAATCGAATTAAAGCTGAACAACTTGGTAGTATCTTACTTCCATTTCCAAAACCAACTGGAGAGATGTTTGAACAGTTTAAAAAACTTGGGGATACAATTGAAGCTACAATAAATAAAAAATATGCGGCAGAGTTCGCCCTCAATATTCATAAAAATGATTTGGACAACCTAATTAAATAGGTTAGCTAAAAGACAACCAATTCTCGGTTGTCTTTTTTTCACTTTTGTAAACTCAAAAAAATATACATTGAAAAATAAGTATTTTACATTTACTATTATTGTATACATTTTTTGCTAATAATTTATTAGAAGTGGTAGGTGACGTTGCGAATTGAATGATATGACGAAAGTACTTACAGCATTAAAATTACATCATGAATCTTTTTTTGGAGCGCATGAATTTGCAGAACAAACTGCACAACCAACACCAGAAGATTCTCGTGCATGGTCTCAGATAATAGTTAGCTTATTAACAGATATTAATGGTCTTGGAAGAAAAAAAGGACCTGATTTAAGAGATGGTTCAGATGTTAAATCTGCTAACATCTGGCAATCTATTGATACACCAAGGTTTAACGGGGTTATTAAATCCGGCACAAAAAGTGTTACCTCTGATAAACTTGAGTCTTTAGACTCTATGCCTTTTTTATTTTTTGTATTGTGGGACAACGAGCCTAATTCCAAAAAAGAACGTGTAAGAATATGGGTAGTTAGAACACAAGAAGATAAGTTATTTAGAGAGACTTGCAAGAAGTGGTATGACTTAAGAATGACTGGAGATATTATCAGTAATAATTTCCAGTTACACCCCCCTAGAAATAAAAACTTAAATGTATTTAGAAACACTTGTGGTAATTTAAACTACCCTCTTCTTTTCAATGCTGTATGGGAACAAGACCACTACGAAATAATTACTTATGATCCGGATGTTCTTACTAATGGCGAATGCTCAACTATTTAAGAAAAAACCACTAAAGCACACCATGCTTTGTTGGTTTTAAAGTATATTGCTATAAAACGGTGACTACCAAATCCTCCCAGTTCAAATCCATTTGGAGGTATTCAAAGGTCACAAAATGCTAGAATTAAAGATTGGTTATGGTATGTAATAAAAAACATCCCACGAATTAATTTAAAGAACGAATGAAAAACTACTTTATACAAAGTTTCATAAAGTAGTTTATTGCTGTGATCGTCTAATTTTAGCTATGAAATTTTACTTGTTTTACAAAAGCCTTTTAACTAATAACATAATAAAAGAAAGCACGAAGAGTCTTTTTTTCGTGCTTTCACAAAAAAATTAATTCAGTTGATTTATCACTTCCTCACTACATTCTTTCAATAAACTATACTCCTCTTTTGTTATTGGCTTCACATGAGCTATTTTGTTTCTCACTTCTGACAATTCATAGAACTTCATAATATAAAACCTTGTAAAACAATTGATTAAAGGAGGATGTTTAACATAAAGATCAATAATTTCATAGTAGGTGAGCCTTTCAATTCCTCTTATTTCTTTAGTTTTTATAGTCCAATCCTTTCCATAGTATTCACATAGGGTTTTCATTGCATGATCTTTAAGGTTACTTTCCATTATATATAGTGCCTCGTATGCTAAAACCATTCTTTTAATTTCCTTTTTGTTTCTACTCATTCAAATCTCCTGCAATACGTTTTAATAACACTATAAGCTTAGAGACAACATCATTAATAAACCTTAATGAAACTTAATGGTGCCTTTTATCCAATTCACTTTTCATTTTTTCAATAAAGACCTCAAGCCAAAAATTTATTGTGTAGAGTTGTTTATACATTTCAACATCCTCTTCATCTACAGTTTCCTTATTAATACCTTCGTTATTGATCTTGTATGGACCAAATAATTGTAATAGTTTTTGTTGATCACTTTTTTGAGAATGCGCAAAATTATTTCTAATTCTAATTAGGTTAATTATTGAGTCACGAAATGAAATTTCTACTCTAGAGTTACTTGTTGGGTCAGGTATGTTGTTATCAATAACTCCATAATCCTCGGAAAATCTAATCAAGTGCATTAGTGACATATCTTTTGTATAATCGGAATTTTCTTTCAATTTAACATTAGAACCATCAATTTCTAATTTATTTTCTGTTATCTTTAATACTTCTAATTTTCTTCGACTAATTAATCCAGCAATAAAGTTCCATCGTTCACGGTAATTTGAAACTTCACTATCGATTCTTTGAAATATATATGCTTTGCACAGTTCCTCAAATTCAATATATATCCCCCAATAATCAAAAAACAATTCCCCGAGAGTATTAGGTACTTTTTCAAGAGTTCGGTACGTGGTCATAGACTACCTTCAACCTTTCATTTACTCTCGAAGTAGTAGATGGAGATTTTTCAAAAGTTTTTAAAAATCTATAATTATTGTACAAATAATCCAGTATTGTTTCAATTTCACCAACCGTATATTTATTATAAACAGCAATCATGCTGTCAATCGTATATTCGGAAGTATTTGGAAGCTCATTGTTTTGTTCAATGTCTCGATATTTCTTTTTATTTAATTCTACTTTCAAAGCATATGTCATATTGCAAATTTCATCAATTTCGTCAATTTTTACAAATGTACTCTTATCATCGTTTTGGAATTTTTGCATCACATTATTAATCATATCTCTAGGTCTTGATTTATAATCTTTAAAGAACTTATTTTCTTCACTTATTTCTTGAGCAGCTCTTAATTGTTCGATATATGCAATACTTTGATACATCCTATTTAAGTCTTTGTTTCTTTTTTTATCATTGCTTGTAAAAGCACTTCCAAAATTTCCTTTTTCCTCAATATTTCTTACTGCTTTAAAAACTTCAGTGGTCATTTCAGATGAAAAAATAGCTTTCCGCAGTTCAGCTTGTGTTAGCTTAATATTTCCTTGATTTAGCCTAGCAAACACATCGTATCTAATCTCGGGATCAGCATTTTGTGCAATTACATACATGTCAATAACCGAAGACAGCACTGGCTCTAATTCCATTCTATAATCTTCTTCAATTTCAGAAAAAGTTTTTCCCGCGAAAATATCACCGTAATATTGAAGGTCATTATCTAGCTTTAAATTATTTGTGAAAAATTTGTAAATGGAGGTCAACCTTTGCTTTCCATCAACCACTTCATATGTGATTGAACCCAGTGATTTTTTTGGCTTTATTTCAGCTAAATAAATTGGAGGTATCATTATTCCAATGAACAAAGACTCAATAAACTGAGATTGAGTTTTTTTGGTCCAGACTTCTTCTCTTTGATAATCAGGTCCTAAATCAATAGTGTTGTTTTTTATTTTTTGATAAATTTCTATTAAGCTCCATGAATGTTTAACTATCTTTAAATCTTTTAATTTTTCTCTTTTTATTTTAAACTCCTCTGTTACTTCACTATCATCAAAATCTACTCCTTGATTTTCTCCCATAAGCAATTCTAGCTTTTCTTGCTCAAAGTTATCAGTTTCACCTCTAGTATCATATTGCCTACTTGACATAAAAAAACCTCATTTCTATAGTTGTTTTAAACAAACCTTATATTTAAATAGGATTCCTCAGTTTATTTCTGAGTCAATGAATGGCCTTAACATACTTTAAGAGGTCTCCCACAGTTCTATTTAATAAAACTTTGACCTATCCACTTCGTATAGTTTGAACAGTAATAGGGATATACATGGCATTTAAATTAATCCTGGTTAAACTCATGCTCATCATAACGAAGAGCCAGTCTTCAATTTTATAATTTGACTTGGTACGCATTTTATTGTAATAAAGGCAAACATATATATTTGTTTTCTTTAAGAATAAAAGGTTTGTTGTTTTTAAAAAATAAATCCCGAAATAACCAAATCCAGGGTTAATTGTAGCCCTACTTTTCTTTTGGATAATTTTGTAAATGCTATATCTCTTGGAAGAATTTATATAGAGAATGAATAACCTTTAGTTATTAAATTGTAGCTTGCATTAAATCGAAATGTGCTAATCAAACCTTCATTTACTCTCACCATCTCTTTCGAAATAATCTCAACCTTCTTTTTTAAACCAAGTATAAGCAACTCCAAACCCCAACCACATTATTACATCTTTGTTCATTTCATGCAAAAAAATCAATACTTCCATTCACCTCATCTAACAGAGCAGCTGTTAAAAACGAGTTACAAACCTCCTCACTAATCTATATAAAGAAAACATTAAGGACATCCTCACTGTCTACAGCCGAAGAATAGTAAAACTCAAGGCTATCCCCATATCATCAACGGACTTTTATGAAAAATGTCTATCATTAGGTTCTCAAGAAATGAAAAAAGAAGCTTCCCATTAGTTTTGTCAACTAACGAGAAGCCTCTGTTAAAATCCTCAATTTGAGTTAAGTGATAGTATTCCACTCTCACCTTACCAACAAACCTTGTCATATCAAGGGTTCAAGGGGTAGGCTACATCATGCCGCCCATATTTCCTCAAGTCTGTAACATCTTTAACGTGAATTAACGGAGTAACACAGGGTTATGTTACCCTTTTGTTACTCCTTTTCTATCTAGTGGTCTAATAAGCTATTTGAACAGGTTGAATTTATTCATCCCTTTCTAATGTTGGTAAGCTGTTGACTAAATCAACTGTTTGAACAGCTACATTAATCACACGAAGTAATAGATTAAATATATACTTTTCGTCGTTTGAGAAATCGTTCGGATCATCTGTAATACCTGATTTTTTATCTGTTTTCACTTGATATTGATCAATTATCCATCCTATTGCCGGACGGCCGTTAACTAAATATTCGTATGCTTTTTCCGGGATATTCTTAATGGTTATATCTCTGTTAAAAATGATTGTATCTAATTGATTTCGTTTAGGATGCCTCATTTTCTGAACACGATATGAAGGATTTTGCGTTCTATATTCGACTTCTACATAAGGATATATCGGAAGTGTTTCATAATTTAGATGTAAATCAGCTAATTTTTGTCCACATTCTATATATTCTTTCTTATGTTCCACAATAGGTACTTTGGGAAGATCCTTACTTAAGTCGTTAGCATATTTTGTTTTATAGTCAGGACTATTTAGTACAGCATAAACATAATAGAATGCATCTTCTGGACTTATGTTCAATTCACTAATAAAAGAATCAGTAAGATTGTATTTAGAATTGGTTGAAATTAATGTAGTATCTTCTCCATCCTTTATTTCAAGTAAAAAGCCTGTTCCACTAGATCCTAATGCCACTTCTGCGGGAATCGAATCAGTGACTAATGCTGAAAAATTTCCTATTGAGGCTCCTTTAGTAATATAAATTAATTTATTTTCACTCCCGAAATTATTTATATATTTACCAGGCATATCCACTATATCCCGTTGATAATATAAATATTTTTTAGTAAAGGGCCGGTATAAACTATTTATTACGTTTTCATCTTTGAGGATAATTTTTTTGTTTGATTTAAATTTATTAAGCAATGCTCTCGACCATTTAATATATTTCGGATCATTATTAACTGCCTCTACTCTGTCATTAGGATCTAGAATATTAGAAAGTCTATTCAGTTCATAATTGTAATGATTTGCTAAGGTATGGCTATTCTTGATGACGCTTTCTCTTGCAAAACCGTAAACCCAAACGTCTCTCTTTGTTCCAACACCAATTGCTCTTTCACTAAATACTTCCCCATCAACATTACGGAAGGATAAGTATTTTTCATCACGTTGATTTACCCAATCATTGTTCGAGTCAGGAATAATATTAACCCAATCTATATTTAAAATAGATTTTTTATCTTTAATGATATTAAGTTTTTGTTCTCTTGTTAGATAATCTCCTATATCTTTATAGTAGATTTCATGCTCATTACTTCCATCCTTAATAAGCAACGTAATTGATATTGGAGTTCTACTTCCTGACCCAAAAATCTTGCCTCCTTCTTGTCTAGATTTTTCTCCAACGGTTCGCTGATCGCCTCTAAGATTAAAAATATAAATGTAATTAAATTCTTCATACCAACATTTACGTAAACCGTCTGTACCTCGACTATCAATAAACGAACCATTTGTTACAAAAGCAATAATACCCTTGGAGTTGATTCTATCACTTGCCCATCTAAAGGATTTAATATAGCTATCGTACAAAGTGTTTTTTGCTACAGCTGAAGAATATTTCGCATAGGTTTTTGAAATTGCTTCTTCAAGTTTAGGGTATCTCTGATTTTTATTATTGTCATTTGCATCGTTCTGCCCAGAAGAATATGGTGGGTTCCCTATAATTGCAAAAATAGGATTTTCTTGTTGTTTTATCAATCTCTTATTATTTTCATTGAATAGCTCACTCACAAACGAATCTTTGTTTTCTGTACTTTCAAAGGTATCAGTTAATACATTACCTTCAAATGGTACATATTCCCCCCTGTTTAGGGCATGGAAAGTCTCTTCAATATTAACTGCTGCAATGTAATAACTTAATAAAACAATTTCGTTGGCATGAATTTCCTGTGTATACTTTCTTAATAAATCTTCTTTTGGAATTAGTCCACTTTGTAAAAGACGAACAATAAATGTCCCGGTTCCTGTAAAGGGATCTAAAATATGAACACCTTTGTCTTTTAATGATTTATTAAAGTGTCTTTTCATAATGTCTTCAGTAGACTGTATAATGAAATCTACAACTTCAACTGGAGTAAAGACAATACCCAAACGTTCAGTAGTTTCTTTGAAACCAACTTTGAAAAATTTATCATAAAGCTGAATAATTATTTTTTGCTTAGCATCTAAATTATCTACACCTTCAGCTCTCACCCGTACACTTTCATAAAATCCTTCCAGTTTTCCTTGTTCTTTCATTAATCCTGTTTTATCTAACACCTCTAAAATAGATTCCATCGCTAATGAAACGGGGTTGTTTTTTACAAAGCTATACGAAGAGAAAAGAGCTTCAAATATTGGTTTTGTGATTAAATGTTGCGAAAGCATTTCAATTGCTTGCTGCTCTGAAATAGAATCATTAATGTTATATCTTAAACTAGTTACAAACTTCTCAAATTCACTATATATTGAACTGTCTTTATCTTCCAACATTACGTTTATTCTCATAATATGCTTTCTGGCTATTTCTGCAACGTCCTTTGACCAATCTTCCCAATACCGAACGTTTCCAACTTTTTTAACAATTTTTCCATAAATAGCTTGTTCAAGGTCCGTTAAATCCTCATCAGAGAACAAAGTGAGTTGATCACTTCCATGTTCTACATTTAAGCCATTTTCTGGTACATCACCTACACCAATGACTTCAATTTGATCTGGTTTTTTCTTATTTAATTCCAGCTTATTTATGGTAGCATCGAATCGTTCATCGAGAGAGCGCAGAGCGTTTAATACCTCCCAAACAACACGATATTTATCATTATTATCGAGTATTGAATGAGCTTCTAAACCGGCAGGTATTCCTATTGGAAGAATAATGTATCCATAGTCTTTTCCTGAGCTCTTTCTCATTACACGACCAACTGCCTGTGCAATATCAATCTTGGATTTTCTTGGTTTCAAGAACATGATAGCATCGAGATCCGGGACGTCTACACCTTCTGTTAGGAAACGTGCATTTGACAAAATACGACACGTGTTTTCTGGTACTTCTTCTTTTAACCAAGAAATTTTCTTGTTCTTTTCAAGAGCATTCATTGAACCATCTGCGTGGTCCACTTCAACTTCAAAAGTACCACTTAAACGATAGTGATTACCAGTATATTGATCAACAACGTTCGTGAACATATCAGCAATCAATTTCGATTCCTTGATGGTTCCTGCGAATGCAATGGCTCGTTTCATCGGATCGCCCAAAGTTTCGTTTGAATCATGCTTTCTCTTAACAAGTCCATTCCAGCACCCGATGATTTTTGTCACATCATCAAACTCTAGCTCCCTTTCCCTTGCAAGCATCTGCTGGAAGCGTCTGGCGATCATTTCCTCATCAACGCCCAATACCATGACTTTATAATCCGTCAAAATACCTTGACGAATCGCATCCCCAAAACCGATTCGATAAAACTCATCACCGTAAATTACTGAATCGTTCATGTCGGCTAAGAGAACAGATTTCTCATCCGCTTTCTTACGTACATCTTCTCCGTAAATGCGGGGAGTTGCAGTTTGATACAGCCTTTTACTGGCTTTGATGTTTTCGTTGCTATGAACTTTTGTAAACATGCTGACATCTCCGTTGTCATCATCAGCAATTCCTGTAGTACGGTGTGCTTCATCACATACCACAAGATCAAACTCATAAAAATCATGCTTTTGTGCTTCAGTGATAACATCAATCGACTGGTAAGTAGAAAACACGGTTAAAAACTCTATTTTTTCTTCTTTTTCATCAATCTCCTGTTGATAAGTAAGCAATTTTTCATAATTCGTTGTGGCCGGGAAACCAATATCAGCAGTGGAAATATCACCAATTCCGGTTTCTTTATTTTCTTTTGTTACTTTTCGGTCAGAACATACAGCAATAGAATCCATAAGTAAGTTGGAATCAGCTGACCAGCTTCTAAGCGTTTGAGATAGCAGCTGAATACTCGGCACTAAATAAAGGACTCGAAATGTTCCCTCTTTTTCTTTGGCGAGTTCTTCAGCAATTGCCATTGAGGTGTATGTTTTACCTGTTCCCGGAGCCATAATTAATTTCCCTCGATCATGTTCTTTTAGCCCGTTAACCACAGCTTCTATAGCAGGAAGTTGGTGTGGTCTCGGCTTTTTCTTTTCCATTAGCCTTACCGGGGCTGAATCATGAAACGAAAAGGACGACCAGTCGATTTTACTTTCTTTCAAGTCTTCTAGTCCGATTCTTGATATGCTTTTACTTCGCTCTGTTAGTGCACTTTCCGCATTTCGGTTCCATTTGTCTGTAGAAGAAACAACCAATCCTTCTGCATAATAAGTCTTTCCCACTTCATTCAGAAACGAATCAACGTGCTCTTTGCGGATTGTCGTGGATTCTGAGTAAAATTTACACTGAACAGCGACCAAATCACCATTAGAGCGCTTTCTAGCAACCAGATCAACGCCTGTATCATATTTGGGGATATTATACTCTTCTGGCACTTCATTCAGAGTCCATATTGCATCAAATAAACGCGAATACATTGGTTCATGTGTTAAATAAGTTACAGTTAACAATTCAAAGAGTGTACCTCGATCCCTTTGTTCCCGTTCTATTTTATCAATTTCTTGGAGAAGTTCTATAAAGCTTTTACGCTGTTTTGTTTCCATTTAGAGTCACCTCTCTAATAATTAGATACCGTTTATTATTATATCAAATACGTCTCTGCTTATAATTTCATAGATTTTTTTATGGCACCAATATCCCATAACTTAATACTGCTTTCCCAATTTGTAACCAAGTAACTTAACATACCATGAGAATAAAATGATAACCCTAATTATACAAGTTTTGGGTATATTTTTATATACCATTTCTTCTACCTAATCTTCAGTGGCGTATCGCTACTTTTTTTACACAAAAAATTTAGTAGGGGACACATTTAAAATCATGTGCCCTCTAAACTTTGGTCGTTTTTTAGACTGGTTTTAGTTCGCCTTCCACCGTTCAACTGTTGTCAGTGTATTTTTTATCATGTCTTCTACATCATCCTCTTTCTGTCTTTGAAAAACGGGTTCCACTTCTTCATGCTTTAACCATTGCATGTACTTAAGGAAAAGATCATACAGCTTTTCTGTGGGGACATCTACAAGATCGCGTTGCATAAGTTCCTCTTTTAGCTTTTTTGTTTGTTCTCCAATGATTTCAATGCGGGCCTTTTTGGCAATATAATATTGCTCTTGCAAAGTTTCCAGTTCGATGGCTTTTAAATTGGCCACCTCATATTCAAACTTCTTGGACCAGTCAATTAAAGTCGATTTTGCGACTTTTAACTGCTTTGCGATATTGTCAAAGCTATATCCGGCCGCTCTTAATTCGATAAACCTTTTTTTGGTTTTATTGTCTTTCATAATTTTCACCTCGTTTTTAATCTCCCTCATGAACATTTTTTAAGCGGAAGTACAATTCCCTTGACAATTAATTATTTTCTACGTTGCGCTTCCTTTCTTACTAGCAATATAGTCAAGGTATCGTTTCACCTTTGGTAAAACATCCTCAAGCTTGCTACCAGTGCCTATTGTTTTTCTGCTGATCGCTTCACTCTGTCCCGGATAATGTGTTTCCCTCCACACCTCCCACCTGCCGTTTATGCGCTCTATATAGAGGCTACTTATATTACTTATAGTGGCTGTGTACAGCTCGCCAGGGATGCCAATCATAAGTCCGGCTCCCTTGGCTTGCTCGTCCAACTGTTCCACCTGAGCTTTAGTAACTAGTTCAATTACATTTCCCTCACTCCGCTTTTCACGCTTAATTTTGGGTAGGAGTGCCTGCCTTTCTTCCGCTTTCATATTATCGTAATTCCGCATCGCAATGTCCAGAAAGCCCATAAAAGAGCACAGGGGAAGATTTGGTTCACTGGCTGAAGATAGAACTACGATGGATCAGTATTTTGTCCATTGGAGGGAAGGTGAGTCAATTGTTATGCTACCGGAAGATATGGAGGAAAAATCAATGTTAGAAATCGGCCAATACACCTTATCTAAGGTATTGGCTTCCCACATAGCAGGTGGAGTTAATTTAGGGGTGAAAGATTTAATACGTAATCCTTCTACCAAAGGTTTTAAGATTCTTGAACAAAGATATACACGCTTTTTATTGGCAGCAATCTATTACGATTTGTGGCAGAAAATTAACGATGATAAGAATATATTTATTTTATTTGCGGGAACAAAAACTGCGGCTTACCCTTTATCAAATCCAGGCGTAAAAAGTATTGTTCGGATGCTTGTAAGCAAGAAGCGTACAGAGAGCGTTTAAAAGAAAAAGGAAGTGATACACTATGACTCATTATTATAAGCCACGTTGTAAATGTAAGGGTAAGAAATGCAAGTGTGGAGCAAGCTGGGCATACATCGAAGATATAGGCATCGACCCAAAAACCGGAAAAAGAAAGCAAAAGAAAAAAAGTGGTTTTCGTACCAAAAAAGAGGCAGAAGCGGCTGCTGCGATTCTGAAGAATGAACTAAATCATGGGACTTATGTTGAAGAATCCAACGTGACATTTGAGGATTTTGCATATGAGTGGCTTTCTATCTATGAGGGAAGCGGAAACGTAAAAGAGAGTACCGTCCGAATACGTAAACATGAAATAAAGCGTCTCTTAGATTACTTTGCCAAATTAAAATTAAAGGGCATTACCAGAAGGCAATACCAAAACGCTGTAAATGACTTAAAGAAAAGAGGATATGCCCAAAACACCCTAGACGGAGCACATCGTACAGGAAGAATGATTTTTAGAAAAGCTGTAGAATTGGGGGTATTGAAAAAAGACCCTACAGAATTCACCCATGTGCCAAGATATCAAAGGACGGTTGAAGAATTGGAAGGGAAAAAGGATTTACCGAAATATCTAGAAAAACAGGAGCTCAAGCATTTTCTTCATTTTGCAAAGAAAATGGGATTGGATCAAGACTATCCTATTTTTTTTTATTACTGGCTTATACTGGTTTGCGAACTGGTGAATTGTGCGCCTTAAAATGGCGAGATATTGATATGAATGAACAAACCATCAGTATCTCAAAAACCTATTACAATCCTACGAACAACAGAAAGGAATACAAGCTGTTACCTCCTAAGACTACTACAGCAGTACGGATAATTGATGTAGATGATACTGTGATTAACGAATTAAAAAAACATCAATCAAACCAAAAAGAAACAATGATGAAACACCGTGATATATATCATGATCAAGGATTTGTTTTCGCGAGTGCTGATGATAAATTGCCAGGTTATCCACATTACATTAAGAAAGTGGAAAATCGTATGGCAAGATTATTAAAACTAGCTGAATTAAATACCGAACTTACTCCACACTCGTTACGACATACTCATACATCTCTTCTAGCCGAGGCAGAAGTAAGTCTCCCTCAAATCATGGAGCGATTAGGGCATAAAGACGAGTCCACCACAAAAAATGTTTACCTGCATGTAACAAAAGAGATGAAAAAAGAGGCTTCCCAAAAGTTCAAAGAACTCATGGAAAACCTCTGATTTCAGGCCCAATCACAAGAAAATGTTACTCGTTTGTTACCCCTGAATGAACTTCAAGGGGTACAAGGACCTCCAAACCCTATAATCAAGGGATTTTTGAGCGGATGCTTACATCATTCCACCCATGCCACCCATGCCGCCCATGTCAGGCATTCCGCCGCCGGATCCTTCTTCTTCTGGAAGGTCTGCGACTACAGCTTCTGTTGTTAGGAACATCGCTGCAACGGATGCTGCGTTTTGAAGTGCGGAACGTGTAACTTTTGTTGGGTCAACGATTCCTGCTTCAACCATGTTTACGTATTGGCCGTTGGCTGCGTTGAAGCCAATGCCGACTTCTTCGTTTTTCAGGCGCTCAACGATGATGGAGCCTTCAAGGCCTGCGTTGTGCGCGATCTGGCGTACCGGCTCTTCAAGTGCGCGAAGAACGATGTTCACACCAGTTGCTTCGTCGCCGTCTGTTTCAACAGCTTTAACAGCGTTGATCACGTTCACAAGGGCTGTACCACCACCGGAAACGATGCCTTCTTCTACTGCTGCGCGAGTAGAGTTGAGGGCGTCTTCGATGCGAAGTTTGCGCTCTTTAAGCTCAGTTTCAGTAGCTGCGCCGACTTTAACGACCGCAACACCGCCGGCAAGCTTAGCAAGGCGCTCCTGAAGTTTTTCTTTGTCAAACTCGGAAGTTGTTTCTTCAAGCTGAGATCTGATCTGGTTTACGCGGTTTGCGATTTCAGCTGTGTCACCGGAACCGTCAACGATTGTTGTGTTGTCTTTGGATACAACAACTTTCGCTGCTCGGCCAAGCTGCGTGATGTTCGCAGATTTAAGATCAAGACCGAGGTCTTCTGTAATAACTTCCCCGCCTGATAGTGTCGCGATATCTTCAAGCATCGCTTTACGACGGTCACCGAATCCTGGTGCTTTAACAGCAACAGCATTGAATGTTCCGCGAAGTTTGTTTACAACAAGTGTTGCAAGAGCTTCCCCTTCAACATCTTCAGCGATGATGAGGATTGGCTTGCCCTGCTGGACAACCTGCTCAAGAACAGGAAGAACTTCCTGGATGTTTCCGATCTTTTTATCAGTGATAAGGATGTACGGATCTTCAAGAACCGCTTCCATTTTATCAGAGTCAGTCACCATGTAAGGAGATGCGTATCCTCGGTCGAACTGCATACCTTCTACCACTTCAAGCTCTGTCGTGAAGCCTTTTGATTCTTCCACTGTGATAACGCCGTCGTTTCCAACGCGCTCCATAGCTTCAGCGATCAACTGGCCGACTTCATCGTCAGCAGCAGAAATAGAAGCTACCTGAGCGATCGAGTCTTTGCCTTCGATTGGCTTGGAGATGGACTTAAGCTCTTCAACAGCAACCTTTGTCGCTTTTTCAATACCCTTACGGATGACCATTGGGTTCGCTCCGGAAGTAACGTTCTTAAGACCTTCCGCGATCATAGCCTGGGCAAGAACAGTCGCCGTCGTCGTACCGTCACCGGCGATGTCGTTTGTTTTGCTTGCTACTTCGGATACAAGCTTCGCACCCATGTTTTCGAAGTTGTCTTCAAGCTCGATTTCCTTCGCGATTGTAACACCGTCGTTAGTGATTAATGGAGAACCGAATTTTTTCTCAAGAACAACGTTACGTCCTTTAGGTCCAAGCGTTACTTTTACCGCATCTGCAAGTGCATCAACCCCGCGCTTCATCGCGCGGCGAGCGTCTTCGCTGAATTTAATCTCTTTAGCCATGGTAAAAAACCTCCTGTAATTTTTGTTTTATATGTAGGCGCCAAATCCGCCTCTTGTAGGTATCGTTCTATGCGCCTACGAAATTGCGTTTTTTATAAACCGCAAATCCTTAGCCGATTACTGCCAGAACGTCGCTTTCACG
Organism: Alteribacter salitolerans; assembly: GCF_016901055.1. NCBI lineage: Bacteria > Bacillati > Bacillota > Bacilli > Caryophanales > Bacillaceae > Alteribacter > Alteribacter salitolerans. The sequence goes on along the minus strand of NZ_JAFEUX010000002.1, from coordinate 32,803 downwards.
AAGGACTAAATATTCTTTACCTTCATACTTCACTTCAGTACCAGAATACTTAGAGAAGATGATGTTGTCGCCTTCTTTCACTTCAAGTGCAACGCGCTCACCGTTATCCGTTACGCGGCCCATCCCTGCAGCTACAACTTTACCTTCTTGTGGCTTTTCCTTTGCAGAATCCGGAAGTACGATCCCGCTAGCCGTTTTTTCTTCTTGCTCTACCAATTCAATAACAAGACGATCTCCTAATGGTTTTAACAAGGAAAACACCCTCCTTAATGTATTTGCGACAGTCCGAGCCTTGCTGGCCGACCTGCGCTGATTTGATTTGTCTGTTTATTAGCACTCGGTTCGGATGAGTGCTAACACAATTCCTATAATAATCGCCTCACCATTTTTTTGCAAGTGTTTTCCTTTATTTTTTCCGCAAAAAAGTCACCGGAAACGTCACGTTCCCCCGGCACCTGCTTCATCCATTGGTTCCGCATACAAAATCAGCCCAAACCGTTCTTTTTCAGCTTGAAGCACGTACTATGGTACAATATGAAGCGATACATAATTGCAAAGGAAGAGCGCATCCGGCTCCCTCCCCTTGCCAAACTTCAAAAATACACAGCACAAACATAAAGGAGACTTCATCGTGACAAAAAGATACTGGATTATTCTCGTTACCTTCATTCTCGTGCAGTTATCACCGCTCGTGACGATTCCGCTGCTCAGCGGCACCGGGCTTGCCGACTCCCCTGAAGCCCTTCAGGGATATGCGATTCTCATCGGATTTTCCATCGGGACGCTCATTATTGCCCTCTTAAGCTACTCGAGTCTGAAGCGTGACGGGGACTTTGATCTTCGCAGCAAGTCCACCATCGGCACAACCATCACCTGGTCCGTCCTCGGGATCATGCTCGCCTTCGTGGCCCAGATGGTCGCCAACCTGATTCAGATCAACCTGTTCGGCGTCGAACCGGGCTCCGAAAACACCGAGCACATCGTGAACATCGCCACCGCCGTGCCGCTAATGGCCATAGCCGTTGCGATCTTCGCCCCTATTATGGAAGAAATCGTCTTCCGTCAGGTCATTTTCGGCGCCCTGTACCGCCGCTTCGGCTTCTGGATCGGCGCCCTCGGAAGCGGTCTTCTGTTCGCCGTTGTCCACGTGGACTTCGAGAACCTTCTCGTCTACCTGATCATGGGAATCGTGTTCTCGTACCTGTACGTCAAAACAAAACGAATCATCGTACCGATTATTGCACACGCTGGTATCAACGGCTTCGTCATGCTTGTACAGGTTGTCTACCGCGAGGAAATCGAGCGGATCATCGAACTTCAGGAGCAGCAGGCCCTTAACCTGCAGGCAGTCATCATGTTTATTGGAGGATTAATCTAATGCGCAAGTCACCCATGTTCTGGGCGGTGCTGTATTTTTCCATTGCCACCATGTTCGTCTTCCTGGCAACACAGCAAAACGCCCGCACCGACGGATGGGATTTTCTCACCATCATTCTCATCGTCGTCGCCACCATCGACTACGTCATCGCCTTCCGCTTCTTCGGAATGGCCAGACGGGTAAAGAAAAACGAAAAAAAATAAAAAAGAGCGCAGCTCCGGACTAGGAGCAGCGCTCTTTTTATGTTGATTCTCCCCAAGCCGGGATTAATACTTTCGAAAATGAAATTAATACTATCAAAAACGCCAATAATACTATCAGAAATCCAAATAATACTATCAAAGATCAGATTAATACTATTAAAGACACAATTAATTCTTCCTGCAACAACTTTTATTTTACCCCGGCAGCCTCAAGCTGCTTCAAATGATGCTGATCGTGCTTCACAAACATCTTCACAAAGCTCTCCGGTGAAAACTGACGCTTCCCGGTCCCAATGGTAAAGCGCATATCCGGATTCAACACCTCAAACTCCGCCGCCAGCTCTTTTCGCATCTCCACAAAAAGATCAATCACTTCTTCCGGTTTTTCACACGACTTCAAATACTTAAGCCCCTCCGCATTATGCGCATCGTGATCCGGAAACGCCGGCAGCCTCGCCCCGTCCGCCATGTGCGGCACCATCTGCTCTTTATTAAACTTATCCCAGTAATACATATGACAAATCACTTCCCGCGGTGACCACTTCCCCACGCCAATCGGCTCCACTAAAGCCTCCCCCGGCACCTCTTTTAACCCCGCAAACTCGTCTGCCGCTTTTTCAAATTGAACCAGTGTTTTGTTTTTCATCCTAAATGCTCCTTCCTATGTAAAGTAAGTGAGAGGAAGCACCGAGCAGATACGGGTCCGCCGCCAATTCCGTAAGAACCTGCATCAGCTCTTCTTCCTCCCGCCAATTCCCCCATGTGGTATCTCTTAAAAGTGCACCGGGATTGGATCCGATTAGTTCCAGCGTTTCAAAACCCTGCGCCTCCATAAACGGCTTGATGTCTTTTACCTCAAAATAGTAAGCACCTGTAAACCGTCCTTTGTCCTGGTGGTCAAAGCACCCTGTTGCGGAAAAATTCATGATCGCTTCGAGCGTATTGTTCGGTTGCAATTGTTCAGGATTCTCCAATGACGTGAGGACATGCTTCGATCTCGGCATAAACGCCACAAACACAATGCCGTCTTTTTTCGTTACCCTCTTTAACTCACTGATTGCCTTAAAACGATCCTCTTCTTCCTGCAAATGGTACATCGGCCCCATCATTAGCGCAGCGTTAAATCTGCCTGGTTCAAAGACATTCAAATCTCTTGCGTCAGCAACATGAAACCCGTTAAACGCTTCTGTTAAGCCCAGCTCCTCTGCTTTCTTTTCCGCAACCTCCACAAGCCTCGGGGTAAAATCCGTCAGCGTCATTTGAACCCCGGCCTCCGCAAGCGCCATCGCATACTTCCCAGGCCCGGCACCGTTATCAAGCACCTGACCGGACGGAGGGAGGTACTTCCTTATGTAATGCATGTTCACCTGAAATTCTATCGGCTCCCGCTCAAGACGCCCCCATTCATCAAACTGCGTATAATAATCAATGACGTTGTCCACCAGACTTCACCTCCCCAAGGTATTCTGTTGTGAGGGGCGTTTCTCCTCCGCCGACTGACAATGAATATGCTCTGGCGTTACGCCTTGAGCTAACCACTCTGTGCAGATCTTTTCCTATAAAATGAAGGGCAACACCATCGTCCGCGGCGTACCCACCTGTTATTTGTTCCGAATCAACGAAGTGCCGGTAAGCAGGTCGCCGTTCAGCCTCCCCGTCGTAATGAGGGCAATTGCTTCCCTTTAAAAAGCCGAGGCACTTTAAACTTGCAAGGCCATTACCGAACGAATCGGTTACACCTTCTTCAAACCAACAAATCGAACCAGCACTGAGACCCACCAGGATAACACCTTTCTCCCATGCCTCATGTAATATCTGTTCCAAACCCCACTCTTTCCAGAGAGCAAGCAGGTTCTTCGTGTTTCCCCCACCCACATAAATAATATCTTTATCCAAAATAAAAGCCTTTAAATCTTCAGCAGGCGGTTTAAATAAAGACAAATGTGAAGGCTCGCAATTAAGTTTCATGAAGCTTTTATAGAACCGCTCAATATAGCCATCCGCGTCTCCACTTGCAGTAGGAACAAAGCAGACCTTTGGTTTATCTGATAAAGCCTGCTTTAAAATATAATTATCGAGGAGAGGGTTATCGGGCTCCATGGAAAATCCTCCCCCTCCCATAGCGATGATTTGCTTCATGCCTCGTCCCCCTGGATCAGTTTCGCAGCCTCCCGCGGAATCCACCCGTCTTCCCCGGTCCTCACATTCTTTACCCAGAACCAGCCATTCAGTTCTTTCACCATTTCAACTAGTTCGCCGGCATCGATATTCAGCTCTTTCGCACAATAATCTTCCGTTATGACATGATCATTAATAATCTCCGCCGGCACCCATCCTTCAGATTCGCCGTCCTCCGTTCTGCAGTAAACCCAGTTCTCCCAGCCCTCGGGACCTTCATAGGTTCTGCCTGTCCGAACCCTTTCTCCCTTACTGAGGGTAATAGGATCCGGGTAGTTGCTCGCGTGTGGTTTTATCATTATGTACTTCATGCTTCGCACCTCCTGCGCAAGCCGCACCATATCCCGGCACCGTATGCCGTTTTCATAGATTTCCTCATCATAATGCTTCACAAAGAAATCCCGCTCCACACCGACAATCCGAAACCCGCATTTCTGGTAAAGAGCGAGCTGCCCGATACTAGAGTTCCCCGTTCCGACTTCAATCGTATGAAGACCAGCTTCCCTCGCCCGATCAATCGCATCCAGGATCAGCTTTTTCCCAATACCCTTGCCGTGCTCCGACTCCTTCACCGCTACGTTCATCAGTTCCACACGCCCCGCACCTGTTTTGACGAGCACATAAACCCCAATGACTTCACCTGACACCTCAGTGACCCAGCATTCCCCTTCTCGCAGGTAACTCTTCACTTTCTCCTGTGACGGATCCGCCAGCAACAGCAAGTCCATCGGGGGATGTTCGTTTTCTCTTAGTTTTCGGATCTTCATTTAAAACTCCCCTTGCTTAGTAAAGTGTCCGGTGCCAGTACTCAACCCGCTCTTCAATCTGTTTTCGCACTTGTCGCAAATTGATCCTGAAATAAACCGTTTTGAAAAAGTTCACCACATTCGTCTTTGTCCGGTAAAAATCCAGCGAATGCCCTTCTTCTCGAAGATACTCTTCCAGCTTTTCAGAGGTTTTTCCAATCCACTGCTCTAACTGAGCAGCAGCGATCCTTTTATCCAAAAGAGCCTCAATCACGAACGTCAGCCGCTCATCTTCGTCATCGACATACGTGACTTTTTTAAATAAACAGTCCTGCACGGCCTGCAGAATGTCTTCGTGACACTCCATGCTGACAGAAGGATGCAGGGTCACAGATGTGAGCAAATCAGCCCCGTGAGCAATGCTGTGAGCCCACCCCTTTCCTTTCACAAAGCCCCTGACATCCTTTTCCCGCGCCAAATAGAGCAGCGTTTTCTCCAAGGTTTCTTTCACCACTTCCGCCGGCAATGCCCTCCGCTCGCGATCCTTCTGCATAATCGCCGCAATGACAAGAGCAGAGAACGAGCGCGTAAACACCGAATCGTCCCCGCACTTCCCAATATGGTAAAAGAGATGCGACTCCCCGACACAAGTGGTCAGCAAAAATTGAAGCTGCTCGTCCGTCAGGCAATCGTCTTTTGCCCACTTCGCAAACGTACTGTATATAAGCCCGTCTCTAAGCTCCGGATCAGGAGAGCCAATGTGCCGCAGCATAGGCTCAAGCAATCGGGAGATTCGTTCTTCGCTTCTATGTATCTTGTATTCCCGCAAACTCTTTAATTCTTCCTTTAATGTCATCAGCTGACTCCATTCTTCGCAAAGTTGGAGGAATTTTCTGTAATTATTATATCATCCATAGATGCCATCCGGGTCACTTCCTCCTAAGAAAGCGTAATTTCCCCCTAAAACCAAATAATTAAGGCATTTTTTTCTCCCTAAATACTGATAATTTCCCCTTAAGATCGAATTCACCCCTAAGGGAGAAAAATTCTCCCCTAAGACGAATTAATTCACCCCTAAGCTCTGTTTATTCCCCCCTAACTCCAATTAATTCACCCCTAAGAGCTGAGCACAACAAAAAAACAGCCTCCCTCTCCAAAAGGGAAACCGCTCTCCAATAATCATCACCATTTTTCCCATCACCGCATCCATCCCGCGTGACAATTCTTCCGAAAACAACGATAATTCTTCCGAATACGTCTTTTATTCTGCCGATAATCCTCTTTTTTCTGCCGCAAATCTCATTAATTCTGCCACTCACACAAAAAAAGACCTCCTCTATTAAAAGGAAGCCGCTCTCCAATTACCAACACCTTTTTTATCATCATCGCATCCATCCCCCCGTAACAATTCTTCCAAGAACAACGATAATTCTTCCGAATACGTCTTTTATTCTGCCGATAATCCTCTTTTTTCTGCCGCAAATCTCATTAATTCTGCCAATCACACAAAAAAAAACGGCCTCCCTCTCTAAAAAGGAAACCGCTCTCCAACAATCATCACGCAGACTTCTGCCGCGCGTCATGCTTCTTCACTTCACGTCCCAGCACCCATCCCGCCGGAATCGACACGAGTAGCAGCACGGAAATAACAATAAACCCTTCCGTGATGGCTTGAAGACTCGCTTCCTCCAGCGACATGCCGTTCGCGCCCATCACCTGGGCCCGCCGCACTTCGAAATACACACTCATAAACACGATCCCGAGTGCTGAGCTCATCTGCCTGAGGACGTTGTTCATCGCCGATCCCCGCGATATCATCTGCTCGGGAATGGCGTTCATTCCTGTCGTCGTGGACGGCATCATGCTGAAGCCCATGCCCATCCCGCGAAGTGCGTTCAATGCAAACAGTACCCAAAGGGCCGTTTCCATGGAGATGAATCCGAACATGATCGTCCCCGTAAACGAAAGGGCAAGCCCCGTTGTCACCACGCCCGACGGTCCCCGTTTGTCCAGGATCCGTCCGCCGATCGTCATGCAGAGACCCATCAACAGCGCCGACGGTAAAAACACAAGTCCCGTCATTATCGCGCCGTATCCGTAAACGTTTTGTACGAGCAGCGGAATCAAAAAGATTCCCCCGAACAAGCTGATGGAACTTACAATCCCGATCCAGATGCTGATTGTATACGGCTTGATTTTAAAGATCGACAAATCGAGGAGTGGCTGTTCTTTGCCGTTCTCGATTTTTACGAACAGGGCCAGCGCCGCGAATCCGATCACGATCAACGAGATATTCACCGGATTGGTCAGGTGGGCGAGCTCACTGATCCGCCCGAGGGCAAAGAGCACCGAGCCCACCCCGATCGTCACCGTCACAAAGCCGCTGCCGTCAAAGGTGATGTTTTTGTTCGGCTTGCTTTTCTTCAAATAAATCGATGAAAAAATCAGTCCGAGAACACCAGTTGGTACGTTACAGAGAAACAGCCACTGCCAGGTGCCGAGCTCGATGATCACGCCGCCCAGCGTCGGTCCGATTGTGGGCGCCATCATGGCGGCGATGCCCCAGATGCCCATGGCCATACCCCGCTCACGTTTCTCAAACACTTCAAATAGAAATACGAGAGACAGGGGCATAATAAATCCGCCGCCGATTCCCTGGAGCCCGCGGAACAAAATGAGCGACGACAGGTTCCAGCTCATTGACCCGAGAATCGAGCCGAGGACAAAGAGCAGTAGCCCGAAGAGATACAGATTCTTTTTCCCGAACTTGTCACCGAGGTAGCCGGTGAGGGGCATGGTGATTCCCATCGTGACCATGAAGATGGTGATTACCCAGCCCGTCGCCACGGCGTCGGCATCAAACACGTCCATCAGGTGAGGGACGCCGGGGTTTAACATGCTGTTGTTTAGAATTATCGTAAACGTTCCGAGTAGTATCGCGAATAACACGATCCATTTATGTGGAATTTTAGTCACGTGAGAGTCACCTGCTTTGTTTTTCGCTACACGAAATACCTCTTTCTATCATACCATGGATCTGTTAATCCTGCTCGTCATCACGAAGCTCTTTGATCATCGTGACCGTATCCATCTCAAACCCGAGGCCCTTATAAAATGCGATGGCCCGCTCATTTGCGGCAAAGGCACCGAGGACAAGCTCCCCGTAGCCTTCCGCCCGGGCCCAAATCTCCGCCTTCTTGATCAGGCGCTTTCCGACTCCGGTCCCTTCCCCGTCACGGGATACAGCAATGGCCGCGATATACCCCTGCTTTTTTTGGGTAAAAAAATCAGTATGTACGTCTACTTCAAGATAGCCGAGCAGACGCCCGTCGTCCTTCTCCGCCACAAAAAGGTGATCTTTATTTGTATCGATTGACTCGACCGAAAGTCGGAGCTGGGCTTCCGACATCTCCCGGGGGTCGCGCCAGCCCACGTGGTCGAACTCACCGAAGCGGGCGGCGAGTCCGAAAATAAACGCCTTATCTTTTTCTTCAAAAGGTCTGATGGTAATCATGTCTTTCTCCTCTCCCATTCTCAAAGATTAGCGGTGGATAAAAACTTGTTTCCTGAGCCGGAAGCAGTGCCCCATGTGAAAAACCGTCGTCTGCTTTGGCTTTCAAAGCAGACGACGGTTCTTTTTACAATGGATAGTGTTTGAGGAAGTAAATGAGTGACTGGAGCTCCACGGACAGGTCGATGTGGTGGACGCGGACATCGTCCGGTACACTCAGCCGTGCCGGGGTAAAGTTCAGAATGCCTTTGATTCCGGCTTCTACGATATCGTCGGCAATACCCTGGGCGGCATGGGCGGGAACGGTGAGGATCGCCACTTCCACCTGAGAGTCGATTTTTTCCTTAAAGTCATTCAAATGATAGATGGGAACGTTTCCAATATTCTGGCCTACTTTACTTTCGTCAACGTCAAACGCCATTTCAATAATGGTGTTGTTTGATTTCGTAAAGTTGTAGTTTAGGAATGCGGTTCCGAGATTCCCCACCCCTACAAGTGTCACACGGGTGACTTCGTCCTGGTCGAGGGTCTTTCTGAAAAAGGTAAGCAGGTAGTTTACATTGTAGCCGTAGCCCTTTTTGCCGAGTGCGCCGAAATAGGAAAAATCACGGCGGATCGTCGCGCTGTCCACCTTCACCGCTTCGCTCAGTTCGGATGAGGAAACCCGGTGCTTTCCTGACACCTGCAGGCTTTCTAAAAATCGGTAGTACAACGGCAAACGTTTGGCCGTTGCCTGTGGTATTTTGGTTTGATCAAAGTTATCCATATGTTCGCCTCCAACCTCGCAACTTCTCTCCCTTTCCCTCAAAGGCAGGCCTGCCTTTTATACGAAATAGCTGCGGTATTATTTATATAGGGCTCGTGACCCGGGTAATGCCAGAGCCTGCCGAGCAAAAGAACGTTATTCTTCTCTCTTGAAGTCGCCGTTTTTACCGCCTGTTTTTTCAAGAAGGTATGTAGGCATAATGACCATGTCTTTTCCGAGGGCTTTGCACATGTCATAAACGGTGAGGGCGGTGGCAGATGCGGATGTTAACGCTTCCATTTCTACTCCTGTACTCCCCTTCGTTTTTACGTGCACCTCGATCAGAAGCTTGTACGCTTCTTCTGTGTCCCAGTCAAAACGAATGTCTACGCCTGAAAGCGACAGCGGATGGCACATCGGGATCCACTGGGATGTGTTTTTGGCAGCCATGACGCCTGCGACCTGGGCAACGGCAAGAACGTCCCCTTTTTTCATCGTGCCTTCCCGGATTCCCTCGTAAATCTCCTTGTTTACGATGACACCCGAGCGGGCGGCCGCCGTGCGGACCGTTTCCTTCTTTTCGGAGATGTCGACCATTTTCGCTCTGCCCTGTTCATTAAAGTGTGTAAATGACCCCATGAAAAGTCTCCTTTCAATCTCTCCCTGTCCATTGTACACCATCATTTCACAATCTGCACCCGAAGACCGCAAAAGATAGTCTCAAAGACCGGGGACCCGGGTCGGAACCGGGGGTCTCTTTCATGGGTTCTTTCAGGGGTCTGTCCCCCGAACAATTGTGTTAATCCGTGTAAAACCCGCTCCTTCACACTTTCCTGTGGTATTACTCCACCTCCCTGCCATATGTCAATCGGTTCAGAGTAATGTTCGGGGGACAGACCCCCGAACTTTTCAAAAAATGCCGCAGCGGGGTGAAGGTGTCCTCCCCGCTGCGGCATTCCCTGGAACATCTATTCTTCCAAAAGCTGCAGAAACTCTCTCGTTCTCTTTTCTTTCGGTGCCGTGAGCACCTCTTCCGGCGTGCCGCTTTCCACGATGTAGCCGCCATCCATAAAGAGCACTTTATCCGACACTCGCCGGGCGAAGTTCATTTCGTGGGTCACTACCACCATCGTCTGTCCTTCCCTGGCCAGATCTTCCATCACTCTGAGGACTTCTCCCACCGTCTGGGGATCAAGAGCTGACGTCGGTTCATCGAAAAGCATCACTTCCGGCTTCATCATCAGCGCCCGGGCAATCGCCCCCCGTTGCTGCTGTCCGCCGGATAGGGCATCGGGATATTTGTCTTTGTGCTCAAACATCCCCACCTTTTTCAGGAGCTCCTCCCCTTCTTTCACAAGAGTGTCCTTATCCCGCCCCTGTACAATGAGCGGCGCTTCTATAATGTTTTCAATCACGGTTTGATGAGGAAACAGGTGAAACCCTTGAAAAACCATGCCTGAGTACGCCCGAAGTTCGTTCGTATCTTTGCGGGACAGCTTCTTTCCGCCAAAATCAACGGTCTTTTTCCCAATCGTAACTGTCCCTTCCTCCGGTACTTCAAGGAGGTTCAGACATCGCAGCAACGTGGTTTTCCCGGAACCGGACGGACCCACAAGACAAACCACTTCCCCTTTTCCCACCGAAAAATCAATAGATTTTAGCACCGTCGTGCCGTCAAACACTTTTTTCAGTTTCGCTACAGAAATCATCACGCATTTCCCCCCTTTACCGTTTCGTTAAATAGCGGTTGTACCGTTTCTCCAACCTTTCCTGGAAATAGCCGATCACAATACAGACGGCCCAGTAAATCAGAGCGGCCGTAATGTACATGGTCATGGAATCAAACGTCTGCCCCGCCACAAGCCGGGCGCTGTAAAGTAATTCATGCACCGTAATAACAGACGCAAGAGACGTCCCTTTTACAATATCCAAAAAGATGTTCGTCGTTGGCGGCAGGGCAATCCTGGTGGCCTGAGGAATGACGACGCGGCGCATCGTCTGCCAGTAGGTCATTTGAAGAGAAGCCGCAGATTCCCACTGACCCCTCGGTACACTCATGATGGCCGACCGGATCACCTCGGCGTTGTATGCCGCAAAATTCAGGCTGATCCCTACGATGGCAGCCACAATCGCACTGCTGAACTGCACCCCGAGCACCGGAATCCCGTAATAAAGAATAAATAAAAACACCAGCAGCGGCGTGCCCCGCATAAACGAGATATACACTCTCGCCGGCCACCGTAAAAACCAGCGCTTTGACATGCGTGCAACGGCTAATAATAAGCCCAGTACAAGAGATATTACCATACTCGACAGAGCAATGATCAGCGTAATCTGCAGGCCCTTAAACAACAGCGGAAGTGAGTTCCAGGCCAGTTCAGGGTCATAGAGATGTTCCCATCGAATCTGAGTAAACCAGTCAATCATCCAATCCCTTCTTTCTTCACAAAAAGATACAAGAGTATAAAACCCTTGTATCTTGTTTTATCCTTTTATTATTCCCCGTCCAGACCGACGATCTCGTCAGTATCTGCAGGCTCCGATACGTCCGCTCCGAGGAACTCCTCAGACAATGCTGCAATTGTTCCATCTTCATGCAATTCAGCGATTGCTTCGTCAATCGCTTCTTTAAGGTCCGTGTTCCCTTTTTCCATCATCATGACACTTTCAGTCGCGTGGTACTTCACCTGATCCGCCACAACAAGACGATCATCGCCAAACTCCTCAACTGTACGTTGAAGAACAAGGACGTCATTCAAGTATGCATCGCGGTTTCCATTGATCACATCACGAAGAATCGCTTCTGTTCCCCCGTCATAGGCAGAACCGTCAGCACCGATGTTCTCGGCAAACTGGGCATAGTTACTCGTTAATGAGCCAAGAGCGACCGGTACCCCTTCCAAATCGCGGGCTGTTTCAAAACGATCCGCATCCTCCGCGCGGACAATGACAGATCCGTAGGAAAACTTGTAAGGTTCTGTGAGTTCAAACGCTTCCTCTCGATCTTCTGTAATCGCAAAGTCGTTGGCCGCCAGGTGAATCTGACCGTTACGAAGAGCCGGCTGGATGCCGTCAAAGTCCATTGTTGTAAATTCTGCTTCAACTCCGAGACGGTCCGCAATTTCACGGACAAGCTCTACATCAAAGCCAGTTAATTCATTGTCTTCATGATACGTGACAGGTGCATACGTTCCGGATGTTCCCACAACAAGCGTACCCGTTTCCTGAATTTCTTCCCACACACTGTCCGCCGCTTCTGCGTCATCATCAGACGTATCCGCGCCTTCGTTTGTATCTTCATCAACCGTGCTGCACGCAGCCAGGCCCAGTAGAAATGATAAGCTGAGGAGAGAAACTATTTTTTTCATGATCATTCATCCACCCTTTTCGTTCCCGATAATTCACAGCTGTTAAATCGGGATTAAATTCACTTACAAAAATATATCACCATTCCATGTAGCCGTCAATACAAAAATCTGCCTGTTTTTCGGGAGACTTGTTCAAGGGTCTGTCCCCCGAACAATTGTGTTAAATGGTGGAAAACCGGCTCCTTCACACTCTCCTGTGGTATTACTCCACTTCCCTGTCACATGTCAACCGGTTCAGCGCAAAATTCGGGGGACAGACCCCCGAACTTTCTCCAACAGTTGTTCAACTTCTCCCCTTCCTGTAAACTTAAAACCAGACACAGAGCGCTTACAGTGAGGATGAATACACATGATTTTATTGCAGTGCGTACAACTTTCAAAATCATTCGGCGCAGAGCCGATTTTAGAAAATGTAAAACTCGAAGTACAAAGCAGACAGCGCGTGGCCCTCGTCGGAAGAAACGGCGCAGGCAAATCCACGCTGTTAAAAATCATCGCAGGTGAAATGACCTGCGACACAGGAGATCTGATCATTCCAAAAGACGTAAACGTCGGCTACCTCGCCCAGAGCAGCGGCCTCGAGTCGGACCGCTCCATCTGGGACGAGATGCTCACCGTTTTTTCCCACCTGCAGAAGATGGAAAAACGCCTCCGGGATATGGAAGCAGCCATGAGCGACCCCGCCGTCACCGGTCAGGCAACGCAATACGAAAAGCTGCTCAAAGACTACGACCAGCTCCAGCAGGACTTCAAGGACAAAGGCGGCTATCAGTATGAGGCGGACATCAGAAGCATCCTGTCCGGCCTCCAGTTCGCCGACTTTGACTACGCCACACCCATCAGCTCACTGAGCGGCGGGCAAAAAACAAGACTCGCTCTCGGAAAGCTTCTCTTAACAAAACCGGAGCTTCTCATTCTGGACGAGCCCACCAACCACCTGGACATCGATACGATGACGTGGCTTGAAAACTATCTAAGCGGCTATGACGGGGCGATTCTAATCGTTTCCCACGACCGCTATTTCCTCGACCGCATCGTCGATCACGTCTACGAGCTGTCGTTTCAGCAAACAACCAAATATGTCGGAAACTACAGCCACTACCTGGATGAAAAAGCCAAGCGTCTAGAGCTTGAATTGAAGCAGTTCGAAAAACAGCAGGGCGAAGTAAAGCGCCTTGAGGAATTCGTCCAGAAAAACCTGGCACGGGCGTCTACAAGCAAGCGTGCCCAGAGCCGGCGCAAACAGCTCGAACGGATGACGATGATGGACCGGCCAAAAGATGACGACAAATCAGCCCAGTTCTCCTTTCAAATCCAGCGCCAAAGCGGCAACGACGTTCTCATGACCGATAACCTCGCTGTCGGCTACGACGGGGAAGCCCTCACAAGAAACATCAGCCTGAAGCTGGACCGGGGTGAAAGCGTCGCCCTCCTCGGCCCGAACGGAATCGGAAAATCGACCCTGTTAAAGACGATTCACCGGACGCTTGAGCCTCTCGAAGGGTCGATCCGGTTTGGAAGCAACGTAACGATGGGCTACTACGACCAGGAACAGACCCGGCTCACCACGAACAAAACCGTCCTTCAGGAGCTGTGGGACGAGTACCCGACCACACCGGAAAAAGACATCCGCACCGTGCTCGGGAACTTCCTTTTCAGCGGCGAAGACGTCCTCAAGCACGTGCGGGACTTGAGCGGCGGGGAAAAAGCCCGGCTCGTTCTCGCCAAGCTGATGATGCAGAAAGCCAACTTCCTGATTCTCGATGAGCCGACCAACCATCTGGATCTCGACAGCAAGGAAGTGCTGGAGAACGCCCTGATCGACTATCCCGGCACCATCCTTTTCGTGTCCCACGACCGGTACTTTGTGAACCGGATGGCAACACGGGTGGTTGAGCTCGCCCCTGACGGCCTCACCAACTACCTCGGGGACTACGATTACTATGCGGCGAAAAAAGCAGAGCAGCTCGAATGGGACGCTCTAAAGGAAGAAAAAACGCAGGCCGCCAACGCAACAGCCGATGACTCCGACAAACAGACGAAGCAGGACTACGAGCGGGAGAAAGAAATGAAGAAGCTCGAGCGCCAGCGCCAGAGACGAATAGAAGCAGCGGAAGCGAAAATTGAAGAAAACGAAGAGGAAATCGCGGCCATCGAAGAACAGATGGCCGATCCCGATATATACCAGGATCACGAAAAATCCATGGATCTGAACGCAAAACTCGAACAGCTAAAGGCGGAAAATGACGCCCTCATGGAAGAATGGGAATCCCTGCAGGAATAAGAGGTTGACCCACAAGGATGGTCTTTACCTTTTGGGCAGCCTTAAAGCAATGAGCGAAGCCGCTACCCTCTTTTGAAAGCCATGCACGAGTGGGTTTCTCGTGTTGGACGGGTAGCGAACGGAGCCATTGCCCATCTGTTTTCGGCCATTCCGTATTTTACCGTTAGTGCCTTGGATTTTACGTTTAGCCTCCTCCTTTTTACACTTCACACCTCCATTTCTACACTTAGCTCCCCTCTTTCTACACTTAACCCCGCCTTTTCTACATTTAGCCCCATTTCCCGCTTCAACCCGCCCCCAATAGGGTAAAGGAACCCCAGTACGGGCGGCCCGCTCCCCTCCCTGCATGAACACTTACATAACCCGGCCGTTCCACAACTGCCACCCTCTTCCATTGACTTTATTTTCAGTTTTCTTTACCATTGCAAACTAAGAAAGCGCATTCATTCATTTATCACAAGGAGGTATGTTCATGAGCACACTCACAAAAACGTGGAATCAGATGTGGAAATGGCACCACCAGGCCATCGAATTACTTACCTTTAACCCCGGAGGCCGCACAGGATCAGGCGGCACCGGCGGAGGCAGCACTGCCGAACAGCCTGATACGGGAACGGATCCGGAAAAAGAACCCCGGTCCTACGACCGCCGGCAGCTGATCGGACTTGTCCTTGGCCCTCTTCTTTTTATCGCAACCCTTCTCTTTTTCAGCCCAGAAGGATTGTCCTGGGAAGCACGGGCCGTTCTTGCGTCCACGCTCTGGATCGCCACCTGGTGGATCACCGAAGCCATCCCGATCCCGGCCACGTCCATCATGCCGATTATTCTCTTTCCCCTCACCGGCTCCCTTGAGAGCGGCACCGTTGTTTCCGCCTACGGGGACAACACAGTCTTTCTCTTTATGGGCGGTTTCGTACTCGCCCTGGCTCTTGAAAAATGGGGCGTCCACAAACGGATCGCCATCGCCATTATCAGCGTCATCGGAACGAGCACCCCGAAGATCGTTCTCGGGTTCATGGTCGCCACGGGCTTTTTATCCATGTGGATTTCAAACACCGCCACAGCGATGATGATGGTGCCGATCGGTACTGCGATCATCCTGCAGGTGTCGAAGTCCCTTAAGGAAAACAAAAAAGGAGACACCGAAGTCGAACGGGTAAACTTTAGCCGCGCCCTTCTTCTCGGTATCGCCTACTCTGCCTCAATCGGCGGACTCGGAACACTCATCGGAACACCGCCAAACACGATTTTTGCAGGGGTCGTCAACCAGCTCTACGGCATCGACATTTCCTTTGCCATCTGGATGCTGTTCGGCGTACCGCTCTCCATCCTTTTGCTCGGCCTTGTCTGGTTTTACCTGGTGAAAATCCAGTTTAAAATGAAAATCACCCAGATCCCCGGCGGACATGAAGTGATCCAGAGCGAAAAACGTGCCCTTGGGAAAGTCAATCCCGAGGAAAAAATCGTATTCGCTGTGTTCGTCGTCACCGCGTTTTTCTGGATCAGCCGTACGTTCATCTTTGACGGTGTCGAAGCCTTTGAAATTAACGATACAACGATTGCGATTGCCGCAGCTGTCTCCCTGTTTCTCATTCCGTCAATCCGCATGCCGGGCCGCATCATGGACTGGGATACGGCGAAAAAGCTTCCATGGGGTATTCTTCTCCTCTTCGGGGGCGGACTTGCCATCGCCGCAGGATTTACGGAAACGGGCCTTGCGGAATACATCGGTAACCAGCTTACGGTGCTCGCAGCCGTTAACTTCTTCGTGATTCTGCTCGCCGTAACGGCGCTCGTTATTTTCCTGACGGAGATTACGTCAAATACGGCTACAGCGACGATGATGTTTCCGATCATGGCCTCACTTGCTTTTGCCATCGACGTGCATCCGTACGCGCTTATGGTCGCTGCTGCACTTGCCGCGTCCTGTGCGTTCATGCTCCCTGTTGCCACACCGCCAAACGCCGTCGTCTTTGCCAGCACCGACCTCCGCATCGGCGACATGGCCAAAGCCGGATTCTGGATTAACCTCTTTTCCATCTTTCTTATCGCTGTGTTTGTCTACTTCTACCTTCCCCTCGCATGGGGCATCGATCTTCAGTCGTATCCGTTTTAAACAAACAGGTGGCCGGACCAATGTCCGCCACCTGTTTTCTTTACGCGTCTAAAATTCATCGTTACCGCGTAATGATTTTCCTTTGGGGAAGAGTTATCCCTTTTCAGGAAAAACCACTCCACTTTCAGGAAGAGCCACCCCACAACTTACTTTAAAAAGCAGAAATCAACCCCTGTTCACTTCCTCCGCTACCCGGAGGCCCGACTCGACGGCGCCTTCAATCCATGCATGGAGACGCGACGTGTGCTCCCCGGCAAAGTGAATCCGCCCTTCCCGCTGACGGATTACACCTGGCAAATCATCATGCTGGTAAGGCTTAAACATGGAAAAACAACCGGCGGAAAAAGGATTGCTCCCCCAGCTTACAGACACTCCGGCTGTAGCAAGATTCCTTACTTTATCCCCGTGGATATGGGCCACATACGATAACGCCCGTTCCACGCGCTCCTCTTCTTCCATGGCGTCCCACAGATTTGCGTTTTCTCCCCACGCATAACAGGCTTTTAAAACCCCCGGCCCCGACTCGTTCATGTTATGGCTCGGATAATACATAAACTGAAGAGGCAGGTCCGTAACGAGACTTCCGCCGTATAAAGCATCGTTCTCCCAGAATTTCCGCTTAAACTCAATCCCGACCTTTGTCGCCTGCACATAGACAAGCTCCCGGATCGCCCGCTGTTTGTCAAAAGAAAGGGAATCATAGGGCAAGATCTCCACAAGCCGCAGCACAGAAAAGGGAAGTGTGCATACAACCACGTCACCGGAATAGACGTGCTGCTTGTTATTCCCATCTTCTGCCGTCACCTGGACTCCCGATTCGTCCTGAACGATGCGCCTGACAGTCCGGCTCACATGCAATTGATCTCTGATAAGAGGCAGAAACGCTCCAGGAAGCCGGTCATTTCCCCCTTCAATCTGGAAAAAGTCCACGTCCTCCCCAAAAATCGTACTTGTAATATTTAATAAAATATCAGTAAAGGAAAGATGGTGAAAGCCGCCGAGCCCGAGCATCGTATTGACTTTGTAGGAAGCGGTGTCTGATAAGGACGTCCCCGCAGGATTATCCCGCAAAAAACCATCCTTTGAGTAGCGGGCAAAACGGGCAAGGAGCTGCCGCCGCTCCCTGTCCGTCCCAGCAACATACCGCTCGGCAAATTCCGATACTCCCCGCCTCAGGAGGTTTACTGCAGTCAATCCCCGCTCTTTTTCATCCACAGGAAAGCCGAGCAGGTCCGGATCGTCTTCGTACATATACTTGCGCACAAGCTTCCCGTTCATATAAATCAGGTCATTGTCCGTTGCATTCACAAACGGAATTACCGGAAGCTGAAACTTGTTCACATAAGCCATCGTCAGCTGGTGATGACTCGGAATCCTCATGGCCCCTCCCTCAAAGTGACCGTCGTTCTGGAACGGCTCTCGCAGCGTATGAACCCTTCCGCCCACCCGGGAGTTCGCTTCAAGAAGTGTGACCGAGTGACCCGCCTGCTTTAAAAGAGATGCTGACACAAGCCCTGCCATGCCGGCTCCGAGAACAATGACCCGCTTTCTTTTCGCCGGCCGCGGCAGCCCCTTCTTTATCATTTCCACGTGTTCCCCGGCCGGTTCGGCATGGACTTTTGTTAAAACTGATAACCCTCTCACTGGCTTCATCCCTTTTTACTTTCATAGTAATAAAGGGTATTCCAATATATGTTAGTTCGAATCAGCCAGTTTGTTTTTTCTTTCCATCATCCAAAAGCCACGCATAGCTTGCGCACAGGGTCACGAACATGCTCGTAGCCGCTGCCACAATGCCCGAATCGTTCAGAAAAAGCAGCGCCAGTGACGCGATGATACATCCCTGCACAATGACGTTCCGTTCATGGGACCACACCGCTTTTTTTCCCCGCCACATATAAATCCCGATCAGCAGGTACGTGGTCACAAACAGTTGGGTCCAGTGGGAAATCCGGAAGATCTTCCAGTTCATCTCAAGCTTGCGGAGCACGATCCGCCCGATTGCCTCCACATCCCCCTGAAACAGGAGGGAAAACGCCGAGTGAATGTGGCTGGCCGGCTGATTCAGCTGCAAGACGTAGAGGACCCCGAGTAACGCCACCGCGCCTGCAGGTAAAAAAACAGCGAGGCGCTTCCAGCTGACGAAGGCGAAAAACAGCTTGTACACAATAAACCCGATCATCACACCTGCCGCAAGGGATGCCCCCGCGTTTGCCCCGAGAGACGACGTGGCGAGAAAAAGAAGCATTCCTGTGAGCACAGCAATAAGTGCGGTATGACGAACCACCGGTCTTTTTTTCCCGCCTGTAAAAAACGGTGTCAGCATGAGCCAGCCGCTCACGATGTACACACCGGCAAATTCATTCCCGATCCCGTAATACCTGGCTCCGATAATTGGATCGTAGCCGAGGAACGACTGCTTAATCAGCGATGCACCGTTCAGTAAATCCCACGTGGCCGCAAGAAAAAACAGCCCGCAGATCACACTCACTGAGTGCCGCGTCATTTTATCCACAACAACGGCCCCGGCAGCGGTTGCGATCACCATCAGTAGCACGTACCCGGCTGTGGATACATGAGGTACAAGGGGTCCGGTGAGTAAAAACCACAGGGGTGAACTTACCGCGCTTGTGAGCACAATCCTTGCTGCCCGCCGCCACACAACGGAGAAGGGCTTTATCCACAGCACCAGGCTCACACCGACAAGTACCGTCACCAAAGCCGTGATGTACCCGGAAAGAACGGGACCCCGTTTTGCAAAAACAGCGGTCATCGCTTCGTGCCGCTCAAGAAAGTCCGCCGGCTTCCCGGGAATCGACTGTTCAAACGAGAGCGGATAGCCTGTCCACTCCGGTCCCGCTTCCAGACCAAGAGCTGTAAGCCACGTTGGCACAAGATCCACGCTCCCCATTAGCTGCTCACGCCTTGTTGTGTCCGATTTCCATGTCCACACAGCAGAACGATCCGTTTTCCACACCCACAGAGGCGCGAGCTGATCCTGCTTTTCCAGCGCCCGGTCATTTACCCCGGGCGACAACAGCCACACTTCCTTTTTCGTATCGCCCACCACAGTGTGGATAAATGCCTCCAGCTCCAGCATCGTTTTTTCATAACGCGCAGTAAAATGACGGTCTGTCATCGCCGTCCGTTCTTTAAAAAGACGGTGCACATCCCCCCACTCCACAACGGTGAAGCTTTTTTTGCCACTGTTTTTCTTAATCTCTTCCATCAGCTCATCCCGGTTGTGCCTCATGCCGGACGGACTCTCGGTATCGGCTTGAATGCCCCCGGGGCTGTACGTCCCCGCTCCACCTTCTTCATCAATGAGCAGAAGTGACCCGTAGCGCTGTTTCTCTGTCCGTGTGTCACTATGACCCGCCACGTGCCGCTTTACACCGGTGTCAGCGAGCATCGTCCCGAACCTGCCCACATGGCCCTGCCTCAGGCCCGCCTCATTCTTTTTCACGAGCTGGGAAAAAAACGGATGATACAGGGGCCGTTCCCGGCTTTCCCCTGTCCACTGAAGCACAAGTTCCTCCACCGGAGTTTGATCCACAAGCTCTGCATGGAGAAATCCATTCCATCCTGCGATTCCCGCAGCACGCTCCCCGGCTCCCATCGTCACCGCATGGTTTAAATAAGAATAATTCCCTTCCCCTTTCACGTTAACAGCACCAAGACCGCCCGTTTCCCACAGGCGGGTCTTTTCCCCATGGTCAATCAGCCACCGGACTTCGTCAAAGGAAAGCCCAGGAACGAGAACCACAAGGAGTTCATGTTCGTCCCCGGGGTCACCACCGGCCTCTGCGATTGCGATTGTGGGTAAAATAAGAAGAAAGACGAATACAATAATGGCAAACCTGCTCTTTTTCACAGACTTCTCTCCTGAATACAGATAATTTTCTGAACTATCCACACTATCCACACACTTTTCCACAGACTAAGTCCAGTTATTCCGCTACTCCGATAGGTTATTCACAAAACTGCAAGTTTATCCCCAAAAAAGTTGTGAACAGAAACACTGTTATCATTAGTGGTTTGAGAGGACTTTTCCACATTATCCACAGGTTGTACACAGATTGTTATTAACACGAACATTCATTCGTTTTATCCACACCCCCCTGTGGGAATTGTGCATAACCCCAAAAAGTCAATAGGAAATTGTCCTATTTGTACCCCGGTTCACAGAGGGTCAGGCACTGTGTGAATGAACTCACACAGTGCCTGACCCCACGTGAAACTCTGAACACAGTGCCTGGGACCAAAACAAACGAAAACACAAAAATCCCCGCTCCTGGGAGCGGGGGTGTGATTTTACCAGAGTGGATCTCTGTGGTTTTCTTCCAGTGACCAGCCTTCGTACAAGCCGATATCATCAAAGGCACCGAGGAACGCATCATATTCTTCACTGTCTTCACCGTAAAGGTCGGTGGCCGATTGAAGAATGGCTTCCCGGAACTCAGCAAACGTCGCATCAAAGTGCAGGTAGTCATACGCTCTGTACCAAGTATCAGCTACAACTTCACGGCCCATACCGTACTCTTCCGAAACAAGGTAGGCAGAGTGCTGAAGAATGGTACAGTTAATGTGGACACCGCCATTATCCATGTTGCCCGGAAGGAAATAGTACTCCTCCATGTGAGCAGGATATCGGCCTTCTCCGTCCACACTGTAAGCCCAGTAAGCTTGGTTTACCGGGAATTTCCCCGGATCTTCACTGCTTCGAAGAGCCGTACGCCCATCAGCAAGCCACGCTTCACCCATAATGTCTTCCCCCACATCCCAGCTCCGGTCGTCAATAATGCTGCCAAAGGTATCAGAATATGCTTCGTTAATGGCCCCTGTCTCAAAGCGGTAACGAAGACCACCGTTATAGTGGGTGATGCCGTGAACCATTTCGTGAGCTGTTACATCAAGGGCTGCAAGAGGAATAAACTGCTGTCCGTCACCATCCCCATAGGTCATCATGGCAAGACCGTTGCTCCAAAACGCGTTGTTGTACTCTCTCCAATAGTGAACACGCGATTCAATGGCCATTCCCTGGTCGTCCAGCGAGTTACGACCGTGATTTTCAAGGAAGTAATCATATACTATACGGGAGTTGCTGTGAGCATCAACTGCCGGCCCCTGTCCAACCACTTCCCAGGAACTGCTGTCCCCTGAGTACTCCACGTCTTTCCACGACGCACTGTCGTTTTCATACAGCCACATTTGATTGGAGGTGTTTTGCATATTGTATGTGAAAATACCGTCCATATCACTGGTGGAGTGGTCTGCCAGATAAAACGTTCTTCCCCCGTCTTCATCCGGTCCGTGGGAAATATCCATCAATTTTTGTACCCCGGTCGTACCAATGCCTTTTCCTCTTGCTCCTCTGAGCTCATTTCTCTTTTCCTGTGCTTTTTCGTTCTTTGCCTTCACTTGAGCGGCACTCGCCTGCGGCTGTTCCGTAATTTCCTCCAGATCGAGGATGTCACTGAAGTTACCAAGCCCAGTCATGGCATCAAAACGGTCAATCACTTCACCTGTGTGAGCATCCACATATACATACCAATTCCCAGGAGTCGCACTGTGAAATTCAAGGTTAATGCGGTACGCAAGATGATAGTCGGCTTCAAACGGATAAATAATCAACTCCGAAGTTTGAAAATCGACGTACTCCGGTGCAATCACATCCCTTTTAGCCGTCTCCAGTGCCGTATTCCGGTTTACTGCGGGCGTGGTATTGATGTCGAGCTCCTCCAGCTCCGGATCAAAGTTTCCGTTGACTGCGGTAATGCTGTTGTCTTCGTTAAAATGAACATTGAGTTCATTCCGGTCAACCGGTATCCCTTTCTTCGTCTGCTGAAGACGAACGTGGGTCATACCCAGTTCATCTTCTGTAACCCTCACTTCTGTCAAACTTTCCTCGGCATTTTTAACGTGAAACAACTCTTCATGTTCACTAAGAAACGCCTTAGCGTTCTTAGCGTTTCCTTTTGAAAAATTTTCGGAAAGAATGCCCGATACAAACGTAGGCGGCCCTTTTTGACCCTTCCCTTGGACGACCTTCACGTCTCCTTTGCCGAGAGATTCGAATTTCTTCAATGAATCACCTTCTGCAAACCCGGAACCTCCGGCCCCAAGAAAGCCGCTTCCAAAGATCAACGCAGACAATGTTAAAGCAGCAAACTTCTTCACATAAACCCCTTCTTTCCCCTAAGTATAATTTTCCACAACACTCTCGGTTATCGAAATACTCGGTACCCGAATGACTTAAGGTTATAGAAGAAGCTTTGCTCTTACAACAGAATGTACGCTATTTTCGTTTTACATAAACCGCGTGGTTAACGCATTCGCGCCTGATTCGACACCATTTTGTCAGACTAACGGCTCTAAGTCCAATGTCCTTTACTTCGCTAATGAAGTAAGGCAATTCAACATTTCCAGACTTTTCCTTCTCTGTCGAAAAAAGAATAACGGTTCATGTCGAAATAACGACCTTTGTCGAACGAATAAGACATTTTTATCTCTTTTTGCTGCTCCAACTTGATTTAACAGCGTTTCTGAAAAATTTACTCTACCTGCTTTTGGATGAACAAACGGTAAATGCGTCACTTCCTGTCATATCCACAACGTATTGCGCAGGTATATGGGAGCATGCTCGCGTCTGTTGTTTCGGGGCGTGAATTTTCTCCTTTTTATCATGAATCCGCCAATTCTCACCGACCACCCTGTAACAACACAAAAAACCAGCAAGACGCTCCCACGCCCTCCTGGTCCTAACCAATATCCTCTTCAACGGTGCCAGGCACTGTGCTCAGCACCTCACGCAGTGCCTGACCCCCGCAACACCCTCTACCTCTCCAGCTCCAGCCCCGGCTGTCCGTTCAGCCGGTCATCGGCAAACTGGCCTTTTTCATACATCACAGCTCCCGCGGCCGAGATCATCGCCGCGTTATCGGTACAAAGAGACAGAGGCGGAATCGTCAACGTAATGCCACGTTCCTCACAAACCTCCGTGATCCGCGCACGCAGTCCTTTGTTCGCCGCCACACCGCCGGCCAGAACGAGACGGTCCACGCCCCGCTTTTCAACTGCACGCATCGTCTTCGTCACGAGCACATCGATCACGCTCGCCTGAAAACTCGCCGCAATCGTCTCCACCGGCACATCTTCTCCACGCTGCTTTGCATTATGAAGCGTGTTGATCACCGCACTTTTCAACCCGCTGAAGCTGAAATCAAAAGAATCTGCTTCAAGCCATGCACGCGGCAGCTCAATCGTCGCCTCACCTTCATGAGCGAGACGGTCAATGTGCGGTCCTCCCGGATACGGAAGCCCCACTGTACGCGCGACTTTATCATATGCCTCGCCGACCGCATCATCCCGGGTCTCCCCAAGAATCTCATACTTCCCGTGCTCGTCCATATACACAAGCTCCGTATGCCCGCCGGACACCACCAGCGACAGCAGCGGAAACGTAAGCTCCTCCACAAGATGATTCGCATAAATGTGACCGGCGATATGATGAACGCCAATCAGCGGCTTGCCTTTCGCAAAAGCCAGCGCTTTCGCCGCGTTAACCCCCACCAGCAGTGCACCTACAAGTCCCGGACCTTCCGTCACCGCAACCGCGTCCACATCGTCCATCGTCACCTCAGCCTCACGAAGGGCCTCTTCAATAATATACGTCACCTGTTCCACATGGTGGCGCGACGCAATCTCCGGCACCACACCGCCGAACCGCTTGTGACTTTCAATCTGCGACGACACGACATTACTCAAAATTTCCCTGCCCCCGCGCACAACAGACGCACTCGTCTCATCACAGCTCGTCTCAATTCCCAATATCATCAATTCTTCACTGATCTTCATTTATCATCACCCACATAATCTGTGCATCTTCCTGGTTATCTGTATAGTAGTTCTTCCGGATGCCGCCGCGCTGAAACCCGAACTTCTCGTACATATTCTGCGCTGCCTCGTTGCTCACGCGCACCTCAAGGGTCAGCTTCTCCGCACCAAACGTCCGGGCCAGCTCCAGACCGCCTGTCAAAAGCGCTTCCCCGATCCCTTTTCGCCTGTACATAGGATCCACGGCAATGTTTGTAATGTGAGCTTCATCAATAATGACCCACACCCCGCAGTAGCCGATCACACGCTCGCCCGCCTCAGCCACCAGATAGTACGCAAACTGATTCGCATTCAGCTCGTTCACAAAGGCCGTCCGGCTCCACGGCGTCGGAAAACACGCCTCCTCCACCGCCAGCACTCCGTTGATATCATCCATTTCCATCAACCGTATCTGAACCTGAATCTCCTCACTCATCCCGGCCACCTAGTCGCTTTCTTTCTGTTTTTGTGCCTCAAGCCACTTCGACTCCGCTTCGGCCAGACGCAGATAATTCGGCGCAAACACATGAACCGCCTCATCCGCCTCTTTTTCCAACGCCCGAAACGCAATCGCCGACGGCCGCGGCAAATGGTCTGCGGGATTCACAGCCACTTTTTCACCAAGCAGCGCCTCGTGCTTCCCGTAATCAGGACTCAGAAACAGTACAGCTTCCTCTTGGTCCCGAAGGCGTGAAACCCACTCTTCGTGTAAAACAAGACGATCGTCTTCCACCCTCTCGACCTCTCCCCCGCGACTCCGGTAGAGCCCGGTGAACACCTGCCCTCTTCGCGCATCAAAAAACGGGCTGATCAATCCGTCAAAGTAGCGTCCATTAGCCGCCAGCGCTTCTAAACTGGAAACGCCGACAACGGGAATTCCCAGGGCCCAAGCCATCGTTTTCGCCGTCGTAACCCCGATCCGGACTCCCGTATACGATCCCGGCCCCTGGGCCACTGCAATCCGGTCAAGCTCCTCCGGCTTCATATCCGCTTCTTCCATCACCATGCGAATCGCCGGCATGAGACGGATCGAATGATTCTTTTTCACATGGGTCACCATTTCCCCGGCCACCTGTCCATTCCGGAGAACGGCCACCCCCATCACATAAGTAGACGTATCAATTGCCAACACGTTCATCTCTTAAAAACTCCTTGCAAAGTGTAATATACCGCTCGCCCACGGGTTCCAGACGGATCTGCCGGGCCGTTTCCCCAACGTGGTACAAATTCAGAGCCAGCCGCTCCTCGGGAAGCTCGTCCTCAATCATGCTTGCCCACTCCACGACACACACGCCGTCCCCGTCAAAGTATTCTTCAAGGCCCATGTCTTCGCCGCCCTCTTCCAGCCGGTACACGTCCATATGATAGAGAGGCAGCGCTCTGCCCTGGTATTCTTTTATTATCGTAAACGTCGGACTGTTCACCGTCCGCTTTACCCCAAGCCCTTTTGCAAGACCTTTCGTAAAGCTCGTCTTCCCGGCACCCAGGTCGCCTTCCAGCGTAATTACATCCCCGGCCTGAAGCTGTTCTGCCAGTGCTTCAGCAAGCTCCGCCGTCCGCTCGGGAGAATCTGACGTTAATTCATAGTATTCACTCATCATCAATCACCTTTAACAAAATGGTTATAGCCGCCCTTTTTCAAAACAGTTCGTTCCCCGTTCTTCAAAAGAAAGACTTCTGGTTTTCCTTCAACAACACGGCCAATCCGGGTAAGCCGCTGTCCGTTCTTTTCAAACGTTTCCCCTAAACGCTCCCACGTTTGTTCCCCGGTACAGCCGATCAGCTGAAAGTCTTCGCCGCCAAACAGCGTCCACTTCTCCACATCCTCGTCTGTCTCTCCGTGGAGGTCGTGAGGCACGCGGCTCCAGTCAATCTCCACAGTCACGCCGCTCGCTTCGGCAATTTCGTTCGCCTCGCTCGCCAGCCCGTCGCTGATATCATTGAGGGCAATCCGCCCCCCGGCCTGAGCAAGAAGCCTTCCCGCACTTACCTGCGGCTCGGGCATCTGATGCGCCTTCAGGTAGTGCTCAGGGCAGTCATCCCCTTCAAGGAGATTATGAAGCCCCGCCGCCGAGCTGCCAACAGGGCCGGTCACAAACACCACGTCATCAGGCTTCGCATTGGAACGGAGCAGCCGCACGCCTTTTTCCACACGTCCCATCACCGTCACCGACACCACTAGCTTATCGTTCGTGGCGTTCGTATCTCCGCCGATCAGATCAACACCGTACTCATCCGCCAGCACCGTCATCCCTTTGTACATCTCCTGAAGCTCAGCTTCACTCCAGGTTCCGGACTTCGGCACACTTACAGACACAAGATAATACACGGGGCGCCCGCCCATGGCCGCAATGTCACTGATGTTTACCGCAAGAGCCTTATAGCCGATGTGAAACGGCGTCATCGTTTTCTTCGTAAAATGCATGTCCTCTACAAGGGTATCCACCGCAGCAATTTCATGAAAGCCTTCTTCAGCGTCGTACAACGCCGCATCGTCGCCAATACCTGCCACCACCGTCGGCTGATGATGACGGTCCGGCTGGATCGAGCGTATAAACGAAAATTCGTCCTTCATCCGAACACCTCTTCTATTCTCTCTACTACTAGAATCCCCTTAAATACGCTTCATAAACTGTTCTTATTATAGCAAAGGTCAAGGGTTTAAGGAATCCGCCTGCCGGATTCAGGATTCAGAATCTATTTTCAGGATTTACGCTGCGGATAAAGGAATCCATGCTGCTTTAAGAAATTGACGGGTTACTTTAAGGAAAACCGCTTCAGATTCAGGAATGCATTCCACAACCAACTCTTCCGTCCCCTCAAAACACCAAAAAGACGCTACGTCCGACAAAAAACGAAGCGTCCTCTCCTTTTAAACAAACGTTTATTTGACCTGCAATCCCTGTCGCATCACGTTACTTTTTCGCCGCTGCCAGCGCCTGGTCAAACACACCGTTAATGTCTTCCGAGTCCTCAATCCCAACACTGATGCGGACCATCGTCTCCGATACACCGAGACGGTCCCGGGTTTCTTTTGGAACCGGACGGTGTGACGTCCCTACCGGATACGTCACAGACGTTTCCACGCCCGCCAGTGTCGGTACGACTTTGACCCAGTCCAGATTCTTAAAGAACGAGTGAAGATCGTAGTTTTCCCCGAGGTCGATCGTCACGATCGCCCCGTTTCCACGCTCGGACACAAACTCAGGATAGTAGACGCGGCCAAGATCGCCTTTTCCCCGGAGGTGCTCCGCAAGCTTCTTCCCGTTTGCACTCTGGCGCTCCATACGAAGACTCAGCGTCTTCAACCCCCGGCAGCCGAGCCAGCCGTCAAACGGACCGAGATTCGCACCAAGGTTAACAATCTTACTCTTCGCTTTCGCCACAAGGGCCTCGCCGCCCACTAAAACACCGGCAGATACGTCACTGTGGCCGCCAATGTACTTGGTGGCACTGTGGGCCACAAGATCCGCTCCAAGCTCATACGGACGCACAAGATACGGCGACGGGAACGTGTTGTCCACCATCGTCTTCAGCCCTAGCCGCTTCCCGAGAGCGACCACGCCTTTAATATCCTCCACACGTAAGAGCGGGTTCGTAACAGACTCTGTATATAAAAGAACGGTGTTCTCTTTTACCGCCGCTTCCACCTGATCCAGGTTTTCAAAACTTGCAAACGAGACTTCGATTCCAAAGTCTTTCAGCTCATGGGCAAAAAGCTGATATGTACCCCCGTACAAGTCTTCTGTGGCTACGACGTGATCTCCCGCTTTCGCAACAGCGAGAACTCCGCCCATAATTGCGGAAATTCCAGATGCCGAAGCCACACCCGCCGGCGCGCCTTCAAGATCGGCAACCCCTTTACCGAGGTCATCAGTATTCGGATTCCCAACACGGGTATACATGTAACCCTTCTTCCCCTGAAAGAAATCCTCCATATCCTCAAGGTCCGTAAATGAAAAAGCCGACGTCTGGTAAATCGGCTTCGTCTTGCTTACCTCTCTCGTATCCAGCTTCTCCTGAAAATGTACGTTTTTTGTATGAAATTTCATCATGGTCGCTCCTTTCAAATCTTCCTGCTTTGTATCAGTGTAACGGAACTTGCCGCCTCTCACAACGAAAGGCGCTTTACTATTTATTAATATGAAAACGAAATTATTGCTCAAATATCTTTATACAATCTCCTATGGTGCACATAGAATAGTATTATTTATGAAAGGAGGATAACAGTAATGGGCATTATACCAATAATGGGATGCTGTCCCTTTTTTTCTAATCAATCAACAGAAAATATTACACTTCCCTTGAACCCCCAGTTTCAATTTGTACCTATATTAAGTGTCGATGTTACAACAACTGAAGATGATGAAAGGGTCAGGATCGATTCAATGATTAACAGTCGTATTAGCACGTTTAATGCGGGTAGTGTGTATACATCCCGTCTTACCTTTAGGATTATCCGTACAGGCGGCGTCGAGATCGTTGAAACAGACTGGCATATGATAGACATTGCGAAACCCGTAGGTTCAGGTTCTGTATTCAGACAGAATCAAAATCTGACATGGACCGATACTCCGCCGGGCCCGGACACCTATACGTATACACTGCAAGTGCGCCGGGGGACTGGTGTATTTGAAGGAAACATAGAATCGGTGATTGTTGGAGTCAGATCCATCGACGCAATCGTGTTTCCGCCGTCTGAATAATTTATACCAAGAAACACCGTAGTCCGGTGTTTTCTACATAAACAGGTGAGGACAAATCCGCCGTAATTAATTCACAAAAAATGCGTTGTTTCCAGGCAGCCCCTAAAACTCATACACAACCAAGTGAGTGATTTAAACAGCTCCCTCCTTACTTTTTTTACTATTACAGAGGCAATGGACAACACAAATAGCCAACTCAATCTCCTAACTTACGAACGAAGCATTCCAATAAAGATATTTTTCGAATAATTTCCATCTAAGAAACTCTTATCTTCCTTAATAGTAAAACGAGCATATTTTATAAGTTCTTACCTTTCAAAAAAGGCTGCCCGGTGCACGGCACACCTGGACAGCCTTCTTTCCCAACTCTATTGCGTAAACAAAAAATACCCAAACGCATACATAAAATGAGGCAGACCGATCAGCATGCCATACACGCCGATCCGCAGCATACTCCGCTGGCTCTCACGGTCTTCAGGAGCAGCGTTATGCATCACATCACGCCTTGTGGCAATGAGGGTCGCAAACAAAAGCCCAGCCAGAACAAGGAGTCCCACACCGATGTACCCTGAAATCTCATACCCCTGCCTCGCCTCTCCCATAACAAAAGCCACGAGCTGAACCAAAACCGCACTCACGATTCCGCTCAAAAATACCTTTTTCTTCATTAATTTACACCTCAATCAGCTGCCGGGATTTACCTGCCTTCAATCCACCGGGCAATTTCCTCCGCCACGATATCCTGCTGCTCCTGAGGCGTCAACGGACTTTCAAGATCCCCCCGCTGCGCACCATACCAGCCGAAGTTCGCATGATTACCATCCGGGATTTCCACATACGTCGTCTCCTCTGGCAGACGGTCATCCCGTTCCATGATTTCCTCAGGCGTGGATACCCCGTCCAGACCGCCGTACACAGACAGCACCGGTACACCTGATCCGGTCAGATCATTCCCCGGATACGAAGCAAGAAAGATCATGCCTTCCACCGTCTCCGGATGGTTCGACGTATAATAAGCCCCCATGGCACCCCCGAGAGAGTGACCGGCCACATACCAGTTATCCACCTGTGGATATTTCTCCATCACAGCCCCGGCCCTGTTCATATTGAGCACCGGCAGATCCAGAGGCATCCTCGGCACATACACAAAATACCCTTCCTCTGACAACCGGTATGCCAAATAACTGTACGCCTTATGATCGACCCTTCCGCCCGGGTAAACAATCACACCAGTCGTTTCATCTCCCGAACCAAACGACAGACCCGTCCGCTCATCCGGATTCCCCTCATCTTCTATGTACGACCGGACCTCATACTCCGCCTCATAGCCATTACTCGCCCAGATCAGGACAACCGTGATCCCGGCAAAAATAAGGAAAATAAACCCTAACGCCAAATAAAATAAAACTTTTTTTACTGACTTCTTTTTACTGCTCATCCTTCTCAATCATCTCCGGTTCACCGCCAGGAAGCGAAATAAACGAGAAATCCCCGTTACCAAACAGCTCCCATCCTTCCTGACTGCCACTGTCATGAAACAAATCCATTACATAATTCTCACTGAACACAATTCTCAAAAGGTAACAATCATCAAGCCACTCCACACGTCTGATCGTCTTATCCCTCAGAGCCTTATCAAGAATCCCCCGGTTAAATTCCTTTTGATCCTGATGGAAAAAATCCGTCTGACCAAGTACAATCTTCCCACCGTTCATCAACCGCCACGGACATTCAACAGACAATCCTCCCGTAGACAAACTGATCAATAATGGATGCGGAATATTCTTCTTAATTTCCGTCACTTTCATACCCTCAAAAAAAGCAAGCTTCCGGCTGGCAACATTCGTCAAGTGAGACATCCTCCTTTAAAACTGGTGATCTATTGATAAGCTCTCACACTCTTTATTATTGAAAATACTTCCTTTATTATATAACTTATCACTTGATAAGTATAGATCTCCCACAAGGAAGTACCCTTATTTCTTCAGTCCGTTCAATAAAACGTCAATAATAAAGTGAGCCCTCTTTTCAGCCACCGCCTCACTGTCCTGCTCTTCTGACTTCCCCCCTGAAGGAATCGCCTGACTGATCATATTCATCAGCAGGCACACATACTTCTCAGCCGAAGCATCAAACTGTCCCGGATCCCTGATAACACCCTTACGAATCCCCTTCTCAAAAACCTCAACCATCGGCAGCCGGTAAGCCTCATGCCACCACTCATTAATCTTCTCCTGAAACGCCGCACTCATCTCCGTACGGATATCTCGAAACATCTGCCCAATATTCTCCGGCGAATTCACCAGAATATAATACGTCATATGAAACAAACACTCCGAAACATCATCATAACGAAAGGCAATCCGGTTCAAAGACTCCTTTGTGCTATTCAGTTCGGAACGAAGTACCTCAAGGTAAATCGCCTCTTTACTGGAAAAATGATGATATAGAGCAGGCTGGGTAAGCCCGCACGCATCCGCAATCCTCCGGGTCGAAACCGAACGATACCCATGCTCCATAAACAACACGTGAGCCGTGCTCACAATACGATTCTGAGTCTGACTATGATCTCCTCTGCCCATAACAAAACTCCCAATTCTCACTAAAATCTGCTGCTGAAAACAATCGTATGCCCAAACACCCCACCTGTCAACACCGACCCTTCCGGCTAAACAACACAATCCCCATTCCCACACAATTCCACGGTACGAAAAGAGAACCACTTCCCTCCATCGTAAAGTGGTATAGTTGAAAACAAACATCCTATCTGTTTTCCACACAAACTAAAGAAAGAACCAGATTAAGTCACAGAAAGGCGGTAACAATGACCCAATCCTTCTTTACATATGTACTCCTCGGTCTTGCCCTCACCCTGCCTGTCGGGCCCGTCACAGATGCTTCGTCAGGGACTCCATGGCGGCTTCTGGCATGCCTGGCTTGTCGGCATCGGCGGCATGACCGTTGACTTTATTCTCGTTTTTCTATTTTACTTCGGCCTCTCAGCCTACTTACTGGACATACCTTATATCCAGACCGTCATGTGGTTCGCAGGCTTTCTTTTTCTCCTTTATCTCGGCATCCAGAGTATCAGGGAATCTACAGAACTGCATGCAGGGGAGACCCATGTGCACGTAAAAAAACCATCGCTTTTTAAAGCATTCGGTTCCGGCTTCACTATTGCGTTAACCCCGGGCTACGTCATGTTCTGGCTCGGCATCCTGGGCACGCTGCTCGCCTCATCTCTTTCCGATGTTCAAGGATCCCGATCCTTTTTACTGGTGGCAGGAGGCATCGTCACAGGCATTCTTATTCACGACATCCTCTTCTCCTGGATCGTCAGCTACAGCCGCCGCCTCCTAAAACCAAAAGCCATACGCTGGATCTCCATTGGTGCCGGCGTTATCCTCACAGGATTCGGATTCTACTTCGGCTACGAATTCATACGCGAACTCACAGGATACTTTTATATAAAACAGCCAGATTGATAGTGCAGCCATACCATTCTCTTTAACAGCATAAAAAAACACCCGCTTTAAAAACGGGTGCTTCTTCTTATTGCCCAGCGGCGTCCTACTCTCACAGGGGGAGAGCCCCCAACTACCATCGGCGCTGAAGAGCTTAACTTCCGTGTTCGGCATGGGAACGGGTGTGACCTCTTCGCTATCGTCACTGGACAAATCATGAAATTGAGAA
>NZ_JAFEUX010000019.1:0-28523 GCF_016901055.1 Alteribacter salitolerans | reverse complement strand
CTGACGTCAGGGGAGCAAGCTCCCCATCAGTCCGCTCGACTTGCATGTATTAGGCACGCCGCCAGCGTTCGTCCTGAGCCAGGATCAAACTCTCCATAGAAAGTTTGATGTCTCTGACATCATTTAATTCATTCATTGACGGGATAATTTGTCATTATCCCACGTTTCACTTGGCTTTTTGTTTAGTTTTCAAAGGTCACTGTCTTTCGTTTGCCACCGTGTCTTTCGCGGCGACAAGTAATAATATATCATCTGCAGTTTTTTAAGTCAACAAGTTTCATAAACTTTTTTATTTTTATTCTCTTTTTTAAAAGTAGACGTTTCCTGTTCACCACTTTGAACTGCTCAAACAATATACCAGACCAGCCGCCTTGTGACAACTTAAGATTTAAAGATTAAGGCATGATTGTCATGTCAATCAGTAAGAGTACGATGATGCCCGGTATTCCGAGAAAGCCTGTAACAGCTGCAGTAAAGACATTAATAGGAAGCTGATAGTCAAACAAAGATCCAAAAGCATTTAAAAAAAATAAAAACAAAGCACCGATCAGAATTTTGATAGCACCCTGCCCGATCCACCGGAGAGGTTTCATCGGCGCTCCTAATATAAGCAGCAAAAAAATGCCTGCTCCAAGAAGAGATAATACAAAGATAGGTTCCATTACTCCTTCACACCTTTGCTCTTTTTTAAGGCCTGACCACTATGACAAGCCTATCTCTACTCTATGCAGACATTTTTATCAGCAGAACTGTCACCGGATCTTAGAGGTCCGTCTGTGACGAATCTCTTTTAATAGAAAAAGATACTTCGCTTCTGTCAGTTTGGATTTATATAGAAGGTGATCCTGGTAATCAGAACTGTGGGCAAGCATGGCCTTTTGCTGATCGAGACTTTCCTTTAGTCCATCAATCTCTTCGAGGAGACGCTCGTCTCCTTTACGGCGAACCTTTCTTTTTTTACGGAAAAACATGATGTCCTCCTTTTAATCTATAGCTCTCTTCTACCCTCAATTGCTTTGGAGAGAGTTACTTCATCTGCATATTCAAGGTCACCGCCGACAGGCAGTCCGTGTGCAATTCTTGTTACCTTTATACCGGTAGGCTTTACAAGACGTGAAATATACATCGCCGTGGCCTCTCCTTCAATGTTGGGGTTCGTTGCGATGATTACTTCCTGAACGGTGTCATCCTGAAGTCTTTTTAGCAAGTCGGGAATATAGATGTCTTCGGGTCCTACGCCATCCATAGGAGAAATAGCTCCGTGGAGAACGTGATACAGACCGGAGTATTCGCGCATTTTCTCCATTGCAATTACGTCTTTGGATTCCTGGACAATACAAATAATAGATTGGTCCCTGGCTTTATCATCACAGATCCGGCACGGGTCCGTATCGGTAATATGATGGCAGACAGAACAGTAGGTAAGGTTCCTTTTCGCGTTTACCAAAGCTTTTGCAAAATCGAGGACATCGTCCTCTTTCATATCCAATACATAAAAAGCCAGCCTTGCAGCGGTTTTCGGACCGATACCCGGCAGGCGCATGAATCCCTCAATCAGTTTTGAAATCGGTTCTGGGTATTGCAAGTGAATCCACCTTCCAATATGAACAAAAGTAGAGTCAGGCCTGCTTCTGTTCATGTATTAGCGGCCTGCAGTATACGGTTCACCCGGTCATCAGTCACCTTACTTTGACGCATAGCGGGTTTGCCCATTGTCTGACCAGCCTTATTACACTCTGTTTTTTCAGTCAGATATATAGTAATACGGGGCTCGCTCAAAACTTTGTGTGAGCCAGCCCCATTTCATCCTTAAAACATTCCCGGTAGGTTCATTCCTTTAGTGAATTTGCCCATTCTTTCATTAATTAGTTCATCTACCTGAGTAAGAGCTTCGTTGGTAGCGGCTAAAACGAGGTCTTGCAGCATTTCTACGTCGTCAGGATCGACAACCTCCTCGTTAATCTGGATGTCCACCACTCGCTTTTCACCAGTTACTACAACTGTGACCATGCCCCCGCCTGCAGTTGCCTGTACTTTTTCTTCTTTTAACTGCTCCTGCGCTTTTGTCATTTCCTTTTGCATCTTTTGCATCTGCTTCATCATATTACCCATGTTTTTCATCTTTAGTTTCCTCGCTTTCGTTTAGTTAAAATTCGTTTATTCTTTTACTTCCACCAGGTCTTCACCCATAAGCTTGATAGCTTCTCCTACGACCGGGTCTTCCTCTTCCTCGCCTTCGTCCCCACGCTGTTCTTTAAC
Organism: Alteribacter salitolerans; assembly: GCF_016901055.1. Taxonomy (NCBI): domain Bacteria; kingdom Bacillati; phylum Bacillota; class Bacilli; order Caryophanales; family Bacillaceae; genus Alteribacter; species Alteribacter salitolerans. The sequence goes on along the minus strand of NZ_JAFEUX010000019.1, from coordinate 26,264 downwards.
AAAGGTATCCTTTGTTTCTTCCCAGTGGATGGTAAGGATCGTAAGCACGGTAATTTGTTTACCTGTCACCGATGAAAGAACGTCTTCAACAATTGACCGGAACTTCGTATCAATCATATCGCGGTGCATTTCATTTTTAAAGGCCAGGACAACTTTATCGCCCGAACTTGCAACTGGCTTACAGTCACTCAGCCAGGCAGAGGCAGGTACACTTTTCCCTTTAACCTGTTCTGAAATTTGTCCCCACTTACTTGTGAGAGACTGGAGTTCTGCCTTGCTGGCACCGGAGAGCATTTCCCTTACCCTGCCCATCTGACTGCGGCTTTTGCCGGCTGAGGCAGCACGGCTTCTTGGTACCGGCTTCTTTTGAGGCTGGGCATCGGCCTGTTGCACCCCGTTTCCTGCGCCTCCACCCGGGCTTGCCTGGAGCTGCTTAATTGTCTTTTCCAGTTCATTAACTTTTGAGACAAGTTGCTTTACCGTATCGGAATCAGCCCCTCCGGTTTCAGCAGGTTTACTCTCGTGACAGGCCCGCACTGCAAAGAGCTCAAGGAAAACCTTCGGGTGATTGGACCACTTCATTTCCTGCTGGAAGTGGTTTAACAGGTCCATGACTTTATAGATCCATTCGGACGGCAGTTCTTTCGACAGCGAGATGAATGTTTCATCTGCTGTCACCCTCTCCATGGAGTCTTTTAAAGACGGAGCCGTCCTGTATAATAGTAGATCTCTGTAGAAATAGATCATATCTTCTATGAAGCGGTTTGGATCTTTTCCTTCTTTTACTACAGCATCAATTGACGTGAGGGCTTTGGCTACGTCCTGTTCTTTCAAAGCCTGGGCAATATCGAATAAGAGTTGCTGTGAAACGGCTCCGATAATTGACAGCACATCCTGAAGAGTAACTGCCGACTCAGAATAGGAGATAGCCTGGTCAAGAAGACTTAAGGCATCCCGCATACCACCTTCAGATGCCCTTGCAATCATTGCCAGCGCATCTTCCTCGACAGCGATATCCCCAGCCTGGACGATCTCCTTCATTCGATTAATCATGGAATCAGGGGAGATTCGTTTAAAGTCAAACCGCTGACACCGCGAAATGATCGTAAGGGGGATCTTATGGGGTTCAGTGGTAGCCAGTATAAAGATGACGTGCCTCGGTGGTTCTTCCAAGGTCTTCAGTAAAGCATTAAAAGCACCTGTCGACAGCATATGTACTTCATCAATAATGTACACTTTATACTTAACTGCACTCGGGGCAAATTTCACTTTATCCCTTATATCCCTTATTTCATCGACACCATTATTACTTGCAGCATCAATTTCCATTACATCAACGATGGATCCATCTGATATTCCGCGGCAGGAAGTACATTGGTTACAAGGTTCCTCTACAGGTGCATGTTCACAATTTATTGCTTTTGAAATAATCTTAGCCGCACTCGTTTTACCGGTTCCACGAGGGCCGGTAAACAAATAGGCGTGGGAGAGCTTTTGTTGAACTAAAGCATTTTTTAATGTTGTCGTGATGTGCTCTTGTCCAACAACGTCCGACAGCACTCTTGGACGCCAGACGCGGTAAAGCGCTTGGTAACTCATGTTTCTCCCCCTTTAGGTCAATCCCTGAAGAGACTGAATGCATTCTGATAGTGTAAAAACACATTTGTTTGCTTCCTTCTTCTTTTACTCTCTTTATTATACCGGCTCATCTTCCCTTTTTCAAAACGATTCTTCCCGGAAGTTCATTTATTTCAATGGCTCTGTTCAGTCCGGATGAAAATCTTCGTGGCCTCGCGTCAGCACTGCAAGTGGCCGGAATCTTTTTACCCGCTCATAAAAAAGGACAGCCGCCTGTTATGCGACTGTCTTCTTCATTATGTATAAAGCCGTGCACCTTCCTTTGGGATTAACACCCCAGGCGTTACCTAAGCAGTTAGCTCGATCCAGGCGACTCCACGGCACACAGAAGGTACCGCTTAGTGCTGCTTCCTTCCGGACCTGACACGATTCACGGATTTCCGTTGCGTGGAACCCAGATGTCAACACCACTTACTTAGGTCAGACCCTACGATGCTAAAACCGGGGGAAGGAATTCGACCTCGCTATAGCGGATTGCGAGTACAGGGCACCGCTACCTCCCCGTCTAGCACGGCAAAGTTGATAACATATTTGGTCGCATCACTATCAGCGACGCAATTACTAGTATAATCGGTTTAGCCCTCAATTGCAATAGATAGGGTTTGTAAATATCTGTAATGTTTTCTGTCATTTATTCGTCTTCAGACTTTTCCTTTTTCGCTTCTTCTTCCTCAAGCTTTGCGATCTTCGCCATAATAATATGGGGAGGGGTATGCATGATATGCTCGATGGGCATATTTAATTTTTTTGACAGCACTTGGGCTGTTTCAAGTGAGAATTTGTTCGGCTGCACAAAACATCATCCTTTCTTTTCTTCCATAAATTCCGCCTTATTTCTTTTCTTACGTTCCCGAAGCTTCCGAAAAAACGAAGTAAGAAGGTTGGAACATGTTTCTTCCATTATACCTGAGGTTACATAAGCCTGGTGGTTAAAGCGCGGCTCGTCTGTCAGGTTCATGAGCGTTCCGCAACAGCCTGCTTTAGGATCGGCCGCCCCATAGACTACTCTTTCAATTCGGGATTGCACAATCGCCCCTGCACACATTGGACATGGCTCCAGAGTTACATAGAGCGTGCAGTCAACAAGCCGCCAGCTTCCGACAGCCTCACACGCTTCCTGAATTGCTGTCATTTCAGCATGGGATGTGGCCATTTGTACCGATTCTCTCAAGTTATGACCTCTCCCAATTACCTTGTTATCTTTTACGATTACAGCTCCTATGGGTACTTCGCCTTTATCTTCCGCTTTTTCAGCTTCAGCTACAGCCTCTTTCATCCAGCGCTGATCCGGGTCATTATTCCGCATGTACATTTTTTTATCCTCATTCTTTTACTTATTGCTTCGATTGTACTTGAATTCCCCCGACATCTCAACAGAGGGGCGGTTACATCCACGTCTGATTTTGTCTGAATTCCCCGGGAAATTTTGTTCATTTTTGAAAAATGCTGTTCTATCGGGAAATTTGCTTTGTTTGCTTATACGAAAACAACGAAACAAAAAAGCGCCGGATCCGCGCTTTCTGATGGACTTCATTTATTTTGAGTAAAGAAAAGGCCTGCATAACCTGTCCATTCATTGTGTTTGAAATAGAACAGGCTATGCGGCCTCATATTTATCTTGCTGATTTAGGGTTGAAGGCATCCTTGATTCCTTCCCCGATGAAATTGATAGCGAGGATCGTAAAGGTTATCGCCAGTGCAGGTGGCACCCAGATCCACCAGAATGAACGGATAACATGAGGCTGTCTTGCTTCCTGCATCATATTTCCCCAGCTTGGTGTACCTGATGGAACACCGAACCCTAAGAAACTTAATCCTGTTTCAACAACAATCATTACAGCTAAGAGTAAAGTAGCCTGTACGATGATCGTTGTCATAACGTTAGGTAATAAATGCTTTCGAATAACCTTTAATGGTGAGCCTCCAATGGAGATTGCCGCCATTACGTATTCGTTTTCCTTCTCAGACATCGTCTTACTCCGCACAACCCGCGCTGCTCCAGTCCAGGATAATGCACTAATTACGATAATAAGCGCCCATATCCCTGCATCACGGAAGATCGATGCAAGTACGATAACAAAAACGAGGAATGGAAAGTTCATTACAAAGTCCGTAAAGCGCATGAGTACTGCATCAACCCATCCACCGTAGTATCCTGCAATGGACCCGATAAATGTTCCGATGATAACGACAGAAATCATACATACAAAACCAATCGTCAGTGATGTCCTTGCCCCATATAAGAGAAGGGATAGAATGTCACGACCGGAATTGTCTGTTCCCAGCAGATATCCGCCTCCAGGAGGCTGATTACGGTTCATTATATCGACCCGGTTAGGATCAAACGGTGCAATGAACGGTGCCAGATAAGCAAGAATCGTTACAAGAACAAGAAATGCAATACTGATCATTGCCAGCTTATTTCGAAACAGTTTGCGGCGAGCAATCGCCCATGGGGATTGCTTTTTGGCCTTATTTTTCAATTCCTCTGCTTTTTGAGCATCTACAGTTGCTGCCATTTTTCCACCTCTATTCTACCCTTATCCTTGGATCTACTACACCGTACACGAGGTCAGCTATTAAGTTACCGATGAGCGTTGCAATCGATAGCATTAACGTAATCGCGAGTACGACAGAGGAGTCTCTGTTATCAATTGAACTGATTAGTAATTGTCCAATTCCAGGATAAGAAAACACTGTTTCGATAATGACGGCTCCGCCAATAATACTTGCAATGTCAAAACCAAATAACGTTACGATCGGAATCACGGAGTTTCGCAGAATATGTTTGTTATAAATGCGACTTTCGGGTGTTCCTTTCGCACGCGCTGTTCGAACATAATCTTTTTGAGCACTTTCGATAATATCATTACGTAAAAACTGAGTGTAACTGGCTGTAGTAAGACCACCAAGTACTAAAGCAGGCAGTGCAGCGTGCTTTAATTTACTCAGGTAATATTCCATTGTCCCAGGTTCCACTCCCGAGCTAATACTCCCAGTTGCAGGAAACCAGCCGAGTTGGAAAGAGAATAGAAAGATTGCAAAAATAGCAGCTACGAAACTTGGAATTGCCAACATCAAATAGTTTAAGCCTTGAATTCCGTAATCTCCGATAGTATAAGGGTTACGACCCGCATACCGTCCCATGAAAAAGGCCAGGATGTACGTAATAATCAATGAAAGAACCGAAAGCAGAATTGTGTTCGGCAGCCGCTGACCAATGACTTCCGTTACTGGCATCCGATGATTATAAGAACGGCCGAAATCCCACTGCAGGATATTTCCTGCCCATCTGGCATACTGCACATGCACAGGGTCATTCAGTCCAAGTCTTTCTCTCATCTCTTCTACGTATTCAGGTGACGAATTTGCTGGATCAATTTGCCCCGAGAGGGCATCCCCTGGCATGGCTAATGCCAGGGCAAATACTACAATGGAGATCATAACCATGATTGGAATCATGATGAGAATTCTGCGTAATGAGTAAAGTAACATGATCATTTCTCCTTGCTGAGGACTCGTTGAAGTACCCTCTTCGTGTTACAGGATTCTTAGTTCTCTCTGTACCATAGGTGCGGATCAGTAATCGCATCTCTGATGTCCGGTGTTACACCTTGAACTTCAGAGTTGATCGCGTAAATAGTGATTGGAGAGCTAAGTGGAACAAGCGGCAGCTCTTCGTTAACAAGCTGGTGCCACTCTTGGTATACTTCCGTACGGTAGTCGATATCTAACGCTTCCTCGCTCAACCCGCGGGCGATAAGCTCTTCAGAATCTTCGCTTACCCAACGTGGGAAGTTCCAGAAGTCGTTTTCTTTCCAAAGACCAGTTGGATCCGGATCAGCAGACAGACCCCATGCACCCATGAACAAGTCGATGTCTTCATCGTCTTCTTCAACTAAGTCATAGAAAAGGTTGAATTCAAAAAGTTGACCATTTTGTAACTGTGCGTTAATTCCTGCATCCTGCAGGTTTTGAACGATATACTGGGCACGTGGCTCAGAAATATCAGTACCGCTCATTGCCATGAAGTTTACAGAGAACTCTTCTCCGTCCGGATTTTCAACAAATCCGTCACCGTTTGTATCTTCATATCCAGCTTCAGCAAGAAGCTCCATTGCGCGTTCAGGATCGTACTCATACTGATTAAGAGTAGACTCATCCGGGTAAGCCCAGCTGATTACAGATTCAGGTGCGTTGATTACAGTACCGTAACCTTCGCTGAATGAATCGATGATTCCTTGACGGTCAATTGCATGTGCAACTGCCTGACGTACACGTACATCTTCAAACTTAGGGTTGTCCATGACGTTTTTCTCGCCATCCCAGTGACCTAATTTAAAGCCGATATAGCTGTAAGAAAGTGCTTCTACTTCTTCAAGGTATACATTGTCGTTACCTTCAAGCTGAATCGCCTGGCTAGGTGGTAAGTCAATGATGTCAACTTCGCCCTGTGCAAGAAGTTCACCGGCCATTGCGCCGTCGATTACTTTGTAAACAACGCCATCAAGGTTAGGTGCACCTCTCCAGTAGTCTTCAAATGCTTCAAATTCTACCTGCTCACCAGGTACGATGTTTGTTACTTTGTAAGCTCCAAGACCAACAGGGTTACGACGAACCTCGTCAGACTCTTCCATCTCAGCTACTTCAAGGTGCTCGAGGTGAGCTTTTGGCATTGGGTATGTCCAAAGGTTGCTGATTGTGTTTGGGGCAGCCTCTGTAACTGTTAATTCAATTGTATAGTCATCAACAAGGTTGATACCGGAAATTTCGTCGGCGTCACCGTCCTTCATTTCCTGTGCGCCTTCAATCATTTCAACGTTTGAAAAACGTACACCTGGGTAATCCGGGTGAGCAATGACTTCCCACGCGAATTTAAAGTCTTCCCCAGTTAGTTCTTCACCGTTGTGCCACATTACGCCTTCTTCAAGTTCGAACGTGATAACAGTACCGTCATCAGAAATGTCAAACTGAGCAAGGTGTGGTTCCGGCATTAAATCATCACCTGTTTTTACAAGTGCATCACCGCTAAAGATTTTTAGTGCAAGGCTGTCATCCTGACCGCCATAAAATGACCAGTCAAATGTTCCTGCAAATGGTTGTGTGTAACCGTATGTTACAGTTCCACCTTGTGGTGCATCTTCTTGTGCAGTGTCGTCTCCGCCTTCTTCATCGGCATCAGCGTCTGCATCAGTGTCTTCTTCTCCGCCGTCTACTTCTTCGTCTGCGTCAGTATCTGCAGGCTCGTCTCCGTCGCCGCCGCAGGCTACAACGAAAATCGAGATTGAAAGAAGCATCGCTAAGAGTAGCAATAATGATTTTCTCATCCTGATAAATCCCCCTTAATAAATGTGTTTGATCCAGTCAAAAAACGGTTAATCGTAAAGTAAGCACGAAACGCGGTGCTCCCGATTCACCTCCTTCAACTGAGGTTTTCTTTCGCTGCACTGAGGCATGGCTTCCGGACAGCGTGGATGAAACGCACAGCCAACAGGTGGATTCTGAGGGCTCGGTACGTCACCTTTTAAAATGATACGGGCACTCTTATTACGCGGATCAGGCATAGGAATCGCAGAGATCAGCGCTTTTGTATATGGGTGTTTCGGGTTCGCGTAAAGGTCGTCAGCATCAGCAACTTCAACAAGGTTACCGAGATACATAACGCCGATACGATCACTCATATGTTTAACAACACTCAGGTCATGAGCGATAAACAGCAACGTCAGGTTAAACTCTTTTTGAAGACTCTTAAGCAGGTTCAGCACCTGTGACTGTACAGATACATCAAGGGCAGATACAGGCTCGTCCGCCACAATCAGCTTCGGCTTCAGTGCAAGGGCACGGGCAATCCCGATACGCTGGCGCTGTCCTCCGGAAAATTCATGAGGATATTTAAAGTAGGCATCTTCAGGGAGCCCTACTTTAGTAAGCAGGTCCATAACTTCATCCCTGACTGCTTTTTCCGACACTCTGCGGTAGTTAAGGATCGGTTCGGATACGATGCTCCCTACCATCATTTTCGGGTTCAGCGATGCGTACGGATCCTGGAAGACCATCTGAATATCTTTACGCATGTTGCGAAGACGCGATCCGTAAATGTTTGTGATGTCTTCTCCTTCGAAAAAGATCTTACCGCTTGTCGGTTTAAACAAACGAGTGATCGTTCGGCCGGCAGTGGATTTCCCGCACCCCGACTCCCCAACCAGACCGAATGTTTCTCCTCGCTTAAGCTCAAACGAAATATTATCTACGGCTTTAACGTCACCAATCTTTTTTCTGAAAAAGCCGCCCCGTACAGGGTAATATTTTTTTAATTCTTTAATTTGCAGCAAATGTTCTGACTTTTGTGGTTGTGTCATGCTCGCACCTCCGCTTTTTTGCCAGGCTGACTTGTTTCGTAAAGGAGACAGCGAACGGCGTGGCCTTTATTCGTTTCACCCAGCTGCGGATCAATTTGTTTACACTCAGGCATCGCCTCCGGGCAACGATCCACAAAACGGCAGCCTTGCTTCGGCATGTTCTTTAATGATGGAACAATACCTTTAATTGTATAAAGCTCCTCTTCCTTCTCATCCAGCTTTGGAATAGAGCCGAGAAGCGCTTTCGTATATGGATGCTTAGGATCATGGAAAATACGGTCCACATCGGACTGCTCAACAACTTGTCCTGCGTACATGACGACAACCTTGTCTGCCATCTCAGCTACAACACCAAGGTCATGAGTAATGAGCATAACGGCCATACCTTTATCATTCTGAATTTTCTTAATTAATTCGAGAATCTGAGCCTGAACCGTTACATCAAGTGCTGTTGTAGGTTCATCAGCAATTAGAAGTGCAGGTTCACAAGCGATAGCCATGGCGATCATAACCCGTTGACGCATGCCCCCTGAAAGCTGGTGCGGATACTCGTGCACAATCTGCTCAGACCTTGAGATACCAACGTCTTTTAAAAGCTGAATACTTTTTTTCCGTACTTGCTCTTTTGAAGCATCTGTATGGTTCAGTAAAACTTCATCAAGCTGGAATCCGATTGTCAGTACGGGGTTAAGCGCCGTCATAGGTTCCTGGAAAATCATACTGATATCCTTACCCCTGACGCTGTTCATTTCACTTTCAGTTAAGTCTGCAAGATCCTTCCCTTTAAAAAGAATCTGCCCCTTATCTATTGATCCATTATGCTTAGGAAGTAATTGCATAATTGAAAGAGACATTACACTCTTTCCACAACCCGACTCCCCAACGACACAAACAACTTCCTTCGACTCTACATTGAAGGATACGCCTTTAACAGCGTGATATTGTTCTCCGTCAATGTTAAATCCAGTGTGCAAGTCGTTTATCTCTAGAAGCGCTTTCTGCTTGCTCATAGGATAATCAAACCCTTCAATATTTTCTGAAAATAATAAAAAATCTAGTTATTTAAAATAGTATTATAGTTTCATAACATAGTCAATGTTTTATTTCATTTTCAATCTCCTAACAATTTCGTAACAATTACCTCAATTATTGTAATTGTCAGATAAATAAGAACAAAGAATATTCAAGCAGGATACCTCCCACCTGGCAATTCGACGGTATGACCATCTTAAGCAATCAATATTTTTACATAATTTAGAAGCGAACAAATAATTATATCAAGATAATTAAAGGCGCTTTCTTACTAGACTATGTAAATACCACTTCTATCGATTTGGATGAGAAAGTCATAGAATAATCACCGTTTATACCGATAATAGTGAACAGGAAGTCCTATTTCCAGCCTCCTCTCAAATTACCAGGATCCTCATTTGTTCTCATTGCACTTTTATGCATGAGAAATGAGTTAGGAAATCTGAATGAACGAAAACATGACCTTTTTACAGTTCACGGAACATTATACACTGATTACTCCATATATGCATGGATATATTTAAATTTTTTTACAACTCTGTTTGTTTTTTAGTAAAAACACTACTAAATTCCTATCTTATATTACAAAATTAAACAAATTTCCGCCTACTTTATTATAGAAATTGTGTATTTAACTCTTTTATCCTTTAAAGTGTCATACATAAAAATGCACTGATATTCAAAAAAAAGCCACCTTTGAAAAGGCAGCTTTCTCATATTATTGGTTACTTTTAGGGTCAAAAGCATCTCGTAAGCCGTCACCGATAAAGTTAATGGCAAGTACAGTAAGTAAGATTGCCAGACCCGGCGGGACCCACGTTTCCCAGTTATTTTCAAGAATTCGAAGACTATTGGCTTCTGTAATCATGTTCCCCCATGTCGGAGTCGGCTGCGGAATACCAAAGCCGATAAAGCTGAGGCCTGATTCAAGAATAATCATTGTAGCCATCATTAATGTAGCATTAACGATGATCGGACCGACTGCGTTTGGAAGGAAGTGCTTAAAAATAATTCTGAAATCCGAAGCTCCAATCGAACGGGCTCCGAGAACATACTCTTTTTCCCTGAGGGAAAGGAAGGTTGCTCTTATAATCCTTGTCAGGTTCGGCCAGGATGTCACCGCGATAATGGTTATAAACAGTGTAATGGTAACCGACTGTACAATCGCAATAATTGTCAGAATCAACAGAAGGAACGGGAGGATCAGCATAAGATCAGTCGCTCTCATAATAATGCCGTCGACCCATTTTCCATAATATCCGGCAAGGGAGCCCAATAAGACACCGATAACCACTGTGAACAGCATGGCGAAGAATCCGATTGTTAAAGATATTCTCGCTCCGTATACCAGTCTCGAGAAGTTATCCCGTCCTGAACTGTCTGTTCCAAGCCAGTGCTCTGAAGACGCTTTTGATTCGATATTGTAATAGTTGTGTGCCGTTGGACTATGAGGCGCAATTACATCTGCGAAAATAGCCACCAGGATGAAGAATGCTAATACAACCAGTCCGGCAATGGCGAGCTTATTTCTGAGAAACCTCCGCATCGCCAATTGAAAAGGGCTTAAGCTTTTCTCTGCTTCTGTTTTAGCGGGAGGAACTGCAGTTCCTACTTGTTGATTAGAATGTGTTTCCATCAGCTTTCACCTCAATCGTAGCGAATACGCGGATCGACGACAGCATAAAAGATATCCGCTAAAAGATTTCCGAGTAATATTGTTACTGCAAGAATCAGATTAATAGCCATAATGACCGGATAGTCACGGTTACTAATAGAGTTCAGGAATAACGTTCCAATACCCGGATAATTAAATACCGCTTCAGTAATAACTGCTCCACTTAACAGGAACCCAAACTCAAAACCTAATAATGTAATGATCGGGATAAGGGCATTTCGAAGCGTATGCTTATACAACACAGAATTCTTAGTAAGTCCTTTTGCATGTGCGGTTCGAATGAAGTCACTACCTTTGATTTCTAGAATTTCAGTACGCATATACCTCATGTACACAGCGGTACTGGCCAGGCCTAATGTAAATCCAGGTAACACCAGGTGTCTGAGTTTATCTACAAATAGTTCGAACCCGCTTAACCCCACGACTGAGGTGGTTCCTTGAGCAGGAAACCAGCCAAACTGGAAGGATAACAGCCAAATAGCGAGCAATCCGGCAAAAAAGTTCGGTGTGGCCAGACCTAAAAAGGCAAAGGTCGTAGCTCCATAATCAAACAGTGAATATTTTCTCGTTGCAGAATAAATTCCGATTGGTATGGCAACTGACAATGTAATAACAAGAGAAAAGAGTGCTAAGTACACAGTATTCATAACCCTTGACTGAATTAAATCAATAACCGGCCTGTTGGCGTATTGCATAGACGTTCCAAGATCACCCTGGGCAACTGACGAAAGCCAGTTCCAATACTGAATATGTATCGGGTCGTTAAGACCAAGTGCCTCTCTTCTTTGCTCCAATACCTCGTGAGGGATATTCGGATCGAGCATTTCACCTGACAACACATCTCCCGGTGCTGCTTTAGCCAGTCCAAATACGAGAACCGTCACAAGAAAAAGCATGGGAATAAACTGTAACGTACGTCGAATGATATATTTGTGCATTCAAAATTCCTCCCACCAGGTAAAAAGTAAGTGTGCGACCGAGGGCCGCACACCTCTTTACCATGACACTTCTACAATTATTGTGCTAAATACCAGAGGTGAGAATCTTGGTAGATTCCAGCTGGCAGTTCTTTTACGTTTTGCAGTGCAGAGTTGTAAGCATAGATGTTGTCAGAAGAGTAAAGGAACACCATAGGTACCTGTTCAGATACATGGGCAGCCCACTCGTTGTATACTTCTGCACGGTAATCTTGCTCAAATGCATCTGGTGCAGTTACAGCTTTACGGATAAGCTCATCACTCGTCTCGTCGTTCCAGCGAGTGTAGTTATACGCTGCAGTTGACTGCCAGATTCCAGCTGGGTCAGGATCACCGACAGCCAGGCTCCATCCAGCCAGGTAAAGATCAAAGTCGTTGTTATCAAGTTCAATTGCATCAAAGTGAGGACCAGCTTCACGCGGCTGACGAAGTTCAACCTTAATTCCTACAGCTCCAAGCTCATCAGCAATGATTGGCGCAGTACGCTCACGAACTTCGTTTCCAGTTGGGTAATCAAGGTTAAGAACATACTCGTTACCGTCTGGATCTTCACGGAATCCGTCTCCTGTAACATCTTCGAATCCTGCTTCATCAAGAAGCTCATTGGCGCGGTCCGGATCGTATGGGTATTCCGTTACAGCGTCTGGATCATAAGCCCATGAAGCTTCCGGGAATGGCGCTTCCATTACAGAACCTTTTCCGTATAGAAGTCCATCTACGATACCTTGACGGTTAATCGCACTTACAATTGCCTGACGAACACGTACATCAGAAAGCTTTTCGTTTTCAACCCAGTTATCAGGATTGATTGTACCGCTCTCTACATCTTCAGTAGTACGGTGGTGGAATTTAAAGCCCATGTACTGGTAACCAAAATCTTGTGTTTCAAAAGTCGTAATGTTTTCAAGAGCATCTACACGCTCAAAGTCAGAAGCAGGTACGCCGTTTGGCTCAGCAATCATGTCAAGCTCTCCGCTTTCAAGAAGACCTGGCATTACAGACTGCTGAATAACACGCCACGTAATTCCATCAAGGTGAGGCTCTCCTTGCCAGTAATCAGCAAAAGCTGTAAGAACATACTGCTCTCCTTCGATCATGTCAGTAAGCTCGTAAGGACCAGTACCTACAACTTCACCAGCATTACGGGAAGCATCAGCATCTGGAATATCAGAAACTGCCATCTCTTCGAATGGGTGAGCAGGTACAATGATAAAGCTTGTATCAAAAAGCATTTTAATGTTTTCTTCTTCATAGTGGAAAGCTACAGTATAGTCGTCAATGACTTCTACACCTTCAAAAGTATCAGCTTCACCTGTGCTGTAAGCTTCGTAACCTACAAGACCGGCAACGTAGTTTGTACGTACCCCGCCTGAAGCAACATACTCAGGGTCAGCGATTGTTGAATATGTGAAATACACGTCATCAGCAGTGAACTCTTCACCGTCATGCCACTGAACGCCTTCGTTCAGGTAGTAAGTAATTGTTGTAAATTCATCGTTAATTTCCCAGTCTTTTGCAAGGGATGGCTCGTACTCAAGTTCGTCATTGAGTTGAACCAGAGATTCGTGTGTGAAGCTAAGGATATTTGCTTCATACGCATCAGAGTAGAATAATGGGTTGAATTGGTGACCTGGAGCAGAATACATACCTGCATTGATCGTTCCGCCTTGCTGTGCTTCGCCGGAATCTCCCTCTTCAGCATCATCGTCTTCTTCCGTTGCATCTTCACCATCGTCACCTTCTGCTGCATCTTCTTCTGTTGCGTCATCCCCCTCGGATTCGCCAGAAGCTTCTTCATCATCACCACATGCTGCCAAAGCGAACACGAGTGACAATGATAAAATTAACATTAGCCAAAATTTACTGAACTTCATGATAGTGTTACCCCCTTAATATTTTAAAAATTACAAAAACAATTAACCCAAACTCTCCTCTCCCTTGCCTCACCTCCTTAAAGTGCATTTTTTATTTATTTCTTTTCACTGTACAAATGACAAGCCACATACTGTCCTTCACCTTGATGAATCAGTTCAGGCCTGTCCACTTTGCAACGGTCATGAGCCTCGGGGCATCGTGTGTGGAATGAGCACCCAGTCGGCGGATTTGACGGACTCGGAAGCTCTCCTTTTAATTTTATCTTCTCTCTTCTCCGTGTAACATCGGGAACCGGTACAGAAGATAGAAGGGCTTTCGTATACGGGTGAAGCGGGTTGTCGTAAATGAGCTTCTTTGGACCGATTTCGGCCATTCTTCCCAGGTACATGACACCTACTCTGTCAGAAATATGTTTAACAACACTCAAATCATGGGCAATAAAGAGATAAGTGAGATTAAATTCTTTCTGTAAGTCTTCCATCAGGTTAAGAACCTGCGATTGAACCGATACATCTAGCGCGGATACCGGCTCATCACCAATAACGAATTCAGGGTTCATACTGAGGGCTCTTGCAATCCCGATTCTCTGTCTTTGACCGCCTGAGAATTCGTGAGGATACTTCTCTCTCGCTTCTGCCGGCAGGCCTACCTTTTTCAAAAGGTCGACAACTTTCTCTTTACGGTCTTTTTTTGCCATCGTTTTTTGAACAAGCATCGGTTCTTCAATAATTTCTCCTACACTCATCCTTGGGTTAAGAGATGCGTAAGGGTCCTGGAATACCATCTGCATATCCTGACGGTACTTTCGCATTTTCCCCTGTTTAACCGTTGCGATGTTTTCGCCTTTAAAAATGACGTCTCCTTCAGTAGGATCCATAAGTCTGAGAATGGTCCGGCCGAGAGTCGACTTCCCGGAACCTGACTCCCCAACAATCCCAAGGGTTTCACCTTTATAAATATCGATACTGATATCATCGACTGCTTTTACGTGTCCGACTGTCCGTTGAAGTACTCCCCCTTTTACAGGAAAGTATTTTTTAAGATTTCGTACTTCTAACAGCTTCTCTTGTTGTTCCATTGCCTTGTCCTCCTTCTCCACTCAAAGGCTCGTAGAGATAACAGCGCACTTTGTGTTTAGCTTTTGTCTCCAGCAGCTCCGGATTCGATTCCCGGCAGATATCCATTGCGTGATCACACCGTGGTGCGAATCGGCATCCTTGTGGGAAACGGTGCGCAGGCGGTACGGATCCTCTGATCGATTCAAGCCGTTCAACATCAGCGTCAATGTTCGGGATACTTCCCATCAAACCTCTTGTATATGGATGCTGCGGGTCTGTAAATAGTTCATCTGCTCTCGCTTCTTCAACAATCTGACCGCCATACATAACCATAACCCGGTCGGCTACTTCTGCTACTACCCCCAGGTCATGGGTAATAAGGAGGATGGAAGAGTCAAACTTCTCTTTCATCTCCACCATCAAGTCCAGAATCTGGGCCTGAATGGTTACATCAAGTGCAGTTGTAGGCTCATCGGCGATCAATAGTTTTGGGTCACAAGACATAGCGATGGCGATCATCGCACGTTGACGCATCCCTCCTGAAAGCTGGTGGGGATATTCGTTAATAATATCTTCTGCCCGTGCAAAACCTACGACTCTGAGAAGCTCGACTGCTTTTTTATATGCTTGTTTCTTCGTCATTTTTTTATGTTTCATTAATGTTTCTGCGATCTGGTTTCCTATTGTAAAAACAGGGTTCAATGAGGTCATCGGTTCCTGGAATATCATACCCATGTCGTTTCCGCGTACCTTTCTCATTTCACTGTCAGATAGCGTCAACAACTCTTTTCCGTCCAATTTAATGGATCCTTCAAGTATCTTTCCTGGCGGCTGAGGGATCAGCCTCATAACCGATAAAGACGTAATACTTTTTCCACTTCCGGATTCTCCTACAAGAGCCAGCGTTTCTCCACGGTCGATATAAAAATCAACGCCGTCAACTGCCTTGGCTACTCTGTCACCTTCCATGTAAAAATACGTTTTAAGCCCTTTCACTTCCAGTAAATGCTCACTACGCTGCACAAGCTCACCCCATCTTTTTCCCAGTAGCTCAGTCTCTTTATATCAAAATAGCAGAATTGATATAAAATGATAGTTTATACAGATATGAGTATAAATTTTCAAAAGACTTCTAACCGGTAAATCTATGTATCAAAAATGTATCGTTTTAATGACATTAATGTATCATAGTAAAAACAGTAAGTACAGAGTTTTCTAAAAATTTTTTATCTTTAGATATTTCGTTATTCGAATAAAATGGAATATTTATGATATAAACTCATACGCATATTTATAATTTATAAGGGGTTTTACAACCCTGTTTAAATTTATATTCGTTTTGATGAATAAAAATTAATATCTAACATCTTCTTCCATGCTAAATCCCGTTCATTTTTCGACAATGTTATATGTAAAATTCTGTGACTTTTTGAGGAGTTTTCTTCTTGCTTCCCGCTGACCCCATGACCTTCGCTTTAATATGCTAATATGGGAAATTAGTTTTATTAATTATTTTATTAAGAAAGTATCCGTAACGATAGAAATACAGAACACTACTCAATTTTATTATTTTTATACAAATTCCTATTAAAAGACTCTAGTGCTTTCCACGGGGGCGCCGGTGAGCCTCGTTTCACGCATGTGAAATACCCCTGCTTCTTCCTCTCCCAGTTATGCTTCGCAGCTTTCTGCGTCGAAGCAGCTGATTCGTGATGTAAACGCTCATTGCTCCCGCAGGGGTGTGGCGCATCCGCTCCAATCAACACTTCTTATAAATCAACAATGGTCTATAAGCCGGCCATTATAAAAGACGCCTCTGAGAATTTATTCCCGGAAGGCGCCTTTTACTTTGAAGATTATTTAATTACTTCTTTTCCACCCATATACGGTCTTAAGACTTCAGGAATAACAACAGTGCCGTCTTCCTGCTGATAATTCTCAAGAATAGCAGCAACTGTCCGGCCAATAGCCAGGCCGGATCCATTTAACGTGTGCACGTAATCAGTCTTACCTTTTGCTTCAGGTCTGAAACGGATGTTCGCACGTCGTGCCTGAAAAGATTCAAAGTTACTGCAGGAAGAAATCTCCCGGTATGTCTCATAGCTTGGGATCCACACTTCGATATCGTACTTCTTAGCAGCTGTAAAACCAAGATCTCCGGTACACATGTTCATAACACGGTATGGAAGCTTAAGCAGCTGAAGGACTTTCTCGGCGTGGGAAGTAAGAAGCTCCAGTTGTTCATAAGATTCTTCAGGCTTAACAAAACGAACAAGCTCCACTTTGTTAAACTGGTGCTGTCTGATCAGCCCTCGCGTATCTCTTCCCGCAGAGCCTGCTTCAGAACGGAAACATGCGCTGTATGCAGTATAGGCAATCGGAAGCTGGTTTGCATCAATGATTTCATCACGATGCATATTCGTTACCGGTACTTCTGCTGTTGGGATAAGAAAGTAGTCTTCCTCACGAATTTTGAATGCATCTTCTTCAAACTTCGGAAGCTGACCTGTTCCAGTCATGCTGTCTCGGTTAACCATGTACGGCGGCATCACTTCTTCATAGCCGTGCTCATCTTCATGAAGATCCATCATAAAGTTGATCAGGGCACGCTCAAGTCTCGCCCCTTGTCCTTTATAGAAAACGAAACGGCTTCCTGTAACTTTTGAGGCACGCTCGAAATCAAGGATTCTGAGGTTTGTCGCAAGATCCCAATGAGGCTTCGCCTCAAAGGAAAACGCCGGCAGATCTCCCCATTTACGAGCTTCCTGGTTGTCCTCTTCATCAGCACCCACGGGTACACTCTCGTGAGGAATATTAGGAATTGTGAGGAGCAGCTGTTCCAGTTCCTGATCCACGGTTCGCAGTTTATCATCAAGATCTTTGATTGTTGCAGATACTTCCTTCATTTCTTTTATCAGATGATCTGCGTCTTTTTTCTCTCTTTTTAACTGAGAGACCTCCTGGGATACGGTGTTTCTGCGGCCCTTTAGTTCTTCTGTTTTTTTAATAAGTTCCCGTCTTGTCACATCGAGCTCTCCGAAGCGGTCAAGATCACTGATGTCTTCATTTCTGTGTGCAAGTTTTTCTTTGATGTTTTCAAAGTCTTTTCGCAGTAATTTTACATCTAACATTGTTTGCCCTCCTCTTTCTTTAACAGTGAAGGAATGGAAAACACAAAAAACTCCCGTCCCCAAATAGGGACGAGAGTTAACCCGCGTTGCCACCCTTGTTGAAAAAAAGGAACGATCCTTTTTTTCCACTCATCGCTTGTAACGGCCGACGATACCGAGGCAGCATACTCGTCTTCCGCCGCCTGACTCCGGGATGGATTCATAAAGAGCTTTGATCGGTTTTCAGCGCCACCGACTCTCTGGACAAAGCTGTCTTCATTACTTTTTCCCTTCACTGTCGTTCAAGAATATTTTGTATTCCTATCATAACCGATGGGGGAGTTTTTAATCAAGCAGGTACGTGATTTTTTCTCACCATCGATGCGAAATACTGATGCATCCGGTCATCATCTGTCAGTTCAGGGTGATAGGAGCACGCCAGGAAGTTCCCTTGCTTTGCAGCGACTATGTCACCATCATATTCTGCAATTACGTCCACAGCCGGTCCGACACGCTCAATGATCGGTGCACGGATAAAGACACCGTGAACATCTTCACCAATTTCTTTAACTTTAAGAGGAGCTTCAAAGCTCTCCCGCTGGCGCCCAAAGGCATTTCGTTCAACCGTCATATCCATAACAGCAAGGTGCGGGTGCTCCTGTCCTTTGATTTCTGTTGCCATCAGGATTGCTCCTGCACACGTGCCGAACATAGGTTTGCCTGATTCGGCAAAGGCTTTTAACGGCTCAAAAAATCCGTACTTATCAATAAGCCGGCGCATCGTCGTGCTTTCCCCGCCCGGAAAAACAAGACCATCCAGCTCGTCCAGCTGCTCTGTACGTTTAACAACAATCACGTTTACATCCGGCGCCTCAAGGGCTTTTGCATGCTCACGAACGGCCCCTTGAAGGGCTAAAATTCCAATGTTTATCATGATGCCGCTCCTTTACTTACCAGCCGCGCTCCTGCATACGGTCTTTTGCTTCAAGAGTTGAAATTTCAATCCCCTTCATGGCAGAACCAAGACCTTTTGAAAGCTCAGCAATAAGTTTGTAATCTTCGTAATGAGTAGTCGCCTCTACAATCGCACGGGCGAACTTTTCAGGGTTGTCCGACTTAAAGATACCGGAACCAACGAATACGCCGTCTGCACCAAGCTGCATCATTAAGGCTGCATCTGCCGGAGTAGCTACCCCGCCTGCTGCAAAGTTTACAACAGGGAACTTACCTGTACGCTTGATTTCCATCAGGACATCGTAAGGTGCACCAAGGTTTTTCGCCTCTGTCATGATTTCATCTTCGCTCATACCAACCACTTGTTTAATCTGGGACTGCATCATACGCATGTGACGCACGGCTTCTACGATGTTCCCTGTACCAGGCTCACCTTTTGTACGGATCATGGACGCACCTTCTCCGATTCTGCGGGAAGCTTCTCCAAGATCTCTTGCTCCACATACGAATGGTACCGTGTAATCGCGTTTATTTAAGTGGTAAACTTCGTCAGCAGGTGTAAGTACTTCACTTTCGTCGATGTAATCTACACCCATCGCTTCAAGTACTCTTGCTTCAACAATGTGACCAATACGAGCTTTCGCCATTACAGGAATACTTACTGCATTCGTTACTTCTTCTACAATTGTAGGATCTGCCATGCGCGCAACACCGCCTGCAGCGCGGATATCTGCTGGCACACGCTCCAGTGCCATAACTGCTACAGCACCTGCTTCTTCTGCAATTTTAGCTTGTTCCGCGTTAATAACGTCCATAATGACGCCGCCTTTTTGCATTTCTGCCATCCCGCGTTTTACCCGATCTGTACCCGTTTGTTTCATTGTGAATGATCCCCTTTCGAGATTACCTAAGTTTCAAATAATTCGGATTCTGATTATCCTTATCTATTATAACGGAAAACCGGTTAAAATATCGATGGAAAAGATTTAGAAATAACTAGAAAGGTTTGCAATTCCAAGTGATTCTCCTTTTATGTAACGTAATTATTCCTGAAAGTGATGTAATTCTTCCTGTAAAAGGAACGATTCTATCTTAGAGTGATGTATTTATCCCAAAAATGAAATATTTCTTCCTGAAGCCGATAAGAATATCTAAAAGTGAAATAATTATTCCTCAAAGCGAATTAATTCATTCCAAAGGCTGTATCTTTTTTTCTGTAATCTATAGAGAGTGAAATGAGCCACAATTTATACGAGAAGAGCGATAAAAATAATACCCGGAAGGTTTTCTTCCGGGTATGCTGTATGAGGTTTTATTATACTAGAACCAGCCGGTTACTGTATCAGCAACTGAGGTCCATACACCGGAGAAGAAACCCGCGATGCTTCTGAACAGAAGTGAAAACCAGCCGGCTTTCTCTACCGCTTCGTCAGTTACGATGTTAACGGAAGATTGGTCATTCCCATCGATAAATCCTGCATCATCCTCATCTGAAACAACGTGAAGTTTACCAACAACTTCACCGGCTTCAATAGGAGCAGTCAGTTTACCGTCTTCATTCAATAATGACTCGTCCCATTCTACTTCATAGCTGTATGCGTCTTCCTGGTTGTTGCGAATCATCATAGACAATGCATCTTCAGTAGACACAGCGACTTCGCTTTCTTTTCCTTTGGCTACCTGAACTGTTTCGTCCTCTTCAATGCTCATACCGGCAGGGAAAAGTTCTGTCTGTGAAAAGTGGTTAAACCCCCACTCCATTAACCGCTGTGTTTCCTGAAAACGGTGAGCTTCAGAGTCCGCACCCATGACCACAGAAACCAGACGTTTCCCGTCTTTTTCAGCTGTTCCGGTAAATGTATATCCTGCAGAATTCGTAAATCCGGTTTTTAACCCATCAATATACTCGTAATCCAAATCGCCGTACATCGTACCCGGAATCATCCAATTCCAGTTTTGCATACGGATTTCATCTGTTGTTCCTTCTTTAAACAATTTCTCCGGAATACTGGCTGTTTCCAGTACTTCAGGATAATTGTTAATCAAATGAAAGGCTAATGTAGCTGCGGCACGAGCTGACATATAGTTATCGTCATCAGGCTCAGTGCCTTCAGGGTAGTTATCTCCAAGAAGGCTGTTTGGCAGACCGGTGGAATTTACAAACTGGAAATCTCCGATCCCTTGTTCGAAGAGGGATTCCAGATCTCCACTTCCTGCTTCACGCATCGGCTCACCCATACCGATTTCTTTTGCTCTTTCGTTCATTCTTTCAACGAAAGCACCTTCAGATCCTGAAATCATTTCCGCGAGTGCCATTGTGGCAGCATTGGCAGAATAAATGGCTACTGATTCATATAGTTCTTTTACTGTATACTTCTCATCAGTTCTTAACATTACATTCGATAATCCACCCTGGTGTGACAGAGCTGCATTCAAGTCACTGATTGGAACTTCTTGATCCCAGGAAATCTCTCCGTTGTTGATTGCTTCTAAAATTAAGTACTCACTCATCATCTTTGTCATACTGGCTGGCGGCAATGCCTGATCTATGTTCTTATCCAACAAAATTTTGCCGGAATCGGCATCTACAAGTATTACCGTTTCAACCCCCGGATTAAACCCGGCCTCTGCTGTTTCTGATGTAGCAAATACGCTTGAAAAAACAAGCAGAAAAGCCATTAATGACAATACTGTTCCTTTAAACTTCCCCATTCTCTCTTCCTCTCCTTGATGCATAACTATTTATATAAACGTGAGCGTTCAAGAATACGCCGATAATTGGTAAATACAGACTCTTCGTTCGTTCCTGAAAAGAGCATATATTCCATATTTTTTAAAATGTTCTTGAAGCACCGCTGAAAACGTGAGTAACAAACGTCATTTTACCATATACAAACAGAAAAAAATAGATAGGGGAGACCCTATCTATCTAAATCTTTTTACCTAATTTACATGGAATAGTTCGGTGCCTCTTTTGTAATCTGAACATCGTGAGGGTGGCTTTCTTTTAATCCGGCATTCGTAATGCGGATAAAGCGGCCGTTATCCTGAAGGTCCTGGATCGTTGGTGTGCCGCAATACCCCATTCCGGCATTGATACCACCCACCAGCTGATGGATTGTATCACTTAAAGGCCCCTTATATGGTGTACGTCCCTCAATGCCTTCGGGAACGAGTTTTTGTTCACCTTCCTGGAAGTAGCGGTCTTTACTTCCTTTTTCCATAGCCCCAAGGGAGCCCATGCCACGGTATACTTTAAACTGTCGTCCCTGGAAAATTTCCCTTTCACCAGGGCTTTCTGTTACCCCTGCAAGGAGGCTTCCGAGCATGACAGCATGTCCGCCGGCAGCGAGAGCTTTTACAATATCTCCGGAGTACTTAATACCCCCATCAGCAATGATGGCTTTCCCGTGTTTACGTGCTTCTGTTGCACAGTCATATACAGCAGTAATCTGCGGTACACCGATTCCTGCTACTACACGGGTCGTACAAATAGATCCTGGCCCGATACCTACTTTAACAATCGTAGCACCGGCTTCGATCAGATCTCGGGTGGCTTCCGCTGTGGCTACGTTTCCGGCTACAATGTCCAGATCCGGATACGTTTCACGAACCTGCCGCACTTTATCGAGCACGCCTCGTGAATGACCGTGCGCTGTATCAATAACGAGCACATCAATTCCAGATTGAACAAGAGCTTCTGTTCGGGCTTCGGAATCTCCCCCTACACCCACAGCTGCACCGACTACAAGTCTTCCCGCTGAGTCCTTTGCTGAATGAGGGAATTCAATTGCCTTTTCAATGTCCTTAATTGTAATAAGGCCTTTTAAGATGCCGTCATCATCAACAAGAGGCAGTTTTTCAATTTTATATTTCTGGAGAACGCTTTGTGCTTCATCCAGTGTTGTGCCGACAGGAGCAGTTACAAGGTTATCCTTTGTCATGACCTCATTAATCTCAATAGAGTAGTCATCAATAAAACGAAGGTCACGGTTCGTTAAAATCCCGACTAGCTTTAAATTCTCGTCCACGATAGGGACTCCTGAAATACGGTACTTCGACATTAAGTGCTCAGCATCAAACACCTGATTGTCTGCCGAAAGGTAAAACGGGTTTGTAATTACTCCGCTTTCTGAACGCTTTACGCGGTCCACCTGCTCTGCCTGCTCTTCAATCGACATATTTTTATGAATAATACCGAGTCCGCCGGCACGGGCCATAGCAATAGCCATAGCTGCTTCTGTAACAGTATCCATCCCGGCACTGATAATAGGAATGTTCAGTTCTAATTTATCGGAAAGCTTTGTTTTCACGCTTACATCTCTTGGCAGTACTTCTGAACGAGCCGGCATTAACAGGACATCGTCAAAAGTTAACCCTTCCTTACCAAACTTTTCCTCCCACATGGATGAAATCCTCCTTAATTTTTCCCAAAATATTATTAGTAGCTTAACAAGTGGACACACTACTGTCAAGAATTATCGACAGGTTCCAAAAGTTAGCCAAACCCGATTCTCCCTTACTTCCAGCGTTCTGACAAAGGAGTCAAATACAATGACATCACACCCCTTTTTATTGCCTTTTCAATCCATTGATTACGTGAAGCAGTATTTAGCAGCAAAGTATGAAGCACAGAAGTTGAGCAACGCCAGAACACTGGCATATAAAAATGGGTATCCTTTTTTATATTATCTTGAAATGGGAAAACAATACGTCAGTCAGTCTGAGGTTGCCCCTTTATCTACCCAGCCTGTGCTTTTATTCTATGGGTGTGTACAGTGGATGAAAGCGTGTCTCCTCACCGTAGATCCTGAATACCCCGGAACGACTCAGGTACTGGCTCACGGTGTCACAGCACGAAAACGGAAAAAACAGGATTACTCTTTTTTGGAGGATGAAGTAAAAGTTCAAAAAGAAGGGTTATTTCCTTACTTCTCGGAACAAATGTTTCATGTGAAACAATTGACCGGAGAAAAATATAAATTAAATTATGTTTTCAGGCGAATACCTGAAATGGCCTCCCTTTTTGAAAAGCTGTATGATCATAAACCCATCACAAAAATTTCAGTTTCTGATCAAAATGTTGCCTTACCGCCTCTCCTTCTAAAAAATCTGGAAATGGAGCTGCCGAGGTTCTTATCATTATTAAAAGCTGAAGGTATTCATATGAAAGGGGAAAAACAAGGTAACTCTTTTGTGCTGACGCCGGCAGGAGATTTCAATGTACATCCCTATTTACCGATTCGTCATAATGAGAGCTTGTACTTGCCTAACGACCGTGCGGCATTCCTTCCTTTACCGGAACTGCTCTCTCACTATTTGATCTTATACAGCCTGAGTATGATATGCCGTTACGAAACAGAATGGTGGTGTGAGCTCCTGCACTCCTTCTCTTCAAATGATTTCCCATGCATTGAACACTTTCTCACCATCTCAAAGTACAAGCTCCCACAGCTTATTGAAGACCTTCTTACACCACAGAGGTTCACTCACTGAATCAAAATTATGGGATGATAATGAATAATTCATCGTAGCTGCACCGAAAGGCTCTCCTTTTAGGTGCAGCGTAAATATCAGATGTTTAATTATCAGTCTGGCCGCCTGTTTAACTCGATGTACTTAATTTACCAGCCGCAGCATTCAATGCCTGAGCAAGATCCTCCCATATGTCATTTACATTTTCCAGTCCGACAGACAATCTCAGCATACTGTCTGTTATACCCATTTCCATTCGTTTTTCCGGTGGAATAACCGCATGGGTCATGCTGGCAGGATGCTGGATAAGCGTTTCTGCATCTCCGAGGCTTACAGCTACCTGAATCATTTTTAAATGGTTCATCATCTCCTGGGCTTCTTCTTTCCCTCCTTCTACTTCGAAGGTAATAAGCCCTCCCGGCTGTTTCATTTGTCTTTGCGCCAAATCATACTGCTCATAAGAACTATCCCCGGGGTAAACAATCTTCTTCACTCTAGGATGATCTTTTAATTTCCGGAAAAGGTCAGAAGCATTAAGACAATGGCGATCCATCCTTACAGAAAGGGTCTTTAACCCTCTCAATAGAAGCCATGCATCAAAAGGTGCCATTACCCCGCCAATATCCTTTAATGTAGTAGCCCGGACCTGCTGGATAAAGTCAGCCTTCCCTGCCGCAAGACCTGCAATGACATCTCCGTGTCCGCAGATATATTTAGTTGCACTGTGAATGACAACGTCAGCACCCATCTTAAGAGGCTGCTGCAGGTATGGTGAAGAAAAAGTATTGTCCACCACAACAATGACCCCCATTTCTTTTGCTACCTTTATCACCATTTCCAGATCAACAAGTTTCATTGTAGGATTGATCGGCGTTTCTACGTAAAGCACTTTCGTATTTGGCTTTATCTGCTGCCGCACCGTTTCTTCCTCCGACATATCGATAAAGTCGTGCTCGATACCATACCTGTCCTCCACAAGCTGTAAAAGTCCATACGTACAACCATATACGCCTTCTGAAACAAGAATATGATCTCCTGTTCTTACTAAAGCCAATAACACAGATGACACTGCTGCCATTCCTGACGCAAAAGCAATTCCTTCTTCTGCTTCTTCCAAATCGGCAATGGCTTTCTCAAGAATAGTAACCGTCGGATTTCCTAACCTCGAATAGATGTAACCGCTTTCATTTCCTGCAAAACGTGCTTCTCCTTGTTGTGCTGAATCAAAAGTAAATGTGGATGTCTGATATAAAGGAGGTGTTAAACTCCCATAATGTTTTTTACGATCGTACTCCCCATGAATTAACCTTGTTTCGAGTTCTTTCTTTTTCTCCATCTCCGATTACAACCCCTTTTTTCTCTTCTATAACACCATTATACGCCTTCTCATTGGCCCGTGAAATACCATTATAGAAAGACACTGCGGCAGTGCTGTAGTGAAAAGAAGGTTTTTATGGAGATAGTTAACCTGAAAAGTGTCAGGACAAGAACTAAACCCTTATATTTCAGCAGCTTCGTTGAACGGATACGCTCCCTTTCGGCGGACTCGCGCCGAGTCTCTACGGTGAACGGCAGGGCCCCGTCTGTCTCGCACTTTCGCAGGAGTGTCCCCTAATCCGTTCAACTCCGCACGATGCGCTGTGAAGATTAAAGGATATAGATAATTAAGCTGAAAATAACGTCTGTTTTCAAAATAAACAGAGAAGTTTTCATGATATTTGTGTATTTTTAATGATAAATTGCTGAGGATTCATCATATAGGTAAAAGATTCATGATATTCTGTGAGGTAAACAAAGATCCCGGCGGCCGCCCAGGCCGCCTTCTTTTTTACAGAGACCAGGTTTTCGGGATAAATAAAAATTTGTCAGGATAAAGGCGCGATTGTTCAGGAAACCCGGTCCACGGCCTGCTTTTACATCCTCCCCAAACAGCACAAAAAAGCACCCGCTTTAAAAACGGGTGCTTTTTCTTATTGCCCAGCGGCGTCCTACTCTCACAGGGGGAGAGCCCCCAACTACCATCGGCGCTGAAGAGCTTAACTTCCGTGTTCGGCATGGGAACGGGTGTGACCTCTTCGCTATCGTCACTGGACAAATCATGAAATTGAGAA
>NZ_JAFEUX010000018.1:0-32055 GCF_016901055.1 Alteribacter salitolerans | reverse complement strand
AAGAGGTGGTGGAAGAAAAAGAAATTAAGGTGAGTACAACAGATAAAGAAAGCGGCTACATGTTTAGAGATGGAAAGCCCGAAGGCTTCTTCTATTTGGATCATCGCACGACAGATCTAAAATACAACATTATTACTGATGTCCACTTAACACCAGGAAACATCCACGATTCACGACCTTACCTGAAGCGACTCGACCGGCAAATAGATCGGTTTGGATTAAACGTCGAAGCTGTAGGGCTGGACGCTGGTTATTTAACAACCCCATTATGTAAGGGGCTGGAGAACCGAAAAATCATGGGGGTCATCGCTCATCGCCGCTTTAAGCCTAAAAAAGGATATCTGCCAAAATGGAAGTACAATTATGATAAAGAGTCCAATACCTATACGTGTCCCAATGGAAAGAGCTTGAGTTATTCGACCACCAACCGTGAAGGCTATCGCCACTATCATTCCGACCCCAAAGACTGTCTAAACTGTCCACTTCTTGCACAATGTACAAACGCAAAGAACCATAAGAAAGTGATTACACGCCACGTCTGGGAAGACAGCAAGGAGAAGGTGAGGGAAAACCGGCTTTCAAAAGAAGGAAAGCTGATCTACAAAAAAAGAAAAGAAACAATAGAGCGAAGCTTCGCGGACGCAAAACAGCTCCACGGGCTTCGCTACTGCCGGTTGCGCAGCTTGAGAGGCGCATCGGAACAAGCGCTTATGACAGCCGCAGCACAGAACATAAAGAAGATAGCAAACCACCTCACAGCCAGCTAAGAGGTGGTTTGCCCTATTTTTAAAAGGTATTTGCATCACTTAATTTCATTTTCTCCACATAAAGAAACCCACGCTTCAAAAAAGCGTGGGTTTCTCGACAGCCTGAGGGGGTTCTATTCTAGAACCCCCTTATTAATTCTCAAAACAATTCAATCCCCCTATTCCCCCTCACCCTAAAAACCCCTATAATAGTAGTAGATTCCATTTTTTTCGACTAATAGAAAGTGCTGGTGGTGACGATTGGAGATCCTCATTAGTGTTTATGTGTTTTTATTCGGATTGATTTTCGGCTCTTTTTTTAACTTAGTAGGAATGAGAATGCCGAATAAGGAATCCATCATCAAGCCACGGTCCCGCTGCCCGGAATGCGGACATAGCCTTTCTGCATGGGAACTGATTCCGGTATTGTCCTATGTGATTCTCCGGGGAAAGTGCAAAGACTGCGGCAAGAGAGTATCACCTCTTTACCCCCTGATGGAAACAGCTACCGGCGGACTGTTTCTTTTAAGCTACCTCCACTGGGGCTTCAGCTTTGAGCTGATCGTAAGTCTTCTTTTTGTATCCATGCTGGTCATTATCACCGTGAGTGATTTAACGAGCTACCTGATCCTCAACAAGGTGCTCATGTTTTTCTTTATCCCCCTCTTGCTCCTCAGGCTCACCGTGGCAGACCTGTATCCATGGTGGATCCCGATCGTAGGGATGCTGACGGGGTTTGGAATTCTCTTTGCCCTTGCTGTTTTATCAAAAGGAGGCATGGGTGGGGGAGATGTGAAGCTTTATGCCGTCATTGGCGTCGTGCTCGGTTTTCCAGGTGTATTAATGAGCATCTTTTTTGCTTCTCTGATCGGTGCCGTCATCGGCATTTTCGGGGTCCTGTTCAAAGGGATGAACCGGAAATCATCGATCCCCTTCGGACCATCCATCGCCCTTGGTTCGATCATCGTTTATTTTTACGGAATACAAATCTGGAACTGGTATATGAAGATCTTTTAATGAGCAGAAGTGAGGGTTTACTATGCTGAAAATAAAAAAACAGACGTGGACAGCCGTGACGATTAAAGATCACGTCATCCGCTATGTCCGCGGCAAGAATGAATCACTTGAAAGCGTGTCCGACTTCGGGGAACGCTACCTTCCCAAAGGCGTTGTGGAAAACGGCCGGATCAAGGAATGGGACACCCTGGTTACGATCTTTCAGGAATGCGTGGACACCTGGAACCTGAAGAAGCAGAAAGTCGTTTTTACCGTCCCGGACTCCCTGTTCGTCATCCGCGAGCACAGTGTGGACATTACAGTGAAAGACGAAGAAACGACCGGTCACCTGTATATGGAGCTCGGCGAAAAGCTTCATCTCCCATTTGAAGAACCTGCCTTTGACTGGGCAGAGCGTGACGCGGATGAAAAAAAACGGCATCTCCTTTTAGTGGCAGCTCCGGAAGATACGGTCGCCGAGTATACGAAACTTTTTGAAGCATGCAAGGTGAAGCCCCTGGCCGCAGATGTTGCGCCATTAGCTTTTTACCGGTTTTACGAAGGAGCGCGCTATGGCGGGCCAGAAGAGCACCTTCTTACAGTTCACGCTTTTCCGAGCCACATCCTTGTGACGGTATTCAATAAAGACACGCCGGTCGTGACCCGCCATATGGAGTGGGAGCTTGACAGCCAGCAGTGGCGCGTGGAAACGATTGAAGACGAACTGATTTACGAATGGACCGGAAGCGAAGAGGAGATCATTTCTTCGTGGCAGGATGTACTTACCGATATCCGAAAACTCAGAAACTATTATGAATCATCCTACCATAAAGGAGAAAAAAGTCTCACAAAAGTGTGTATCGGCGGGGATCACCCGTACCTTTCCCGCTTTGAAGAAGACATGAGTCTTCAGTTTGACATCCCGGTCCACCGCTATGACCGGACCAATCTCAGAGTCTCAAATTCCGATACAAATATTCCTGAACGTTATCACGAAACGGTAGGGCTGTTGTTGAAAAAAGAGGTGTAGTTGCTGTCATGCCAGTTGAAATTAATTTACTGCCTAAAAAAGAACAAAAAGACCGCTCTCTTCTTTATGTAATCGGAGGATTTTTTCTCGCATGCTTCCTGGCCGCGGCCGTGTTTGCCATACTCGGGTCGAATGTGGAGCAAGACATTGCAGAAGCAGAGACGATTCTGACAGAAAACAAAATTGCTTCAGCGGAAATCGAACAGGAAATACATAACCTGTCCAATGCGGATCAGGCACAGCTCAGTCTTTGGATTGAAAAGCTTGAAGGAAAAACCACACCGGCGTCTGCCGTCCTTCACGAAGTGGTCACCCGGATGCCCCCTGAAGGGTACCTTGTGGAATATGACTACGGCTTTCCTTTTGATGTGTATATCGAAGCCGCGTTTTATGAGATGCGTGATTTAGCCTATTACCATCAGGCACTTGAAGAGTCAGCCCTCATTTCACAGGTGACCCTTCACCGGATCGACGGAGAAGACATGACCGGAGAGGACGAGGAAGAGGAAGAAGAAACAACGTTCTTTACCCAGCCGGCCCAGTCCGAGGTTTATCTGCCCCACTACACGGCGGCCATGACGATCACCATCAACCCTGACGCTGTTCGTGCCCACGGTGAGGACGCTGAATCTGATGAACCGACGGGAGATGAACCCGGCCCTCCTGGAAGAGAAGAGGATGACACCGACGTGAATATCGATATGGATCTTGAGCTGGATCTCGAAATCGACACAAATGATGAAGGGAATCAGACTGTGGACGACGAAGAGATAGACAACGGAGAAATCGACCTTGACCTTGAATTTGAAACAGATGAAACAGGAGGCGGTGATCAATGATGAGCACAAATCGTCTCCTCATTTACAGCCTTGTGGCAGGAGTTGCGGTAATCGCCTTTTGCGTACTGGCCTTTACGTCCTTTCTGAGTCCGAAACTTGAGGCCCGGGACACGACTGTCATGAATGTGTATCAGGAAGAACAAATGATTAAACAGCTCGAAGCGGAAAAATCAGCCATGATTCAGGAACAGGCAGGCCGCACGGTTACCTCCACGGAACTTCAGCGCCGGCTTCCGGTCGTACCGTTGACCGACCAGTTTATTATGGACATCAACATGGCCGAAGAAGTGTCCGGTGTGCGCATGATGAACATGACAATGGAAAAAGAAGAAACCGTTTATGAAATGCTTGAAATGAGCAGTCCCCCGGCAGTTGAAGAAGACGTGGAAGTGACCCGTGACGAAGAGGAAGAAGAAGAATCTGTTACCGAAGAAGATGAACGTGACCTTGTGGGAGACGAATGGCGAGGCGATGAAATCGAAGGAATGTACAAGCAGACCGCAGCCATGGACGTTCGTGTAGATACGTATGCCCACCTCGTCCGCTTTCTCGACGAGCTCGACAATCTTACACGGATTGCCAAAATTGAATCGGTTTACTTCACAAGGGAAGACACGGACGATGAACGGATGATCATCGACGGAGAAGATCATCTCGATTTTCACGTTGTTGTGTCAACATACTATTACCCGCCGCTGTCTGATCTGGAGCACGAAGCACCGAAAGCCGACTATCCATCATACGAAGACCGGGACCAGCCATTTCTTGACTAACTAAAAATCCAATCCTTTTAACGCCGCAGACGAATTTTAGGGTTCTACCAATCGGTGCTAGTTAATAGAGTAAAGTATAACGATCACCGTGAAAGGGGTTTGGGCGCGTTGGATAAAAAAAATGTCATAACGATTCGGATGAATGGCGAAAAGACGATTATTTTCCGCGACGATGATGAAGACGTCCAGTCCGAGACTGCAGCAACCGAGGACAATAACCGAGACGATGACGCTTTTCACTGGGTGCTCGCCGAACACGAGCCCCCTGAAAAAGCGCAACCAGAAACCAATATAGTAGACTTTGAAGAACGCCGCAAAGAAAAAACAGCTCTGAGCCTGCCCTTCTGGGACGACGGAAACCGGGACAGAGCACCAAAGCTTCCACCAAACAAACGAAAGAAAAAGCGTCCCTCAAGACACACCTTTTCATGGCCGAACCTACGTCTCCCTGGGAGGATGCTCGCCATCGTCATGAGCGCGATCATTGTCGGGACAGGCTTCGGGCTCATGCTCCTCACGCTCTTTTCAACAAGCGAAATGGATCAGGCAAGCTCAGCCGCTCCGGAAATCGAAACCGCCGGTGCGGTCCAGGAACCAACCGCCTTACAACCGGTCGGCTCAATCACCGACGACACATTCACCGGCGGCATCCCGAACCTGACCGTCCACGTCGTGCAGGGCGGGGCATTCACGACTTCGGAAAAAGGACAAGAAACTGTTCAAACCATGAGGTCGGAAGGTTACTCTGCCATTTTGACAGATCACACAGAGCCTATGTATCTGTTTATGGGCATTGCGCCGTCGAAGGCAAACAGTGACGAGTTAGCCCAGGTGTATCAAAGCGTCGGCAGGGAAACATATACGAAAGCCTACCTCATTTCCAGTGACGCAGGCGTCTCAGAAGAAACAGCAGAGTATTTGTACGCCGGCACCCAGCTCGTGGACGAGCTTGTGCAGCTTGGGGTCGGAGTAACACTCAGTGAAGCAGATGTTTCAGCCGGAAAAGCGAACAGCCTGGCAGGTGCCTGGAACGAATGGAAGGTGCAACTCGAAGCCCTGGATGAATCAGACGCTGTCATCGCAACCGCCACAAGCTGGACCGCCAAAACCGGAGAAGCTGTGGAAAAGCTCCAGGATGAAGACGCTACCGGCTGGGACCTCCAGCAGCGCCTTCTTGAAAGCACCATGTTGTATGAAAAACTTGTGAAAGAGCTTGAATAAAAGATGAACCGGTCCCGTGAATGGGGCCGGTTGATTTATTTGCGGGAGAATTTGTCGAATGGCCGAAATATTGTAATCAGGGGTTGATAAAATAAGATTAAGGGTCGATAAATCTTCAACAGTGGTTGATTAAATCAAAATATAGGTCGATAAATCCGGCCAGGTTGTCTGATACCTCCTGATCTTTCCGTTCATACTAAAAGATAGCACTTACATTAACGAAGATTTTTATATACAATTAGCTATGGTAGCGCAGACCTGTATACCAGCCACCAGATGGCAAGTCTGCGGGATGAGGCTTTGCAACTAAGTAAAGAGAAACAAAGAAGCACTGAACGAACCAGGGAGATGAAACCGACATGACAGAACATACAAGAGTTGAACGCGATTTGATGGGAGAAAAGGAAATTCCCGCTGATGCATATTACGGCATCCAGACGGTCCGGGCAAAGGAGAACTTCCCCATTACAGGCTACCCGCCACACGTGGAATTAATCCGTGCCTTTGGGTTTGTGAAAAAAGCAGCTGCACGGGCAAACAGTCACGTGGGCGTTTTAAACAAAGATATTGCCGGAGCAATTATGAACGCCGCACAGGAAGTGATCGACGGAAAGCTGAACGATCACTTTATCGTAGACAGTATTCAGGGAGGCGCCGGCACATCATTTAACATGAATGCCAACGAAGTGATCGCCAACCGTGCCATCGAGCTGCTCGGCGGTAAAAAAGGCGAATACATAAAGGTGAGTCCGAATACCCACGTAAATATGGCTCAGTCCACAAACGATACATTCCCGACAGCGATTCACATTGCCTGTCTGAACTTAAGCCAAGGGCTGATTACAGCGCTGAATGAACTCATTGAAACGCTCAAATCAAAGGAGCAGGAATTTGATAATGTCATTAAAATGGGCCGGACCCACCTTCAGGATGCGGTGCCGATCCGTCTCGGGCAGGAATTCGGTTCCTACCGCCGTATGCTGAGCAGGGACTTAAAACGGATTCAGAACTCCGTTGACCACCTTTATGAAATCAACATGGGTGCAACGGCGGTAGGGACAGGCCTGAACGCCATGCCAGAGTATATTACAAAGGTGACGGAGTACCTGGCTGAAGACATGAATATGCCGTTTCACAGTGCCGAGGATCTTGTGGATGCCACGCAGAACACGGACGCGTATACCCAGCTGTCTGGTGCCATGAAAATCCTTGCGATTAACATGTCCAAGATTGCCAACGACCTTCGCCTCATGAGCTCGGGTCCGCGCACGGGTTTTAACGAAATTAATCTGCCGCCGCGCCAGGCCGGTTCATCGATCATGCCGGGGAAAGTAAACCCGGTTATGTGTGAAGTGATCAACCAGATCTCCTTCCAGGTGATCGGTAACGACCATACGATCAGCCTTGCGTCGGAAGCAGGACAGCTTGAACTGAATGTCATGGAGCCGGTTCTTGTATTCAACCTTCTTCAGTCATTTTCAATTCTGCAAAACGGCATCAGTGTGTTCCGTGAATATGCAGTGGAAGGAATCACTGCGAACGTGGAGCGCTGCCGTGAAATGGTGGAAACGAGCGTAGGGATTATCACCGCGATCAACCCGCACGTCGGTTATGAAACTGCGGCCCGTATTGCCAAGGAAGCGATCACAACGAATGTGAGCGTCCGGGAAATCTGCATCGAGCGGGGCATCCTTACAAGAGAAGAGCTCGATAAGATTCTCGATCCAAAAGAAATGACCAAGCCAGGCATCGCCGCCTCCGAACTCCTATTCGGGGAATAATCAGTATGTGAACAAATCACAGAGGGTCAGACCCCTGGAAGATGGAGGTCTGACCATACTTACTTTTGCGTAGGGTTGTCGTTTTTTGTGGTATGCTGAAGGTGCCTCTTAAGACGTCGGATCGTTACGCTGTCAGGAGGAATTTTGATGACCCGATTGATACTCGCCTCACAATCACCTCGCCGGAAGGAACTGCTCGAGCAGGCAGGCATCCCCTTCCACACTATTTCCAGTCAAGTAGAAGAAAAGACAGATCCAACTTTATCTCCGGAAGAGCTCGTCGTTTCTTTGGCGATGCAAAAAGCCGAAGCGGTGTTTAAGAAGAACCCGGAAAACGTCGTTCTTGGTTCGGACACGGTTGTGTCCATTGACGGGCGCGTTCTTGGAAAGCCTTCAGACAAAAAGGAAGCCCGGGACATGCTTCGTATGCTTTCAGGGCGCACCCACGAAGTATTCACCGGAGTGGCAGTTCTCTCCGGAGATAAGACCCGTACCGTTTGCGAAAAAGCGAGCGTGCAGTTTTATGACCTCTCAGATGAAGAAATCGACGGCTACATTAAGAGCGGCGAACCTTTTGATAAAGCGGGAAGCTACGGAATTCAGGGCCTTGGCGCTGTCCTGGTTGAACGCATATCAGGAGATTACTTTGCCATCGTAGGGCTGCCTCTGGCGAAAACGATCCGCGTGTTAAGAGAGTTTGACATTGTGGGTGACTGGCAAGCGTAAATCATCATCGCACTAGCCTTCATGGACGCAGTGCCATCGTCATTCCCAAGAGCGAAAGGGTGACGTGTGTGTCAGAAATGATGATGATCCGGGATGTGCCAAAAAGTGAGCGCCCCCGGGAAAGGATGCTTCAGGAAGGGCCGAATGCGCTG
This sequence comes from Alteribacter salitolerans, assembly GCF_016901055.1. Taxonomy (NCBI): domain Bacteria; kingdom Bacillati; phylum Bacillota; class Bacilli; order Caryophanales; family Bacillaceae; genus Alteribacter; species Alteribacter salitolerans. The sequence continues at coordinate 23,791 of NZ_JAFEUX010000018.1, read as the reverse complement.
ACAAACCAGGAGCTGATTGCCCTTATTTTAAGCTCCGGAACGAAAGAGGAGTCGGTTCTTCAGTTATCCGGCAGGGTCCTCAGACACTTTGACGGGCTGAAGCTTCTTAAAGACGCTTCGATTAACGAATTTATTGATATTCATGGAATCGGAAATGCGAAGGCGGTTCAGCTGAAAGCAGCCATCGAGCTCGGCCGGCGGATTCACAACCTCCCAACCGAAGAACGCTATGCGATCCGGTCTCCTGAGGATGTGGCCAATTTTGTGATGGATGACATGAGGCACCTTACTCAGGAACACTTTGTCTGCCTGTATCTGAACACCAAAAATCAGGTAATCTACAAGCATACGGTGTTTATCGGAAGTCTAAATGCCTCGATCGTGCATCCGAGAGAGGTGTTCAAAGAAGCGTTCCGCTATTCGGCTGCGTCCATTGTGTGCCTTCATAACCACCCGAGTGGGGACAGTTCACCGAGCCGGGAGGACATCGATGTGACGAAGCGCCTGGTGGAGTGCGGGAACGTTCTCGGAATTGAAATTCTCGATCACGTGATTATCGGGGATCAGCAGTTTGTTTCGTTAAAAGAAAAAGGATACGTTTGAGTGGTGGAGGCCTCTTTTCTGGGAGAAGGGGTCTTCTGTCTGTTGTTTGTGTCGAACAGTGACGAATTCTCTTTAAAAGTGCCTGAAGTCTGCATAAATGACGGGAAGTTCTTTATAAATGGCGGAAAAGTCTGCATAAAGTGCCCGAAGTTCTCCATAAATCGTAAAAAGTTCTCCATAAAAATTCGTCAGCTCTTTATTTGGTGGATCCGGAAGGGAGATATCATTAATCCGGCGACGTTTATCGTGTATCTTCCAGACATATCGTGAATTCGCCACATCTAAACGTGTATCCAGACTCGGTTACCCTGAACGCTCTTCAAAAGTCACCGCCGGGCAGGCTGTTATCCATTGGCAACGCTGTACTCAGCATGTTACAGTTAGGCTTAAATGATGAATTTTTAAAGTGGCGGTGAAAATGCTACTCAAGAGGTCCTTTTTTGAGTATAATTAACCGTATGGGTTTTTGTAACTAAACCGGGCGGTGAGAGTCCGGGTTTATTTAGAGAGCAATACCATCACTAATTTTGAAATTGCTGGCTTCAGCGTATGACAGGGTTTATGGATGAGAGAAGCGGCGGCTTGGCACGAAGGGTTAACCGGTCAGGTGTGCTGTGCTTCTTTTTTTACCCTAAGGCTGGGCTTTAATGATGAAGGGAGATTACATAGATGTTTGGTGGTTTTTCAAAGGATTTAGGTATTGATTTGGGTACGGCGAATACGCTTGTGTACGTGAAGGGGAAGGGTGTTGTTGTCCGGGAGCCTTCGGTTGTGGCAATTCGTTCGGATGCGGGAACGATTGAGGCTGTCGGTAATGATGCGAAGAACATGATTGGCCGTACGCCCGGGAATATTGTGGCGATTCGCCCGATGAAGGACGGGGTTATTGCGGATTTTGATACGACGGCGACGATGATGAAGTATTTCATCAGGCAGGCGCTGCGTCATCGTTCGATCTTTACCCGTAAGCCCAATGTGATGGTGTGTGTACCGTCTGGGATTACGGCTGTGGAAAAAAGAGCGGTGGAAGACGCCACGAAACAGGCGGGTGCCCGCGAAGCTTATACAATTGAGGAGCCTTTTGCGGCTGCGATCGGTGCGGACCTGCCGGTGTGGGAGCCGACGGGAAGCATGATCGTTGATATCGGCGGTGGTACTACAGAGGTGGCGATTATTTCTCTGGGTGGTATCGTAACCAGTCAGTCGATACGTATTGCAGGTGACGAGATGGATGATGATATTGTTCAATACGTTAAGAAAACATACAATCTGATGATCGGTGAGCGTACAGCTGAAGCGATTAAGTTTGAGATCGGTTCTGCCGGGAAGCCGGAAGATGTGGAAGATATGGAGATTCGCGGGCGTGACCTTGTAAGTGGTCTTCCGAAGACGATTTCCATTACGGCGGCTGAGATTTCATCGGCACTGGAAGATACAGTGGCGAGCATTGTACAAGCAGTGAAGGATACGCTTGAGCAGTCTCCTCCTGAGCTTGCGGCGGACATTATGGACCGCGGTATTGTGATGACCGGCGGCGGGGCGCTTCTAAGATACCTCGACCGTGTGCTGAGTGAAGAGACGAACATGCCGGTTCTTGTGGCTGAAGAGCCTTTGGACTGTGTGGCGATCGGAACGGGCAGAGCGCTTGAAAATCTTCACTTATTCCGCTCTAAGGCTGGTATCACCGTTCGATCAAATCGGAAAGGGTAAGTAGGTGTCCTGAATGGCCCCATTTTTTTCAAACAAGCGGTTAATTGCGTTGCTTGTCTGCATTATTGTGCTGGTAGCGTTGATCGGGTATTCCATGAGCGAGCGGCGTTCTGCCTCGCTCCCCGAGCAGCTTCTCAATGACAGTATCGGCTGGGTTCAGTCTGCGTTTTCCAGGCCCGCTCACGGTGTAGCGGGTTTCTTTGAGAGCATCAATGATATGCGGACAATCTACGAAGAAAATAAGGTGTTAAAGTCTCATCTGGATGATTATGCGTCGCTGCAGGTGGAGCTGTCTGAGCTCCGTCGTCATAATGAGGAGCTTCAAGGCTCTCTTGATCTTCAGGATGATCCTGAAATTTACGACTTTTCCTTACGTTCGGCGATGATGATCAGCCGTTCTCCTGACCGGTGGACCGAATACATAGGCATCAATAAAGGTGCTGTCCATGGAATCGAACAGGATATGGCTGTGATGACGAGTAAAGGCCTGATCGGAAAAGTACGGAATGTTTCACAGCTCACATCAACGGTTCAGCTGTTGAGTGACCAGGACCGTACGAACAGGATCAGTGCCATGGTTGACGGCGAGGAAGCCGTGTTTGGTTTTATTGAAGGAATCAGTGATGAGACCGGTTATCTGCAGTTTACAAAAATTGATATTGACGCTGAGATTGAAGAAGGAATGACGGTTGTGACTTCCGGTCTTGGAGGGGTGTTCCCGAGAAACCTTGTGATCGGTGAAATCGTTGAGTATGAGGCGGACGAGTTTGGTCTGACACAGCAGGCTTACGTGAAGCCGTCTGCGGACTTTAACCAGCTGGATTATGTGATGGTTGTGGAACGGGAAGCTGCTTCTCTTGAGGAGGACATCGATCCGGAAAATGAGGATGAGGACTGATGATCCGCTATTCTATTTTTCTCGTTATGTTCCTGCTGTTTGTTCTTGAAGGAACCGTGTTTCAGGTTTTTGCCCCTGACCTTCACGGGTTTCCTTATATATTGATTCCCAGGTGGGTTCTTCTCGTTCTTGTGTTTGTCGGTATTTTACAGGGACGGGGCCCTGCTCTTCTATATGCCGTCGGTTTCGGGATTTTGTATGACGTGATTTATTCACCGCTTCTTGGTGTGTACACGTTCGGAATGGCTGTTGTCGTGTATCTTGTGTCCTTTTCCATTCCTTTTTTCCAAAAAAACCTCGGGTTGTCAATTATGATGGCGTTACTCGCAGTCGTAGGTCTCGAGTATTTTGTTTACGGCATTTATTCATTGATGGGACTGGCCAGCCAGCCCCACAATCTGTTTTTCTACACGAGACTGCTGCCGACGTTTGTGTTTAACGGCCTGATTCTTGTACTCACAGGCTTTTATTTAAGAAAGTGGATTTTATATGTACTAAAACGAAAACAAGAGTTCATATAGGCGCGGTTCAAATAAAGTTCAGAGGTGATTGATCATGACACAAAAGCAAGTGAAACAGCAAAACGTCATTATAAAAGGAACTAAGGACGGCTTAACATTTGTCTTAAATGATCAGTGCGCCTTTGAAGATGTGTTGGAAGAACTGGCGGAAAAGCTTTCAGACCGTCCCCAGCCACAGGAAAACAGTGTACGTGTCCGGATCAATCTCGTATCAGGCAAGCGTTACCTGGAAAAAGAACAAGTGACACTGCTTCAGAAGCAGTTTAACGATCATATTCACGCAGATATTGATACGATCGAAACGGATGTAATTACAAAAGACGAGGCCGAGGAAATGCGTCTCGACAACCAGATCACCCGCCTTGCCCGTGTGATCCGCTCGGGGCAGGTCATTGAGGTCCGGGGAGATCTACTTCTGATCGGGGATGTGAATCCCGGCGGTACGATAAAGGCCACGGGGAATATTTACGTGCTGGGTGCTCTAAGGGGCATAGCCCATGCCGGGGTTAACAATAATAAAGATGCTGTTATTTGTGCCGGAAGCATGAATCCTTCCCAGCTCCGCATTGCTGATGTAATCAGCAGACCTCCTGAACAGGAAGGAAAAGGCGGACGGGAAATGGAGTGCGCCTATGTGGACGAGGACGATCAGATGGTTCTTGACCGCATGCAGAAAGTCGGACAGGTGCGTCCATACATCACTGACGACCTGACCTTATAAACAGAAACAAATCGTAATACCCATTTGGTCGATTCGTGGTAAAATAGAGAGTAGACAAGCGATCAAGTGTTGATAGGAAGGCACTGAAAAAGTTCGGTCTTTAACTTTTCCAGTGCCTTCTAAGCAATGAGCGTAACAATTGCATTTTTTAAAAGCCTGTTACAAGTGGGTTTTTCTTAACAGGCGAGCAACCGAATGGAGCCATTGCATCTCAAATAAAAGGCACTGAAAAAGTTGCTTTGTACTTTTTCAGTGGCCTCTTGATAGAAAGGGGAGACTGAGCGTGGGAGAGGCCATCGTCGTTACTTCTGGAAAAGGCGGCGTCGGTAAAACGACGACAACCGCGAATTTAGGGACAGCCCTGGCGCTGAACGGAAAAAGAGTTTGTTTGGTGGATACAGATATCGGTCTTAGAAACCTGGATGTTGTTATGGGTCTTGAGAACAGGATTATTTATGACCTGGTTGATGTAGTAGATGAGCGATGCCGTCTGCATCAGGCACTCATAAAAGATAAGCGGTTCGAAAGCTTATCTCTCCTTCCTGCAGCACAGACGAAGGACAAGTCTGCTGTAGAGCCGGCGCAGATGAAAAAGCTGGTGGAAGAACTGAAACAGGATTACGATTACGTATTAATTGACTGTCCTGCAGGAATTGAGCAGGGATATAAAAATGCGGTTGCCGGTGCCGATCAGGCTATTGTCGTCACAACGCCGGAAATTTCGTCTGTTCGTGATGCGGACCGTATTATCGGGCTGCTGGAAAAAGAAGATGTATCCGCACCGAGGCTTATTGTAAACCGGATCCGTCCCCATCTGATGAAAACCGGTGAAGCCATTGATGTAGACGAGATTGTGTCCATTCTCGCTGTGGATCTTCTGGGCATCGTTGCCGACGATGATGACGTGATTAAAGCGTCCAATGCCGGTGAGCCGGTTGCCATGGATCCAAAGAGCCGTGCATCTCTTGCGTACCGCAACATTGCCCGCCGCATCAGCGGTGAGTCTGTACCCCTGATGTCTCTTGACGAAGATAAAGGGATGCTTACAAAAGTGAAAAAGTTTTTTGGTATGAGAGCATAGAAAAGAATCCCACGTGCATAGTGCTATGGGATTCAGGAAGTTGAAAAAGATCTTTTCTCGTTTACCTGTTAGTGATGGGGATTGTTGATGCTGCCTGCATATCCTTCGCTTTCCGCGGTGGATCCGGCAAGCCTCCTCGAGCTGCGCTCTGTGGGGTCTTGCCCGGCCCTCACTACCGCAGAAGCTTCGGACATTCCGGCTGCATCACTCTTTTCACCGAACTAATAAAGTTTGTGAGTATAAATTCTCATTCTATGAGAAGACTTTCTTTTATAACTTCTTTTGTAAAAGCGGGAAATCCACCTTCCAAAATAAATAAGCTTCCCGACAATAGAAATCCCACAGCATTTTTGCTGTGGGATTTCTATTTTGGCTTAGTTCTAAAGCGGCGTTTTGGATTCGTTTATCACGGTTCATTTTTCGTTCCTTTAATCACAGTTTCACTGACATACTGCTTTTTTTTAAGTCAGTGTGAGCTCCTCATAATCTTCACCACTGAACGCTAATTCCCATGAAAATGAGTACAGATACTCCAATTGCTTAAATTCTATAATAAATCTGTCCTATTCCCAGATTCCCTTAGTACGAATGGTTTCCATTATTTCAATTGAACTGACACGAGGAAGGTTGTCTGATCCAATAAGTATACCGGCTTTTCATCTCCCAGGAACCCGCTTAGCCTCCGTATATGTTAACTCAGCATTCGAAATTTCAGCCAAACACTTTTTTATGTGTGCTTGAATATATGGAGACGTCCGCTATAAAAAGTGAAACTTAAAGCATAGGTATATTCTATATTAATTTCAAATATATTGAAAATTAATATTAGTAATGTAGTATAATAGTCTTGCACTTATATAGAGCATATACCTAGGAGGAGACGACGCTATGCACGGAATACTGACAAATGATGCAGGAGTTTCAAAAAATGTAAAGATTGGATTCAGCTGGACGACATTTTTCTTTGGCTTTTTTCCGGCTTTGTTCAGAGGGGATCTGAAGTGGGCAGCAATCATGTTCATTACTGCTGTTGCAATTGGATTTTTGACAATGGGATTTGGGACATCCATTCCAGGTATTATTTTTTCATTTATTTATAACAAGCTTTATATCAAAGACCTGCTTGAAAAAGGATACCGCCCTGCCAATGAGCAGACAAGACAGGAACTTGAAGCAAGAGGAATCATTACTAAAACAGTGAGCGTTGAAGCTAAAGGCGCTTAAGATAAGAGTGACTTCGACATGATGTTGAAATCATTTTTATTTTGCGAAAATGAAACGTTTATTTTCATTATAACGTAAAGATAGGAAGGGACGATTAGGAGGTACATGATGCTCATTGCCATTACGATTCAACTGTTCAGCTTTTTAATCATCTGGATTCCGGCTTATTTTGTTTATAAAAAGGGCGTTTATATGCTCCTCTCCGGTTTCAATACAAAATCCAAGGAAGAGCAGCAGCACCTCATTGAAAACGGCTATCCTCAGGCAGTGGGAAAAGCGATGATGAACTCGAGTTATCTCCTTCCTGCAGGTGCTTTACTCGCTTTTTTCGTGGAACCGGCTGTGGCAATTGCTGTCTCGTGGGTAGTGTGGATGTTTTACTTTTTCATCCGCATGATCATGCTGAGCAAACTGGACAATTCAAAAAATAAAAAGAGAGACCTGTCTATTTTAATCGGCACCTTTGCGTTTGTCATTTTACTTATAGGAGCCTTTCTTTTTGAGGGGGAAAGGGAGCCACGTCTTACTGTTTCAAATGAATCAGTCTCTGTAACCGGGATCTACGGTGTGGAGTGGCCTCTTGAGGATATCAAGGACATTGCACTGGTCGAAGATCTTCCGGCCATCCGGTCAAGAACGAACGGATACTCCTTCATGGAACGCCGCCGGGGACATTTTTCACTTGAAGGACTCGGGCGCGGAAGGTTATTTGTTCATACAGGTACGGCACCGTTTCTTTACATGGAGAAGGACGGTGATTTTCTTTTCGTTAATTCGAAGGATCCGGGAGAAACAGAACAGTGGTTTTATCAGATCAGAGAAGTTATAGAGTAAAAAGAGTCCTGATTGTCTGACCTCGTTTTGTGTGAGTAAAGATAGATTAAAATTCTAGTTTAAGACCCGGGTGTAACATTGCCGGGTCTTTTATTATGGGCGGAAGGATTCATTTATTAGTAACACGAAATATCCTGCATTTTTTGACAAAATAGTCAGAAAATTAGTGTTATATTTTGTTGGAAGAGTACTGAATTCAGCCTGTCAGAATCGGAGGTGTGACTGAAGTTTACGCATGGTACAACAAAACAGGAGGTAATTGGAATGAGTAAAAAGTATGGGATTGGATTGCTTTCTTGTCTGCTACTGCTGTCGTTGTTTATCCAGCCGGTCAGCTCTGCCGCGAATGATTTACCATTAAATGGGACCATTACCGAAACAGGCACATCTTCGACCTACATAAATTTTGAAGATGGTGTAACCCAGCCGGTTTATTCTACTGAAGATGCGATTATCGAAGAGCTGATGGTTGAAACGACGGTGGACAGTGATGGAACCGGGGAAAAGGATCTGGTGTCGATCCGGGTCATGAGACCGAACACAGAAGAAGGAATTCAGGTGCCGGTCATTTATGAAATGAGCCCCTACAGGGCAGGGTTGGACTGGTCTGTGCCTTTTTTTGATGTAGATGTAGAACTGAATCCCGTACCTCACCCCGGTAAGGGACGTGGCCGCGGGCCGAATGCAGGGCCTCAGAACCTTGGTAATTTAGGAAACTACTATGTGCCGCGTGGCTATGCGGTTGTCCTTGGAGAAAGTATCGGAAGCGGAGAAGCTACCGGATGCCCGACGACAGGTGACGCTAATGAAATTATGGGAACAAAAGCGGTTATTGACTGGTTAAACGGGAGTGCCCGTGCTTTTAATGCAGACGGGGAAGAAGTGGCTGCTGACTGGACTACAGGCAACGTGGGGATGATTGGTGCTTCTTATAACGGCACTCTTCCTAACGGTGTAGCTACGACTGGGGTTGAAGGACTGAAAACCATCGTCCCGATCGTTACCATCAGTAACTGGTATGACTATTTCAGAGCAAACGGAGCGGTTGTTGCACCGGGCGGTTATCAGGGGGAAGATGCAAGTGTGCTTGCGGGATTTGTTGCAACCCGTGACAACGCCGAAATCTGCGCTCCTTTTCTTGAGCAAATGGCAGAAGACGAAGACCGGATTACCGGTGACTACAATGATTTCTGGGCTGAGCGTAACTATCTCCCGGGTGTGAAAAACATTGAAGCGAGTGTTCTTCTGGCTCACGGCCTCAACGACTGGAATGTAAAAACAAAGCAGTTTGCCCAGTGGTGGGAAGCTCTTGAACAGCACGGCGTGGACCGAAAGCTCTGGCTTCACCAGGGAGGTCACGGCGCACCAGGCGGCGGATGGCAGCAGGAGCAGCACCGCTGGTTTGACTACTGGCTTTATGGACTTGAGAACGGGATTATGGATGAAGAGATGGTGAATATCCAGCGTGAAGACAGAACGTGGGTGGAGCAGGAAAACTGGCCTCATGTTGATGCTGAGGCGACAAAGTTTTATTTAACAGGAGACAATGACAGAAGCGGGGCAGGTTCATTGTCAAACGCTCCCGTTCCAAACAGACCCCATGAGAGACAGGCGCTCACAGATGACCCTCAGACAAGAGCGAATACGCTGGTGGCAGATCCGGAATCTGATCACCCGAACAGACTCGTGTATACAACGGATATCCTCCAGCAGGATACTCACATGAGCGGTACCCCTGAGGTTAGTATCCGGGCGAGTATTGACGAGCCTGTGGCCAATTTAACTGTATTGCTTGTGGAATACGATGAAAATGACAATGCGAAAATCATTACACGCGGATGGATGGATCCTCAGAATATTCACGGTGAGGAGCGTTCAATCAGCATCGTACCGGGCCGTGATTATACGTTTGAGTGGGACATGCAACCGCACGATTACGTATTTAAAGCAGGAAATCGAATCGGGGTCGTTTTCATTGCCAGCGATTATGACTACACCATCCGACCGTCAGGCGGGACGGAAATTTCCTTATTACCGACGAGAAGCAAGCTGATTTTGCCAGTCGCCGGCGGTAAAGAAGCGTTCAATAACTAAAACATTCATTGTGCTCCACCGGTTTCTATGGTACTATTCCCATAACTTTAAGAGATGGAGGTTTTCCCTGTGACAGCATCAATGAGACTCCGATTTCGCACTTTGAACCCGTAATTGAATAGTTCAAAGAAAACCACTTTGTGTTAGCGGGACAGGTCTGTCTTTTTACAGGGACCTCATTGTACGGAGAAAGAATATACAATCAAGGCACAGGTGAAAATACCTGTGTCTTTTTTCAATTACGAGGAACCGTAAAACGTCCCGGGGCCGCTGGCATTTACTCTTAAAAAAGGACGTGTAGTTATGGAAAATAAAACGGAACAAATCATCCGCCTGGCAAAAAAGAATGGGATCACCATTGAAGGGGAATCCCTTCATATCAACGAATCGGGGCTGGATTTTCAGGTAGCATTTGCAAAAGACCAAAACGGTGAACAATGGGTTCTGCGGCTGCCCCGAAGGAAGGATGTTATCCCATCAATTCAAAAAGAAAAGAAGATTCTCACACTCGCAGCAAGCCAGGTTCATGTGGAAGTACCTGAATGGAAGGTGTGTACAGACGAACTGATTGCCTATAAAAGGCTCACTGGAAAGCCTGCAGGCACCGTCGATCACGAAATTCAGAACTATGTGTGGGAAATCGACCTTGAAAATATTCCTGAAGTGTTCCATCAAACACTGGGGGAAGCGCTCGTTCCCCTTCACAGAACAAAAGGGGAAACTGTTGCCCGGCATGGTCTTATCGTCATTAAAGCAGACAAGCTTAGGGAAACAATGAAAACCCGCATGGAAAAAGTAAAAGCCGAATTCGGTGTGAGCCGGGAGCTCTGGAGCCGCTGGCAGACGTGGATTGACAATGAGGCTCTCTGGCCGAAACAAGAAGCGTTCATCCACGGGGACCTTCACGCCGGTCACATTTTAATTGGCAAAGACACCAGAGTTACCGGGTTTATAGACTGGACAGAAGCTTATGCAGGTGACCCGGCCGTGGATTTTGTGGCTCACTACAGAACGTTTGGACAAGAGGCACTGGATAAGCTCATCCACCATTATCAAAAAGCTGGTGGCTATGTGTGGCCTCAAATGGCCGAGCATGTCATTGAGCTAACCGCCGCTTATCCGGTGGAGCTCGCAGAGTTTGCGATCCGTTCAGGCAGTGAGGAGTATCTGGAGATGACCAGGCAGGTGCTTGGTGTAAGTGAGGAGAAATAATCGTTTAGTAACGTGATTGCTGAACAGTAAACGGGAAAGACACAGAGCCACAGGCCTCTGTGTCTTTTGTTATAAATAGCTTTATTAATTTAAAGGTTTCTTCTTAACGGGGCTGTACGCTTCCAAAAGCACTCTCATATCCTCTTTCTTTAACTGCGGCACCTGATAATACCCATGTTGGTTTTGATAAAGGAAAATCTCATAGCTCATTTCAATCAGATTCGGCACACTGTCAGCGATGACCCGGCGTATTACGGGGTTCGTCATTTCAAGGGCGGTCATGGCCATGAGGGAGGCGAGACCTTTCGTTTGGCCGAGCATATATGATGACAGGCTCTGATCCGTGACGTCGCTGACGGATTGGATGGGAGAGACAGGCTTCCCGGGTGAAAGGCCGTAAATGACGTTATTGCTCTCCGTCATTTTATATACCTTAGTAGATGTTGAAGGCTTCTCCCCGGTCTGAAATGCTTCCTGCATGATGTTGTAGAGATCGGTCATAAACACAGACTGCCGGTTTAAAATATCCAATAACGCCGTGTCTCTGATATGGTTTTCATATAGCTTGTACTGATCGACAAGTGCAACGACAGCACTTAACACTTCGTGAACGTCAAAAAGCTCATGTCCGCCGTGACTGAACGATGGGGGCATCTCTTCAGATACTTTCTGGCTGGTTTGTTTGTTTTCCATGGTAATCCTCCTCAAAACAAAGTCGCTCTTATCCTTTCATTTTTCAACGTAAACTATGTAAAAGCAGGAAAAACGCTTCAAATGTTTAAGTGGTTACAGAAAAGGAGGAATTGCTATGAGAAAACGGCATGTCGTACTTTTAAATCAGCTCAGGTCCTATCGTGAAGAACTGGTTAATATAGTGGAAGAAGTATCCGAAAAGGAAGCAGACCGCATTCCAGAAGGCTTTAACAACAATATTCGCTGGAATCTGGGCCATGTCTGCCTGGATCAGTATCTGTGGATTCAAGCTCTGACGAAAGAAAAGCGTGAAGAACCGCCAAAGCTCAACCAATGGTTCGGGTTTGGTACAGAACCAGCTGATTTTACAGAGGATACGCCGTCATTAGAGACGTTAAAAGTCCTGTTAAAACGGCAACCTGATGTCATTGAAAAAGAGTATGGCGAGCGTCTGGAAGAAACCTTCCCGCCCATTGATATGGGAATGGAGACAATTGAGCAGGTCCTGGTCAGAACGATCTTTCATGAAGGCTTGCATACCCAGGCCATTATCGATTTGAAGAAGGGTTTAAACAGGAAGGGACGGCATGTTTCATTGTGAAAAAATCAAAAATAGGATGTTTCATTTTACAGGAATAAGCTTTTGCGGTCCGTTTTCCGATTCCTTTCCCGAAGAGGCGGTTCGTCTGCAGGATGAATTATGGCAGAGGAAAGAGGAAATATCCGAAACAGATCGGAACGATGTTCTTTTCAGTCCCCATTTCGAAAGTGAAAGCCTGTCCGTTTACTGGGCTTGCTGTGAAGTAAGCGCACATCAGCGGGTACCACCAGGGATGGTTGGACATTACCGGCCCATGAGTACGGTAAAAAAACGTGTACAAACGATACGATTGCAGAAGAATACACGAATGGATTTCACAACAGAAGATGGAGTGGAACAAGGAGGCTTGTAAATAGAAGTGTTTTATGACAGAAATAAAAGAGACGGGAAAGCGGAAATCCTTGTCCCGTTAAAGGAACCTATCCCCAGTAAACCACATAGCTCGTAGACCCGTATTTTACCCAGCGTTTAATTGTCTTTCTTGATGGTCTGCACACAGACTTTTGAGGTGCGGATGATTTATGAAGGTAGCGTTTAAGAAGCGTATCCTCCTTTGGTTTCTCTTTCACAGCCATTCCCCCCCTTCCTAAAGTACTGTCTGCTAAACTATATGTCCCAAAAAATCAGGTGATGCACAAAATGCTCTTGAAATGATTTACAATAAAAATGAAAACGAATACACTTACCTTAAGGCATAATCCGGTGGGGGAAATGATGAAACTTTACAACGGGAAAGAGCTGGTTATCCGGGAATACCGGTCAAGTGACTACAGCACGATTGCAGCACTCAATCAGGAGCAGGGGTGGAAAAATTTTGCGGATCGACCTGAAGAGGCAAAAGCGGCATGGGAACAGTCACCGGTCCGCTGTATCGCGGAATCTGAAGGACAAATCATCGGCTACGTCCGGGGCCTCACTGACGGGTTTATCACTTTATATGTTTGTGAGATTCTGGTGAAAAAAAGCTGGAGAAAACAAGGAGTGGGGCGGGCTCTGTTAAATCATGTACACAGCCTGTATCCTGCGGCGCGCCTTGAACTTCTCGCAACCGGTCAGTCCTATGATTTTTATGAAAATGCGGGCTACCGGATGCTTTACGGATTTCGAAAGTCCAATGAGCATTAAGGGGGAAATGAAGTGGAACTGATCGTCGTTTTCAGTTTTGTAGGAATCGTTTCAACGATTGGTCTGGCCGTCGGCGCTTATGCCATAAAAAGAGACTTCCGCCTGAAGGAAAAGAAGGTTGAGCTGGAGAAAGAAAAAGTAAGGCTTGAGCAGCTGAAAGTCCAACTGGCACTAAAGAAAGACGAACATCATGAAAAGGCCTGACTTTTAAAAAAGCTGGTGTTTTCATATAGCAGGTCTTTAATAAAAATATAAATAAAGCGGAAATACCTTAGGAGTCATCGGCACGCTGGCAGTACCTCCGTTTTCATTGTTCGGTTTTGTTCTGATTGGAGTGAAAGACAAGAAATCAACATCCAGGTTTAACAAAGCCTGAAAAGGGGTGGAGATTGTGAAGGTAAAGAACGGAAACGTAAAAACAAAAAGCGGAAAGATTCCTTATTCTCTGATGAAGCATGAGAAAGATGCTGGCAGGGTAGCCATCGTTCTGCCCGGTGCAGCGTACACAGCACAAGGACCGTTACTTTACTACGCAACATCAATTCTTTTCAGAAACGGGTTTGACATCCTTCATATCAACTACGAATATACACGTGAGGAATTATCCGGACTCACAGAGGAAGGATTCACAGCGGATGTACGAAACGTCATCGATGAAGTTATCGGCGGCGCTCCTTATGAAGAAATCATTGCTGTAGCCAAATCTGTCGGTACGATCGCTTTATCCTACCTGATGGAAGAAGAACGCTTTGCCCGGGTAAAAGCGATCTGGCTCACACCTCTTATTCAGCGGGACGACGTATACAAAAGTCTCTCTGGAAGCTGGCACCCCGGACTGTGTGTGATTGGGGACCGGGATCCGGTTTTTGAGCGGGAGCGGTTTTCCGAAATTGACCGCAATCCCCGGATTCAGGGCATCCTTGTGAAAGATGCCAATCACGCCCTTGAGCTAGAAGGTGACGTTATGGGTTCTTTGGATGTGTTGAAAAACATCATGGCCGGCATTTCAGGCTGGGTCGCAAACAGATAACAAAGGAGCATTCACATGGTACGACCGATCATCATAGTACTATCATCAGTTGGCGCCGCATTCGGATTCGTCTGGCTCGTCATTGACCTGATCCTAACAGGCGGTTTTACACTAGGCGCATTTATCATAAGCATCTTTTCTGCCGTTGTTTTATTCCTGGCTCTGGCAAGCCGTCCGACCTTTAACGTGGTCGATCATGAAAAAGAAAAATGAGTATCCCCTTCTGTAGTATGCATTTTTAGTGTGTTGTAATCAAAGAAAGAGACAGAGGTGCGATCTCCCTCTGTCTCTTTCAAGTTACTCGCCGATTGTTATTACGTGTATTTCTTCACAAGGTGCTTATAACAATTTTCTTCGGTGCGAAACCGTTAATTCATTCATTTCCTTATACGATACACTCTTCGCCAACACCTCCCCAAAATACTAATCCTCTTTCTTTTGTTGCCTATAATATAGCAAGGAAGGAAGCAACCACACTGACAAAAAGGTATACTCATTAAAAGAAAAATAAACGCCTCCGCAGGTCTTTTATCGCGGAGGTCTTTTATATTCGTTCATATACAGTTATATTCAGTTAAAATAAGAGGTTATTAGTACTTATATGCCATATGCTTTCAAATACAAACGAATACTGGATAATAAACCTCTATTTTGTCAATAGATTTTCGTGAAATTTTCTGCCGGAAACAAAAATAAAATACTATCTTTTTACAAATTTCAAGATTATACTAATCTCGAAATACACAATCGAATATGTAGGAGGAATGGCTGTGAAAGGCTTGTTCATGTCGCTGTTGGCAGGTTTGTTTCTTATTGTTTTACCATCATTGGGAAGTGCCGCACCACCGGAAAAGGAATTAAATTCGTATTTACAGGAAATTGAATGGACAAAAACAGAGCTCGTCGAATATCTTGATTTCTTCGGTATCACTCTGGAAGAATTTGAGGATATGGAAGATTTAAGAGAATTCCTGGGCCCGGTCCTCACACCGGATACGTGGAAAGAGCTGCTCAATGATCTCGGCATTACGGAAAAAGACGCCCTTGATTACCTCGTGGCGTACGGTGAACTCGAAGCAGGAGAGTCCGTTTATGACGTGTACAAATTCGTATTCGACGCAGAAATGGACGTGTACTATTTATCCCTTACTCCGATTACCGACGAAAACCTGGCTGAACTGTTAAAAGAATACGAGCTTACATACGATGAGCTGGTTGCCCTTTTACATGAATATGGTGAATCTATCAACGACTACGAGTATCTTGAAGACCTGGACGGCGCCGTTTGGTTCTATCTTTACGGTGACGAGTGGGACATTGAGTTTGAAGACCTGTTCTTCGAATCAATGGCTGAGATCGGCCTCACTAAAGAAGAAATCGAGCGCCTATTTGCCCATTTGGAGACTCTGGATACGGACAGCGACGCCTTTCTGCAAAAACTTGAAGAGCTCGCCTGGCGTTTGATGGCTTTCGAAGAGTTTGACGAGGCTTCTGAACTCACAGCTGATCAAATCGCCGAGCTCATCGCCATCTTCACAGAGCTGCTCGACCTCTTTGAAATGGATGTAACGTTTTACCTCGTGAAAGGTGACGAGAAAAAGCCCGTGTCCATCCAGTCACTCATGACCATGACAACAACAGACGGCTATGACCTCCTCATTGAGCTTTACAATAAACAAGGTGACTTCCTCGCCGACATCCTCCTCAAAGCGGAAATGTTCGGCTGGGAACTGATCAACGGAACCGGAAACGACCTGAAAAAAACACACGAAGTCATCGAACACCAGGATCAGGCCGCGGATAAAAAGAGCGAATCTCCTAAAAAAGCAAACGCAGAACAGCCTGCTATGAAAACGGAGAACGGTGCGAAGCTGCCAAAAACAGCGACCAATACCGCCTCAGGAATTGCAGCAGGGCTCCTCATCATGATGAGCGGCATGCTCTTTTACCGCAGGCTGAATGTGAAAAATGGATAACCAAAAGAACAACCGGAGAAGAATGAAGAGATTCATTCTTCTCTCTTTAAGTATCGCCATGATAACAGGCGGATTTTGGTTCACCACAACCACCTCATACACGTTCCTAAAAGGCTATATGCTCTTTAAAAGCGGGGAAGTTGCAGCCGTTGTAGGGCCTTTGGAAGAAGAACCTGAAGAAGAAGAAAAGCCTGAGCCGGCAGAAGAATCAGCCCCCGGCGAGGAGCCAGAATCAGGACCACTGTACCCTGAACGGCCTGAAATTGGAGACTTGATCGGGGAACTTTATATCCCGAAGCTCGAAGCAACGCTTCCAATCTATCACGGCACTGATGAAGACGAACTCGAAAAGGGAGTCGGTCATTTCGCAGGAAGCGTCTTGCCCGGTGAAAATGACAATGCTGTTTTAGCCGGTCACAGAGACACGGTCTTCCGGGAGCTCGGCAGCGTCGGAGTGAATGATATCCTGATTGTTACAACGGCAGCGGGCGAATTTGAATACAAAATCAGGAACGTCCGAATTGTAGATGAAGACGACCGCACAGTCATTGTTCCAAAGCCAAGGGCTACACTCACCGTGAGCACCTGCTACCCCTTTACCTTCGTGGGCAGTGCCCCCGAGCGCTACGTTCTCGTGGCTGAACTCCGTGGCGGGGGAAGGGAAAGAGTAATAAAGTGAAAAAGCTGATTATCATTCTTTACCTTCTGTTTAGTGCCT
Organism: Alteribacter salitolerans; assembly: GCF_016901055.1. NCBI lineage: Bacteria > Bacillati > Bacillota > Bacilli > Caryophanales > Bacillaceae > Alteribacter > Alteribacter salitolerans. The sequence goes on along the minus strand of NZ_JAFEUX010000018.1, from coordinate 6,750 downwards.
GCGGTTTCGGCAATGAGACGATGGTTCTGCTTGAAGAAGAAGTTAAGGAAGTGAAGGTTTACCGTTCCGGAGCTGTTGGTACCTTCTCGGATCAAGAGCTGATGACCTTTACAAAGCCGGAGTCGATCCTGATAATCGAGGGGGCGATCAGGTCCGCTGTGACAAGGAGCGAAACGCCCGGGGAAGAAACGCCCGACTACGATCTGATCATCAGCTATGGTGACGACTTTCCCCTCCATCCGGTTCATCTCTGGCTCGGTGAAGTAGGGGAAGCGAGCTATTTCATGTATCTCGTCGAAGGGGACGAGTTTTATATAACGTCAACGGAAGTCACAGCGGAATTGAAAACGATGCTGAAAAGAGAGTATTAACTTCGATGAAACAAAAGGTGTGATTAAGCTGCGTTATAACAAGGAAGTGGACTGACGGGCTGCAATCTTTAAGCAAAACAAGAGAATGGCATGGAGCGTTGTTTTCATGTCTTTTTAATCATGATGACTAAGATATTTGTTCATAGCTTCAGGCAAGATCTCCTGATCGTAAGGGTACCAAAATGGTGTTGTACCGTCTGTAAAAAGAGGAATCGTAAATAATACATCTTCTCCTGTATAAAATACAAAATCAAAGTGAGTTGGGTCTTGCACCATGAAATTTGCCTGAAATTTCGCATCCGGTTTGCTATCCATTAATAAACTCAGCAGCTCATCTTTTTCTTCATCGCTCCATGTCGCTGTAACAGGAGTACCTTTTTGAATATGAGTAATCGTAATCTGTTGTACATTCCCTAAATCCAGCTCGTCAAATGAAAGAGGATAGTGATCACTTATTTCATGATGGTAGAGTAAATAGGGAGCTAAATCATCTTTTACAGCGAGAAATCCGGGATACCCTTTGACGTTGTATAATGTTGTCCCTTTTTGTAAAAAAGTAGCTTCACCATTACTTAAACGATAATTTCTGTGTACTTTACCCGCCACATCCCGTTTCACTATTCCGGCCGGAGCGCCTATAATGCTTGAGTCCGCTACTGTTAAATGAAGAAGATAATCATATTGTTTTTCCTCAATCTTTACTGTATCCGCCCAGGTTATCGTTTCCTGGTCAGAAATACACCCTCCTAAGAGCAGAAGGCTTACGACTGTAATTAGTTTCTGCCACTTCACGCCTGATTCCCCCTTCAATACCGTCTTTGTATCTTACAATTTTTGTAATATTATAGTTATTCGTCAACTACCAATAAAATCCTTTAGGTGAAAAAAGAAGGGAACGTTTAGTTACATATCAGTGTTTTTTGGGGGCTCTGTCCACCCCCGCAAATCGCAATCCTTTTTCTCTTCAACGCCAGTTAGCTTGCCCGTTTTTTCCACTCCTCGTGTTGAATCTTCTCAAACCGGTCTTTGTTTTAGACATAGACTTGCTGGGAATAGGAGTGCTGTACACTTATTTTGAAAAAACAGTGAAAATCAGCATATATAGAAAAGGAGACATTTCCTATGCGAAACCAGCTTAAACATTACATTAATGGTGAATGGATTGAGTCGACCGGCTCAGAAACAATTGAGGTGATCAATCCGGCAACGGAGGAAGTACTGGGCAAAATCAGCTCAGGTACTGAAGAGGATTTAGATAAAGCGGTAAAGGCTGCGAGGGACGCATTCCCATCTTTTTCACGTTCGACAAAAGAAGAACGAATCCAGTGGCTTAAGAAAATTGCGGAAGGCTATGAGGCAAGGAAAGAGGAGCTTATCGAAACAATGACGGATGAACTCGGTGCACCGCTGTCTGTTTCCGAAGAGGTGCATTATCACATGGGGCTTGGTCACTTTAAGCAGGCGGTTGAATCTCTCGAGGACTTTTCTTTCTCAGAGGACCGTGGCGGCCATACGCTTATAAAAGAATCGGTCGGGGTAAGCGGCCTGATTACCCCGTGGAACTTTCCGACGAACCAGACATCTACCAAAATTGCCAGCGCCATCGCGGCAGGGAGCCCGGTTATCCTGAAGCCGGCGTCAAAAACACCTTATGCTGCCATGATTCTGGCGGAGATTATCGACGAAGCTGGTCTGCCTAAGGGTGCGTTCAACCTTGTGAACGGCACCGGTTCTGTTATCGGAAACGGAATCAGCTCCCACCCCGATATCGATTTTGTCTCCTTTACCGGCTCCGGCTCTGTCGGTGAAAAAATCATGAAAAATGCGGCGGAAACGATTAAGAAAGTGGCATTGGAGCTTGGAGGCAAGTCCCCAGTCATCGTCCTTGACGATGCGGATGTGGAAGAGGCAGCGAAAACAGCTCTGTCCAATATCATGACAAACACCGGCCAGGTATGCTCTGCGGGAACAAGAGTGTTTATCCCTCAGTCTATGAAAGACTCATTTGAGAAAAAAATTGTAGACCTGCTTCCAACCTTCCTGGTAGGAGATCCACGTAAGGAAGGGATCGCCACCGGCCCGCTAGTCTCAAAAGATCAGTGGGACACCGTACAATCTTATATAGAAAAAGGTGAAAAAGAAGCCACTCTCCTCGCCGGGGGAACCGGAAAGCCGGAGGGACTGGAGACAGGGTATTACGCTAAGCCGACGATCTTCACCGATGTTTCCAATGATTCCGTTATCGCCCAGGAGGAAATATTCGGACCGGTCACGACTATTATCACGTACGAAAATCTGGAGGAGGCTATTGATATGGCAAACGATACGGTTTATGGTCTTGCGGGCTATGTAGTCGGAAAAGATCCTGAAACCGTGCGCTATGTGGCTTCCAGCATTAAAGCCGGACGCATTAAGATCAATGATGCGAAAACCGATTTCAACGGACCGTTCGGCGGCTACAAGCAATCTGGAATCGGACGCGAATGGGGTGATTTCGGGATCGAGGAATTCCTTGAAATCAAATCCGTACACGGTATGCCTTCATCATAAACATGACCGTACCAGCACATTTTGCTGGTGCGGCTTTTTGGTTTTTGAAGATTTCTTTAATTTACAGAAGAGAGCGGTACTTCTTCGTGAAGCAAGAGGAAATTTGTTCGGCGAAAATATTTAATACTTTACACAAAGAACAAATTCTGTCGAAAACAGTAATAATTCAGCCGGAAACAAGATTTATTCTATCAAAAACAACAATAATTCTGCCTGAAAACAGATTAATTCATCACACACATTCTCATATACAGAAGCAACAACTATTTTATCCAAAACTGGAATAATATTAACCGGAATCTATGTATTTCTGCCCAAAAGATAAAACGAATAAAAAATTTACTATGAATTTTTAAATAATATAGAAATATTATTTTATTTCTGTATAATGTGGAGATAATTCATCTAAAACTTTCATTCAGCACAGTACGAGAGAGGAGTTTGACTAATGGCAGACAAAGATCTTAGAATACGCAGTAAAGATATCAGTGTAGGAGACAACCGCGCGCCGAACAGGGCGATGCTCAGAGCAGTAGGATTTGAAGACGAGGACTTTCAAAAACCGATGATCGGTGTTGCCAGTACGTGGAGCGAGGTTACACCCTGCAACGTACATATAGACAAACTCGCTATTGAAGCAAAACGCGGAGCCCGCGACGGTGGCGGAGCACCGATGATTTTTAATACGATCACCGTAGCTGACGGCATTTCCATGGGACACGAAGGCATGCGCTATTCCCTTCCGAGCCGGGAAGTGATCGCAGACTCGATTGAAACCGTAGCCGGAGCCGAGCGCCTTGACGGAGTTGTGGCCATCGGCGGCTGCGATAAAAATATGCCGGGCTGTATGATTGCCATCGGCCGTTTAAATTTACCATCCGTTTTTGTTTACGGTGGTACGATTTCACCAGGTAAATCAAGAGAAGATAAAGACATCGACATCGTTTCCGTGTTTGAAGCGGTCGGTAAACACAACGCAGGATCCATGGACAAAGAAGGCCTCCACGACATCGAGTGTCATGCCTGTCCGGGAGCTGGTTCATGCGGAGGCATGTACACAGCAAACACAATGGCATCCGCCATTGAAGCCCTGGGAATGAGTTTACCGGGCAGCGCGTCCAATCCGGCTGAAACGGGTAACAAGCAGGAAGACTGCTACAAAGCAGGCGACGCTGTTGTGGAACTTCTCCGTAAAGAAATCTATCCAAGGGACATCATGACAAAAGAGGCATTTGAAAATGCGATTACGGTTGTTATGGCACTGGGTGGATCCACAAACGCTTTCCTTCACCTGCTGGCCATGGCCCACTCGGTTGATGTGGACCTCTCGTATGACGATTTCGAGCGTATCCGCGAGCGTGTGCCGCACATTGCCGACTTGAAGCCGAGCGGAAAATACGTCATGGAAAACCTTCACCAGGTAGGCGGTGTTTCCGCTGTAATGAAGCTTCTTCTTGAAGCAGGACTATTGAACGGCGACTGTCTCACGGTTACGGGTAAAACACTGGCCGAGAACCTGGCGGAAGTTCCTGCGTTGCACGAAGGCCAGGAAATCATCCGTCCGGTAAGTGAGCCGTTTAAAGAAAGCGGTCCTCTGTATGTATTGAAAGGGAACCTGGCGCCGGCTGGAGCCGTTGCGAAAATGAGTGGTCTGAAAGTAAGCAAGCTCACCGGTCCCGCCCGGGTATTTGATTCGGAAAAAGAAGCAACGGAAGCGGTTCTGGCAAATCAGATCAATGCTGGTGACGTGCTGGTGATCCGCTATGCCGGTCCGAAAGGCGGTCCGGGAATGAGCGAGATGCTCTCCATCTCAGCCATCATCGTCGGTAAAGGACTCGGCGAGAAAGTCGGCTTGTTAACTGACGGCCGTTTCTCAGGCGGAACCCATGGGCTCGTCGTCGGCCACGTGGCACCTGAAGCACAAGTAGGCGGTCCGATCGCACTCCTTAAAGAAGGCGACTTGGTGACCATCGACAGTGAAACACAGGAGCTGAACGTCGACGTGAGCGCAGAAGAAATGACAGCCCGCCTCGCAGAATGGCAGGCACCGCCGCTCCGCTACTCCCGCGGTGTGTTGAACAAATATGCAAGACTCGTATCCTGTGCCTCAAAAGGTGCGGTAACGGATCTGGGAGAAGAGTAAGGTTTGATGATCGGGCGTCCCGTTGTTACGGGGCGTCCGGTTTTTGCTGAACCATTGCAAAAATGGTAGATAAATGTATAAATATGGCAGATGTGTTTTTACCGGGAGGACAGTCCGTGTGGGGTGAACACTTTAAGGTGAGAGTGCAGGGATATTTACAATATCCCGATGAAATGAAGCAATATGCCGAACAAATGAAGAAAATCCCCGATTAAACATCCCATTAAAGCCTGGAGCGACTAAGTCTAACTGATTAATTGCTCAACAGTTCACAAATCAGACACGAATCCTTCACAGCTTGTTCACCTTTGTGAGTTTCCTCACAATCTATCTCGGGGTATACTATAAGTGAAAGGAAATAGTGATCACAAACAATCCTTTAGCAAGCAGCTCTTATTTTTACACCATTATGTGAAACGTTGAGCAAACAAACGAAACAATCAAATGCTTTCTGAAACACCAATCTCTTTTTTTACCTGATTATGTGAAATACTTCACAATAATCTGTGAAACCAAAATTAACCCTTGGGGGAATGTTAAAATGTTTATAAATTTTTTGAGAGAAAACCGTTATGCTGCCGGGATTTTGACTGCTGTTCGTCTGTACATTGGCTGGCTTTGGCTGACTGCCGGCTGGGGCAAGGTAACCGGTGGATTCAGTGCAGAGGGTTACCTGATGGGCGTCGTGAATAATGAAGCTGTGATCGAGCAGTATCCGACTTATCACGCTTTTATTGAAAGCTTCGCCGTTCCAAATGCTGAACTGTTCAGTCACATGGTTGCATGGGGAGAGCTTCTTGTAGGACTTGGCCTCATACTCGGAGTCTTTACTACCGCTGCTGCATTCTTTGGTATCATGATGAACTTCGCGTTTATGTTCGCAGGCACCATCTCTTCTAACCCTTGGATGATGCTCTTTACCATCTTCCTTCTCGCTGCAGGCTACAACGCAGGCCGCTTCGGTGGCGATCGCTGGGTGATTCCTTATATCCGCCAGCAGCTGTTTAACCGTAAAGGAAATAAAAAGCACGCTGTCAGCAAACCTGCGGCCGCTGCGTAAAGAATATAAACAGAGGATGAATCGTAAAAACGATTCATCCTCAGGCTGTCGAGAAACCCACGCTTTTTTGAAGCGTGGGTTTCTTATATGTGGAGAAAATGAAATTAAGTGATGCAAATACCTTTTAAAAATAGGGCAAACCACCTCTCAGCCGGCTGTGAGGTGGTTTGCTATTTTCTTTATGTTCTGTGCTGTGGCTGTCATAATCGCTTGTTCCGATGCACCTTTCAAGCTGCCTTTCAGAACGAATACCGTAAAGGTATCCAACAAACATCATCTTAAAAAGCATCACAGGATCAATAGGAGGACGGCCGTTATCTTCGCTGTAATAAGACTTCACTTTGTCATAGATAAAGGAAAAGTCAATCGTGGCATCAATTTTACGGAGTAAATGATTATCAGGGACGAGCTGATCAATGGAAACCATCTCTAATTCAACTTGTTTCTCTCGAATAGGACGTAACATGTCATCCTCCTAATGAAAAATTTTAGCCTTATTTATAATAGTAGGCAGTAGCGGAAGACGGCGACTCCAGCGGGAAAAGCAACAGCTGAAGACCCCGCAACGGAGTGAGGAGGCTGAAGCGTTGCCCGCGGAAAGCGTCCGTCTGAAGCGGATGCAGGAT
>NZ_JAFEUX010000017.1:0-48587 GCF_016901055.1 Alteribacter salitolerans | reverse complement strand
CTGACGTCAGGGGAGCAAGCTCCCCATCAGTCCGCTCGACTTGCATGTATTAGGCACGCCGCCAGCGTTCGTCCTGAGCCAGGATCAAACTCTCCATAGAAAGTTTGATGTCTCTGACATCATTTAATTCATTCATTGACGGGATAATTTGTCATTATCCCACGTTTCGCTTGGCTTTTTGTTTAGTTTTCAAAGGTCAAAATGTTTTACTGTGTCGTTTTTCGGCGACTTAACTAATATATCATGTTGTTAAGATCACGTCAACACTTTATTCAAATCTTTTTTAAAACTGTCTTGCTTGTCACTACGTCAACCGTTGTTGTGTCAGCGACGAATAATAATATACCACGGTTTGTTCAGTATGCGCAACCCTATATTTCAAATTGCAACAAAAATATTTTCACCCATTGTCAGGATCCATATTCAATTATTTTGACAGGGCTTTACAAATACGTTTAAACAACCTGATTGAGTATATAACGGTCACCGCCAAAGTGCAATATCCTTTTCCGTCTTCTATTTAGAGGCACCGATTAAAAATGAACGCTATCCTCCGTCTGCCGCCCAGGCTGCGCTATTCTCCCAAAAGAAGCAGAGGCGTTCTATCATATAAGCTTCCCTCCCAACCCAGGCCGGAATAGACAGAACCATATTCAGGCTGAGCCCGCCTATTCCCGCCCACTGCACTTCTTTCCTTCACTGAGAATGCAAAAAACACCTCCCGCTGTAAACGCGGGAGGTGCATGTTTTATTATTCTTCTTCAGAAGATTGATGACGCATTTGCGGGAATAATAGAACGTCACGGATGGATTGGGCGTTGGTAAGGAGCATAACCAGACGGTCGATTCCAATCCCGAGACCGCCTGTTGGTGGCATACCGTACTCGAGAGATTCAACAAAGTCATCATCCATCATATGGGCTTCGTCGTCTCCCTGCTCACGCTCTACAAGCTGAGCCTCAAAACGCTCACGCTGATCAATCGGGTCATTCAGCTCTGTAAAGGCATTCGCGTGCTCGCGCCCTACAATAAAGAGCTCAAACCGATCCGTAAAGCGAGGGTCCTCAGGATTCTTCTTCGCCAGTGGAGAAATGTCCAGCGGGTGACCGTATACGAATGTCGGCTGAATGAGCTTGTCTTCCACAAATGTTTCAAAGAACTCATTTACAACGTGGCCGTATTTCATTGTATCTTTCACAGGAACATTATGTTCTTTAGCCAATGCACGGGCTTCTTCATCGCTCATCTTTTTCCAGAAATCCACACCGGTGTGCTCTTTTACAGCATCGACCATGTGTACTCTTGTCCACTCAGGCTTGAGGTTAATCTCCTGGTCGTCGTATTTTACAGTTGTGGAGCCGAGAACATCTTCAGCAATGTGCGCAACAAGATTCTCTGTAAGAGACATGATATCTTTATAGTCTGCGTATGCTTCGTACAGTTCGATCATTGTAAACTCAGGGTTGTGTCGCGTAGATACCCCTTCGTTACGGAATACACGGCCGATTTCATATACTTTCTCCAGGCCGCCTACAATAAGCCGCTTTAAGTGGAGCTCAATGGCAATACGCATATACAGTGTCATATCAAGTGTGTTGTGGTGCGTAATGAACGGTCTTGCCGATGCACCTCCTGCAATAGAATGAAGCATTGGCGTCTCAACCTCAAGGTAGCCATTGTTATCAAGGTAACGGCGCATAGACTGGATGATGCGGCTGCGAAGAACAAATGTGTCCCGCACTTCCGGATTTACGATAAGATCCAGGTAGCGCTGGCGGTACCGTTGTTCAACGTCTTTTAATCCGTGATATTTATCCGGCAGTGGTCGAAGTGCTTTTGACAGAAGCTGAAATTCGTTTACTTTAACAGAGAGCTCTCCAACTTTTGTTTTGAACGCCACACCCGAAATACCGACAATGTCGCCGATATCTACTTTCTTAAAGTGTTCGTACTGCTCGTCTCCCACGGCATCTTTACGGACATAGATCTGTACCTGGCCGGAAAGGTCCTGTACATGGGCAAAGCCCGCTTTTCCTTTTCCACGTTTGGTCATAATACGACCCGCCAGTGTTATTGGGAAACTCTTTTCCTCAAGTTCTTCTTTTGAATACTTATCGTAGGCTTCCTGCATTTCTGCTGCTGTGTGCGTTCGCTCGAAGCGTTGACCGAATGGATCAAACCCAAGGTCGATCATTTCCTTCATTTTTTCCCGGCGGACTTGCAGTTGGTCGTTCAGCTCTAGCTCTTGACTCACCGTTACCATCTCCTGTTTCTATAATTTGCATTTCTGTTCATCTATGTGAAAGTGTAAAAATGAATAATGAAGAAAAGAGGCTGGGACAGAAGTGTTTTAGTCAACGGGAATCCGAACGAATCAAAGCGGCGCTAATAAATCGCTCCTGAAATATACTTCGCTTTCCGCGGGAAGCGGGTTACCCTCCTCGTGCTACGCACTGCGGGGTCTCACCTTTGCTTTTCATCCCGCAGGAGTCTACGTATATTTCATCCGCCAGGTTCGCGCAATGTTCGGATTCTCAGCTATACACTTTCTTTATGTCCCAGCCTCTTCCGTTTATCTAAAGAGGTATTATAGGAGATTGCTCCTGTAATGTCAACTTAACCCGCCTGTCCCTCAGCGATTTTTGCAAGACGTTCTTTTTCTTTTGCTTCTACAGCTTCAACGACGCCGTCGAGCGCTTCTGTAAGATCATCGCGTTTGGTTACCTGGTTGATTTTATCCCGCATACGGGCAGCACCGCGAAGTCCTTTAATGTACCAGGAAGCGTGTTTGCGCATTTCACGAACAGCTACTTCTTCTCCTTTAAGGTCAATGAGTCTGTCCATATGAAGGATTGCAACATCCATCTTCTCTCTCGGGGTTGGTTCAGGAATGTTTTCCCCCGTCTCAAGGTAATGAATGGTACGGTACAGCATCCAAGGGTTTCCGAGTGCTGCGCGCCCGATCATAACCCCGTCCACACCGGTTGTGTCGAGCATCCGGCGGGCATCCTCAGGAGTCTTGACATCACCATTCCCGATAACAGGGATATTAACAGCATCTTTTACATCTTTAATGATATCCCAGTTGGCTGTTCCTTCATACATCTGTACACGTGTACGGCCGTGCAGTGCCACGGCACTTCCGCCTGCGCGCTCAATCATTTTTGCATTTTCAACAGCATAAATGTGATCTTCATCCCAGCCCATACGCATTTTTACTGTAACTGGCTTATCTACAGCTTCTACTACGCAGGAGACCATGTCGTAGATTTTGTTTGGATCGAGGAGCCACCTGGCACCGGCATCACACTTCGTAATCTTCGGTACAGGGCAGCCCATGTTGATGTCAATAATGTCTGCGTTTGTCTGTTTGTCTACGACCTTAGCCGCATCCACAAGGGTCGATTTGTCCCCTCCGAAAATTTGAAGGCTCAACGGTTTTTCCCGCTCATCTACGTAAAGCATCTGAAGGGACCGTTCGTTTTTATGGAGAATCGCTTTATCACTTACCATTTCAGCACAGACAAGGCCTGCTCCGAAATCTTTTGCGATCAGACGAAAAGCAGGGTTGCAGACGCCGGCCATCGGTGCTAAAACAACCTGGTTTTTCATCGTAATATCGCCAATCTTAAGCATGGTGTTCACCTCAATTAATCGATGTTAAATCGTCTATTGTTACTCCGAGTGTGCTCGCTACAGAAGCAATCAATTCGTCGGAAGGTTTACGGTTTCCCCGCTCAATTTCGCCGAGAACAGACACAGAGATGTCCAGTTCTTTAGCGAAACCTTCCTGCGTGTATCCTTTTAACTTCCGAAAGGCGCGGATTCGTCGGCCCCAGATGATTTCTTCCATTTTCGCACACCCTCTTTATCAGTTAAGTCATGTACACATTGTTCAATATGACGCCCGTCCGGAAACCGGAGATTCGGTTCAATTTCACAGAGCGGAACTAAAACAAAACCTCGTTCATACATTCTTGGGTGAGGAACGGATAACCGTTCCAACTTAATATTTTCATCATTATAGAGCAAAATGTCAAGGTCTATTGTTCTCGGTCCCCAATGGATGTCTCTCGTTCTCCCGAGGGTGGATTCAATCTTTTGCAATTTATCCAGTAGAGCAAGAGGGGACAGGGAAGTGGCCACCTTGACCACCATGTTTAAGAAAGGCGGCTGATCTGTATATCCGACAGGGTCTGTTTCATAAATTGAAGATTTTTTCTCAATGGTAATATCCGGGTTATCCTCCAGGGTGTCAACGGCTCCCTCTAAATACACGTGTCTTTCCCCGATATTGGACCCGAGTGCAATGTAGGCTTTTTGTCTGTTCATCAGGACCGCTCCCTGGTAATCTCCACAGCTACACTGTCGTAATGCCCGGGAATCGGTGGATCTGGTTTCATTACTTTAACCGTGCACAATTCGACTATTTCAAAAGATTCCAGAATTTTTGCTGCAATCCGCTCACAAAGAGTTTCCACGAGCTTAACAGGCTCGTCTTCCATCACTGCCTTTGCCTCGTTATACACATCTGCGTAATTGACCGTTTTCTCCAGATCGTCCGAAACACCTGCAGGTTTTGCGTCCATTCCGAGCGTCACATCCACATACCATCGCTGGCCCAGTTTGTTCTCTTCAGGGAAAGCCCCGTGATAAGCGTAAAACTCCATGCCCGTTACATAAATGTTATCCATTGTATCCTCCTTTTCCGATCATCGCATCCATCATCTTCACCATTCTGCTAATCGGTTTTACATCATGAACCCGAACAATATCGCATCCTTTTTCAATTCCGTAGCACACTGTAGCCCCCGTCCCTTCCATCCGCTCTTCTACAGGAAGGTTAAGGGTTTTCGCAATAAGGGACTTTCTCGAAGTACCGAGCAGAACCGGAAAGCCCATTTCTGTTATTTTTCCAACATGACGCATGACGAGAAGATTTTCCTCATAGGTTTTTGCAAAGCCAATGCCCGGGTCGAGAATAATCCGCTCTTCTTTTACTCCGGCACTCAGACAGATGTCGATGCTTTCATTGAGGTCGTCTTTAATATCGTTCATCAGGTCGTTATAGTGAGGTGTTTCCCTGTTGTGCATGAGAATAATCGGGACATCGTATTCAGCTGCCACTCTGGCCATATCCGGATCATACTTCGCTCCCCACACATCGTTGATAATATCAGCACCGGCTTCAATGGCAGCTCTGGCTACATCAGCCTTATATGTATCAATGGAAATCGGAACATTCACGTGGGCCCTTACGTCCTTTAACGGCTCAATTACGCGGCGCAGTTCTTCATCTGCCGGTACCATAGTGGCCCCGGGTCTGGTAGATTCACCGCCAACATCAATGATATCCGCTCCTTCTTCAATCATCTGAAGAGCATGAGCCACTGCTTCACTCTTTCGGCCGTGCTTTCCTCCATCTGAAAAGGAATCCGGAGTCAGGTTAAGAATCCCCATTACATACGATTTTTTTAAAAAGTCCAGTGTATGCTGGTTCCACTCCATCCGGTCAATGTTTTTTCTCATGGTTCCTTCACCTTTCTTCCCATTCTTTGCCCGACCAGAGTCGTTTTTCTCTTGATGCCCGGCCATAAAGGGATGTTAATGCTTCGTACAGCTCTCCCCTCACGCCAGGGAACATTCGTTCGCAAACCGATGAAACAGCGACTATTTCCTGAATGGAGTTGGTAATCACAGCTTCATCAGCCTCAAGTAAGGCGTTGAGCATATAGTGTCCTTCATGTACTTTAAAACCTTTTGAACGAGCCAGTCTGATCACAAACTGGCGGGTAACGCCGTTTAATATGCCGCAATCCGGGTCTGGTGTATAAACATTCATGCCCTTTCTCCAAAAAACATTCGAAACGACCCCTTCAGCCACGTGTCCTCTGCCGGTCAGGAAAAGACCCTCCCCTTTCTGGTCAGGGGACATTTCGTATTTACCGAGAATACTGTTCAAATAGTGATGGGATTTTAACCTCTCCGGTCCTTCCGGTGTGTTCCTCTTCTGCTTGAGAACATGGAGTTTTTTTTCCCGGGCCCCGTTCTCAGGCAGCTCTTTAACAAAAACCATCGTGTTTGGATTCTTGTATGGTGATGTCCTTAACCCCACAGGCGCATTGCCGGCGGAGACGTTCCACCTGAAGTAGGCATCATCCATATTGTTTGCATCGAGCAGGCTGGCAATGATACGGGCTGTTTCCTGGCGGTCGTACGGGGCTTTTTCGATACGCATCTGGTCAAGTCCGCGATGCAGCCTATCAAAATGGTCATCCAGTAGAAATGGATGACCATTGTAGGTGCGAAACGTTTCAAACAGACCCAAACCATACATGAACCCATGATCAAACGGTGATATTACCGCTTCTTCTTCTCGTATGATTTGGCCGTTCAAGTACATCAGCATGAGTACTCATACTCCTTGTATTGTTCAATAAAGTTCTTCAGCAGCTTTTTTCCTTCCGCTGTCATGATTGATTCAGGGTGAAACTGAACCCCCTCAACAGGAAGCGTTTTGTGACGGATAGCCATAATTTCCCCTTCTTCTGTCTGGGCGCTGATGGTAAAACAGTCCGGCAGTGACTTACGCTCTACAATAAGGGAGTGGTACCGGGTAGCCACCATCGGTGAAGGCAGACCTTTGAACACACTTTTTTCGTCGTGGTAAATTTCAGAAGTCTTCCCGTGCATCAGCCTGTCTGCACGAATCACGTTTCCTCCAAACACCTGGGCGATGGACTGGTGCCCAAGACAAACACCGAAGATGGGAATCCTGCCTGCGAAGTGTCTGATCACATCCATACTGATCCCGGCTTCATTTGGAGAGCATGGCCCTGGTGAAACCATAATAAATGCAGGGGCCAGCTCTTCTATTTCCTCTATCGTTATTTTGTCGTTTCGTTTTACTATCAGCTCTTCTCCGAGCTCACCTAAATATTGAACAAGGTTGTACGTAAACGAATCGTAGTTATCTATCATTAAAATCATACTTTTCTCCTCCTCAGCTCAAACTCAGTTTCTCTCTCAGCTCATCTTCGCTCATCTCTTTTGCTTTCCATAAAGCTCTGGCTTTTTTCAGTGATTCCTTGTACTCAGCAGCGGGGTCTGAATCAATGACGATTCCGGCTCCGGCCTGTACGTGTGCCGTTTCGTTTTCCACGATCATCGTCCGGATTGAAATGTTCAGTTCCATATCTCCATTATACCCAACCCACCCGAGTGATCCTGTATAAATCCCGCGGCGCACCGGCTCCAGTTCTTCAATGATTTCCATCGTCCGGATTTTCGGTGCTCCTGTAATTGTTCCACCCGGGAAGGTGGCTGCAATCACATCAAAAACAGAATGCCCGGCTGCAAGTTCTCCCCGTACGTTCGAAACGATATGCATCACGTGGGAGTATTTTTCGATTACCATAAGTTCGTCTACTTCTACCGTTCCGTAGTTGCATACCCTGCCCAGGTCATTTCGCTCGAGATCGACGAGCATCACATGTTCAGCCCGTTCTTTCTCGTTGTTTATCAGCGTTTCAGCAAGTTCCTGATCTTCCGCCGCGTCTTTTCCCCGCGAGCGGGTTCCTGCGATGGGACGTGTACTTACCTCTTCTCCTTTTACCTTGACTAAAAGTTCCGGAGAAGCGCTGACCAGCTGCATACTCCCGGCCTGGAAGTAGCCCATGTAAGGAGAAGGATTAATTCCCCTTAAGCAGTCATACACATGCAGAGGGTGTGAAGCAAGAGGCTGCGACTCCCTTACACTCAAGTTTACTTGGAATACGTCTCCTTGTGCAATGTACTCCTGAACTTTTTGAACAGCTTCCATAAAAGCGGGCTGGGAAAAGCTCCTTACCGTTGAAGATTCAGATTTCTTTTCACGCCATTCCTTATACCAGTCTTCGGAGTCCGCTGACTGCTCCGCCTTTTCCCATTCCTGTTCAAGGCGGTCAAGGTTTTCGTCTTCCTGTTCCTTGGTTCCGTTTTCGTCAAGGTGGGTAAGGATCCAGAATTTCTTTTCCTCCTTATCGATGACGTAAAGATCGTCAAAAGCAAGGAAGTGAATATCATCGGTGAGAAGGTCGTCTTCTGATTCAGCCGGGATCGACTCAATCTGACGGATCAGATCATAGCTTACATACCCAAACAGTCCTCCCTGACAGTCGGGCAGGTCCGCCACTTTCTCTGTTTTATATTGCTCAAGCCATTCTTCGAGGCTTTTCAGGATAGGTCCTTGATAGACCTTTTCACCCTCTCTTCCACTTACCGTTAACCTGTCGTCTTTCCCCCTGACATCGGCCCAGGGGTTCATTCCGATAATCGTAAACCGGCCGCCCCTGCCGCTTTCAAGAAGAATATATTCATTACTCGTCTCAGCGAGTGTGGTAAAGGTTTTAAACCAGTTTTGTTTAATAGGAGTGAGCTCCCGGGATCTCCCCGCTGCTCTTCGTTTTATCGTCACTGCCGCATCACTCATTTCCGAAACTATAGTACCTGTCATAATTATACGTAGCCTGTCCGGTAACTGCAATCTTCGGGATTATTTTGCCTTGATGTGCTGTATGTATGTGAGCGGGAATAGCAGGGTTTCCATCAACCATGGATCGGTTCATGTGGCATTGTCGTTCTTTGTTCTTTGTGCCCCGGGCTCTGTTCAGGAAGCCCACAAGCACCTCCGCACAAAATAAAGTACAAGCTGTACCTCCCGAACTGCATCAACATATAAAAAAAGAGCTGCAGACTGTTGCTTGCAGCTCTTTTACATAATGATTTATTCCTGTTCTTCAAACTGATACAAAGGGGTACTGAGGTAGCGCTCCCCGTTACTAGGAATAACCGCAACGACTTTCTTTCCTTTGCCTAGTTTCTTCGCAACTTCCAAAGCTGCATAGATAGCTGCACCGGAGGAAATACCTCCAAGAATGCCTTCTTCACGGGCTGCACGGCGTGCATACTCAAACGCATCTTCCGAAGATACGGTTATGACCTCATCGTAAAGCTTCGTATCAAGAATATCGGGAACAAACCCTGCTCCGATCCCCTGGATTTTATGAGGTCCGCCTTTTCCACCTGACAATACAGGTGAATCCTGTGGTTCAAGTGCTACGAGGTGCAGGTCCGGGAATTTCTCTTTCAGTACTTTACCTGCTCCTGTAATCGTACCACCTGTACCGATCCCGGATATAAATGCATCAAGCTGATCCCCTGCTTGTTCCAGAAGTTCTTTCCCTGTTGTTTCACGATGAATTTTAGGGTTGGCTTCATTCTGGAATTGCTGAGGCATATAGTAATTATTCTCTCTGGCAAGTTCTGTTGCTTTTCGGATCGCTCCACCCATACCTTCAGGCCCTGGTGTAAGCACAAGCTCAGCTCCGTATGCCCTGAGAAGGTTTCGGCGTTCCATACTCATGGTTTCAGGCATAACAAGAACGGTACGGTACCCTTTGGCAGCAGCAACCATCGCAAGTCCGATCCCCGTATTACCACTGGTCGGCTCAATAATGGTGTCCCCTTCTTTAAGACGGCCCTTTTGTTCCGCATCTTCAATCATGGATAAGGCGATCCGGTCTTTCACACTGCTCCCCGGATTCATAAATTCAAGCTTCAAGTACACATCTGCATGCTCTTCGCTGACGAGTCTGTTCAACTTTACAAGTGGCGTTTCTCCAATAAGTTCAGTAATCGAATTCACTACCTTTGCCATTTACGACTCCTCCTCCGTTTTGTACAATACCCGAGTATTCCTCTATGTTTTATTATATTAAAACCAATCATAGCAAAAGTCAAACAGTTCGGCAACAGTGATGTTAACTTATTTTACCTAAAAAGCTCTCTCATGGCACACTTCTCTAAAGCATGGTAATGAGCCTTTATTCTCCCGTTTCAATACAACACTTGCGCTAACTTACTGAGGTTCGTTACCGGCACGTTTTTCGTCTAAAATCTCCTGAAGTTCCCATTTATCGAATACATACTTTTCGTTACAGAAATGACATTGTGTTTCTGCCCCGCCGTCTTCTTCGATCATGGCGCTGATGTCTTCTTCATTCAGACCCATAATGGCATTGGATATTCTCTCTTTTGAACACTGGCACTGAAAGGCGACGCCCATCTGGTCAAGAATACGAACATTCTCTTCTCCCAAAATCGTATGAAGAAGTTCTTCAGGAGTAAGTCCGCTCTGGATTAACTTCGAGATGGGTTCCATGGCATTGAGCTTGTTTTCAATTTCATCGATCACATCATCTGTAATACCCGGCATGAGCTGAATGATAAACCCACCTGACGCAGCGACCGATTCATCCTTGTCGATAATGACACCAAGACCGACGGATGTCGGCGTCTGTTCAGACTTGGCAAAGTAATAGGTGAAATCTTCTCCCAGTTCACCCGAAACGAGAGGCACACTTCCTGTGAAGTTGTCTTTTAACCCGAGATATTTGACGACAGACAGGGATCCGTTTCTCCCTACAGCTTCTGCTACATTTAACTTCCCTTCTTTGTTTCTGTCCGGGTCCACATGAGGGTTTGAAACATATCCGCGGACTTCACCGGTGGCATTGGCATCGACAATAATAGGGGTCGCCGGGCCGTCAGCTTCAATTTTCACTGTGATCTTTTCTTCTCCTTTAAGCATGGCACCCATCATTGTTGCAGCAGATAAAGATCTGCCGAGGGCGGCTGTGACTGTTCTCCACGTGTCATGGCGTCTTGCTGCCTCCTGAACCATTGCTGTTGATCGTACTGCATACGCCCGTACTTTCCCGTCATAAGCAAGTGCTTTCACTAAGTAATCTGACATATCAACATACTCCTTCCAAACGTTAATCATTCCCTGTGGGATGTGTTAATGTGTATTGTTTTTTTCGTATATTTCACGAAGCCCCTTAAGAGAAAGGAGAGGATCTACATGATCAATAACCGGTGTCTCATGAGCAATAAGTTCACAGAGTCCCCCGGTAGCTACCACCTTCACACCCGGCTTTGCCTGCTTTTTCATCTGGCTGACAATTCCTTCAACCTGGCCTGTATAGCCGTAGATAATACCCGCCTGCATTGCATGAACCGTATTTTTCCCAATAATGCCGTTCGGTTTGCTAAGTTCTATTCTCGGTAATTTCGAGGCATGGGTATATAGAGCTTCCGTTGCAATTTTTATTCCCGGTGCAATCGCGCCACCTACATAATGAGCATGTTCATTTACATAGCAGAATGTTGTTGCCGTGCCGAAGTCCACGATGATGAGAGGACTTCCATATTCCATCATTCCCCCCACAGCATTGGCAATACGGTCAGAGCCGACTTCTCTGGGGTTATCATATTTTATGTTTAATCCCGTTTTAATCCCCGGGCCGATCACCTGAGGCGTGACATTAATGTAATCCCGGCACATCTGATTGATCGCATACATGACTGTAGGGGCTACGGAACTCATCATTGCACCGGTGATATCCTTAAACGCCAGACCAGCCTGGGCAAAAAGGGCGCCCGTAAGCATCGCGTATTCATCAGAAGTTTTCCCCGGGTCAGTCCCGATTCGCCAGTGGTGCTTAAGCTCACGGTTATCGTACACACCGATAGCAACGTTCGTATTTCCAACATCGAGTACAAGAAGCACGTTGACACTCCCTCCTTTCAGTCATTCACAACAGACGAAAAGGGTCTCCTGAAAGGTCTTCTCGACTACCTTTCAGGACACCCCCTTTAAAAACAATTACTTGTTATCTTTATCGTCTTTTTCTTTATTGTCATCAAAAGGTTTTTCAACCTGGTCGTCAAGGTAACTGCGTCGAGGAGCTTCCTCGTTGCTATCTTCACGATCCGGATTTTCTTCACCTTTTTTGCTTTGAATGTTCACTTTCGGCTCATCGTCTGATTCACCGTTAAGTTTTTTTGCCATGTGGTGACCTTCCGGCATTTTCCCTTCTTCAACAAGGGACTTGATTTGCTCTGCATCAAGTGTTTCATACTCAAGAAGCATTTGGGCAACAAGCTCAAGTTTATCCTTATTGTCAACAAGGATTTGACGGCAGCGCTCATAGGATTCCTTGATGATGCGCTGAATTTCCATGTCAATCTCATGGGCAATGGCGTCACTGTAGTTCGGCTCATTGTTAATGTCTTTGCCAAGGAATACTTCACCTTGAGGCTGACCGAACTGAAGCGGTCCGAGCTTTTCACTCATACCGTATTCAGTAACCATTTTGCGGGCAATAGCTGTGGCACGCTGGAAGTCATTATGCGCTCCGGTACTTACTTCTCCGAACATCACTTCCTCTGCCACACGCCCGCCTAAAAGACCAACAATCTTATCAAGAAGCTCAGGCTTCGTCATAAAGTAACGGTCTTCTTTCGGAAGCATCATCGCATATCCGCCCGCCTGACCACGAGGTACAATTGTAACCTTGTGGACCATGTCGGCACTTTCAAGCTTCACACCGACAACCGTATGGCCGGCTTCGTGGTGAGCTACAATACCACGTTCTTTTTTGGAAATAACACGGCTCTTCTTCGAGGGACCGGCAATAACACGGTCAATCGCTTCTTCAACCGATTCCATATCAATTTTCTCTTTATCCGAACGGGCAGCAACGAGGGCCGCTTCGTTCAGCAGGTTCTCCAAATCTGCTCCGGAGAAGCCTGGAGTACGGTAGGCAATCGTCTTAAGATTTACGTCATCAGCCAGCGGCTTGTTTCTGGCATGAACCTCAAGAACCTGCTCACGCCCGATAACATCCGGACGCCCTACCATGATCTGACGGTCAAAACGTCCCGGACGAAGAAGGGCTGGATCCAGAATATCCGCACGGTTCGTTGCAGCAATAAGGATAATTCCTTCGTTCGCACCAAATCCGTCCATTTCAACGAGAAGTTGGTTAAGCGTCTGCTCACGCTCATCGTGCCCGCCGCCAAGACCGGCTCCACGACGTCGTCCCACTGCATCAATCTCATCAATGAAGATGATACACGGAGAATTTTTCTTCGCATTTTCAAACAGGTCACGTACACGGGATGCACCGACACCGACAAACATCTCAACAAAGTCGGAACCACTGATCGAGAAGAATGGCACGCCGGCCTCTCCTGCAACAGCACGGGCAAGTAACGTTTTACCGGTACCCGGTGGTCCCACTAAGAGAACACCTTTTGGGATTCTGGCACCGATTTGAGAGAATTTGCGAGGGTCTTTAAGAAAGTCAACAACTTCGACAAGCTCCTGCTTTTCCTCTTCAGCACCGGCTACATCTTTAAAGCGGGCTTTCTTTTTATCTTCACTGTACAGCTTCGCCTTACTTTTACCAAAGTTCATCACCCGGCTGCCGCCGCCCTGTGCCTGGCTCAGTAAAAAGAAGAACAGGATAAAGATAATGATAAACGGAATAATGGCCGTAAAGACCGTCACCCATCCACTCGGCTCTTCAGCCTCCTGGAACTGAACAGAGTCTGCCTGGTTTACAAGGGTCACTACCTGACCGATCATCTCCGGTGTATCAGGAACATTAACGATAAATGAAGCACCTTCCTCAGGCTCTTCTTCGTCGTCCGTTGCACCAGGGACTAAATTCCCACGCAGAATATATACGTCTCCCCCCGGCTGGGCAGTGACATTTTCAATTTGACCATTTTCTAAGTACTCCTGGAACTCATTAAACGTAATCTCTTCGGTGCCATCAGGCTCACCATTAAAGAGGCTTACAATTCCTACAATGACCAGGAAAATCAATAAATAAAAGATCGTATTACGAAAAATCCGATTCATTGTTTACCTCCTCCCGCGTACAAGTACACTTAAAATATAGTACCATACAACCATCCTTCATCACAATGAATTAACCCTGGTATATTTCCGGCTTCAAAATGCCGATAAACGGGAGGTTGCGGTAGCGTTCTGCATAGTCCAGGCCGTATCCGACAACAAATTCGTCGGGCACTGAAAATCCTGCTACGTCCGGCACAAGATCCACTTTACGTCCTTCAGGCTTATCCAGAAGCGTGACAATCTTAACTGTTTTTGCTTTGCGGTATTTAAACAGCTCAACAAGGTAGCTGAGAGTCAGCCCGCTGTCGATAATATCTTCAAGGATCAGAACGTCACGGCCTTCTACAGAAGTATTAAGGTCCTTTACAATCTTAACTTCCCCTGATGAGACCATTTCATTACCGTAACTTGAAACGTCCATCAGATCGAGCTCTACATGTGTGTCGATCTTTTTAATCAAGTCTCCCATAAATGGAAGGGATCCTTTAAGAACACCTACGACAAGAGGAAAACGCCCCTCATATTCTTCTGTTAACTGCCTGCCAAGCTCTGCTACTTTTTCCTGAATCTCTTCCTCGGAAATCAAAACTGACTGAATATCATCTCTCATAATGTACGATAAGCCTCCTAGAGTATAGTCCGAACTTTTTCCATATCACAGACAACGATTATGTACCCCAAGTAAAAGAAAAGAGATATCCCTTCATTACTTATGTCACTTCCCTAAAAGAATCGTCGTCTAACTCGCATTCCAAATAAAGCATCTTATCTTTTTTTGGTAGCGCACTCCCGGTTTCCGTATGCACAATGCCGGGAACCCAGATAATCCGGTCCTCCCTGTCCGTAACAACAGGCCAGCTGTCGCGAAGATGGCGGGGGACTTTTTTATCGATAAAGAGGTCCTTCAGCTTTTTTGTTCCTGTCATCCCTTTTGGAACCACACGGTCACCGTTTTTTCTTGTACGTACCGTCAAGGGCAGTGGAAGGTGGCCCGGGTCGCTTTTAAATACCCAGAGACTCCCGGCTCCGGCTCTGTCGTTTTCTTGAACAGACGCCTTTATCTTGCCCCTTTTGAAGGTAACCATGCCCGGAACAGGCAATTGTTCATCAACTTTATCCCCCTCTGTTTCCTTCGTATCTCTTTCTGTTGAAAAAAGACATACATCGTAGGATCTCTCAACAAAAAGATCCCCCGGAAAGTCAAGGTGACCGGAAGGGTTTGCCTGTACAAGCAGATCAATAAACACCTTTCTATGTATACTCAATGCCTGTACGCGAATATTGTCAATGGAAAGATAGTTTAATATTAGATGAAAGGCCCTTCTTTGTAAAGGGATGGGCATGTCCAGAAATGCTTTCACAGATATCATGATGCTCTTTTTTGTCCGTTCGGTAATCACGCCGGAAAGTTTCTCTTCCGCAAGCCCCGTTAAATAGGAATCATCTTCATGAAGCCACTCACTTTGACTCTGAAAACGCTGGTGAACATTTGGATTTTCCTCCTTAAAGAAAGGAAGAACCTGCTTTCTGAACCGGTTCCTTGTATACTTATCCTCCTCATTGCTATGATCTGTACGGTATGGAATCCCGTTTTCTTCACAATAAAGAAGGATATCGTCTTTACTTACATTTAGAAAAGGCCGGATCAGCTTCCCTCCTCCAAGACTGCGGGTGACTGGGATTCCGCCGAGTCCCGAACCAGCTCCCCGGACCTGCCTCATTACCATCGTTTCGATCTGGTCATCGCCATGGTGTCCCGTTGCCAGCACATCGGCCTTAAAGCGTGCGATCATCCGCTCAAAAAAATAATAACGGCACTCTCTCGCAGCTTCCTGCACGGAGCAGCTGTGTTCATCTATATAATTTTTTACATTCAGCTTTTCAGTAACGCACTCAATCCCAAACTCGACGCACATCGCTTTTACAAAAGTCATATCCTCTACGGAGTCGGAGCCCCTCAGGCCATGTTCACCATGAAGAGCAACGAGACGAAGATTCCACACCATTCTTTTTTCAAGTAAATAATGAAGGAGTGCGATGCTGTCAGGACCGCCGGATACAGCAATAAGCACAGTGTTTCCCTCTTGAATCAGACGGTGCCTCTGGATAAATTGATCAACGGTTCGTTTCATAACGGTGACCAATCCCCTTTCCAAATGAAAATACGGCAAGAGCAAAAACAAGCCCTGCTGCAATGGCACCTGCTCTCAGCATTGTTTCAACTCCGTACTCAAGCCCTGTGAGATACTCACCATCTACAAACGCAAGCATGGTGAAATACGCACGGCTTCCCGGTACGAGAGGAAGAATACCTGGAATAGCAAGGGTTGTAACAGGAATCCTCACATAACGTGCAAGGAAATGGGAGATTAATGCGGCTGTTAAAGATGCCAGAGCCGTTGAAAATACAGGAGACGCATCAAAATAAAGGCCGGCACTTAAAATCGTATAAGCAACCACTCCGATCCCCCCGCCTAACAAAAGGGCCCGTTTAGGTACGCTGAAAATAACGCCGAAACCGATCGTTGCAATAAAACAAATAATAAGTTCAATAATAAACAAAAGTCCCGCCCCTTTCGTCAGAGAAATAAGGAGATTGCAAATGCGACACCGCTCGCAATGGATAACGATGTGAGCAGAGCCTCAGATCCTCTGCTCACCCCGGCAACCAGGTCACCGGACATCAGGTCCCTTACGGCGTTGGTCAATGGAACCCCCGGAACAAGGGGCATCAGTGAGCCGATCACAATTTGATTGATATTATCTCCCACTCCGAAAAAAACAAGGGCAATGGCGGCCGTTCCGCCAATAAAGGCAGCCATAAACTCAGCTGCAAACCTCACTTTTAAATACCGTTCAAATTCTACAACCGTCACACTTGTGAGGATTGCAGCAATAAATGCAGGAAGCAGATCGGGCCAGTCCCCTCCAAATAAAAATGAAAAACCGCTGCCGGCTATCCCTGCACTCAGGTGGATAAGCCATAACGGATAAGGAACCGGTGCTTTGGCAATCTCAATAAGTTTCACCTCTGCTGTCTCCACATCGAGTTGTCCGTTAACAAACTCTCTCGAGACCTGGTTCACTTCGGTCACTTTGTTTAAGTCCTGAAGCCTGTCGTCAACACGGACCATCTGCATATGGTCGTCTTTCCCCTCTTCCTCAAAAGAAAGAAAAATACCAGTAGTGGTGGCAAAACAGTGCACATTTTTCATTTTCGCTGCCTTTGCCATCCGCTCTAACGTTTCTTCTACCCGGTATGTCTCTGCGCCGTATGTGAGCATGATTTCACCGGCCAAAAGGCAGATATCCATGACCTTGTCCGATTTCCCCATGGTTTGCCTCCTCGTCCTTACTCCTTCACTTCGTTCTCCGCTACATCATTTGTCCAAATAAGTATAGAACATAAGCGAGAAGAAGGAAAGAGGCTACAAGGACCGTTTCCAATACACCTGAGGAGCGCTTTTTCTCTTTTTGTACCTGTTGTTTATATGACTTGCGGTTCACGAGCGGTTTTCTTACAGACGGCGCAATTACTTTCCCTGAGCCGGGATGTACTTCCTGCCTGGTGGAAAAGTGTGTTCGGCCGATCACCTCCGCAAGCTCCCTTCGCATATGAAGAGCATCCCGGTAGTGTCCGCCAAGGGCCTTTGTAATAATCGGCACATAAGGTTTGAGCCCCGGCTTCTGCTCAGCCCTGCTCACAAGAAGCTTGAGGTTATCCTTATCTGACCGTTCAAACCTTGAAGGATAGCCAGAGTTGATCATGATCATTCCTACGGAGAACAGGTCATAGGATGGCTCCGCTTTTCTGCTGCCCAGTCCCCAGTAGCCACGGTCAAAAAACTCCGTATACTCCTTGACTGACCGTCCCATCTTGGTAGTTCCTCCTACATCAAACCACCTTACTCTTAGGGGAGGACCTGTAACGAGAAGGTTCTCCGGTTTTAAGTCTCCAAACGTCCACCCTGCACGGTGGAGGCGGTCTAGATCACCAAGAAGCTGGACTCCGATGATCCCGGTCCATTCTCCTCCTCTGTTCCTTAAAAAGGGAAGCACCTCTTCTCCTTTCAGGTACTCCATTACATAAAAAGGGTACGTACCTGAAGGTGTAACAACATCATCCACATCGATGAGAGAAGGCCCAAGGTGATCTCCTTGGACCTTTGAAAAGTGCTTTAATACATTTACTTCCGACGTAATGGACATGGCATCCCGCCCCACCTTAAGTGCGGCCGGCCCCTCTTTTGTCTCGGTCAGATAAACTGTCCCTGTGGCGCCCCATCCCAGTTCTCTTATAATCTTATACCGGTTTTTGTGCCACCTTCCGTTCACGTTCTGTTCCGGATACAGTTTACATCCCTGTTTCTTCGAGATCGGTTCTCTCATCTCGTTCGACCTCACTTCTGTCCATACGCTTATAGAAGATATGAAGAGCTTCCTGAAGCGCCGGTCCTGTCGGTGTCAGTCCGCCAGGCGTAAGCTTTTTAAACACACCTGAAAGGGAGTCCAGGTGCGGGGTCCACCCTAACCGTTTCTCTACGTCTTTTCGTTTTCCCGGGAACGAATAGAGAGAAAATTGGTTAGCCCCTGTACGGGACCGTAAACTTACGCTCAAGTCAATTAACGCTTCCTGCACCATCGGCAGCTTCTTTGTCATACTTGCACTCGTATCGACTAATATCAGCACTTCAAGGTCCATCGTTTCACCAAGGTCATCGACCACTTCAACTACCTGTCCCCTCTTGGCAGGCGATAAGTCTTCCAATTCATGTGCTTCACCAAGAATCTGCTGAAGCTCTTTATTTACCACCCCTTGTATCGTCTGTGTCATTGCTTTTCTCGTAACCATCTGTACCGTCTGGGAGAGCTGCTTTGCATACACAATCTGGCTGATCCCTCCACCGGAGGAAGCGATCTGCTCGACTTCATTTAAACCGTGCTCACCGCTTCGGGATTCTTCCACAATCCCGATTACATTAATGGTAATGCCCTGCTCCTTAGCCAGAGCAGCAATCGCAACAGGGTCTTCACCTGCATTTGAGCATCCGTCCGTTAACAACAATACCTGCCTGAGCGTACCTTTCTTCATTTCTTTCCCCTCCAAATGATAAAACTAGTATCATCATTTACAAGATTGAAAGAGAATATACAAAGAAAGGCGGAATCGAGCGGTCAGACCCGTCAGGCGTTTTAGGACGGCAACAGGAAGTCGCTTTCCAGACTTCCTTTGACGGCATCAAACGACCCCGAGGGGCTGCTCGAATGCAGCTGGACAACGAAAGGTGTAATCGGCTTGCTCACGAGCGATTATTGAAACTTGACTTATCGCCAATGGATGGCGAAAGTCTTAGTTGATACTATACTTCTCTCCATTTTTTCAACCAAAGAAGTACAAGCACTTTGGACCGGCTGATTGAAGCCGCTTCTCAGGCTTCTTCAGACGAGACAAAGTGACCTCGAGTTCGTAGCCGATGGAACCAGACATCGTATACGAAAGGCGGAATCGAGCGGTCAGACCTGTCAGGCGTTTTATTGGGGACGTCTCCCCTCAATGCCTTAACCGATTACACTCGCCAGATAGATCAGGGGGATTACTCTCACTGTCCCTATTACCAGTTCCCCGGGTGGTCCGACCGGCCAAATCACAAAAAGGCGGTACGTTCCTGATGCAATCAGCTGAATGAACCTGGACTTTACATTCAGGAAGTTATCCTTCACAGACACAGCACTCTCCCACCCGGGGTAAACCGAAAGTGATTTTTTGCCCGCAGTCGAAACACTTAAACTTTTCGCAGGAGCAGCGTTGGCAAACACCGCATACGTCCGGAAAGCAAACACCCTGATCAACCATTCTCGCAAAGTTAGGAACATGTTGGATTTATCCATACTTTCTTCCACCTCCGAAGGTTTGTCCGCCTTTTGACGGTAAAGCTGTTTGCTTACTTACGATTATCCTTTCTGAATTAATACGGGATACCATGAATCCTGGTGCGTATATCATGATTTTTTCCGGCTTATCATGAATCCTCAGGGACTTATCATTGATTTTTCCGGTATATCATGAATCCCCAGTGACTTATCATGATTCTCCCGATTTATTTCCAAAGCATTTATCATGAATCCTGATACATATCTATGAAGTTTTCGTCTTGCTTTTCGGGAGTGATCTCTTCAAAATCATTCTGTGCTCCTGGGTCAGCCGGCTGCCCCCGGCTCCCTTGGGACCTTAATTTGAAAGACTCTCTCCCTAATAAACGTGAACGGGGATGATCCAGCTAGCCTTTATCCAGCCTTTTCTCCATGTACACGCCTCACCTCCCGTTTAGAATGTACCCCCTTTTTTCGCTTACTCTTTATTGGCTCGCATCCGATCATCCGGATGATTTAGCGAACGCCTTTTCTTCAAAGGCGACCGGAATGGTTGCCCATTTTGGCAAGTGGTGGTCAATGCGGGCAACAACCACCGTCATGTCGTCATGAATCCCTCCTCCTTCGCGAATGACCCGTTCCATCAGGAGATCCGCCACCTCTTGGGGATCATTCGTCTTCATTTCGTTAATAACGCGCTTCATCCACACCTCCCTGTTTTCAATGTTAGCCGGGCCGTCAAAGATCCCGTCGCTCATCATGATGAGAAGGTCCCCGCTCTTTAACTGCTCATTGACCACATCTACTTCCACATCTGTGATCATTCCAATTGGCAAATTACCCGATTCAATCATCTTCACCTGCCTTCCACGCTTTAAAAAGCTTGGTATCGACCCTACTTTCAAAAACTTGGCCGACGCATCCTGCATATCAATCATCACCAGATCCAGAGTTGAGAACATTTCTTCTTCGGACCTGAGTGCTAAAACGGAGTTTATGGACTTAATAGCTACTGTTTCTTCAATTCCGGAGCGGAGAATATTCTTAAGGAGCTCGATTGTATCGTTACTCTCCAAGTGTGCCCGCTTTCCGTTCCCCATTCCATCACTGATGGCCAAGGCATATTTACCGGCACCTAGCTCCATCGTTGAATAACTGTCACCTGAGATCCATTTGCCCCCCTTAGCTGTCTGGGAAGCTCCGGTTGAAACAACGTATTGCTTTGCCGAACCGAATACGAGTCTTTCCGCCCCTCCTGCAAGAGAAGCTTTCTCAGTATGTTTGACCACGATGGTTTCCTTCAATATATGTGAAAGGAGTGGTGCGATCACCTTTTCTCCTTCGTTGTATTCATTGTGGGAAATGATCATCTCAATATCCACATTACCGTTATCAAGGGAGTACACCTCAACCTGTTCCACCGGAATTCCCGCCTTCAGAAGTGACTCACTGATCTGATCTTCCTGAAGCTCATGAGTCTTTTGTTCCCGCTGAATATCCTTTGCGAAGTCCTCCATGACTTTTGAGACTCCCCTGAGCTGATCGGCAACCAGGCGACGGCTCTCCATGATCTGTTTTCTGAGCTGCTTGTTGGCATGAATCTGGCCGATTTCATCCTTTACCGCCCTGATCACCTTATCGTGCTTAATACAGTGGGCGTGAAGGTCACTCATTAACCGCCTGTCATAAACATCTTTATTGTCTTCAATCTCCTGCATTGTCCGCTCCATGATGTTATAGGTTTCCGAGAACTTTCTCGTCCAGCACTGATGTTTTTTCATACATGTCTGGCACGTTTTTTCCGTGATTTTGCTTAAAAACAAATCCACGTCACGTCCCGGCTCTTTGCCGGGGGCTTCTTCATTTACATCAGAAAAGCTGTTTGAAAGTGTGTAAAAAAGCCGGGAAAACTGCTCTACTTTACCTGCTGTTAAATCGCGGATTTTTCGCAGGTACTGCTGCTGCTCCACCGCATGCTCAGCCGTACCCGGTATATAGCGTGCAAGGTGCTCGATCCACTTCTTGGGTGTTAAAAGGAATATCGCGATCGCAACACCTGTCTCCATCATAGAAACACTGAGTGCGGTCTGGTTGTCACCATACATCCCCATCAGTCCGGTTCCGATTAACAAACCAAGACATACCCCGATTTTTTTACCCTCTTTCAAAAGTCCGCCAAGAAGACCTGAAAAGGCCAGGAGACTCATATGAAACAAATTCGCCACGTTTGCAAGACTGAGAATAAGCCCTACAACCACCCCTACCGTGGACCCAATGGCAGCTCCTCCGACAAAAGCAAATACGAGTACGAGATAGCGTGCAATGATAAATTCCACCGACAGATTATATAAAAGCCATCCGACTGTTCCCGTCATGACCGACGCCAGAAAAATAACGATACTCACAACCTCTTCATGTCTGAGAGACATTTTGTTCTTTCTCTCGAAAAGGATCGGGATGCTTTGGAAAAAGATCAAGGTTACTACTAAAGCAAGACCTGCTTCCACTCCCGCAATCATGGCGCCGTAGCTCGAAATCCCTTCCTGAACTGAAATGACAGAGAACCTGACCGCAGCTACGGTTATAAACACGGTCATGGGAATCATATTACTTTGGGGCCTGAGTACCGTGATGATCCTGTGCAGAATCAGATAAGCAATCGTTGCCCCGACCGCATAAGCCGCAAACGAAACCGAGATCGTTGCTGCTCCGGCCCATATGGCAAGCAGAGCCCATTTTGCTTTTGATTTCTGCCAGTGAAGCATTACTGCCAAAAATGGCACTGCAAATGGTAATAAATGCATAAGGATGACAGCTCGTCCGAGCAGAAAGCCGATCAGGATAATCCAGAACGTTCTTTTTGCATCTTTTACGCTCGGTTTTTCGAGCCAGGCTACCAACCGCTTGGAAAGGCGGGAGAATGGTTTTGCTGGTATTGGAATCGCCGAGGTTTGGCTGGTCGCACGGTAAGTAAGACGTCCTAACATGTGTAAGCACCACCTGTTCCATATAGTGGTAACATTATAAACATGGATTTCGTACAGAATTTGTCAAAAGAACCCAGGTGGTTTTAAAAAGTGTTCGACGGCTTTCAAGTAGAAAGTCACTTGTTTTTCTGTTTTTCCCCACACGAATCAAAACCGGTTTTTTCATAAAATTGAACGATTTTCTTTTTGTAATATACCACCAGCCTCATTTTTACCCGGAATTAAGAGTTGTGAAAATTCTGACAAAAGGTGGTGTAGATTGAAAAACACTTCCCTCCTTTCTCTCTTTTTAGCATAAAAAAATAGTGTTGTTTTTTAAAAAAGGGGTAATTTTTAAAAAATGATGCTGTTAAATACTACCTTGAAGAATCAATTTTGGGGTGATTCTTAACCTCTCATCGATATTCTAAGCTTCGTTGAACGGAATACACTCCCTTTCCGCGGACTCGCGTCGAACTCCCTTTTGGGTTTCTACGGGGGTGCCGGCGGGTCTGCCCGCCTTTTAAGAGTGTTAAGCTTATCATTCTGCGTTAACTATATCCCCCACTTTATAACAGACCAATTATGAGAGTGCTCGTATTCCGCACTGAACGAAGAACCGAAATATGAGCAAAACAAAAAACACCCACCGGGTAAGTGAGTGTTTCATATATATTTCAATTAGCAGCAAGAGTTATCGTTTCGTACCGCGACTCCCACGCTTTGATTCCGTTTGACGCTTCAAAGAAGTCAGGCGCTCTTCACTGTCTTTTAAGAAACGATTCATTTTATCTTCGAAAGACATCGTTCTCGGACGCTGCTGACGGGGGCCGCTGCCTCCTCGGCGCTGCGGGCGTCCTTGTCCCTGGCCGTGACCTGAGCTTTGTCCTGCCGGCTTATCTTTTGCTTTGCGGATGGAGAGGCCGATCTTTCCGTCACTTTCCACATTCAATACTTTCACTTCTACTTCGTCACCAACAGTGAGATGTTCATTGATATCCTTGACATAGTTATCCGCTACTTCACTGATGTGGACAAGTCCGGTTGAGCCTCCGGGAAGTTCAACGAACGCTCCAAAGTTAGTAATACCAGTGATTTTCCCTTTCAGCTTGCTGCCTACTTCAATCGACATGTAAAAAATGCTCCTCCTTGTATGTTGAAAAAATTCATATAGTATCATTATACCGATTAGAGAGGAATTGTGTCAATCCGATGACGATCGCGGCAGTTGAAAGAGTGTCTCTCCCGGTTTTGTTAAGAAGTAATCTCTTCTGGCAAGCTCCGCAATATAATCATAATCCTGAAGCAGTTGTTTTTCCTCTTTCAATTCAAGTTCTTCCTTTTCAAGGTTTGCGAGGTTCTGGTCAAGCTCTTCCTGTATTTTCTCCTGTTCCTGGATAGTGCTGTGCTGGGAGAAAAGTGTGAAGACAGTAAAAATAAACATCGCAAACATCAGGACGCCAAAAACGGACATGCGGCGGACTAACCCTTTTCGTCTTCTTCTCTTTTGTTCTTTCAGCTGCTCCTGCTCCTCAGCATATTCGGAAGCGAGTCGCTCGAAGTTGACTCTGCGATGATCATGCACGTTCTTCACCTCTTTCTTTTTTTAAACCAGTTCAGTAGCTTACTGAACAGATCCCTTATTTTTTCTGAAAATGTATAGAGATTCTTCTTCCATTTCAGAAGGAATGTAAACCGTACTCCGGCTTTTTCGAGTCCCCAGCGAAACGGAGCAATAATAACCTTTAGTAAAAAGTAAACAATTCTCCATATTGTGGATAATATTATCATACATAAGGCCAGTACAACTTGCAATAACCATTTTACCGGAGTAATGACCAGTACAACGATCAGCCTGACTGTAAATCGATAAAAGGCAACGGTAAAGCGGATGAGCGATTCGAGAATGCTGCGGTACACTGTCTGCAGCAGGGCACGGTACGTTGCATAGCCAAGCAGCAAAGCGAGAAGAACGTAAAATCTCATCTCACCTTCGTTCACATTGAGAAGAACATAGAAAAGAAACAGGCCCTGAGCACACCAGAAAAAGAGATCATTGATGAGATGAGTCCACTTGAACCGGCGGGGGCTGCCGAGGAACCGGTGATACGTGTCCATCGCCGCCCCAAGCCAGATGCCCATCACTGTCATGATCAGCATCGTCTCAAATTGTACTTCTAGGGTCACTTGAATAACTTCCCGAAGAACCCTTTGGATTTATCACCACTATGCTGATCCAGGTACACAAGATCGTCCACTCTTCCCTGAATGGAAACATTCCCTTCATCAACATCCAGATTTTTCATCTGAAGGTGCTGACCTCGGATTGATAAGTATCCCATTTCCGTTTCCAGAAGGAACTCTTCGTTATCGAAGCTTTCCACCTGCTTTACCCCTGTAATTTCCAGGGTTTTTCTGCCTTTCATCGATATGTTGTGGTCTTTTTGCTGTCGCCCTTGTCCACTTGACATAAATTCGTATGATTGATTCATGGAATTACCCTCCCCAGACTCTTTGGTAAAGTCTATGTGCCGGGTCGGGTGAATAGAACAAGCCCCATGGTGGCAAAAAACAAGCCTATGTTATGTAGAACAGTCCCCATATCAGTACCCTTCATCTGATGATATGAAACTCGGGTTTACACGGACTGCATTTTTTTCTTTTAATGCGATGACTGTGTTAAAGATCTTTGTTGACTTATTAAATTTCAGACTGTTCGTCTCTTAATGACTCTTCTTTTACTAACGTATAAAGGGTCGCCGCTTCATCTTTTCTCGTTGATTCTTCAAGCCTGTCTACTGTTACTGTTACAATTTTCTGGCCGAAGCGGATCGAAATTTCATCCCCTACTTTAACATTCGCACCAGCTTTCACAGTTTGACCGTTGACGGTAATCCGTCCTTGTTCCGCAACTTCTTTTGCCATTGTTCTTCTTTTGATCAGTCTTGAAACTTTTAAATATTTATCGATTCTCATGGCTGCTGCCACTCTCCTCACCCTTCAATATTTGTATGTGCTGCTGTTAAACAGATCCATTATAACCCCTGTTCTTTTGCTCTGTCCCAAAGGGCATCCAGCTCCTCCAGGGTATGCTTTTCCCAGGCAGTCCCTGACTCCTGCAGGGTTTTTTCTATAAAGCTGAATCTGCGGACGAATTTTTCGTTAGTCATACGCAGCGCTTCCTCCGGTTCGATCTTATAATAGCGTGCGATATTCACAATAGTAAACAGAACATCTCCAAACTCTTCAGCTGCTGCTTTTTTGTCTTCCTTCAATAATTCCTGCTCCCATTCAGCCAGCTCTTCCCGGAGCTTTTCGTGCATTGGTTGTGCATCGCCCCAGTCAAAACCAACCTTCGCTGCTTTCTTCTGCACCTTGTATGCCCGAAGAAGACTTGGAAGTGATTTCGGTATACTGTCAAGAAGACCTTCAGACATTCCTTTTTCTTCTTTTTCAGCCTGTTTGATTTTCTCCCACTGCGTCACGACAGCTTCAGGATCATCTGCTTCTGCAGTCTCGAACACATGAGGGTGGCGGCGGATCATTTTTTCCGTAATTGATGTTATCACATCAGAAA
The DNA here is from genome assembly GCF_016901055.1 of Alteribacter salitolerans. NCBI lineage: Bacteria > Bacillati > Bacillota > Bacilli > Caryophanales > Bacillaceae > Alteribacter > Alteribacter salitolerans. The sequence goes on along the minus strand of NZ_JAFEUX010000017.1, from coordinate 22,420 downwards.
CCGTGAAATAGCCGCTGTCCTCCCCGATCTGTGCATGGAGCATGACTTGAAGAAGAACATCTCCAAGCTCTTCAGCAAGATGATCCTCATTTTGTTCATCGATCGCTTCAAGAACTTCATACAATTCTTCCAGGAGGTAAGGCTTCAGAGACTCGTGGGTTTGCTTTCGATCCCAGGGACATCCATCCGGACCGCGAAGGGTAGCAATGACACTGCGCAGTTTCCCAAATTCATGGGTAAGCAACGCTTCATCTTTTACCGGCGGTACGTATACTGCAGTCAGGTTGTTCAAAGACGTTACACGGTCAAGCTCGTAAAGGGGAACTTCTGTCAACACTTCCTCCAAGCTTCCCGCTGCTGTTACTACCGTTACAGGGTAATCATCAGGAAGAACGTCCATTAATGTAAGTTTAACTTCAGATGCAATAAAGGCATCATACACCTGGCAGATAACGATGTGGTGGCGCAGCTGCAGCTCATCCTGCTTTAAGGCCGTGCCGTCCACTAACTGAAACCCTTCAATCGGATCAACCTTAAGAGAAGCAAATACCGGATCAAGAAAACTTTGTCCGCCTTCAACGGTTACAGTCACACCGTGAGCAGATGCACCGTTAAGGAGTCGCTGAACGGTTTCTTCCGCCACTAAAGGGTGACCCGGTACAGCATAGACGATATCTTCATCCTTTGCTTTCTCAAAGAGTACCCTTGTAATTTCCCTGTAAACATCAGAGAATTGGTCTTTTGCTTCATATATATGATCAAAACTTTCCGGATTCAGCCCTTCTTCCTTAAGTTCGCGCAGAACCGGATGCTCTTTTGTGCGTACATATAATGAAGAAACTCGTTTTAACTTTTTGTAAATACCAACAGGTAATTGGTTGAGATCCCCGGCACCGAGGCCTAATACGGTTATTGTGCGGGCCATTGTCAGTCAGCTCCTTTTTTCCGTTCCAATTTTGAAATGATTGAAGATAATTTGGGAATGTCCTTCCACTCTTCATTCCTGAATAGGTTTAACTTCACAGCGGCGATAAGGAAGGCAGTCCCACCAATCACCGATGAAGACAATGCAGTGAAAGCAAATCCTGTTCGCGTATCAACGCCCTCGAGCCAGACAAACTGCCAGGCCGCAGCCGTCGTAATCAGGAGGGCCGCCGCTAAAACCCAGCCTTTTGTTACTGTTTTTTTCTCTATGCGAAGTAATCCTGCTTTTGTTAAATAAACAAGTACAATTATTGCAACTGCAAGGTAGCTGATGAGGGCAGCTGCAGCCGCTCCGGTAATATCAAGAAAAGGAACAAGAATAACATTCAGTACCCCTTTAACTATCATTCCTGTGAATACAGCGATCAGTAAAATACGTCCTTTTCCTACGCCGTGGAGGACGGCAGCGGCCGTAAGAAAAACAGAAGCTGGAAAAACGGTCATGCTGAGAATCTGCAATGCCAGCTCCCCTTCTCTGTCTGTGAAAAGCATAGGATTCAAGGACGGCATGATCACTGCAAGTCCTGCAGCAGATGCCCCTCCAAAGATTGTCCCTATTTTTAATGAACGGACAGCATAAAGGCGCATCTTCATTTCATCGTTGTAGTAAGCAGCTTTTGCCACCAGAGGAACAAGGCTGAGAGAAAACGATGTTGTGATGACCGTTCCCATTTGAACCATCGGCCACCCTCTGTCATATATCCCCTTTAATACAGGAATCATTTCTCCATCAATTCCTCCATGTCCCAGCAGGCGGACCATCGTTAATGCGTCGATCAACTGCATCAGAACCAGTGACATAGCGCTGATACAGACAAAAAAACCGCCTGCAGCAATCGCTTTCGTATGTTTCCTCCATTGTACAACGGCCCTCTTATTACTCAAGCCTCTTTTCTCTGACATGGCTGTGAGTACAAAAAGCGCGGCCACTGCACCAAAAAAGGAACCGAGTGCGGCGGCGACACCCGCTTCATAAGGTCCGTAATGCTGCATTGCCCAGGTGGAGAGAAGCAGAATAGCAGCCACCCTGACACTCTGTTCGACAACCTGGGATACGGCTGAAGGAGTCATCCACTGCATTCCCTGGTAGTAACCTCTTAAAACAGAAACAAAAGGCATGATGAGAAAGGGTGCCGCCATTGCTCTGAGAGGCCACGCCAGCTGATCATCTCCAATCCATCCCGCAAGAGCTGGTGCACTGGAGTAGAGAAGCAAGCCAAGAACCAAATTTATACAAGCCACCACAGTCAAAGAAACAATAAGCAGCCCTTTGACACCTTCTGCTCCTCTTTTCTCCCATTCATCTGCAACGAGCTTCGAAATAATGACAGGAAAACCATATGTAGCCAGGACTAAGGCTATTCCATAAAACGGGTATACTTGCTGGTAGACATAAAAACCAACGTCTCCTGTAATGTTTTGATAAGGGACTTTATATACTGCGCTCAATATTTTTACAATTACAGCAGCAAGGGACAGATATAAAGCGCCCTTAAGAAATGACTGTCTGTTTTGTTTACCGGCGTTTTCTTTTTGTTTCCTGTCTGCTGTCTGATCCATCTTCTGCACACCCGTTCACACTTGCGGGGCTTAGATACCCCTGACTTTTATTTGATTATTATAGCATATTTCCCGGGACATACACGCCGGCAGTACATCGTCAGGGACTGCACAGACGTGCAGGGCAGGTATTTTAAGGACAGACAAAAGAGAGCTACCTTGTTTTGATAGCTCTCTTCCCCTTCAATGATTATGAAGTATTATTGTTCCATTTGACGAGCGAGGAACCCTGCTGCTGTTTCTGCAAGTTTCTTCTCTACATCTCCCATCTGGGCGCTCTCCTTTGCGAGAAGTACCACTGCACCAATCGGATCTCCGCTGGCAATAATCGGGGCAATAACATACCCGCTCAAATTGTCCTTTGCTTCTCCTGCGATGTTGTACTCGCCCGCACTCGTTTCAATCAGGGTTTTACGGTCATTCATTGCTGATTCAACAAGGTCGCCAATGCTTTTATTTGCATAGTCTTTTTTAGAACCGCCTGCCACTGCGATATACGTATCACGATCAGCGATGAGTACAGGATGACTCAGGCTGTCGTAAAGTGCTTCCGCATATTCTTTTGCGAAATCCCCCAGTTCGGAGATCGGAGAGTATTTCTTTAAGATTACTTCCCCGTCACGGTCAACGAAGATCTCAAGAGGGTCTCCTTCACGAATTCTCAGTGTGCGTCTAATTTCCTTCGGGATGACGACCCGGCCTAAATCATCAATGCGACGAACAATTCCAGTTGCCTTCATACATGCGTTGCCTCACTTTCCTTGATGTAATCACGTAGATGTTGTGCAAGCAATGTTTCTTTGCCAGCTTAAGCTTGTACTTATTATCCAACTAATAAAAAGAACTATTCACCAATTGTAGAATAAATTTGCGTATCTGCCTGCTTTCATTGGAAAACATATTCCATTTATCGTTGCAAAGCGTTTATTTAGGGATATAATGGTAAATTCGCGTCCGTGCAGATCCATTTATCGGGAATTAGACAATTTTTTCAAAAAGAGGGCTAATCATAAGGTGGCACTTATGATTAGCCCTGCTTATTTACCCTACCGGCTCTTTACGGACTTCATCAAGCTGTGATAACGCTTTTTCAAGAGCATTCAGGTATTCATCGTCTTTTAATGTTTTTCTCTTAATGTGAATCGTAATGGAATTGCCTGTCATAGACAGGTTCATCTTCCGGGAGATCTGATTGACGAGGCTGAAAAGCTTCGACCCGTCGATCCCCTTCGTTGCTTCAGGTGACAGGATCACCTTACATTCGTTGTTCTTTTCCACAATGGACTGTACTTGCTCCTGATAGGAGTGTACTTTAATTTTTGCCACTTGAAACAGGAATTTTACCTCTTTAGGATAATCACCGAACCGGTCTATCATTTCATTTTGAAGATCAAGGATATCCCGCTGTGTTTCAAGCTCTTTAAAGCGTTTATACATATCAATCTTTTGCTTGGAATCAGGAATATAGGATTCCGGTATATAGGCATCCACCTTAACATCCACTTCAAGTTCAGGCTTTGCTTTTTTCTTCGTTTCTTCCCTGCCGCCGCTTTTAACCGCGTCTTTGCGCTCGTCGATGGCTTCTTTGAGCATCTGGGAATAAAGATCAAACCCGACAGACGCAATAAATCCGTGCTGCTCTGCCCCAAGAAGGTTACCTGCCCCGCGTATGGACAAGTCACGCATGGCAATTTTAAATCCGCTGCCAAGTTCCGTGAACTCTTTAATCGACTGCAGACGTTTTTCCGCAACTTCCGTTAACACCTTATCCCGCTGGTGGGTGAAGTACGCATACGCTACCCGGTTGGAACGGCCTACGCGGCCACGGAGCTGATACAACTGGGACAAACCCATACGGTCGGCGTCATAAATGAGAAGGGTGTTTACATTAGGAATATCCACCCCGGTTTCAATAATGGTCGTAGTCACAAGGACGTCTGCGTTTCCTTCAAGGAAATCAAGCATCACGTTTTCAAGTTCTGTCTCAGTCATTCGCCCGTGGGCAAAGCGGACGGAGGCATCAGGAACAAGGGTAGCGATCTTATCCGACATCGTTTCGATATCCTCTACACGGTTATAGAGGAAGAATACCTGGCCTCCCCTGGCCAGTTCTCTTTCAATCGCTTCCCGGGTAAGAGCCTCGTTGTACTCCACCACATAAGTCTGAACTGGAAACCGGTTCTCCGGTGGCGTTTCAATAACAGAGAGATCACGGACCCCGAGCATGGACATGTGAAGCGTCCGCGGGATCGGTGTTGCTGTTAACGTGAGTACGTCGACATTTGCCTTCAGCTGTTTTATCTTTTCTTTATGGGTCACGCCAAACCGTTGTTCTTCATCTACCACAAGGAGACCGAGGTTTTTAAACTCCATGTCCTTCGATAAAAGGCGGTGGGTTCCGACTACAATATCCATCGATCCTTTTTTTAGACCTTCGACCGTTACCTTTTGTTCTTTCTTTGAGCGGAAGCGGTTCATGAGACCGATATTAATCGGGAAATCCTGAAAACGTTCGCGAATGGTTTCGTAATGCTGCTGGGCAAGGATGGTCGTCGGTACAAGAAAGGCTACCTGTTTTCCATCCATAATTGCTTTGAAAGCGGCGCGAAGAGCAACTTCGGTCTTTCCATAACCAACATCCCCGCATAAAAGGCGGTCCATCGGCCGGTCCCGTTCCATATCTTTTTTGATTTCCTCGATAGCTGAAAGCTGATCTTCTGTTTCCTGATATGGGAAAGAGTTTTCAAATTCACGCTGTTCAAGACTGTCTTCTGAGAATGCAAACCCTTTACTGGACTCCCGTTCCGCATAAAGCTTGATCAGATCGTCTGCAATATCTTCAACAGAGGAACGGACTTTCTTTTTGACTTTTTTCCAGTCGCTTCCGCCGAGAGCATAAAGCTTCGGTTCTTTGTCCTCTGAACCCACGTATTTCTGTACCTGATCAATCTGGTCTACCGGCACATAGAGCTTGTCATCGCCTGCGTAGGTGATGTGCATATAATCTTTATGAATCCCGCCGATATCCAGTGTTTCGATCCCCAGGTACTTTCCGATTCCATGATTGATATGAACGACCCAGTCGCCGACCTTCAGTTCAGAGTAGCTTTTTATCCGCTCTGCGTTAGAAAGTTTCTGACGGCTTCGTTTTGGACGGCGAGATTTCTTCGTGAAAACTTCTTCCTCTGTAATGATGATGATCCGCTGCATCGGAAGCTCAAAACCGGATGTTATCTGGCCTGTTGTAATGAGAGCTTCTCCCGGTGCAGGACGGTTTTCACCGGCCATGATACCCGCTTCGATGTCATAGTCTGAAAGGACCTGCTTCATCCGTTCTGCACGGTCCTTGTCTCCTGCTACAAACAAAATGCGGGCTTCCGCCTCTTTCCAGCGCTGAACTTCTGTCTTAAGCAGATGCAGCTGACCGTGGAAGTTCTGCATGGACTTGGCCTGGAAGTTAACGATATTCTTCGGGGCCGTTGAAGGTACATGGCGTAAAAACAAACTCATGTACACTCTTGGCACTACCGTTTTTTCCATCAGTTCGCTCCAGGGCTTTGAGATGACAAGATCTGAGACAGTGGCTCCCTGGCTCAGCATCGTTGTCTGCCATTCAGCCTCTTCCTTGTCAAGATTCTGAGCCATTTCCTGTACGCGGCTGATTTCATCAATAAACACTGCTCCGTCTTCGGGGAGGTAATCGAGAAGTGTCGTCTTCTTGTCATAATAAAAAGCCATGTACTTGTACATCGAATCAAATGGTGTTTGTTGTTTCAGCCATCCGATTTCTTCACCGACTTTTTCCGAAGTCAGCTCCTTGGTTTTAGCGTCTTTCATCTTTGTCAGTGTTTTTGAAAGAGCCGCTGCAAGACGGGAAGCGCCGTTTGCAAAATGTTCATCATCTACGAGCACTTCTTTTGCCGGGCCGATCCAAACGTGCTGAGTCTGATTCAATGAGCGTTGTGTTTCCACGTCAAAATGCCGAATCGAGTCTACCTCTGTATCAAAGAGTTCAATTCGGATTGGGTGTTCTTCAGTTAATGGATAAATATCGATAATTCCTCCGCGCACGCTGAATTCTCCAGGTGAAGAAACCATGTCTGTGCGTGTGAAACCCATGGAAACAAAGCGGGCGAGAACACTTTCAAGATCCAGGTCTTCCCCTACCTTCACCTCTGCCTGACAGCGCGCCCACACTTCTTTTGGAGGTAACAGGCGCCTCAGGCCGGCCATAGGCGTAATGACAATACCAGCCTTGTTATTTGTCCAGTGATTAAGCGCTTCAATCCGCTGTCCTCTCATTTCAGGAGAAGCAACGGCAATCTCAGAAGCAATTAATTCATTTACAGGGTACAAGAAGATATTCTCATCATTTACTAGAGATGTGAGATCATCGTACAGCTTTTGTGCCTGATACAGATTGTGGGTCACAATAAGCTGCGAACCCTTTGTTTTTTGATAGATTGAAGCCAGTAAAAGAGAGCGTGACGAGCCCGTAAGCCCTGCTACCATCTGTTCTGACAAGCTCGCCTCTATTCCGTCCGTTACGCTTGCTACGTCATCTCCCTGGCCAAATAATTCTATTAAACCTTTCAAGGTGATTTCCCCCCTTGTAATATCCGGGTACTTGCTATTCTAGCAGTCATCCAGTCTTTATCTTAAAGCAGAAAAACGCTTTGGCTTAAGCTGCCAAAGCTTGGAGCCACCGGTATACGGAGGCTGGCCGTTTTATCCCTTATTGGAGAAAGGATTCATACTGGTGGTAATCGGGATGATCCGACAACGTCTTTTCGCAATCTTCACAGATCGTATCCACGTGGATATCTCCACGGTTATCATAACGTATCATATTCTCCCGTTCCTCTTCGTCCAGCATATGAAACCCTAATGTTTTTTCATCCGCCGTCCATTCACTGATGGTTCCCAGCTTAGTACCGCAATGGCGGCATTGATAATGAATAGCCATCATGTATCCTCCTCACAAAACTATGCAGCAACTCCCTGTAATAGTATGAACGGAGAAAATACGGGCTATTCATTTCAACTGCACTTCGGGTATGGTTACTTATTAAATTCGTTCATAACCTGATTAAATGGCTCTTTTGTCCAGGCACCACAGGCGTCTGTTGCTTTCTCTACAGCTTCATCAATCAGTTTCCGGTCATCCGGAGAAAAACGCCCAAGAACATGATCTGTAACGGCCTGTCCGTGATCAGGCCTGCCTACTCCAATCCGGATTCTTTTAAACTGATCCGTACCGAGGTGCTGTATGAGTGATTTAATGCCATTGTGTCCGCCAGCTCCGCCTTTTTGTCTGAGTCTGATTTTTCCCGGGGCAAGATCCAGGTCATCATAAACAACAAGAATATCTTCCGGGGTCATTTTATAAAAATTCATGAGAGGAGCAACAGACTCTCCCGATAAGTTCATATAGGTGAGTGGCTTCAATAAGAAAATCTTCTCTGTTCCCATTCCGGCAGAACCGTAAATGCCTTTGTGTTTACTCTGGGTAAGATCAATGTTAAGTTTTTCCTGACACCGGTCAATGACTTCAAATCCTACATTATGCCGTGTTCCGTCATATTTTGTGCCGGGGTTTCCAAGACCGACGATAAGTTTCATAGCTGTGACCTCACTTTCTTCTTCACTGCTTTTGCTGAACCACTTTTTTAAAAACATAAAAGCCTCCTTTGTTCCGGGTTATGTATGGACGTTCAGGTTTTACTTCATGCTTTGATGAACACAGTTAAAGCAGGCTCTGTTAAAGGAAGACATTGATTTCCGCTCCTTTGCGCTCCCTTTCCGGGGCACCGGTGAGCCTCCTACTCCCGCTGGAGTGTCGCGCATTCGCTGCAATCAACGACTTTTAAATCAGCATACTTTTAACCAATCGTAAAAAACCAAGCCTATTTATAAGGTGTTGTTTTGCGAAAACACAACTCTAAAACGGTGACATAAATTTCAAAGTTTGACTTTTTGGTTAACCTCCTCCACAACGGCAGGAGTTTCGGGCATTTCAACTGCGTCTTCTTTTTTTACAAAAAACAATTTTTAAGAATACCACTTCTTCATTCAAGGCGAAAAGAGGCATAACCACGTTGGTTATACCTCAGTTCCGCTGATCGTTTATTAAGACTCGTTGTTTTCGCTCTTTTCTTCGTTACCTTCTCCGTCGCCTTCTTCAGCATCCACAAGTTCAGGCTCCGCACCTTCTTCTGCTGCTGGTTCTTCAGGCTCCTCAGTTGGAGGTAATACGGATACAACGACCTCTTCAGGATCATTGTTAAATTCGAATTCTCCGACACCTTTAATGTCTTTAACCTGGATGGAATCGTTAATATCCAAGTCTGAAACATCAAGATTGATGGAGTCCGGAAGGTTGGCCGGAAGAGCTCTTACGGAAAGCTCGTATGCAGCCAGCTGCACGACGCCGCCTTCTTTCGCTCCTTTAGCTTCACCTGTAAGGTTTACCGGGATATCAGCATCAAGTTCACTCTTCATATCTACTGCGTAGAAATCCAGGTGGATGAACTCGTTTTTAATACGGTCAACCTGCATGTCATAAATCATAACATCATATTTTTTTCCGTCTTTATCAAGCTTGAATACGCCGGTTTTACCTACTTCACGGTAAGTTTTGATGAATTCAATTTCATCTACTGTGACAGGAGTTGTATCTAGTGTTTTACCGTATAATACGGCTGGAATGCCTCCTGATTGACGAATCTTATTGAGTCTTGAACCTCGTAAATCCTTTCGGTCTACTGCTTGCAATACTGTTGCCATGTCTAGTCACCTCATCCTTTTCGTATAATACTGTTTTACCCTACTATGAATGATTTGAAACCATACTTTGACTTGATCGCTGTTCTTTCTCAGCTGCTTCGTCGCCCGATAGGCTCTGTTAAAGTCAGATGTTGATTTACGCTTTAATCAACGCTTTTAACAGCTTAATCAAAAAGCTTACTTACAGAACGCTGCTCGTGGACGTGAATGATCGCCTTAGCTAACAATTCCCCAACAGACAGCATTGTAACCTTCCCTGTTTTCTTTTCTTCAGGGAGGTTGATTGTGTTTGTTACAACAAGCTCTTTGATTTTTGAGTTTTCAATGCGCTCCATGGCGGGACCAGAGAGTACAGGGTGTGTACAACAAGCGTACACCTCTTTTGCTCCCGATTCAACCAATGCGTTTGCCGCAAGACTCATCGTTCCTGCAGTATCAATAATATCATCGATGATAATGGCAGTCTTTCCTTCAACATTACCGACAATGTTCATGACTTCTGCTACGTTTGGCTTCGGACGGCGCTTATCAATAATCGCAATCGGCGCTTTCAGTCGGTCTGCCATCTTACGGGCGCGGATAACGCCACCGTGGTCAGGAGAAACGATAACCACATCGTCAAAGTTCTTTCCTTCAAAGTAATCAGCAAGAATTGGTACACCAACAAGCTGATCGACAGGGATATCAAAGAATCCTTGGATTTGCGTAGCGTGTAGATCAAGGGCGATCACGCGCGTTGCACCTGCTGTTTCAAGGAGGTTGGCTACAAGTTTCGCTGTGATAGGTTCACGTGAGCGTGCCTTTCTGTCCTGACGGGCGTATCCGTAATACGGCATAACTACATTGATCGTTTTTGCAGACGCCCGCTTTAGAGCATCGATCATAATAAGAAGTTCCATGATATGCTCGTTTGCCGGAGAAGATGTAGACTGAATCACGTAAGTATCACAGCCACGAATACTTTCTTCTATGTTGATTTGAATCTCACCGTCGCTGAAGCGGGAAACCGAACTCTTCCCCATTTCAATTCCGATATGATTTGTAATTTCGTGAGCGAGTTCCGGGTTTGAGTTTAACGTAAATACTTTAAGCTTTCCATCAACGTACTGAGACATGATAGCACTTACCTCCATAATGTTTAAAAATTTTTGAGTAGGGTTATTTATCTTTCTTTACGTAGTTTTCTTTGTTCGTCTGACGTTCGCGGGCAATAGCCAGCGCTTCACCCGGTACATCCTCCGTTATGGTAGACCCTGCTGCAACGTAAGCCCCCTGGCCTACAGTTACTGGTGCAATGAGGTTTGAGTTGCAGCCGATAAATGCTCCGTCCTCAATTTTCGTAAGGTACTTATTCTTACCGTCATAATTCACAGTAATCGATCCGCACCCTACATTCACACCATCACCGATCTCAGCATCGCCAAGATAACTCAGGTGAGACGCTTTGCTTCCTTGTCCCATCTTTGTTTTCTTAATCTCAACAAAGTTGCCGACCCTGACATTATCAGAGATGTCTGACTCAGGACGGATGTGCGAGAATGGTCCGATCGCAACGCTTTTTCCGACCTCACTGTCATGAACAACCGATTGCTTCACGGTTGTTTCGTTTCCAATCCGGCTGTTTTTAACTTCCGAGTGAGGACCAATGACACACTGCTCTCCAACTACAGTGCTGCCTTCAAGAACAACACCGGGATATAGAAGTGTGTCTTTTCCGATTTCCACGTCTGAGTGAATGTACGTGTTTGACGGATCGATCATTCCGACTCCGGCTTTCATGTGTTTTTCGTTAATTCGTGTTTGCATGACCTGCTCTGCCCGTGACAAAGCAACACGGTCATTTACACCCATCGTTTCATCAAAATCAGGTGTCTGATAAGCTGCAATCAGCTCCCCTTGCTTTTGAAGAATCTCGATTACATCCGGCAGGTAATACTCCCCTTGGACGTTGTCATTATTTACATGGGTAAGTGCTTCGAACAGCGCTTCGTTATCAAAGCAGTACGTTCCTGTATTAATTTCCTTTACACTTCGCTCTTCAGTATTTGCATCTTTATGTTCAACGATTCGTTTGACAGCATCATCTGCGTCTCTCAGTACACGCCCATACCCAGAAGGATCTTCTGCAATGGCTGTAAGCACAGTTGCTTTAGCCCCTTGCTCTTCGTGGTATTGAAGTAAAGCATTAATGGTATCCTGAGTGAGCAGCGGTGTGTCCCCGCACAAAACAACGGTAGTTCCTTTTTCACCCGCAAGTAAAGACTCGGCTTGCATAACAGCGTGACCCGTTCCGAGCTGCTCTTCCTGAAGGACATACTCAGCATCAGCGCCAAGCCGTTCTTTTACAAGTTCAGCTCCATGGCCAATAACAGCAATTGTCTTTTCAACCTCACAGCCCTTAAGCTGGTCAACCACGTGCTGAACCATCGATTTCCCGCATACAGGGTGCAGCACTTTGTACAAATCGGACTTCATTCGTGTTCCTTTACCTGCGGCTAAAATAACCGCGAACCGTTTACTCATAAAATACCTCCAGGGTGCGTTTTTCCACTAATGAATATATCTTAAAACTAGCGATATTTCAAGGAAGCTTACTAGATTACCGGGTTTTCCATGATCTTCTATGTACCTGATATCGAATACCTCGCACTTAAGGTGAAATCAAATTGCAGCAGAATTAATTCCATCATAAAATTACAGCGCTTCTTCCCTGCGTGATTTCCTTATGACAGAATTAATAGGATTTTCGGTAGAATTTTTCGCTTTTGCGACAGAATTATTTTCATTATCGATTGAATTATACCCGGTTTTGATCGAATTACAGCGCTTCTTCCTCTGACAGTAAGACTTTGATACAAAAACAGCCTGCAGAAAGCGTACAAAAATAACCCGGTCTCCTGAGTGACCGGGTTATATCCGCTGCAATAATTTTAAGAAGCACCTGCTTCTTCGTATTCTACTTCTTCCTCTCCAGCGCGTTCGTACTCTGCAAGAACAGCTGACTGGATTTTCTCTCTTGTACGAGAGGAAATCGGGTGCGCGATGTCTCTAAACTCACCATCTGGAGTACGCTTGCTCGGCATTGCTACAAACATGCCATTATTTCCGTCGATTACGCGAATGTCATGCACGACAAATTCATCATCGATGGTAATAGATGCGATAGCGAGCATACGACCTTCCGTGTTTACACGGCGCAGTCTCACATCTGTTACTTCCATATCTGCCACCACCTTTTCCGTATAATAAATTCTTGATTAACAAATTCAACGTTTGTTGGAAAATTCCTTCTATTTTTCCTAATTAAATTTGAAAAAATGTAATCGTTTTAATTTTCCGCCTCTAAAACCTTTGGCTTGCATCGTTTTTACTATAAATTAACCCCGGCAAATGCCTTTTGGCAGCCGGGGTTGCATATCATAGTCATCGACTTAAGGAGAAGCTATAGGATTACTTATTATCAACGAATGTAAACCGAAAAGGTGCTGCTTAAATAACCACACCGCCGTCAACACTTAAAATTTCACCGGTAATAAACCTTGCTTCATCAGAAGCCAGGAACAAATAAGCGCAGGCAATGTCCTCGGGCTTGGCAAGATCTTTAAGTACGGACTTTTCTTTCATCATTTCAAGAACCTTTTCAGGCATTTTTTCTGTCATTGGTGTGAGGACAAATCCAGGTGCAACCGCATTTACCCTTATATTGAAACGTCCCAGTTCCTTGGCCCACGTCTTGGTCATCCCGTTTACACCCCATTTGGTGGCTGCGTAGTTTGTCTGTCCGAAATTGCCGTATGTGCCGACAACAGAAGAAGCGTTAAGGATAACCCCGCCCTCCTGCTCTTTCATTACAGCAGCTGCTGCCTGGGCTGCGTTAAACACTCCTTTTAAGTTTACATCGATCACCCGGTCCCACTGGGACTCTTCCATTTTCAGAAGCTGCGCATCGGCTGTAATGCCTGCATTGTTGACGAGAATGTCAACACGGCCCCAGGAATCTTTTGTCTTATTAATCATTTCCTGCACGGCTTCCCGGTCCGTGACATTGACTGCTTCCGCAACAGCAGTCCCACCGGCTTTCTCAATTTCCTTTACAACTTCAGAGATATCCTCTTCATTGAGATCTGCTACAACGATCCGGGCTCCTTCTCTTGCAAATATAAGAGCTGTTTCTTTCCCGATTCCCCGGCCCGCTCCTGTAATAATGGCTGTTTTATTTTCAAGTCTCATCATGATCTCTCCTCATTTTTTACTTGTGTATTTAACTTAAAGCAATCCCACGATAGATACGAGAATCGCAACAAAAACAGATATGACCGGAATAACAACACCGACGACGAAAATGTCTTTATACGATTCCTTGTGACTCAGTCCCGTAATGGCAAGAAGCGTCAGAACCGCCCCGTTATGAGGCAGGGCATCCAGCCCCCCAGATGCAATGGAGGCGACACGGTGGAAGGCTTCAGGCGGAATGCCTGTTGCCATACTGATCTCGTAATACTGCTCTCCGAGAGCTTCAAGGGCAATCCCCATCCCCCCTGATGCAGAGCCCGTGGCCCCTGCCAGAACGTTGATTGCTGCTGCCTGGGAAATCAGTGGATTACCAGGAACACTCAACACAAGCTCCGTCATACGTTCAAAGCCCGGAACAGCCCGTACGACCGCACCAAAACCAACTGCCGCACTTGTATTAATAATGGCAATAACAGAGCCGCTCGCTCCTCCATTAATCGCCTTAGTGAAATTCTTGAACTTCGTAATGTTTAACAGCATAATCGTTAAAATACCGATAATAAGAGCAATAACAATATCCAGCCCAAACACGTTTAATGTTCCGACTACGATTACAAGAGGGAGAAACGATAATAAAACGTTCGGGATTTTCCCGTCTTCCTCTTCCTCAACAACCTTCTTATCTTTCGGCTCTGTATAGGTTTCCCCTGCAGCTGTGAGCTTCTGTTCACGCCAGCGGAGGTACAGATAGCCGCCTACTGCCATTACGATGGCAGCAGATATCCCCATAACCGGAGCCGCCATGGCCGTCGTTCCATAGTACGTTGTAGGAATCAGGTTCTGAATCTGCGGTGTACCCGGCAGTGCTGTCATTGTAAAGGTAAAGGCGCCAAGGGCTACTGTTGCCGGGATCAGACGTCTTGTAATGTTCGCCTCCCTGAACAGCGCAAGAGCAAGAGGATAGACAGCGAATACAACAACGAACAAGCTCACACCACCGTATGTAAGAACAGCGGCAGACACGAGAACACCGAGGATGGCTCTCTGAGTCCCAATCACTTTCGTTAACGCAATGGCAACGGACTTGGCCATTCCGGTATCTTCCATCAACTTCCCGAAAATGGCCCCGAGCATAAATACCGGAAACCACGTCTTGGCAAAGTCAACAAACCCCTGCATGTACGTATCGGTATAGGCATCCAGGAGATCAAGCCCTCCTGTTAAAGCCACTACCCCTGCTGCAATAGGAGCCACCCAGATAATTGACCAGCCCCGATAGGCTAAAAACATCAGTAATGCTAAACCTAGTAAAATACCAAACATTGCTTTTCCCCTCCCTGTTATCGTTTATTTTTTACACTTCGCTTAACGTTTTTTTCGGTGTACAAAGAGTACCGAGTCCCATCTTTTCATTATGAAAAATACTCATATCCATCGGTTTCAGTTCTTCGGAAATAACCGGCTCAAAATCCATCTGATTCAGGATGTCCTTTTCAAGGTCAACACCCGGTGCGATTTCTTTTAATACAAGCCCGTCGGGACCTAGTTCAAAAACTGCCCGCTCCGTGATATACATAACCGGCCGCTGTGTTTCAAACGCGTAAGGCCCGCTGAAGGTAACCTGCTCAACATTACGGACGAATTTTTTAATCTTTCCTTCCTGCAGAATCGACAGTTTTCCGTCTTCGATGGAGACGTTAAGTCCTCCGGCTGTAAACGTACCGCAAAAAACAACTTTTTTGGCATTCTGGGTAATGTTGATAAACCCTCCTGCTCCTGTTACTTTTGTGCCGAATTTACTTACGTTGACGTTTCCTTCCTGGTCAAGCTGGGCCAGTCCGAGAAAAGCAAGATCCAGACCGCCTCCATCATAAAAGTCAAACTGATAAGGCTGGTCCACAATGGCATCAGGGTTGGTGGAAGCTCCAAAGCTCAGGCCTCCTGCAGGGATCCCCCCGATCGGTCCTGATTCCACAGTAAGACGCATGTTATGAATGACCCCTTCCTCACTGGCAACCGACGCTACTCCCTCAGGTACACCGATTCCAAGGTTTGTAATCGCATTTGGAATCAGTTCCATAGCTGAGCGTCTGGCAATGACTTTACGTTCGGACAAAGGAAGAGGCTTTAATTTATCCAGTGAGACTCTCACTTCTCCTGAATAGGTTGGGTTATAAGCTTCCGCAAACGTCTGCATATGGTTCTCCTGCTTCGCTTCCACCACTGCGTCCACGAGAATCCCGGGTACCTTCACCATGCGGGGATCAAGGGTTCCGTTTTCCACCACTTTTTCCACCTGCATAAGGACAATTCCCCCTGAATTTTTTGCAGCCTGGGCCATTGATAAAATCTCAAGGCTAGCTACCTCTTTTTCCATGGTAGCGTTTCCAAACTCATCCGCGTAGGTAGCACGGATGATTGCGACATGAACAGGGAACGTCCGGTAAAACAAATACTCCCGGTCCCTTACAGTCATAAGTTCAACCAAGTCCTCACTTGTGCACTCATTAATTTTCCCTCCGCCGTTTCTCGGATCTACAAATGTTCTGAGCCCGACATGGGAAAGTGTTCCCGGCTTTCCGGCTGCAATGTCACGGAAGAGGTGAGTAATAACCCCCTGGGGAAGGTTATACGCTTCGACTTTGTTTTCAATAGCAAGCTTTTGAAGTTTTGGTGCAAGCCCCCAGTGACCGCCGATGACTCTTTTTACAAGCCCCTCATGACCAAGGTGGTTAAGCCCCCGGTCTTTGCCGTCACCCTGTCCCGCAGCATAGACGAGAGATAAATCTCTTGGTGCTCCTTCTTCAAGAAAACGCTCTTCCAGTGCCTGGGTAAGCTCTTCAGGGTGCCCGTTTCCGACAAATCCCCCCGTGGCAATCATGGAACCGCTTTCTATTTTCTTTACGGCTTCTTTAGCTGTCATCACTTTACTCATGTGCATGGCCTCCTGCTCATTTTGGTTGTGCCCAAATAATATGCAAGATCAGTGCCAGCTTTTTTAAACAAAAAAGCCACAAAACGTTCACAAAATGACAAAAAACCAACGCAATTGTAAATAATTCCGAACATTTGTTTAAGCGCTTTCATTTTTAGTGTTCGTTTTTCTTTACAATAATGAACCGTTTTTATGTTTATGTTCGTTTTACATTACACTTTTGCTGATGAAATGGTTATTTCGGTCTTATTCCGACAAAAAAATTTATCTTTTTTATGTATTCCTTGTTTACAGGTACTTCTAACGTCAATATTTTAATCAGGAGAACCAATTTTGCACAAAAAAAGCGCCTCATCAGGTATACTGTCACCTGATGAGACGCTCTCGTTACTTCATTCTGGCTATTTTTTCATACAGTGCTGTTCTGCTTACACCGAGAAGTTTGGCTGCCTGCGATTTGTTTCCTTCTGTATAGCGAAGTGCATGTAATATCGCCTGTTTTTCCGCCTCCCGCATTTGTTCGCTGAGAGGCTCAGGCTTTTCCTTTACTTTTACGCCGGTAAGTTTATCAGGCAGGTGTACAGAGGTGATCGTCTGATAGGAATCAACCACATTCACCGTCCGCTCGATCACGTTTTCAAGCTCCCTGGTGTTACCCGGCCAGTTGTATTTGACGAGGGTATCCATCGCCGTGCGGTCTATATATTTCACTTCCTTGCCAAGCTTTAACGAGAGCTTTTTCAGGAAATAGGGGACAAGCTGTTCAATGTCTTCCGGCCGCTTCCTTAAAGGAGGGATGTGAATGGAAAATACATTTAACCGGTAAAACAAGTCAAGGCGGAAATCCCCTTCTCCGATCATTTTTTCGAGGTTGCGGTTAGTGGCAGCAATGACACGGATATCCACTGGTTTTGCCGAAGTAGCACCGACCTTCTCTACCTCCCGCTCCTGTAATACCCGGAGGAGCTTTACCTGCATATGAATCGGCAGCTCACCAATCTCATCAAGAAAGATCGTACCTCCGTCAGCAGCTTCGAACTTCCCTTTCTTTCCCCCGCGCTTTGCCCCTGTAAACGACCCTTCGATGTAACCGAACAATTCACTTTCGATCAGATCATTCGGTATCGCAGCACAGTTCACTTTTACAAACGGACCCGGCGAACGTGGACTGGCATTATGAATCGCATGGGCAAAAAGCTCTTTCCCCGTCCCGCTTTCTCCTAGGAGTAAGACACTGGACTCCGTTTCAGATGCCTTTAACGCCAGCTCTTTTGCTTTCGTCCATTCACAGCTCGTTCCGATGAGCTGATCAAACTGATACTTCGCCCGGTTTGTTTCGTTCCAGTCTCCCCGGTAGTTCGCGAGCTCCTTTTCGAGCTTTTCCATCCGCTTTTTCAACGCTTTAAATCCGCCGAGGTTTTTGAACAGTACCTTCCCAACTGCTCCCTCAAGCTTGCCGTCCTTAAAGATCGGCAGCCTGGTGGCCACCATGTAATCCCCTTTAATCGGCTGTATGTCCGCGATTTCCGGTTTTCCTGTTTCAGCCACAATATGCATGCGGGTATGTTCGATCACATCGGTCACGTGCCGCCCGATGATGTCTTGTTCATCCATTTCCAGAAAAGAAGCATATTCCTTACTGATCATTGTAATGACTCCGTGCCTGTCCACCATAATGATGCCGTCGTAGGCAAGCTCGAGGATGGTTTCCATCTGCTCTGCTTTTTCTTTCCAACCCTCTTCTTCTCCATTCGTAAAAGAAGGGGCCGTTTCTTTGAACCAAAGAGCAATAAACGTTTTTTTACCGGCTGTAATCGTTTGCTTTTTCACACGCATCTTCTTATCTTTTATATAAAAAGAATAAGTCTCTTCTGATAATTGATCAGATAATACATCTGTGATCTTGTTTTTATCCAGCACATCCGTGATCCGGTCTCCGGAATGAATAGAGAGGAGCTTTTCGGCCTGCCTGTTGGAGAAGATCACCTTGTGGCCGTCCCCGATTACGACAACTCCTTCCTCTTCGCCGTTCAGGAGAGCTTCAAGAATATCCCTCGTCTGTTTTGCGTCTTTTTCCACCGCCGCAAACCATTCTTCAGGATATAAAATCCCTGTTAGATTTCGCGATTCATTTACAACCGGTATCGTTGCCGGATTCCACTTAAATGACGGAAGGGGCAGGTCACCTTCCAGAACAGCAGATACCTGCCTTTCCATCATCTCTTCTACTTTCGTCTGAGGTGAGAGCCCTTTCATCATTGCTGTCATAAGCGTATCACCAGACAAGCTTCCTACCACACGGCCTGCATCATCAACTACAGGGGCATCGTAATTTTTCATGTGATACATCTTCGCCGCTGCTTCCTGCATGCTTTCATCTGTGTATAAAATAACAGGGGGTTTTTTCATTGCTGCTTTTGCCGGTACGCCCTCGTTCATGCTCCCACCTCCTCAGTCCGTCAAAATCAGTATAGCAAAAAAACGGGTTCTTTGGCCCTGCTTTATGTTAACGGCTTACAATCAGAGAGGTCCCCTGGCCACCGCCAATACAAAGAGTCGCAAGTCCGCGTTTGGCATCACGGCGTTTCATTTCATAGAGCAGGGTCACAAGTATCCGCGTTCCTGAAGCTCCAATTGGATGCCCCAGAGCAATCGCGCCTCCGTTCACGTTCACTTTTTTCCGGTTCATTTTCAAGTCTTTTGTCACCGATAGTGACTGTGCAGCGAAGGCTTCATTCGCTTCAATAAGGTCCATATCGTCTATTGAAAGGCCCCCCCGTTTTAGCGCCTTCTCTGTAGCCGGAACGGGACCGTATCCCATAATATCCGGATCCAGCGCTGCATTGCCGTAGGATGTGATGGTGGCAAGGGGTTCAATACCGAGCTCGTCTGCCTTATCTTTTGACATCACAATCACCATTGCAGCCCCATCGTTAATACCGGACGCATTCCCTGCAGTCACTGTTCCGTCTTTTTTAAAGGCCGGACGGAGCTTTGCGAGCTTCTCCAGCGTCATTCCGTGCTTTGGAAATTCATCGTCTTTGACGATCAGGGCTTCTTTTTTACGCTGGGGGATTTCTACAGGTACGATTTCTTCATCAAACCGCCCCTCTTTTTGAGCTGCTTCCGCCCTTTGCTGGCTCGTTAGTGCATACTCATCCTGGTCTTCACGGGACAGCTCCCAGCGCTCAGCAATATTTTCTGCTGTCATTCCCATGTGAATATCCTTAAATGCATCGGTGAGCCCGTCACGAAGCATCGTGTCAATCATTCTGCCGTCACCCATGCGCTGTCCCCACCTTGCATTTTGCAATACATAAGGGGCATTACTCATGCTCTCCGTTCCTCCGGCTAAAATAACGTCTGCATCCCCAAGTGCAATAAATTGGGCTGCCATACTGACCGTTCTCAGTCCCGAACCGCAAAGCTTGTTTATCGTTGCAGCCGGCGTCGTATCCTTGAGTCCTGCGTGCAGGGAGATCTGGCGTGCAACATTCTGCCCAAGTCCCGCTGAAAGGACATTCCCGATCAGTACATCATCAATAATTGAAGGATCGATACCTGCTCTTTCGATGGCACCTTCAGCAGCAATGGTTCCAAGCTCCACAGCTGACTTATCTTTCAGTCCTCCTGCAAAATTGCCGATCGGGGTCCGTGCAGCACTTACAATAACAACGTCTCTCATATTAGATTCCTCCTGTAGATTAAAAGTGAAGTTTCACCCTGTATCTAATGCAAGTTTTGTGCCAGAAAAACAACAAAGACCGCTCCTCATTTTAAAGGAACGGTCTTTGTTTTGCCGGTCAGAAAATGTTTCCGATTTCAGCTTTAATTGTTTTTTCTTTTGCATTCACCTGAGAAATCTTCGTTAATGACACATAGTCATCCACGAGGGGCTCCTCATCATGAATCGCTTCGGTCAGGACACCGATCCCCGCCACCGTTGACTGGAATTCGCTCACAAGCTCCATCATTCCCCGGATCGTTCCCCCTGCCTTCATGAAGTCGTCAATGATCAGCACGTTGGACTGGGGCTTTAAGCTTCGTCTTGCCAAAGACATTGTCTGGATCCGCTTTTTAGAACCTGAAACATAATTGATGCTCACAATGGAACCTTCTGTAATTCTGTGTTCATGGCGCACGATACTCACCGGTACATTGAGCTGTGCAGCTACTGCATAGGCAAGAGGGATGCCTTTTGTAGCCATTGTCATGACGGCATCAACCTCCCCGTCACGATAGCGGGAGGCGAAAATACGTCCGATTGACTGAACCAGAGACGGATCTCCGATAATATCCATCATGTATAAATAGCCGCCGGGAAGAATCCTTTCCGGATCCTCCAGCCGTTCGCACAGGCCGTTAAGAAAGGTCGTTGCTTCCGATTTATCCACCCTCGGAATAAACGTAACTCCTCCCGTAGCTCCTGCAGCCGTTTCCAGAGTGCCAATCTGTTTAGCTTCAAACATCTCTTTTACAATTGACAAATCTTCACTGATGGACGATTTAGCCGCATGGTAACGCTCAGAAAAATAAGTAAGAGGCACCTGCCGGTGGGGATTATCCATTAAATAATGGGTCATATCCACCAGCCGCCCGCTTCTGCGAAATTTCATCGTTAACCTCCGTGTAAAACCCGAATATTTATAGTTAATATATCATTATTGTACGGATTTTACAAACGTATCTGATTATTCGTGACGGGACCCCAACAGACGCACAACAAAAACCTGATCCACAAACCCTTTCAGTCCATTATAGATCCGGTCTGCCCGGGACTGATTTTGAACAAGGGCATAAATCGTCGGCCCGCTCCCGCTCATCAGTACACCGTTGGCGCCAAATCCCTTGACCCGCTTCTTCAAGTTGAGTACTTCGGGATTCAAAGAAAACGTCGCTTCTTCCATGGCATTTCCAAGCTCTTTGCAAATACGGTTAAAATCCTTTTCTTTGATCGCCTCAACCATGCTGGCTGTATCCGGATGTTTCAGTGAATCCACTTTTAACTTTCCATATATATCCTTGGTTGATACACCCATCGGCGGTTTAACAAGGACCACCCAGCACGGCGGCGGCGCAGGGATGTGTTCAAGCTTTTCGCCTCTCCCCCTTGCAATGGCTGTACCACCGTAAACACAGAAAGGAACATCGGAACCAATTTCAGCTCCAAGTTCCGCGAGCTCATCGAGACTGAGACCGAGATTCCATAAATCATTCAGGCCTCTTAACGTCGCAGCCGCATCTGTGCTTCCCCCCGCAAGCCCCGCTGAAACCGGGATGTTTTTTTCAATATAAATATGTACACCTTCCTGAACGTTAAATCGTGTTTTCAGAAGTTTTGCAGCTTTGTAGGCAAGGTTTTGTTCATTGCTCGGAACAAATCCCTTATCCACATCAATGGTCATCGTTCCTTCCGGTAAAACAGTTAAGTGTATACGATCGGCCAGATCCACAGTTGTCATGACCATTTCAACTTCATGGTAACCGTCGTTACGTTTTCTCAATACATCAAGTGTCAAATTAATTTTCGCTGGTGCTTTCACAATTCGATGCACGTCATCCACCTACTTTTTCTGGCATTTTCCCGAACGTTGTCGCTTTCGCTATTTTACCATTACTCGGGTAGGTGAACCAGTTTTGCCGGAAAAATGGCGTAATTATTTCCTTTGTCAAAGGCTCTGTTAAACTCAGGTGGTGATTTCTGCTCATTGCGCTCCAATCAACACTTTTTTAATAACGAGACTTTGACTTTTTCAGTGGACGCACTGCGGGGTCTTGCCTGGCCCCCACTACCGCAGGAGCATTCCTGTTAGTAGGTGAAGTGGCCTCTTGCACAAAAAAAGGTCCTCCGTTATGATGCAGGTTGCGAACCCAATACACCAAGAGGAGGACCTTTTGATGCATCATAATCGAAATTACAAA
>NZ_JAFEUX010000016.1:0-59162 GCF_016901055.1 Alteribacter salitolerans | reverse complement strand
TATAATAGTAGGCAGTAGCGGAAGACGGCGACTCCAGCGGGAAAAGCAACAGCTGAAGACCCCGCAACGGAGTGAGGAGGCTGAAGCGTTGCCCGCGGAAAGCGTCCGTCTGAAGCGGATGCAGGATCTCTGCTTTTATGTGCAATTCATACTAGATCCTTTATTATTAGTGTACTATAAATATCTGAATAGTTGGATTATTAAACACAAAAAGAAAAGGCTGTTGAGAAAAGACTTTCTCAACAGCCTGAGGGCTGTCTCATTTTTTGAGACAGCCCTTTGCCCTTCGTTCCTATAAATCATCAAAGCCGTTATCGGCTCCCACTTTTGTGTATTGTCTGGATTTTTGTTCAAAAAAGTCCGTTTTTCCGCCGTTAACATCTTCATAGACTTTGATCCAGCGCATCGGGTTTTTCCTGTGGCCATCAAACGGACGTTCGATCCCCAGTTCATTTACTCTTTTATTTGCCATAAATTTAATATAGTCTTCCAGGTCGGTCAGGTTAATCCCTTCAATTGGCTCCCTGAAAAGGTACCTGGCCCAGTTAATTTCAAGCTCGGCGGCTTTTACAAAGGTTTCCCGGACAAATTGATGATTTTCTGCAGTGTTCAGTTCCGGGTTTTCCCGAAGCAGCTCCTTAAAGATATTCGCAAACAGCTGCACATGGAGTTGTTCATCGCGGTTAATATAATTGATCATCGTTGATGTGGAGACCATTTTCTGATTTCTTGCCAGATTGTAAAAAAAGCTGAACCCGGAGTAAAAGTTAAGTCCTTCCAGAATGACGTCGTATACAATCGACTCCATGAATGTCTGAGGTGTCGGGTTCTTGGTGAAAGCTTCGTATCCTTTTGCGATAAAGTCATTTCTCTCCCGTAAAACTGGATCGCTTTTCCAGTATTCAAAGATTTCGTCTTGTTTGTTTTTATCCGTTACGCTCGATAAGACATAGGAATAGCTTTGGTTGTGAACCACTTCCTGAAAGGAAAGCACGGTCATCAGGGCACTTAACGACGAGTCAGTCAGATACCTGGCTACGTGCATGGAGTAATCCGTCTGGATGCTGTCAAGAAACGCCAGAAGACCGATAATTTTATTAAAAGCTTCCTTCTCCGTGCTGCTGAGGGATTCATATTGTTTCACATCGTTGGACATGTTGATTTCAAAAGGTGTCCAGAAGTTTGCAAGCATGTTTTTATACAGGGGATAAGCCCAGCTGAACCGGGTGTCATCCCAGTTCAGCACGTTTGAGCTTTGTCCGTTAATGATGCCTGTTGAAGCGTTCGGGGCTGAAACATCGTAAAGCTTTCGTTCTTGTAATCTCGTCATCGTCATCTCTCTCCTTTTAGCTGGCGCAGCTGTCGCATTCTTCGATTTCACTTGATGTAGACCTTACGTAATAGGTAGTCTTCAGCCCCTCTTTCCAGGCATGGATGTGAAGAGCCAGAAGGTCCTTTGCTTTGATCGTGTTTTTCACGTACAGGTTAAAGGAAATCCCCTGGTCAATATAGCGCTGACGTGCGGCGTTCTGCCGGATGCTCCAATGCTGATCGATCTCGTGTGCCGCTTTATAAAACCACGTCGTTTCACTGGACAAATCCGGTGCCGTAACGGGAATACGGTAGTTTTTCTTTTCCTCGGCGTATTCTTTCCGGTAGATCGGGTCGATCGATGCAGTCGTACCAGCAAGAATTGCTGTTGACGAGTTGGGGGCAACGGCCATTAAATAGCCGTTTCTCAGGCCCCACTGTTTCACCGTGTTCATTGTGCTTTTCCAGTGCCGGCCAAGGCCGCGTTTGGTAAAGTACAGCCCGTTTTCCCAATCAGATCCATTGTAAGCCGGGTAGCTCCCTTTTTCTTTGGCAAGCTCTGCACTTGCCTGAACGGTAAGGCGAGCAATGTTTTCATAAAGTTCATCTGCAAAGGCAACAGCCTCATCACTTTCCCAGCGGATCCCCTTCAGGGCGAGAAGGTGATGCCAACCGTAGGTGCCGAGACCGATTCCACGGTACTTCTCGTTTGTGAGCTTCGCCTGGGGCACTTCCAGCCTGTTCACATCAATGACGTTATCGAGCATGCGAACCTGAATCGGGATGAGGCGCTTCAGAACATCGTCAGGGATTGCTTTGGCAAGATTAATCGAGCTTAAATTGCAGACCACATAGTCACCGGCCGTTTTTGTAATAAGGATTGTGCCGTCTTCCGTTTTTTCTTCCGTAACGGTGGTTTCACTCATGTTCTGCATGATTTCGGTACAAAGGTTCGAGCCGTAAATCATCCCTCTGTGGCTGTTCGGGTTCATCCGGTTGGCTTCATCCCGGTAAAACATGTAAGGTGTGCCGGTCTCCAGCTGGGAGATCATGATCCGCTTCATAATATCGATGGCTGGTACTTCCTCCCGGGAAAGCTGAGGATTATTTATACAGGCCTCGTATTTCTCCCTGAAGCTGCCTGCCCCTTTTTCCTCGTCGTAGCAGTCCTCCAGTGAAAAGCCCATCG
Source organism: Alteribacter salitolerans (assembly GCF_016901055.1). Classification (NCBI taxonomy): domain Bacteria; kingdom Bacillati; phylum Bacillota; class Bacilli; order Caryophanales; family Bacillaceae; genus Alteribacter; species Alteribacter salitolerans. Next base: position 56,662 of record NZ_JAFEUX010000016.1, on the reverse strand, counting down.
TCTGTCTGACTTCATGTGGATCGAACAAGCACCAGGCTTCTCTTGCTTCGACTTTTTCCATAAACAGATCAGGCAGGCTGACTCCCGTAAAAAGGTCGTGAGTCCGTTTTCGCTCGTCACCGTTGTTCAGCTTTGCATCGAGAAAAGAAAAGATATCTTTATGCCATACGTCCAGGTAAACAGCGATGGCTCCCTGCCTCTGGCCGAGCTGATCGACGCTTACCGCAGTGTTGTTAAGCTGTTTCATCCACGGAAGAACACCGGATGAATTTCCTTTGAATCCTTTGATCGATGATCCTTTTGAACGGACCTTTCCAAGATAAATACCGATTCCTCCTCCGTTTTTGCTTAGAGTTGCCGCGTCGGTTGTGGAGTCAAAAATGCCTCGCAGGCTGTCATCCATCGTGTCAATAAAACAGCTGGACAGCTGGCCGTGGGTTTTCCCCGCATTAGCGAGGGTTGGCGTTGCTACAGTCATATACAGATTAGCCATGGCCCAATAGGCTTCTTTTACAAGGGTCAGGCGGACATTCTTTGGCTCATGCTGCATAAGAACCATGGCGATGATCATAAAACGTTCCTGGGGCAGTTCTACCGTTTTATTGTCATGGCTTTTAGCCAGATAGCGGTCGATGAACGTATGTAACCCCAGGAAGGTAAATTGTTTATCGAGGTCCGGGTCCAGTGTTTTCGCCAGCTCACGCTGTTCTTCCTCGCTGTAGCCTGCTTCGAGTTCATGGGAGTAAATGTTCTCGTTCGTAAGATATCTGAGCGTTTCCGGAAAACGTTCATAGGCCTCTCGAACCTCGCAAAAACGTTCTGCTGCAATGGTTTCATAGAGTTCCTTAAGGCGGTATCTTCCTGCCACATAGGTCCAGTCGGGCTCCTCGGGATGCATCCGGTCCAGTGCCTGCTGCTGCAGGTCCTTCAACGTTGCTGTTGTGTTCCCTGTTTCTTGCGGCCAGTTTGTCCACGTAAGGTTTGGAAACTCAGCGATAAGCTGGTATGTCAGTTCGGAATGGCGGGTGATTGTTTTTGTCATTGATGGAACCCCTCTCTTTTTGGCAAAATAAAAAGCTCTTTCCACGAGGGGAAAGAGCTGGTTTTAATGGTAGACGGCAGGTAACGGTTGAGGCTGAGGTAAATAACGGTCTCATCTCCATTTGAAAAATTAAGTACCTTTTTCAAAAAGGTGAGTTTACCTGATCCTCTATTGACCTGCCGCTCCATACACTCAATCCCCGAAGGTATGAAACTGTCGAAATTCAGGCAGGTCTCCTGACTCATGCGTCGTCCTACTTTGAGCCTTCCCATACCTCTCGCGCTCAATCGAGCGGCTGCTGGTACAGTGGATCTCATTTCGTCGGCATTCACAGTTGCGGGGACAGTTCCGGTTTCGGACCGGATTCCCTATTAAGTCTGCATGACACCTGAATTTCAGCGTTAATACTATATATTGTGTTTTAGTGATGATCGCTGTTGCTTATTTAGTATTTTAGTAGACGGTGATCATGTTTGCAAGGAATATTTTTATAGGGAGGGATATTTGAGTCTTTTGTGCCAAAAAAGAGGACAGCCTTTCCGGAACGGCCCGTTGTGCGGAAAGGCTTGGTTTACTGGCTTGTGGTGTGGGAGGGTTTTGATTGTAGAACGAGCGCTTAATCCTGAAGACCCGCTCCTGCCTTACGAGAGTGACTCCTACGTCAACTCTCCAAACGACTGCTGGCGGAGCGCCTCATAGACGAGGATGGCTGCAGTGTTGGACAGGTTCAGGGACCTGACTTTATCCGTCTGCGGTATTCGGAAACAGCGGTCGGCATACTTTTCTGTAATGCTTTCAGGCAGGCCCGTTGTCTCGCGGCCGAAAACAAAGAAATAGTCTTTGTCTGTTTCACTGTAGTCAAATTCGTGATAGTACTTCTTCCCGATCGTTTCAATAAAGAAGAATTCCCCTTCTTCATAGGAGTCGATCAGCTCTTCCAATGAATCATAATAATGAATCTTAACGCTTGGCCAGTAGTCACACCCGGCACGTTTCAGCATCCGGTCGTCTGTTGAAAATCCGAGCGGACGGATCAGGTGGAGCGATGTATTCGTACCTGCACACGTTCGGGCAATATTCCCCGTGTTTGCAGGGATTTCCGGTTGATACAAAACAACATGAATTCCCATAACTGATTCTTCACCTCAAAAAAATCTCTGCTTTCCACCAAGTATTATACCACGAAAAAGTTCAGGGGTCTGTCCCCGCACAATATCCGGTTTTCCATTGACAGAAGCTCTCGCATCTGACGTGCGCCGTGTTCACGGCTGGTGGTCCTGTCAATAGGATAAGCAAAAAGTTCAGGGGACAGACCCCTGAATTTTTCCCGAGCTTTTTTGTGACTTCAAAAGGTGTCCGGCAATGGCTCCGCTCGCTACTCGCCCAACACGAGAAACCCGTTCGTGCCGGGCTTTTAAAAGAGGGTAGCGGCTTGCCTCATTGCTTCAGAGGGGGAGCCATAAGGTATAATGCCACCTTATGGCTCCCCCTCTTTTAGTCTTTGACGTGGAAGAATTTATATTTGATGTTTGGGGTCCAGGCAGTGGAGTCTTCGTATGCCCAGTAGCGCATCCGGCTGTTCGTGGTGTTGGCGTTTACAAGGGGCATGTTTTTATCATCCTTGGCTACAACAATGGTGGTGTGCTGCCAGTGACCGTCACCGGTGAAATCGTAGCAGATCACATCTCCTCTTATGAGGTCTTCCGGTGAAGACACTTCTCTTGCACGGATGGTGGATTTCACTCCGCTCATGTACCACCTGAAGGCATTGGCCACGGTCCAGCTGTAGCTCCACGATTTGCCGCTGTACCACCACCCTTTTGAACGGTTCCCGGCCCCTGTCATGGGGATCCCCCCGGCCTTCAGGCACTGCGAAAGATAATTCGTACAGTTATTCTCAAATTTCTTATAGGCCGGGTTTGACGTATTCCAGTATCGTTCTGCGTATTTGACAACCTCAAGCCTGTTATATCCTCTGTATGAGGCAGGCTCCTCAGTTTCCACACCGAAACTCTGATTTTCCCGGTCGCCTTTTTCTTCCATCCCGTCCCCCTCTTCCATTAGCAGATAATCATCAGCAAGATCATCGTCAATGATCACAGCGCGGCGGTACTGAACCTGCTCTTCAAAATAGAAGCGCTTCCCGTGACGAACGAGATGCTGGAAAACGAGAACGTAATCGATCATTTCATGATCTCCGTAGTTTTGCTGGCTGATCACCTGACCGTCTACGATGTTTTTCACAATCTCGGCACCACGCTTATGGTACTGATCCATTTTCCTTTCGTAGGCTTCGCTCTCGTGATTTCTCAGATAAGGCGGGTCTTTATGGCTTGATACATAGCATTCATGACAATGCTTCACATATTCCTTTAATCGTCTGAGTCCCCTGTTCATCGCTACGCCCCCTTGTAATGCTCTACCACCATCCTATGCATTAACCTGCGTCACTCATGCTAAAGCCGGAGCTGAATGGTAAAGGGACAAGGCTGTCGGTGAAAAGGAAGACGGGCTCTGATTCTGATTTTACGCCTTTCAAACAAAAAGAGCCCCTGCATGATGCAGAAGGCCCGAAAGTCATTATGATATTTTCTCTATGGCACCTTCCATCCTAAGAAGGTGTTCTTTTTTATCCAGTCCGCCTCCGTATCCGACCATGGATCCGTTATTTCCGATCACACGGTGACAGGGTACGATAATGGGAACGGGATTTTTGTTGTTGGACCCTCCGATTGCACGAACGGCCTTTGGTGCACCAATCTCCATCGCAATCTGCTTATAGGACTTCGTCTGCCCGTAAGGAATTTGATTGACCTGTTGCCAGACGAGGCATTGGAATTTCGTGCCTACCAGGTCCAGTTCGACATCAAATGTGGTACGTGTGCCGGCAAAGTATTCATTTAACTGCTCTACAACCGGCGCAAGCTTTTCTCTGTTTTCTTTCAGCTCGGTATTCATGTAATGTTTCTTTGTCCATGTAGTAATGCTTGAACACGTTTCTTTTACCGGACCGAATTCGATTAAGCATACACCAATATCTGTGCTTGCAATCGTTAAGGCTCCGATCGGACTATCCATTTCCGTATAGTAAATGAATGACCGTTTCGACATAACTAACCCCTCATTTCAGTCCTATCTAATCATTCTTTCCAATGCCACTCAGAAAGTGATATCCCTATCCTACTGGACAAGGCCACTACTTTCCAAGGTTATAATTGCTCATTTAACAGGATCTCAAGCCCTTTATGAATCTCAGCTTGCACATCCGTGTCCTTTTCTCTTTCTTTCGCCTGTTTAAGGGCATTTTCTGACTGTTCACCGCCGCCTATCGTTCCGATGGCCCACGCTGCTGTTCCACGGATAACCGGACGCGGATCCTCTTTCAGAAGAGCATAGAGTGCCGGCAGTGACGATTCTTCTTTAAAGTGGGCTAAAGCAATAATCGCATTGCGCTGAATCGGCTTCTTCCCTCTCCATGAACCGGAAATGCGGCCGTACGTGTTCTTAAACTCACGGTTACTGATTGTAAGGAGAGGTTCGAGCTTCGGTTTTACCACCTCCGGGTCCGGCTCCATTTCATCGTGATGGTGGAAATCCTTCCCTTTGTTCTCCGGGCAGACAACCTGGCACGTATCGCACCCATACAGACGATTCCCCAGCTTTTTACGAAAGCGGTCAGGAAGAAATCCCTTGGTCTGTGTCAGGTAGGCAATGCATTTGCCGGAATCAAGCTGTCCTCCTTGAACAAGAGCGCCTGTCGGGCAGGCGTCCACACATTTGTTGCATGTGCCGCACTGGTCTTCAATGGGTTGATCCGGTTCCAATGACACTGTTGTAACCATCTCACCTAAATACATATACGACCCGAACTCCGGAGATATGATAGCACAATTCTTTCCGCTCCAGCCGATTCCCGCCCGTTCAGCTACAGCCCTGTCAGACAGCTCTCCCGTGTCTACCATTGATACACTTTTGGCATCAGGGACCTTTTCCCCAATAAACGCTTCCAGCTTCTCAAGCTTCCGGCGAAGGATATGGTGGTAATCCTCTCCCCAGGATGCTCTGCAGAAAATACCGCGCCGGTCCCCTTTTTTGGAAACCGGGGCGTTTTTCATTTTTGATGGATAGGCCAGCGCGATGGCAATAATGGTTTTTGCTTCAGGCAGAAGTCGTGATGGTTCGGTGCGCTTATCAAGATCCGGCTCTTCAAACCCGGATTCGTAGCCCAGCTCTCTGTGAGTAATGAGTCGTTCTTTGAGCGTCAGAAAAGGATCGGTTGACGCAAATCCGATTTGATCAATGCCTATGGTCTTACTATATGCAATGATTTCTTCCTTTAAATGGGCTGATGTCACTGTTTCCACCACCTTCCTGAAAAATAAACCTTTTTGCCCGCGCCTGCAGACTTTAGTCTTTTTATTTTTTTTACACAAGGAAAAAGCAGTATTTCATTTAAAAACGAAATACTACTTTGAATTAACATCGTATTTGGAGCGGGTGATGGGAATCGAACCCACATCATCAGCTTGGAAGGCTGAGGTTTTACCACTAAACTACACCCGCATATTCGTGACTTGTTACGTATTTTACTACCTGCCATCCTCAATGTCAAATTTATGGGTGACAGGTTTAATGGGGGGAAAAGAAGGTAATATTCTCCATGAACCCAAATACATAGGGAGGTATGAAAATGAGTTTTGATTTCACTGTAAAATCGGAAAAGAGTCCTGTGCAGCTCGTCAATGACCTTGAAATGACCTTGAAAGATGAATCATTCGGTGTTCTCTGGTCTTTTAATGTAAAAGAAAAACTGGAAGAGAAGGGGCTTGGATATGAGGATGATTACTTCATCCTTGAAGTCTGCAACCCGAAAGATGCCAAGCAGGTACTGGAGCTTTCAAAAATGACCGGCTATTTCCTCCCGTGTAAAGTCGTTGTTTATACGGAAAACGGCGAGACATATGCGGGAATGCCTAAACCGACGACCCTCATGGATCATGTCGACCATTCTGAAGTAAGACACGTGGCCAATGATGTTGAACAGAGAATGATGGCCTGCATTGAAAAAGCAGTATAGGGTCTGTTCCTTATATTAAAGGAAGCTGGGTCAAACGTGTTTTAGTCAACGAGAATCCGAACGAATAACATGCAGTGCAAATCGCTCCTGAAATATACTCCGCTATGTTATCACATCGTTCAGATTCTCACCTACACACTTTCTTTATGTCCCAGCTTCTTTATTTTCAATTCGATCTATTCAGCAAAAGAAACGCTCTTCACAAACAAAGCTTTTAAAGAGGCAGCCCCCAAAATGGGAGGCTGCCTCGTTTACATATGATGCCTTTATCTATAAGTCTTTTCATCCACAATGTCGTTGTGATGGTTGTAGATAATCAGGCGCGCGGGACGATTGTCGTCCGCTGCTTTTTCCGCATGACGGATCGCTTCATCCATCTTCGGATAGGACTTTTCGGGGGAAACGTCTTCGATTTTCACAAACCATTCATCCGCATCTTTGTTTGGTCTAACCGTATATTCTTTCATTTATGCCGACCTCCTTCTAGACGAGTTGTCCTTGTTGCCAACGAGCTCGTACTGTGCTATTTCCGTAAAAGTGAAACATTAAACCTGATTACTCAAAAGAGGCCCAAAGAAGGAGAAAATCAATAGCCGGTTTATGATTTGGGAAAACTGGAAATGGAAAAAGAATACTGACTTAATAAGGAGAGTGACAGAATATGAAATATGAAGAAGTAAAAAACATGCAGGCAAAAGGCCAGCCCAAACAGATGCAGCAAAAGCAGCCCGGAATTGAATCGGAAATGGATCCAATGCCGATTTTCGATGATCCTGACTATATTGGCAGCGGCAAGCTGAAGGATAAAGCGGTCCTTATTACCGGTGGCGACAGCGGAATTGGCAGAGCAGTGGCTATTGCCTTTGCAAAAGAAGGAGCAAATGTAGCCATCGTTTATAAGGACGAGCATGACGATGCAGAAACAACAAAAAAGCTCGTGGAAGATAAAGGTGTCAGATGCGTACTTTACGCTGGCGATATCGGTGATGAACAGTTTTGCCGGGACGCTGTTGAAAAAACTGCAGGTGAATTCGGGAAGCTGGACTGCCTTATCAACAATGCCGCAGAGCAGCATTATGCGGAGGATCTCCGTGATATTTCCAGCGATCAGCTGCACCGGACGTTTCAGACGAACATTTTCTCGGCCTTTTACTTCACCCAGGCTGCTTTAGACCATTTAAAAGAAGGAAGCACTATTATCAATTCCGTTTCCGTCGTAGCCTACCGGGGCCAGCCGGTACTTATGGATTACGCCGCAACAAAAGGCGCACTCGTTGCCCTTACCCGCTCTCTTTCAGAGAATCTCGTATCAAAAGGGATCCGAGTGAACGGTGTTGCACCTGGACCAATCTGGACACCTCTTATTCCTGCTTCCTTCCCCGAAGAACAGGTGGCCAAATTCGGTACAGACAGTCCGATGGGACGCCCGGGACAGCCGGCAGAGCTGGCACCAAGCTATGTGTATCTCGCTTCAGGGGATTCCACATACGTTTCCGGTCAGGTGATTCACGTAAACGGCGGGGATGTTGTTAACGGATAGGTGACTATGTAGTATTCCAGTTTAATGGAAGCAGGTCTCCATTTTTAACTACCACACCGCAACCTTAATCATCACGTCTTTTCTCAAGCAGCCAAATAGAAACGTTCTTTTTGTACAGGTTGTTGTTTTGACATAAACACAGGTATTGCAGATGAAGCCTGTATACCCTTCGCGTTGCGGGGTCTCACCCTGGTTCCCACTCCCGCATGAGTCTTCGGGTACTCCCGCTTCTTCATACGTTTACGAAAAGCCACAATTTTTCCCCAAAGCAGCTAACAAAAAAACGCTCCCAATAAAAAGAGCCCGGAGGAATTATTCCCCCGGGCTCTTCTTACACTCTAAGACGCTACATCAATTACTTCAGCATCTTTCTTTTTCTTTCTCGTAAACAAACGTTTTACTCCTCTGCCAACATCTTCAAACAGAAGATACACGGACGGAATCAAAACGAGGGTAATGAAGGTGGCAAACAACAGGCCGCCGATGATCACAGTTGCCAGCGGTGCCTGATACGCGCTTGCACTTCCGGTAGCAAGGGCAAGAGGAAGCATGCCTCCTACTGTGGTGAGCGTGGTCATAAAGATCGGACGGATACGGTTTTTTCCTGCTTCTTTAACCGCTTCATGCACCTCAAGCCCTTCCGTCCGCAGCTGCTTCGTGCGGTCAATCAGAAGAATCGCATTGTTTAAAACAACCCCGATAAGCATGAGAAGACCGAGAGCCGAGAGTACGCTTAGTTCCCTTTGCGTAATGAGAAGAGCCAGAATCGATCCAATGACCGTCATCGGGATCACACTCATTACAATAATCGGGTGAACAAGACTGTTAAACTGAACAGCCATCACAAGGTACACAAGAAAAATGGAGATGGCAATTACCACAAGAAGCTCCATCATCATTTCCTGCTGGGTTTCCAGATCTCCGGCAGTTGAAACCGTGTAACCGACAGGCGTTTCAAAGTCACCCACAACCTGCTGTACGTCTCTTGAAACAGACCCGAGATCCCTTCCCTCAATTTCAGCTGAGACTGTCACGTACCGGTCACCGTTATCCCGGCTGATCATCAACGGTGAGTCGATGGTTTCCAGACTCACGTATGAAGATAACGGTTCAACTCCGGCTGCTGTAACGAGTTCATACTCGTTCAGGGCTTCCTGGTTGTCTATGACAATATCGGATTTTGCCATCACCGGAATCGTCACACCATTTTCCGTCATTTCACCAACAGGTGTACTGGAGAACGACCCCTGAAGCTGCCCGAAAATCTCGGTAGTAGTCAGTCCGCCTTCTTCAAGGGCTTCCTCATCAAAAACAAACTGTAGTTCTTCACTCGTTTTTTCCATGGAAGCAGACACGTTTACGAGGCCATCGATCCCTTCAAGTTCACCCGAAAGACGGTTGCCGATTTCCTGAATCTGATCCAGACTGTCCCCTTTGATCATGAGCTGGATCGGTGCGCCTCCCATCGGGCCTGTGATCATCCCTACACTTTTCACCGGATACTCCTCTTCCAGTTCACGCAGTGCCTCATTGATGGCTGTGTTCACTTCATCCTGCGGGGTCGTGATTTCATCCCCTCTTGTCATATTAATAAGAGTAAACAGGTACTGGGGGTCATCAATAATGACGTTCGATACCACATCCGGCACCTGAGACAGCTTTTCATTTGCAGCCTGGACAATCTCATCACGCTCAGACGGCGTCAGCCCGCTTTCAAGCTCAACCCCGATTTCCGCGTATCTGTCGTACACGTCAGGTATTAAGGTAAGGGGAACCTTCGTTGTGAGTGCAATTGAGCCTGCAAACACAAGGAAAAACACAAAGATCAATGAATAACGGCGGCGCTTTTTACCGCTCAGCCAGCTGATCATATTTCCGTAACCTTCAATAATACGACTGTCTTTTTTCTTTTTCCGGTCCCTATCCCTCAGCTTCAGGAAGTTCTCCGCCAGGGCCGGAATGAGGGTAAACGACACGACGACCGAACTCACCAGGGTGATTACGACAACCACACTGAGAATAAGGATAAATGCGCCCATTTCCCCGCCGAACAATCCGACCGGAACAAATACAACGACGGTCGTCAGCATGGAGGCGATAACGGCGGTAGCCACTTCACGAACACCTTTGGTTACAGCTTCCATCCCCTGATATCCATGCTCTTTCTTCCGGTAAATGGACTCCAGAATAACAATGGACGCATCCACCATCATACCGATTCCAAGCCCGAGACCGACAAGGGTCAGGATATTCAGGCTGTAGTCAAACATCCACATCGTGGCAAAGGTCAGTAATATTGAAACCGGAATCGTAAGACCGATGATCACTGTCGCCCGGAGGTTTCGTAAAAACAGCATGAGAATAACGAGGGCAAGCATCCCTCCAATAAGAATGTTCTGGGTCACCCCATCGAGAGCGCTGCTCACATAGTCAGCCTGTGTAACCAGTTCGCTGAAAGAAAAGCCGATCCCCGCTTCATGGATACGGTCCACTTCCGCCCGGACTGCTTCTGCCATATCAAGCTGGGTGTACCCGCTCGCCCTCCCGATTTCAACAAGAATGAAATCCCGGCTCCCGTCTTTCCAGGCAATCGAAGATTGCTGATTGTTCTGAACCGCAACCTCAGCCAGATCACTGAGAACAACGGGACCATTCATCGTTGGTACTGCTGTATTTTCAATATCTTCAATGGATTTAAACGCAGTATCCCAGCGGATCGACGGTTCGTTCTCTTCCTGAACCAGCTCTCCGAGAGACATATTCATGTTTGTCTGCTGAAGGATCCCTACGACCTGCCCCATATCAAGCCCGTTTTCCATGAGCGCATCCCGGTCAAATTCGATCACATATTCGTTCTCTTCCAATCCGCTCAGCCGGACTTCCCTAACGGACGACAACCCTTCAAGGCGCGGCTTTACTTCATTTCTTGCAAAGGCACTCATCTCTTCCATTGATCCGCCTGAGATTTCCATGTAAAACTCAAAGCCCTGATCCGTACTTATGGGGAAAACATCAATGAAATTTACTCCGCTCACCTGCGATTCAAGGCTGCTCAGGCTGGCCTCTATTTCCCGGGTCGCTTCTTTCATCCGGTCTTCTTCAAACTCAACAAAAATCGAACTGCTTCCCACAGTCGAAGAGGACTGGTAGGACTTAACCCCGTCCGTGGCGCTTAACACCTGCTCAATCGGTTTCGTGAGCCTTTCCTCCACGTCCAGCACCGGCATATCACCGGCATTGGCTGTCACGAGCGCCATATCAAAATCAATGGATGGTATCAGCTCCCGATCAAGCTTATTAATCGAATACAGCCCTACCATCAAAACCAGTACAACCATAAGTCCAATCACAATTTTTCGTTCCAGCAGTTTTTGCAGCAACCCCATCTTAATCCCTCTCTCTATTCAGTTTTACTTCCTTTTTTACGTACGATTTACCTCCGGCACAGGTTTCCATAAAATGTTTAATTTTCACAATTATAGTGTACTTCATAGAAAAGACCTACACGACATGCTGAAGGCTGTTTTTATCTCAGCCCCAGGACTGATATGAGTAGCACCTCCCGCCATTCCATGGTTAAATAAAAAGAGTAGTCTCACATACATACAATAAGGAGTGCTGATGATGGAACGCATTACATTAACAAATGACCTTTCCTTTTCCCGCATCGTCCACGGTGCGTGGCGGTTAAATGACTGGAATTATACAACGGAGCAGACCACTTCTTTAATTGAACACTGTATCGAGCAGGGAATTACAACCTTTGATCACGCCGACATTTACGGCGGCTATACGTGTGAGGAGCTGTTCGGCCGCGCCCTTCAGGCAAAGCCCGGACTCCGTGATAAAATGGAGCTCGTCACAAAGTGCGGCATTGTCCTTGAATCACCAAACCGTCCCGAGCACAAATCCCACCATTACAATACGTCTAAAGAACATATCATCCGCTCTGTGGAAAACTCATTGAGCTCCCTGAAAACCGATTACATTGATACGCTCCTCATTCATCGTCCCGATCCGATGATGAATCCCGAAGAAGTGGCAGAGGCGTTCTCGGAATTGAAGGATTCGGGAAAAGTACGGACTTTTGGGGTGAGCAACTTCAAGCGTCATCAGCTGAATATGCTCCAGTCCTATTTAGATGATAAGCTCATCACCAATCAGGTGGAGGTGTCTGCCTACGAGCTTGAAAACATCCATGACGGCACACTTGATTTATGTATGGAACACCGGATGCCTGTGATGGCCTGGTCACCGCTTGCAGGAGGGGCTGTTTTCTCGGGCAACGGCGAAAAAGCCGTACGTTTAAGAGATACGCTTACTAAAGTCGGTGCAGAACTCGGTACTGAAGATATTTCCGAGGTGTTGTATGCGTGGATTCTGAAGCATCCGGCAACCATCATGCCGATCGTCGGGTCCGGTAAAACAGCCCGTATTGATTCCGCTGTCCGGGCACTAGGTCATAAGCTTTCGTTGGACCAATGGTTTGAAATTCTGCACGCATCAATGGGGCATGACGTCCCTTAAGTTTTTTCAGGCTCTTTGAAGGATAAATCCTTTGAAGGGCTTTTTTAATGGAGTGGTTTTCCATGTGAGGATATTGGAGTTCTTCGAAACAACCGAGGGTGACGGAAGAGGATTATTCTATCAAAAACCAACTTAATTCTATCAATAATGAATTTTATTCTGTCAAAAAAGCAATTTATTCTATCAATAGCCCAATTTATTCTGCCCAAAAGAAGTGCAGCATGCCAGCGGGAAGATATTATATTAAATACCAACTTCATTAAGGAATTCTTAACATTCAGGCGGTCATTATTCATATAAAAGCGTCAATCCTTAACAATACCAGGTGAATTTTTAACACAAATCCGAAAATCACTTTCACCTGCGGCCTTAAAAGCTTGTAACTTTTTCCAACCCTCCTCGTCTCATAGGTAAAAGACCATAGGGGGTCAAAAAATGAATAGAAAAATTGTGGTACTGCTAGGCGCACTTCTTCTCCTCTTTACCGCGTGCAGCAACAGGGCTCAGGATGAAAGCATGGACAGCTACACTGAGTCAGATATGGCGGCTCAGGATGACAGTGCAGGATTCTCAGGTGAAGCCGGCTATGATGGTGCTGAAGAAATGGACATGGAAGAGATGGAAACCGCCCAGAACAGCGAATCATCTCAGATGATTATTTACAACGGGGACCTTTCCATTGAAGTAAGCAACTTCGACACTGCCCAGGCAGCCATCCAGGAGGAAGCAGAAAGCCTCGGGGGATTTGTGGTTCAGTCTTCCGTTCATCAGCGGGGAACGACGGATGACCGCTCAGGAAACATGACGATCCGCATTCCCCAGGAACATTTCTTTCCGTTTATGAACAACATCGAATCTTCAAGTACACGTGTGCTGGAAAAAACGTCAAACGGAAATGACGTCACAGAAGAGTTCGTGGACCTCGAATCACGTCTTCGCTCTCAGGAAATTCTTGAAGAACGCCTCCTTTCCTTTCTGGATGGGGCGGAAAACACAGAGGATCTTCTTGAAATCTCGAGAGACCTGTCTGAGGTCCAGGCTGAAATTGAACACCTGCAGGGACGGATCAACTACCTGGAAAACCACGTGGCACTTTCTTCCGTGTACATTCACATTCAGGAACGGGCCGTCCCTTCCATTCAGGACCGTGAAACACTGAATACATTCGAGCGGGCGCAGAGTCTGTTTATGGATACCGTCAATGTGATCATTTCCATCTTTTCCGGCCTGATTGTGTTTCTTATCGGTCTCTCACCGGTCATTGTTCCCCTTGTTATCGGAGCCGGCGCAATTTACCTCTTCATCATAAAAAAATCATCAGATACTTCGGCATAACCAAACTTACCAGGCATGAACCTCATGCCTGGTATTTTTAGAATATTCTTTTATTTCAAATTCTGGAAAGCGGACAACCAGCCCCTCATATAGTTTATTAATTTTCAAATTATGGGGGAATGTCATCATGAGGAAACTGCTTCTGTGCTACATACTGGTCGGGCTGGTTTTTCTGGCATGGCAAGTGCCATCAGCTTCCGCTTCCAGTAGTGCCGACCAATTAATTATTATTAACAAGTCGAACAATCAGCTCGCATTCTATGAAAACAACAAACACGTCAAAACGTTCAGTGTGGCAACGGGAAGATCAGCCAGCATGACACCTGAAGGAACATTTAAGGTTGTTAATAAAATTACCAACCGCCCTTATTATACCGGCAATATTCCAGGCGGTGACCCAAGAAATCCTCTCGGCAACCGGTGGATCGGCTTAAATGCCAATGGAACATGGGGAACGACCTATGCGATCCACGGAAACAATAACCCTTCTTCAATCGGCACCTATGCAAGCGCCGGCTGTATTCGCATGCACAACGAAGAAGTAAAGTGGCTTTATGACAAAGTGAAAGTCAATACACCGGTTGTTATCGTCTCATCCAGCAGCTCTTTCAATACGATTGCAAAAGCAAACGGCTACAACCTTGACGGCAAAAATGTCTCCGTTCCTGTGAACAGTTCCACTCCTACTCTCCAGCGGGGAAGCCGAGGTGCCGCAGTAACCGACCTTCAAAGACAGCTTACACAAAAAGGCTACGACACAAAAGGAGTAGACGGGATATTCGGACCTCTCACAGAGTCTGCCGTTAAAAAGTTCCAGAAAGACAATAAAATCACCTCTAACGGTGTAGTGGGATCCCAGACATGGAACGCCTTGAAAAACGCCAAAGCGACCGCTCCATCCAATTCAACAGCACCCAAAAAAACAACGTCCACCACAGCCCCTGCTACGAGCCAGGCTACAGTCAGACAAGGGAGCCGTGGATCCGCTGTCACTAACCTGCAGACCAAGCTCAGACAGCAAGGCTACAGCATCTCTGTTGACGGTGTATTCGGGCCCCAGACACGCAGCGCCGTCATCAGCTTCCAGCGTAAAAAAGGCCTGACCCAGGACGGCATCGTCGGACCAAAGACATGGGGAGTGTTGAACTAGAACGGATTAACATGGTGTTATAATGCTTCTGGTAAAATTTCTTTCATTAAGAAAACCCATTCCTTTTTAGAACAGGAATGGGTTTTCTATGATTTGCTCTTTGTAAATATGCTCTGTGAAACTCGGATGTTGATTTCCGCTCATTGCACTCTCTTTCCGCGGGGGCGCCGGTGAGCCACCAAGAGGTTTATGCCTGCTTCTTCCTCTACTAGTAACGCTACGCAGATACGTATGTCGAAGCAACTCGCAGCTTATTCGTGGTGTGACCGCTCGCTGCTCCCGCAGGAGTGTCGCGCATTCGCTGCAATCAACATTTCTTTCTAAATCAAAAATGATATTTTACACAGCCAATAAATAAAGGCCTCAAACCTAAATTGTGTTAATAAGAAGGTTACCTATCATTAAACCTTAGTTTGCCTGGACCCAAAAAGCGATATTTCCAAATAGAAACAATATGCTTAAACAGCCCACACTCCGTCCCCGACTTCCACGTCTTTCTTATCTACAAATTTGCGCTTATGTTTTCTCATCTTACAGACTCCTTTTTGGTGTGGAGCTATAGAACAAGGGAAAAAGGTAAATAAAGGTTTTCAAACAAAAGAAAAGTCGAATGTGGTGAAATGTTAGAAGGCATATAACCCGTTCATCTGTTCTATTAAGTATAGGCTCACACCGTTTAAAAAGATTCTACAAAAACAGAGAGGCCATCAAACTATTGTATGTTTGATGGCCCCTTGCTATTTTACGTTAACATAAACATCTATACTATTTTGTCCATCTGTCAGACACTTATCCAGCAATGTTTTATCAACCTTGAACCCACCTGTCCGGTAACGGTTTGATAAACCCTCTGTACTTGTTGCTTCTCCATTAATGAATACTTCTTCTGTTCCTTTATTTATATGATAAATAAAGGTAACCGGCAGTTCTTTAAATGTGTAGTCAAACCTCAATCCATCAAGGTGTGCCGGCAATACCGGGTCAATGATCAAATCACCTGATTCAACACGCACTCCTAAACAGTTGGAGATTAATTGATTCATGTAAATGCCGGGGCCGCTGGAGTATATACGCCACCCGCCTTTAACCTGAACATCTCCATCACGGAGTTCACTGAACCTCTCTTCTGCTTCATAGCGAGTCTTAAAATCTCCATCCGAACTGCTGAAATAAGCATTACTTTGACGCCGCTTTGCATTCGGTACAGCTTTTTGAATTTGAACCGGATTAATAACCTCAAGTCCGCGCCACACTTCATCATTTTTCCCCAGCTTTGCCATTGCTTCTATAAACCGAATGTGAGCATGAACATATTGCAGACCTATTTCTCTTCCAAAGTTCGCAGCCTGTTCTGCTCTCTTAAAGTGTCTGCTTACTCCCCCGGAGTAATTTGCAGGTTTATTCATCAGACGAACACCATCAGGACAATACAGATTTTCTTTAATGATCTTAAAATGGGATTCTGCTTGTTCTTTTGAAAGAAGTTCACTTATCATACTTCTTGTCATCGGCAGCAGTCTGTATTTAATCCCCGTTTTTTTGTCCTCTGGGTGGACCATTAATTCCGGCTTTTCCTGGTCCTCCATATAAACAAATCCAGGGATCACATCTGTATTGAGCATATAACGATTAAAATCCCTCTCAATACCATTGACCAATTGTGATAATTCACTGGCATCACTTTTCGATACATTTTCCAAAGCTGATGAAAACTGCTTAAGAACCTGATAGGTCAATGACACTGTCCAGCTGCTGACCATGTACTGTTTTAAGCGGGCATTGGCAGGCTGAAGCGTATCATCCCAGTCCCCATCACCATAGGAAGACAGATGAGTATCATGGAGGAAATGTTCTTTAATGTAGTTAATCTGTTTCTTTACATGTTCATGGAGTGAAACTGTTTCTTCAGTCAGAGTAAAGTCGCAGCGCCTTGTATATGGAACCTGCTCCTGCAGAATGCTGTAATCACTTGTTACAGAAAGATAGTCTCCAAGTACTTTCAGCGGCCAGACTATGATATCACCGTGGCTTTCACCGGACTGAATTTGTGAATACTTATCGAACATAAACCACTGCGGCCAATTGCCGTCATCGTCAAATTGATGTGTATAGACTTTTTTAATAATCTGTTTCACAGAATCATAGTTTTGGGTGGCCATAAAGAATTCTGCCGGACCCTGGCAAACGTCCCGTGTTCCCCATGCTGCCCCGCCATACTGCTCAAGTCCGTGGGGGGCGGAGAAATGGACAAGCATATTGTGGGTGTACCACCAAGCCAGTGTATTGACTTTAGTCAATTCCTTTGTTTCATGATTACCATTCGATAATTTAAAGCCATTCATTACTTTTCTCAGGTAATCACGGTAACGAGTTACTTCTGTTTTTTCTTCTTTATTTAAAAACGGGGCGTGTTCACCATCCAGGGATCCTTTAACAAGCATCGTCCACTTGTCTGAAGGAGTAAATTCTAAAACGATAAGGGAAGCAGAGCCAGGTTCCACACCGGAAACAAGCTTGCTTTCATTATGGATATCATAGGATACACCTTCTACTTTAAGCTGATAGTTCAACTTTGGGTAAACCTGAGCACTGTCAGATGACGGATCTGCGAAGAATGATAACTTCTCACCATCTGTCTTTACAGAATAGGCGACGTCCATTTCGTGATTGTTCAATGCCACTTGATTGGTAATAAGACACCTGTAGGATTTCCCGTTTTCTGAGCGGAAATTAAGCTGTACATCCTGATCATCGACAGTTGTAAAGTTTGTAATGATCACAACGTCATCGTCCAGTTTGTAGTACCATCGTGTATAGTTAAATCCGATTTCATAAAGAGATGGGAGTGTTAAAAGGCGATAGCTGCCCCCATTTTCTATATAAATACGCTGACCGGAGGTTTTCATCACATTCAAAGCGTTTCTGGCATTTGTGAGCATTTTATTAAATGATGTATTGCCCACTACCAGCTGAGAATTGAATATCCCGTACATAAATGATGTAGTTGACAGTGTTTGATCAGTAAGTTTATCATTTTGCCCGCTCATTAAAATATGACCGTGAGGACGTTCGGTAACGAGCTCTTTTTCCTTCAAAACCACATGCTCGTAAGTGTCGGTAAAGAACGATAATAACGTATTTCCATCCCACTCCTCCTGGTGGCGTTCAGGAAAATAGGCATCAATCTCTTCTTTTGTCATAGCAGAACCCAAAAGCGGATCACCTATTTCAGAAGATCTCCTGACTTTATCAACTTTTTCAACATCACTTTTTTCCTCGGCCTGCACTTCCTCCCAAGCCTCAAGCACGTTTACCTTGCCTTTTAGCTCAGTCAGCGCTTCTTCTTGATTTTCGCTGACAAAACCATAAAATACGAGACGCTCTTGTTTTTTTAACACTACCTGCCCTGTTTGAAGTCCTGTATAAGCAAACTCATATTGATAGATATCATTTGGCAAACTCTTCTCGGTAAGTGCTTCCGGGCGGTTGGATTCCTTATAGGAGGTTCCAAAAAATTGAAAACCGTCTGTTGAATATCCTCTGCTTCCCGTGAGTGATCCTTGCTGTATATATGGGTAACCTCCGGGCTGAGGCTGATTTTGACGGGAACAGACTACGTATCCGAAATCCTCATCCTCAAATACGGAATGGTCAATATATTGAGCAACGTAGGCTTCATTATTTCTTACAAAGCCTTTGCTTCCAAGTCCGAGATCCTGGCCGTAAATCACATCTACCGTTTCACCATTTCCATTGATCAAAATGTCCCAAAACCAAATATTCTCCTCAGAAAGGTGGAAGGTCACTTCGTAAGAAACACCTTCTGCTGTCCCCTTCCAGACAACCTTTGTCTGTGAATAATAAACCTCACTGTCAGATTGAATACCGAGTAACGGGAAGGAACTGATTTCTTCTTCATGATGGATCCGCAGATACAGGTTATTCAAACTTCCATCAACAGGGTTTGCCACCCACTGGTTTATCATGATGTTTTTAAATTTCGCTTCAAGTATATCGCCGCTTGATAAGAATCTGAATTCAGAATCTCCATTTTTTATGGAAAACGGCGCTTGCATTGCTACTTCATTCATATATGCAACCTCTTTTCGTTATATTTCACTGCTGTCATTCGTCTTAATTAAGACAATGCGTATGAATCTATCCTGACTTTCCTCACCTGACACTTCTCCACATTATCAAACACGCTGGAAGGAAGACGTCAAAGAAAAGTTCAGCGGTTCACCAGTATTACTGTCAGGGCCTATAAATGCCACAAATTCTCCCGGATCACTTTTAAATGTTAAGTCCGAATGATGATACCTGAGCATTTCTTCCGAAACCGTAAAGCTGACTTTCTCTGATTGTCCCGGCTCTAAATACATCTTCTTAAATCCTTTTAATTCCTTTAACGGCCTTACCACTTCTCCTGTTACATCCCTTACGTAAAACTGGACAACTTCCTCACCGGGAACATCCCCTGTATTGGTCACTGTTACGGATGCAGACAGCGTTTCCTGACTATTGAATGCGTCAGCAGAAATCTGAGGCTCATTATAGGAAAAAGTTGTGTAGCTCAGGCCAAAACCAAACGGCAAAAGAGGCTCATTTGGAATATCAAGATACTTGGACACATATTCCGTAACAGGCTCCAGTTTAGGGCGTCCGGTATTATAGGCATTGTAATAAACCGGCACCTGCCCTACGGAATACGGAAATGACATGGATAATTTACCTGAAGGGTTTTTATCACCATAAACGAGATCCGCAATGGCATGTCCCCCTTCTGTTCCCGGATACCATGCTTCAAGAACGGCATCAGCTTCATCAATGACACCGTGCAGGTCAAGAGGGCGTCCGTTAAACAAAATCACCGAGACGGGTTTGCCGAGTTCCTTCAGCTTTTTAATCAATTCAAGCTGTACTTCAGGCAGACGGATATCTGCCCGGCACTTTGCCTCGCCGCTCATTTTTGAATGTTCTCCCAGTGCAAGTACAATGACGTCAGCTTTTCGGGCTGTCTCTACTGCCTCTTCAAATTCTCCTTCAAGAGCCGTTACGATATCACAGCCACGGGAAATAAACAGGTTCTCACCTTTTGTTTTTGTTTTGAATCCATCAGACAGCTTCACTGCGTCCTCTTTCGATCCCTGCCATGACCAGGGCCCGAGTAGATCTCCGCTTTCTGCAAAAGGTCCGATTAACGCCACCTTCTGCTCTTTATGTAACGGCAATACGCTTTCATTTTTAAGCAATACACACGATTTCACCGCAAGTTCACGTGCACTTTGGCGATGGCTCTCACAAAGTATCAGTTCTTTTTCCTTCTCTTCATCTGCTCCACGGTAAGGGTTTTCAAACAGACCGAGCTTTTCTTTCAGTTTCAGAATGCGGAGAACGGAATCGTCTAGAAGGTGCTCATCCACCTTTCCTTCTTCCACAAGACGTTTCAGATGTTTTACATAACAGGTTGTCATCATCTCAATGTCGACACCGGCTTCGATCGCTTTTTGCGCCGCTTCTGCTTCATCAGCTGCCACTCCATGAGCAATCGTTTCTTTCACTGCGCCCCAGTCGGAAATGATGACTCCGTCAAATCCCCATTCATCACGGAGCAAATGTCTCATTAATTTTTTGTTTGCTGATGCCGGAATGCTGTCAACTGTATTAAAAGCGGTCATGACCATTTCGCAGCCTTCATCCAAAGCCGCCTTGTAAGCAGGCAGAAAGGATTCGCGAAGCTCCCTTTCTGACATGTCAACAGTATTATAATCCCGTCCGCCTGCCGGGGCACCGTAAGCAGCAAAATGTTTTACACAAGCTGCCACCCGGTCCATGTCCGTTTCCAGGTTCTCCCCTTGAAATCCTCTGACAAAAGCCTTTGCAAATGATGCATTTAAAAAGGAGTCTTCACCAGTTGACTCCATTACCCGCCCCCACCTTGGGTCACGAACCAAATCAACCATCGGAGCAAAGGTTACATGTACTCCTGAGACAGATGCCTCTTTTGCAGCAATTTCTGCACTCATTTCGGCAAGATCTGTATCCCATGAACAGCCAATCGCTAACGGAACGGGAAAAATTGTCTTAAATCCATGAATAATATCTGCCATCATTAACAGAGGAATGCCGAGCCGGTTCTTTTCCAAGTGTGCTTTTTGAATACTTTTTACTTCTTCAGCACCAGCGCCACCCAGAACTGAGCCACTGTTATGAACGGTATTCAATTCAATGCCCATCTCTTCCATCGGACCTGTGATTTTCCCCTTTTGTCTGGAGCCTTCATAAAATAAGGTCGCTAACTGCATTAGCTGATCCACTTTTTCTTCCCGAGTCATTTCTTCAAGAATGGCTTCCACTTTATTTTTAGTCACTTAGCTTCCTCCTCTGTATTTTCACATGTGTATCTTTATTGAAACGTTACAATAAAAGAACAAAAAAAGAGTTTTGTCTTTCCGGTAGTTAAGACCACACCTTTATTGAAACGTTTCAATACATTTATTATATGCTTCATTGTAAACGATTTCAATATTATTTTGATAATTCTTGAAATAGTTATCCTAGAGGGTTGGCGGCAACCTGTCCGCCGCCAACGTCAAGGTAGTAAAAACGGATTTCTCTACTTTACTTCTTTCTGCTTATAACGTTGTTCCAGTCTGTCTGCAGCCGCAAGTCTGTTTTCTTTACGCAGCTTTTTTAGGTAAGATTCAAGAGTCATATCATCCCTTGTATGGAAAGGGCCGCCTTCGTGTATGACGTTCCACATCGGGTCAACCGGTAAATCGGATACTTCCATCTGACGGGCATACCATTGGTCAAGTAAATACAGCCCTTTGCCTGTAACCTCCGGCTTTTCCTCTGCCAGGTTTGTTGTTTCATGTGGGTCATTTTCAATGTCAAACAACATGTACTCAGGGAATTCCTTTAAGCCGTCATGGTAGGTTCGAATGAACATCCAATTATCAAACCGTACGCCTCTCTGGCAGCTCCAGGCACACTGACTTACGACAAGATAGGGACGTCCAGCTGACTTTCCTTCTGTAAGTGACGGAAGAAAGCTGACGCCATCCCACTTTTTACGCCTTTTCTCTCCCAATAACTCTACTAATGTAGGGCCTAAGTCAATCTGGTAGTGAAAATCCTCGTCTACGTGGCCTTCCTGCACTCCCGGACCTGCTATTATACAGGGAATCCGGCAGGTGATATGGTCTGCTGTCTGGTGATCACCATAGACATTCAGCTCACCTTGATTTTCCCCGTGATCAGATGACAGGATAATGATGGTCTCTTCAAGAATTCCCTGTTCTTCAAGAGTTTCGATGATCTTCCCAACGTGATCATCCACATAACGGATTGCGGTATCGTAGCCATCAACCCATTTTTTAAAATCTTCCCGGCTTTTTATTTCATCCGGCAGATCACCCCATTGCTTGACCCGGGGGATGTCCCTCGCACTGTATGGTCCGTAACTTTCCCCGTGTTCAGTAATCATTTCATCCGTCAGCCATTCCGGGGCAGGATCGTGTTTGAACGGATTTCCGAATTCTTCCGGGGTCCGGTATGGGGTATGCGGGTCCCAAAAATTTAAGTACAGGAACCAGTCATTCTTTTCTGTTCCACGGTCTTTAATCCATCGTAAAGCCTCTTTTGATACATCATCAGCTGTTTCAGCCGCGTGTTTTCCTGTATCCTGTACTTCAAGGAATCCTTGCAGTACGTGCCAGGCTCCATGTCTGTCCGGGAAGGGACTGATAATGGCTGTATGATGCTTCTTTGACCGGAATACATCCACCCAAGCCTGATGCTCCGTATGATGAAAATTAAACGGACGCCCCTGTCCTACCGGTCTTTTATCAGCCTGCAGACCTCCGTGATTGACCACGCCATTATGAATTCCGTATTGTGAACTGAACATCGCTGTTCTGGATGGGGCACATGGTACGTCAGAGGCATAGTAATTCGTAAAACGCGTGCCTCTCTCAGCAATACTGTCGATATTGGGTGACGTGTTCCGGTGATATCCATAGCATCCAAGATGGTCAGGTCGTAACGCATCAATATCAATATAAAGTATTTTCATAGACGATCATTCCTTTCTATAATTCTACTGTCGAAATAACAGGGTAGTGATCGGAAGGATAGATACCATCAATTGAAGACCTGTCTACTTCTGTTTTTATCACTCTTGCATTCTTACCACTGAAGATATAATCAATCGGTTTACCTGAGCTGCCCCCTTCAAAGTTGTGTAGGGTTGTTCCGGGTTCGCTTCCCATTTCGGTAAAGCAATCAACCATTTCCGCCGTTTCACCATAGAGAAGCTCCTCGCCCCGTAAAAACCGGATAACCGGATTATCAGGCCTACTGTTAAAATCACCAGTCAAAACAAAAGGAATGTTCCTTTGAACCGCTGCTTCATTTATCTTTTTAACGATTAACTGAATCCCTCTCTGTCTGGCTTCCTGACTGATATGGTCGAGATGGGTATTATATACCGCAAACACCGAGCCGCTGCTTTTAACACGAAGTACGGCCCAGGTACATATCCTCGGGTAGTCGCTTTCCCAGCTGACACTGTTTGGCTTTTTTGGAGTCTCAGACAGCCAGAATTGACCTGATTCGGCCACTTCAAGCGTGTGGTGATTATAAAAGATAGCACAGAACTCGTCCTTTTCCCCGCCCTGTCTGCCTTGTCCGATCCAGCTGTAATCAGACAGCTGCCCCGCTATATCCTCAACCATTCTCTTTAGGCCTTCCTGGGTACCTATGACTGCCGGCTGATGTTTCCCGATGATGTGCGGTACTACGGGTGCACGCGAGGACCAGGCGTTTTTTCCGTCCTGGGGAATATCCACCCGCAAATTAAATGACATCACTTTTACTTCCATCGTTACGCCTCCAATACGAAGGTATCTTTATTTGTTAACTACCACTGCCTCAGGCATTCCTGCTGCTTCT
Source organism: Alteribacter salitolerans (assembly GCF_016901055.1). Taxonomy (NCBI): domain Bacteria; kingdom Bacillati; phylum Bacillota; class Bacilli; order Caryophanales; family Bacillaceae; genus Alteribacter; species Alteribacter salitolerans. The sequence continues at coordinate 33,036 of NZ_JAFEUX010000016.1, read as the reverse complement.
CTTCAGACGGTCAGTAAAGAAAGACATCCCCCGTTTAAAAGCTGTGAGGCCGTAAAGCATCGAGCTCCAGTCAATAAGCGTAACCTTTGTGGGATACCAGCGTTCAGGCTGTTCCAAGTGCCACCATGAATACCTGTGAAGTCCGTACCGGTAAGCAGCACGGAACTTGTTTTCATCCTTTACGTCACCTCTGTTTACATAGGTATCATAAGGAATTTGGAGACGATACAAGGCGTACAGGTCGTGAATACCTGCCGGGTAAACCGGGAGAAATCCAGCAACAATGTAAGCGGATGCAACATTTCCCGGAGATTGATTAATTTTATCCGCATGATATCCTCCGTGGAGACCGTCATTTGGTCCTGCCCCATATCCCCATACGTAGGAAGGAACATCATTTAATTCCTTCCATTTATACCTGTCTGCCATGCAGGCATTTTCATAGAATGTGCGGTAAACGTCACTCTCTGCGTATTCAGGTACTAAATAGAACGGAAATTGATGGACAAATGAAGATAAGAAATGTTCTGCCTCCCCATCTGTTAAAACCTGGATATTCCGGTATTGAATTTGCGGGAGCTCAGTAATCTTGTCTATAGAAAATGTGTTTTCCCACAATTCCTGAACTTCTTTATTTTCCGGGTTGCCAACCTTTGCAAGCCAGGCTGTAAGGACATATTCATTGTACGCAGTTAGAGGGAGGGCCCCCTTTCCATCCTTGATGACCATATTAATGATTCCTTTGTCCTTGTCAGCTACCACCTGGCTCCAGTCAATTTCTGATAACAGCTGATTTGCCATTTCACTGATCTCCGGAGCAGTAGCTTTAAAGTGTTCCCCTGCAAACATGGCGCCTGCAACCACAAGAGACGTATCAATCGTTGACATTTCAGAGTTTAGATTCGCCCCGGTATCCATATCAACAAAGTGGGCAAAAAATCCTGTATTCTCTTCTCTCGCCGGACGGCAGCCATCAATCTTTCCCGTCAATGCTTCCAAAGTTACGACCGCCTTCTCTTGTGCATCAGGATCCCATCCTTCCAAATCTGCGGAACAGAGTCCGATAAGTCCCACACCTGTAGCAGCTATCGAACACCGTTGATCCGGATTGTCACCCAAAGTCATATAGGCATCAGCATACAACCCTGTACGAGGATGACGCGATGCATCCAGAAGCCTGTAGGAATCTTCGTACTGCCTATCAAAAAAAGCCTTTACATTCTCTGGTAAACCCTTGTATAAATCAGTGGTTTGTCCCATATTGTGAAACATCCCTTTCCCAATCATTATTTTCAGCTGAACATTGAATCTACTTGTTGTGCCTTTTCTTGCTGATCAGCCACTTGTACAGCTCCGGGCTGCTGTACGCCTGCACCCAGGAATCATGACCAACATTCTCGTAGACCGTTATTGCTGCCTTCCCCCCTTCTTTTTGCAGAAAAGCAATCATATTGACAGATTCATTCATTGGTATAACATCATCTTTTTCACCGTGAAAAGCCCAGACAGACGTGGATGTAAGAACGGACAACCGTCTGAACAATTCATTTGAATCAAACGTTAGACCTAATTGTTCCCTTCTGAAGCCGGGTACGGAAAGCCCGCCGCAGACCGGGACAATCGCTGCAAATCGGTCCGGGTTTTCCAAAGCAAGGTGCCAAGCTCCGATTCCTCCCATACTCAGTCCTGTCAGATATACGCGGTCGGGATCAACCGGATATTTTACTTCCAGATCATCCAAAAGTGCTGATAATCCATCGATCTCTTTCACCCAGTAAGATTGTTCGCTGCATTGAGGAGCCACGATGATGAAATCCTCAGCCATATCCAGGTTTTGAAAGATGCCGTGGGTTCTGACGGGGTTAATATCCGTCCCCCGTTCTCCTGCCCCGTGAAGAAAAAGGATGAGCGGGAGCTTTTCATCCGTTTCTTGGACATCATCCGGCAAATGAAGCAAGTAAGGCAGCTTGTAACCGGCTTTCTGAAAAGTGCGAGTCAGTTCCATCCTAATACCTTCTCCTTCCTTCATCTGTATCGTTACTCTTCCTGCACACTCCTCAAAAAGACAAGGATATTAATAGAAGGAAATTGTAAGCTTATCGTCTACTTTTGCGTGCTTGTTAGAAGTCACAATTGTTTTGTCCCCTTTTTTTTCGATTCGGTAGTCCTTACTTGGGACAACCTCCCGTTTCGTAATAAAAGCAATCCGATCTTCAGACTGGGTCAGACGGAACTCAAAAGAACCAGGTCCGGCTTTCATCACTTCCGCAGTCGAATAGGCAATCGTTACCTCATCAAAAGCAACATTTACCGGAAGCATGACGCCGTCTTTACTCTGAAGCTGAAGCTTATACCCACCAAACAGTGCATTTCCGTTTTCATAAACATGGAACTCTTTATCAAAGCCGTCCAGGTTAAGAATATGAATAAATTTTTCCCCATCATGTGCTGTAGAGGTCATGAATAATCCATGGTAGTTGCAGTCGTGGGATAAAGATACACGTGCGCCAAGCTTCTCCAGTGCTTTTTTGAAAAAGTCAGGGTCACATGTATAAGCACAGGAAACAATAACGACTCTTCCTTTTCCTGTACTTTTTTCAAAACCGCAGACCTCGTCGGTTCCATATACTTTAAACAACGGCTCTGCATCTCTAACATCCATTGTCTGTGCTTTATGCAGGCGTATTTCCGGTCTTGGCTTCGCCCACCCATCGGCATAAACCGACAGTTTATATTCGTGGTCTGCATTAGTGTTCTTGGTTGATTGAATCCCAATTGCATCGGCGAGGATTGTACATGGGTTTCCTTCCATATCATAAGTCGGAACCTCTCCATAAAGGAGCAGTCCGCCACCATTTTGAATGTAGTCCACTACTTTTTTCTGAACTGAAGCATGTAAATAACGAGCTGAAGCCAAAGCCAGGACAGGGGTATCTCCAGGTGTGATGGATTTATTCTGAATATCCACTGAACCAAATCTGTATCCAGAGATCAGCATAGCCCGGGCCATGTTTTCCCACGCCCCGGCTGCCCGGTTTGCCTGTATGTTCTGGTATATGGCAGCCATTTTATCACTGTTGTCATACCGCGATTCAGTCATGTAATAATCAGGAATAAAGGCAAAAGCAACGTCGTCGCGCTCCTCATTCATAACCGCAACCTTATCGGAAACGGCCATCATTGTCTGAATGGACCTGGCCATTCTCGGGAACGTGTAATTCAATTCTCCTTCAGGGCTGACCGGTGCGGCAAAGCCATGACGTTCTCCGGTGTGGGCAATTCTGTCATTTCCATCGTTATACGATTTTTCCATCCGGTAGTTTCTTCCTCCGGTAAAGAGGTAGTAGTTTAAAAGACGGTTACCCTGAGCAATGCACATTCTCGTTTTAAAATCTGAAGCAGAAGGATCCATCCGTCCGCTGAAGTTGTTCCCGAAGTTTCCGTCCCCACAGTTAAACTCAACAGATGTAAGGGGCTGGTCCTTATTGTGAACAGCATCCATAAACCCGTTTATAAGGTACAAATCCTGGAACGTTTCCATCGTAAGGTCACCAAAGTAGATATCCGATCCTGAGATGTAGCCCGGAGCCTGGGTGTAAGACTCATATAACTGACTGATGCCGATTGGGAACATGAGGCCTCTTCCCCCGCCGGTTCCGTGGATGTTTACCACAAATGGAATATCAGATACACCAAATTCCTCCGAAAACTCTCTGAGGATAGCGACATAACGGGCAAAGCGGAACCTCATAAAGTAACCAAGATCAAAATGAAGCTCGGCACTGTAAGATTCATCCGGTGAACGGATGCCTGCTTTTCTTTCTTCTTCATCGTCCAGGTCGAAAGGATAACGTACCAGTATCTCCTCAGGGGTGTACCGTTCTTTCAGCCAGCCTGAAAAATCCTGAAGTACGTTGTCTGTCAAATCCGGACTGTTACTCACCCAGGAAAGCATGCCAATTTCATTGTCAAGCTGAACAGCTATAATGTTACCGCCATTGGTATGTAACCGTGGTGCAGCCACTTTCATAACGGCAGCATACCATTTCTTCGTTTCCAGTAAAAAAGCGGGAGCTGTGTAATCCAGTGTTTTCGCTCTGGTCTTTCCGCCATTCCAAGTAAGAGGAACAATTTCAGGATGCTTATCAATCACCCACTGGGGAATGCCTTCGTTTTTCATTTCAGCCATAATAAAGGGACCAGGTCTTAAAAAGAAGTAAAGATCATTCTCAGCACAGAGATCAATAAACCCTGTTAAATCAAGTTCAGGCCGTGTTTTTCCTTCGAGATCGATACGGCCTTCCTCTGGCTCATGACAGAGCCAGGGTACGTAAGTTGCGACTGCGTTACATCCAGCTGCTTTCAACTTATCAATTCGATCCTGCCACTCTTCCCGGTCAAGGCGGAAATAATGTATTTCGCCGCACATAAGAAGTTCCGGTTTCCCATCAATGATAATTTGTTTGTTTTTAATCTCGATCATTATTCATTCACCTCTCGAATTGTCAGGATGATTAACTAAAGTGGTTTTCAATGTTCAGCTCTGCAGGCCGTGCTTGGCTGACTGGTAACCGATACAGTACTATCTATCTGTTCATAATGATTGTTTCTTTAAAACAATCGTCACTGGTTTATCAACAGACGTAATTTTGATTGTATCCGCATCTGTTGCTTCATTATGCTCTGTATTCCATTGACCGTCTGTTTTCAGTTTTACCATACCGCCCCTTCCGACCGGGTTTAACGAAATGGTGACTTGATCTTTTGTTTGCTCAAGTTTTGTCCATTCTAATGTTGAGAAAACAACTGACAACCCTTTTGCAATCTCATAATCTCTTATAACCATCACAGATGACATTGGTGGAAGAATAATTTCTTCTCCATCCAGAGCAGGTCTGCCTTCTTCATAAATAACCGTTCCTTGTTCCACTTCATCATAATTGCTGACAAACAGGAATGATTCCCTCCCATTGGACCGCTCCACTAAAGAGATATTTTCGTTCTCTGCATGAAGATGACCCTTAATCCCCAGCGTTTCAGCAAGCTCTTTTATGACGTCCAGCTGATACGCATAATCATGTCCCATCGTCAGTCCAAGGACGAGAACTTCACCTTTTTCGTACTGTTTTACATAAGCTGCTACTTCCTCGTTCCCGGTTCTGCTGAATCGAGCCAGAGGCTTCCCATCAAAGCTTTGGAAGTGAAGCCGCTGCCTGATATTCACCGCATCCATCGACATTACATCCGCATAATCCGGACGCCCTCCTATTACCTCCCAAGTCCCGAGTTCAAGTTCATCTGCCAGAAGACGGCACAGATTTCCGTTTTCATCCTTATAAGGAATCTCGGGGTAAAGAACAAGCTTTCCACCTTCCTTTACATACTCACTAAGGTTCCTTTGAAGTTCTTCTTTCATGATGGCCGTTGAAAAAACCCAGAGAGAAGGAATGTTAACTGGATTGAGTTTTGCTTTGAGGTTCACCGCTTCAAAATGGATATTGGCAGCCGTGAGAAGTCTCAACACACCATCAAATGACGCCTGCTCACGTTTACCAACGATGTCACCAATGAATGCCTCATCTCGCTTATCCACCACTTCTGTCATATAATCATCAGGATTAAATCCTGCATACGTGTGCACTTTCTTAGTAGAATCCAGCAGTCTTGAACCTATTGTGCGGAACATCTCACCTAAGTGGCGGGCCTTCTCATAGTTTGGTCTCAGGTTTCCTTTTGAATCAATCGGGGCCTGCCATTCATGCCGTCTGCCGAAAAGTCCGATATTTTCATAATTTTCACCACCAGCAAACATGTAATAGTTCAAGGCATTCATCCCGTGAGCGACGCACGTACGTGTGTTTAAATCCAGGTCCTGAGGGTAAAGGCGGGGTCTGTCAGCTAAACGGCCTGACTGAAACTCAGCAGAAAAGACAGGCTGGTTTTTCCGGGAAATGGCTCTCGTAAACGTTGTTGCCAGAACGAGATCATGATAGTTATCATATCCGATATGACCTGGATAAAAGTCTCCTGCAATAACGACATCATCAAACTCAGAGGTTAAATATAACTGTGACAGTCCGATCGGGTAATCAACGCCGCGGCTGTAAATGGAATAATCTTTAAAGCCGTGCACATTAATAATGAACGGAACCGTGATGCCCGTGTCTTTGGCAAAGGATCTTAAATCCCCTGCATAGTCCCGGATGTAAACTCTTCGAAATTCACTCCACTCGAAATGGAAAGACGGATATTCAGATGGAAGCCCCTCTTTGAAAACGGATACAAAACCAGAGAAGGAATCTTCATTTATGTTGTATTTTTGGTTAAAGGATTCGATCGAGCCGTACCGGCCTGTCAGATAGTCAGTGAACTTGTTCAGCACTTCTTCATTAAAGTCTGACGTGTTTGTCACCCAGTGAAACATCCCGATTTCATTGCATAGTTGATACATAATAACAGGTCCGCCATACTCAATCTGCTGAGGAGCGATGACTTCATTCACCGCTTCATACCATTTTTTCGTTTTTTCTAAAAACACAGGATGCCTGTACGACACAACACGTGTGGGATGTTCTTTTCCCTCACGGTTTTTTGCAACGACTTCAGGATAATTATCAAGGAGCCAGGCAGGAATTCCGTGATAGCGTACTTCAGCCATTACATAGGGCCCGGGGCGGACGATACAATAAAGCCCCATTTCCCTGACCAGGGCAAGAAAGCCTTTCAGATCCCGCTCCCCTCTGGTACTGCCTGTCAGGTCGACTTCTCCCTCCCGTGGTTCGTGCCATACCCATGGAACATATGTGCTCACAAGGTTGCAGCCGGATTCCTTAATTTTTATAAGCCTGTCCTTCCATTCGTCTTTAGGAACACGAAAGTAATGCAATTCGCCTCCATAAAGGAAAACGTCCTCTCCATTAATAACAAACTTCTGGTTTTCCATTTTCACCTGCACCTTCATTACCTCCTCTTTCTATTAACTGATTCTATCTTTCTCTCCTGTCTGCTTAATGGTCAGGAGGACTGCTGTACTTCAGATCGGATTGAAACGTTTCATCCCATTTTGAAAAAAACAGCAATCGATTTGGCAAAAATGAAGCGATTGCTGTTTTTTAAGGCCGCTATTCTCCGGTAATTCCCGACCGATCCACACCTTCGACGAACCATTTCTGGGTAAGGAAGTATACAAGAAGAAGAGGTAAAATGGATAGTACCGTTCCTGCCATTCTCACACCTTCGTTTATGGAATTTGCTCCGCTATCGTTTCCTGAATAGAGCTGATTAAAAGTAGCTACAAACCTCTGAAGTTCAAGGGGCAGCGTTGACAGCTGGTTTCCAAAATAAAGAGAGGCCAGATAGGTTTCATTCCAATACCAGACAAATGAAAACAAGAAGGAAATAATAATTGCCGGAACCGCCATCGGGATAGCAATTGTTGTGAAAACGCGTACCACACCTGCCCCATCAAGCTGGGCAGCTTCCTCAAGAGATTTAGGTATCATTTTAAAGAATTGATAAAAAATCAATATAAAGATGGCACTGTTTAAGCCTTGGCCGAGAACTGCAGGGATCAGAAAGGCTTGAATATTACCAAGGAGTCCAAGCTCATTGAAGAATACATATCTGGGAATCATCGTTACCTGAGGGGGAACGACAAATGTGGCGAGTACCAGAACAAACAACGTCCGCTTTAACGGAAAGTCAAACCTTGCAAACCCATATCCGATTACTCCGGCAACGGCCGTCTGCGCGAGAGCTGGCAGTACAGTTACATAAAAGGATTGCATTAACGTTGGCAGAAAGCTTAAGACATTAGTTGCCCGCAAATAATTATCAAAGTAAAACTGAGAGGGAATCCAGTTTACGAGTGGACTTAACAGATCCTCCAGTGATTTAAAACTGAATGAGACCATGTAAATCAAAGGATACAGGTAGACAAAACCGATACAAATCAGTAAAACATAGACAAACGTTTTTAACAGCACGCCTTCCTTCCCCTGCATTCCGAACAAAAACCGCTTTGATTTATTCACACGTGCCTTCAGCTTTTTCTTTTGTTCAATTGATAGACGCCCTTCCATATACAAGCCCTCCTTTTATGCATATTTTTTACTTCCCCTTAGTGTCATAAGACCGACGCTTACTGTTAGTGCCAGAGCAATAATCAGGAAATAAATCCACGATAGTGCCGATGCGTAGCCAAGCCCGGTACTGATATCAAACATATTGCTTTGAATATGGTCGATGACCGGATTTAACGCAAAGATGGAGAACATCACGATGGTGTAAATCGTATTGACCACGACCATCGGAAACAGGCTCGGCAGTGTTACTTTCCAAAAACATTCCCAATTTGATGCACCATCAATTTTGGCTGCTTCATAGACCTGCTTATCGATTTTCTGCAACGCAGCCAGAAAAATTAAGATCTGTACACCCGAAAACCACAGAATGACAATCAAATTATTCATCAGGTAAATAAGGAACGTATTAACAAAGCTGTCTGTGCTGGTCATGATCGCCTGGAAAAGAGCATACTGCTCAATGGAGGGAATCGACGTCACCCCTTGCTCCATCAGCTCATTAATAACAGGGCCGCTGGCAATGATAACCGGCAGGAAAAAAATGGTCCTGAAAAAACCTTTAAACCTGATTTGCTGGTTCAGTAAAAGAGCAATAATTAACGAGAATACAATAATTATCGGAACAGACAGTACCAGCTCCTGGATAAACGTCAGCAGGTACTGTGTAAAAAGAGTATCTACACCAAAGGCAATCTCGTAGTTGTTAAAACCTACAAAATCAGTTTGAATGCCACTCGTTGTTACCCTTACATCCTGAAAGCTCAAAAACAAAGAATAGAGCAAAGGGAAGGCTGTCAGCAGAACAAAGCCGATGATCCATGGTGATATAAAAGCGTAGCCGATCAATTGGTTTTTTCTCTTCATCGTTAGCTTCATCTTAAGCTACTCCCCTCTGTCCAAAACTTTAAATGCCGTGGCTTCAACTTCGTGACCGTCTACTGTGTAAGCTTCACTTGTATAATTGACGAGGATGGAAATTCCGTTTGAATACGTTACTTCCACTACTCCGTAATCATGGACATCCCGGCTGACAATTGTCTCACCTTCAACACGTCCCAGACTCTCCTGAACAAGCTCATACTGTCTGACAATCTCACTTTCCCAAACGGAAAATTCTGAAGTATATAAGTCTCTTGAAGGTGTATCCCTCAATAAATGAGACGGCTCTTTTGTTAAGTAAAAGGAAGGATAGGCACCGTATTCAATCATTCTCAGCACTTCTTCATCCTGGTTATAGAAAAAGTTTGAATAAGGAGCATAATAAGGAATGTATCCTCTCAGGACAATCTGGATAAATGGAACTGTATCAGTCACAAAGCTGTAGTTTGACGAATACATAGGTACATCAAGATACCTGTCCATATGCGACCACATATAATCATTAGGCTGGTAGAAAGAAAGCGAATCGAGATTACTGCCCAATTCTCCAAATATGTCATCGTATTCTACGGCCATACCTTCCCGATTCATAGTCCGGTTCGTATTGAAATCAGAAAAAAGTGTACCGGCGCTTGTCCCTACAGCCAGATGTGAAATCTGGTGATCTGCAAAATCGGCTGCATCCTGTTGGGCGTGTTCTCTTGAAACCGCTGGACTTAAAAAGTAGAAGTCGCGGTCAAATGTGGATCCTCCCATGGTTTCAGCATTTACCTTCCTCGCCACATCTGACCTTCCACCATAGCCTGAAGCCCCATCATAGGCTTTCGTATAATCTGTATGGAAGTACAACGGAAGACCCTGGTCCTGAAAATGCTGAATGGTCTCTTCGAAGTCTGAACCACTCCCTACTTTGCTTTCAAACGGAAACTTCCGGGGGAGAGACCCGGTCAGGCCGCCTTTGGACCATCCACGAAGGACTACTTGCATATTGTCCACGCTCTGCTGATTAAGACTTTCGATCATCCCCGGCAGTTCGCTGACCTCTGTCATTGGAACAACGGAATCCCATAAAAGACCGCGTTTCACTTCTCCGCCTAAAAATTCAAGGCGGATGTCTGCCTGCTGATCCGCTATCGAAAGATCACCTTTATCTGCCAGAAAATCCTGGTAATAATTGGCCATTCCTACGTAATCGGCTTCTTCCTCTATCAAAAAGACCGTTTTTTCATGAATATCAAACGTGTTTTTTTCTTCCTGATACGTGTTGTAGCCACTCATAGCCTGACTCGTTGGCTGATAATACTGATACCTGTAATTGTACTGAGTCGTCATCCAGTTAAAATCAGTAGAGACGCCTGAAGGATAGGCGATAATATCACTGTTGTATTTTCCTTCTTCAATGATGGTAAAGATAGCGTTTTGATTTGCTTCGTGAACAATGCCGTAAACGGGAAGAGTTACGTTTTGCACTGGATTGGTTTCTGTTTCTGTATCTTCGTACGTACGTTTAAACCCTTCATCTTCACCATAAATCGAAGCCTGGTATGAAGATCTCGCCCCTCTGTTTCCTTCATTAAACCTGACAAGCGCACCGCTTCCATCAGGAATAAACATGTACCCGTCGATATCATTTCCCTCGACAGCCCCAAGGAATGGATAGAGCCTGAGTGAAACAAGCCTGCCTGTTTCACTTTCAGTAATTCCGCTTTCCGGTATATGAACATCGATGGAATCTTCTCCTAGACGAACACTCAATTCCAGTGAAATCCCGATCTCACTAAAGTCAACCTCAGCAGTGAATCCGTCCTCCTGGCTTTGTATATCAATTGACGCTTCATCTGAAAGGATGTTTGTTGTACTTGAATTCTCATTCTGATCGAGGTAGTCTATTGTAATGGCTGACTGAGCCATGTTCATCCATGTATCATTCAGGTTGTACTCTTTGTTACTGTCAAGACCTGAGTTCCACATATAACCCGTACGGTTATCCATAATTTTTAACGCAAGAGATTCTTCGTTAACAAACAGGGACAGATTTTCATTTTCAGCGACTTGATCAAACCCATCAGCAGATGTATCCACTTCGGCACTTTCTCCTTCACCGGCTTCAGGCTGAGTGAACTGGTTGCTTCTGTATTTGAATGACTGTTCTGCAAGCTCTGCTTGAATTTCAGTCAATTCAGTGTCAGGGTCGGCTTCATCATCGGAAAGAGCTGTTGCAATGACCGGGACTGGAAGAATCATGACGAGTAAAAAGACCAGCCATTTCTTATACACGATGAATCACCTCCTGAGTTATTGTAATGATAAATTCAAGCACCTGGTCCAGCAGGATATACAGGACAAAGAACACCAGAATCATAATAAACATGCCAAACAGTGTCACAAGAATATTTCTAATCGTCCCGAAAAACGTAAAGTCATGAACTTCCCTGATCATCATAAACAGGATGACTAAGGACCAGACAATCATAATCTGAGTCGAAAATGTATAAACAAATGCTTCATTATAGGTTAGGACATTTGAGATAAGGGTAATTGGAACAAGCAGGACAAGGACCGGGGCCAAAGAATAAATGGTCCCAATATAAATATCTCTCAACCTTCCCTCACCATCATTAATCGTACTCACCAGATAGTTTGTTACAATAAACAGAAAAATTGGAAGGAACACTGTTCCCATTTCCAAAAACAGGTTGAGTTCCGTTACTCTCTGCTCCGAGAAAATAAACCCGGTCCAGTAAAGCATGAACATGTATTGTAAAAAGAGCACAGCATAGAGAATAGTAGCTGATAAAACAGAGACTCTCTCGTATTCTTTTAAATAATAAAAGCTGTCGATCGGGTGACGGAGAAACCTGAACAAAAAGAGCAGCTCTCTTACAAGCTTTCTGGCCTTTATCTTCGTCCAGCTTTCTCTTACCGGCTGGAGAATATTTCTCTTTTTATCTGCATAATTGACTGCCATTTTTACACCAAATACAGCCAGCAGAAGGGCAAATACTGCAGCCAGGTTGCTTTGCATCCATTCATGACGGATCTCCCAAAATGCCAGAGAATACCCTTCCCTGTTTTCTGCAAGCCTGAACTCCTCAACAGCTTCATTATAATGCTGCTGCTTAAAGTAAACCTCTCCCATAGCCGAGTGTGCCAGTCCGAATGACGAGTTCAGCTTTAAAATGTCATTCCAGTACTCTTCACTCTCCACATAGAACCCTTCTGCATACAGGGCCAAACCTTGATGCAGCATGGAAGTGAATTCTGTCGGCTCCAGAATCTGAATATCCCCCTGCTCTCGGTCACTCACATACAGCCTTCCTACATTATCTACTGCAATACTTGTCGGCTGCATAAATAATCCGTTCCGGCTTGTACCGTCGTCTCTCCCGCCAAACATAAACAGGAGGTTACCATACCGGTCATATTCGTATATTTTTCCGTCGTTGCCTACTGTGTAGATATTACCGATAGGGCCTACGTCTATATCTCTCAGATTAGTAATTGTTGAAACTTCCGGCGGCAGCATATTGGCTCCGGCAATGTTCAGCTTTCGGATGACTTCAAAATCTGTACCAGAAGTAACTGTATAAACAAGTCCCTGCTCATCAATGGAGATATTCGTAGGTGCAGGAGGCACCCTGCTGAAAAGTCTTTCCCTCTGCCTTTCGGTTGTTACAAGGTCCTGAAAGAAGTTCAGAACCGTTTGACGTGAGTGGTTCACCCCGTAAAACCCCAGGAAAGCACCGTCCTGGTTGAGTTGAATAATTCCGTTCGTTGACCCTTCTCCTACAATGTAGATGTTCCCGCGCCGGTCAACCGATACCTTTTGCGGCTTATATGGGGAACGTGCTCCAAAGAGAGGGGATTCCGGTCTCCCGTACTCCTCGAGTAAGTCACCGTCTTCACTGAATCGATACACCATTTCCTGAGCGTAGTCGGCTACATAGACATCTTGTTCATGATCGACATAGACACTGAGCGGCTGTTGAAGGATTCCTTCGCCAAAGCTTTGCTGCACATTTCCCTGCTGATCGAATTTCACAACGGTCTGTGTACCCGAATCAGCAACAAAGATGTGATCATCCTCATCTATAAACAAATCTTCCGGACTAACGATATCAATGTCATTTTGAAAGATTCCAAGGGGAACATAAGCGGTTTGTGTTTCAATGATATCTCCGTCAGCCGACAAGGTTTCTGTCTTGTACGGGACAGAAACGGATGCAGAGGAATGTGCGGGAAGCAATACGAAAAAACTAAGGCAGAACATGATGATGAAGGCTTTCCTCATTTCCCTTTCCCCCTTGCGTTACTTAATACCTGAGTGTGCCATTGTATTCATCACTTTACTCTGTAAAATCATGAAAATAATAAGGTTCGGAATAAACATAATCAGTGCTGCAGCTGCCGCCATCCCTTGTCCCGCTACAGTATTTCCTTCTGACTGTACTGCCAGCGTAGACATATAAAAGGCAAAAGTTTTAAGGTTTTCATTGTCCACATACAAGGTGGAGGTTTCCGCATTATTCCATACCATCTGGAAAGACAGAATAGCGATTGTGGCAATCGCTGGTTTTACCAGAGGAATAATAATTTGTAAGAAAATACGATAATCAGATGCTCCGTCGATCTGTGCGGCTTCAATCAGTTCATTTGGTATTTGATCTATGAACTGCTTTACCAGAAACAGGCCGACGGGCATCGCCAGAAGCGGGAAGATGTGAGCCCAGAATGTATCTAACAGTCCCACTTCATCGATAAGAAGATAACGGGGAATCGCAACCGCTGCCGGTACGAACATCAGGGCAAGGGTGTTGATTTCAAACATCGTTTTCTTTAATTTAAACTTTTTCTTTGACAGTACATAGCCTGCCATTGTACTGATCAATACTGTAAGCAATACAACAGTGACGGTAATCACAATACTGTTAAACAAATATCTCGACATGGGCACGCCTGTTGCATTTGTGTTATTGACCAGATCTATGAAATTTTGAAAGGTTGGTTTTTGAACGAAAAACCGGGGCGGATAAGCAAATAATTCATCGATCGGCTTAAATGCATGAAAGACAATATAAACAATAGGCATAGCCATAAAAGAGGCTAATGGGATCAGAAACAGATAGAACTTTAATTGACTCCAATGAAATTTATCCGGATTTATTCTCGTTCCATGAAAGGATGCCATCATCAATCCTCCTTTTTTTTCATAACTGCAATAAGATGTACCTAATCTTTCTCACCGAACAATCTCCAGGCAATCTTGGAGAAAAGGTAAATGAAAAGAAGAAGCAGTACTGATATTGCCGCTGCATAACCCATCTCATAACGTATAAACCCGAAATCTTCAAGGTGGTTTACCATAAGCTGCCCGGAATATTGAGGCGTTGGATTGGCTCCGGAAAGTTCAACACCAATGGCTCCGGCCTGAAATGTTCCTACAACCGCCATTACCGCCCCAAAAAGCATTTGCGGTTTCATTGAAGGGATTGTGATGTAAATGATCTCTTGAAAACGATTGCTGATCCCATCAATATAGCCCGCTTCATATATTTCCTTGTTAATGTTCAGAACCCCTGACAGCATGGCCAGGAACCCTACACCCATGCTGCCCCAGAGGGTAACCAGAATCATGATCGTCATTAAATGTTCCGGTGACTGGAGGAACTGGATTGGCTCCAGAATCACGCCAAGTGTAATGAGCATGTTATTTAAATAACCGACCTGGTCTCCGCTGAAGATAATCTTCCAGACTACTGCCATGGCAATCCCTGCTGTCATGGAAGGAGAATAAATGATTAACGCAAGAATCGTCCTTGGCACCTTTGAAATCTGGGCAAGCATCCATGCTAGGAGAAAAGACAGGATATATCCTCCCGGGCCGACAATAAACGCGAAGGTCAGGGTGTTGGGCAGGACGTAGCGCATAAATACGCCATCCTGCGTAATCACATTTACATAGTTAGCGAGACCGATGAATGTCGGCATTTCTATTGCATTAAAATAAGTGAATGATAAGGTAACTGCCGCTGCTACCGGCAGTATGATAAAGGTAAAGAACATAATATAATAAGGTGCCAGAAATACGCTCGTACTCAAATGCTGTTTGTTGTTAGCCATCTGATTCCAGCCACCCTTCCACTATGTCAATTGTCGGAATCGTATAGGGTCTGACAACCCTTCCGTTTTCCATATATCCGAATTCCTCAAGTTTCCTGCGCATTTCCCTGTCAATGGTGACCATTGAATCATCTACGGCTGAACGGGCATTCTCACCCTCAAAGACCACTTTATTCCAAACATTACTAATCTCCCGCTCTACCATATAAGCATAAGGCGTTTTTGGAACTTCTCTTAAGTGCTCCCATTGTTCCAAAATGGTTTCTTTATGCTCCTCAGGCCATGGTAATTGTGCAAAAGAATCAAGGTTGGCTGTGTTCCACATGTATTCAGGACCGTACAGGGTTAACAGGCTGTTAGCAAATTCTGTCTGTGTTTCTGTGTCCATCCACCATTTCAGTACTTCCCATGCTTCATCTGTTTTTCCGCTTCCATCAAACACCATTGATGTCTGGGCAGAGCCTGTAGACCAGCGTGTAACCGATCCATCTTCCTCCTCCACTCCCGGGTGAGGTGAGATATCCCACCATCCGGAAATTTCTGGGGCTGCAGCCGTCAGCTGAACATATTCCGAGAATGACCCGATTCCGATAGGCAGAGTCGAATACCTGAAATGATTGTAAAAGTTCGGCACCTGCAACGGTGCACTGTAGATGGTATTTAAATCTGTCATAAACTGAATCCCTCTTAAAGCATCCTCGCTATCTATGGCTGCGCCAATACCGTCTTCCTGATACAGATCTCCTCCGAACTGATAAATATAGGGAGCGGTAGTCTGAAAAGGTTTGAATGCAACCGCACCGGCAATCGGAGTATAGTAGTTCAGCCCGTATCGCTGAAGCTCCGGTAAGATGCTTACGACATCATTCCAGGTATCAGGAATGGGGATGTCAAGGTAATTCATAATGTCTCTCCGATAATACTGAACAAAGAAGTCCTGCGTTTCCGGGAGTCCGTAGATTCCGTCATCTACAATCAAAGGCAGAAAAGCACCAGGTGCAAACTGGTTTCCTACTTCATTGAAATCATCAAACTCTCTTAAATCGACGGCAGCTCCCCGGATGGCCAGTTCATACGGCAACCAGTTACTGATCCCCAGAGCGAGATCCGGTTGTGTATTCGCAGCGCTTGCTAAGACGAGCTTCTGCTCTTCAGGCATAATCGACAGCTTTACCTCAATGCCCGTTTCCGGGGTGAAGTTCTGGTCAAGCATATTTTGTAATAAATCCACATATTGTCTTGGACGGTTGATCCAAACGTCTACGACATCATCCTCTACATTGGTTGTGGCCAGGTTCTCGCTTGTGAAAGATTGAAAGAATCGTGTCACGGAGCTAGTAAACTTTGTCCACATTCCTGCTTCAGGATCAGGCAGAGTCTCTTCTCCGTGAACATAAATCCGGTCCAAAAGAAGCGGCTGTTCCTGCACTTCCATAATTAAATTTCCCAGAAGCTGTGCTACAGAGTTCGAACCTTCTGAAAGTTCTGTCAATCTCCCTGGTATTTCATCAGGGTTTTTTGCAAGCGTCCGCAATCTGTCAGCTGCGATTTGAAGGGTGACAATGTCCGTTGAATCATCACCTGTAGTCAGCCCCCCAAGGTAATCTGCTTCATCCTCCAGCATATCCGCCCATTCGAGGAGAAGGTCATCCACACCTTCAATGTACTCACTCAAATTCCAGTCTCTGTTCACATCCAGCTGGTTACCTGTTAATTTTCGAATGGACAGTGAAAGCTCTTCCATCCCGCTCATAACTTCATCAATAGTAAACAGGACTCTTTCAACCGGTGAGGCATCCGCAATCAGCGTTACCGTGTTTGTCCCCTCATCTAAATAAAACAAGTACGGCTCTCCAGCTTCATCACCTATCGTCTCGTTGTACCAGCTTGAGCTGTTTTTGAACCTGTACTGCTCTGCTTCTTCAAACGGTAACGAACCGTTTATGTAAATGGTGCGAAAAACCGGTGCTCCGGACGAGTGGTTTTGGAGTGCTTTTAATGACAAGTAGTAAAAGCCTGACTCCTCCACTGTAATTTCCCATGTAGCAGACTGCCCCGATTCCGTCCAGGACTCACCACCGAATGTATTAAGAAGAAGATTTCTCGAATCATATGGAACTGCAGAAGGGTCATGAGTGGCAACAGGTCTCACATATGAACTGTTTTTGTAGGAAGGATACTCGGCTTCATAAACATGGAGGCTGTCAATCACTTCACTGCCACCAGTCTGACTGATATATTCCTCATATTCCAATACCTCTTCCGGGGAAGTGATATAGGCATTCCCAATTAGAAGTTCCCCTCTTAAGTTACTCAGGGAAATCGTATTCGTGCCTTCTTCCAAGTAATATTGCAGAGACCGTGAATGCAGGTGGTTTGAATCTTCCACTTTTAATTGCTCCCAGCTTTGAATCGGATCCTGCCCGGGAATAATATCATTACCGAAACGGTCTGCTTCAAATTCATCTGATTCATTTTCCCAGTTTACAGGAAAAACAATACGCCTGCTTTCAAAAAATGGGAATTCGCCATTTACCTGGATTGCACCCTCTATTGGCATAATCATCTCACCAAGGGGATAGTAATCAAAGCCAATTTCATACAGCCCCGTCTGGTCCACCTCTACCTCAAACTCTACTGTCTCATTATTATGCCAATAGAGAACACGATCGTCGTACCCGAAACTATCTGATTCAGGCAGGAGCTGAAGGTCATCAGCTTGTTCAAAAGAAGAAGGAGGGACAGCACGCTCAAAAGGAGCAGTGCCATCCAGATCCATATTCTCCCACTCGTTGAGGACAATACGATAACGAGGTTCTATGACTTGTTCGGTCGATTGAGTTAAAAGATCCTCATCAGTATCAGCTTCAATAATCGTGTGTGGCAGCAATAGAAGTAAAAGCAGCGACCCAAACAAAATCTTAGATTTCATACCATTACCTCCTCAACCTCAAATCAATATTAGTCAATCGAGTCTATGCCTTCCTGGATTTGCTGATTCGCCAGATCGTTCAACTGGGAACTGTAGTTTTCAATGTTGACTTCGCCGTTGACAGCTGCGTCAATCAACTGCCCGATTGTTGCATTGGACTCATCACCTACAGAGACTCCTGTTGGGGCATTCCATCTGGCTGCAGTATATCCTGGTACTATTTTTGGCAGGTTAGCCACGCCATTTTCAATATCTTCATAGGCTTCTAAAATACCAGGCACGTCCAACCTTTCAAAGAATGCATCAAGGATTTCCTGATCTGTTGTGATCGGCAGGGTATTTAGTGTGAAGTCCTTCTCATCTACGAGATCTAATCGCTTTAAAAATCCTTCCTTACCAAACGTCATGTATTTTGTGAATAAGTACGCTTCCTCAGGATGCTCGGTTGATTGAGAGATTCCCATGAAATCGTTTACAGAAAATGCCTTTCCCCCTGGGATCCCTACAAAGTCCCAATCAAAATCAGATTCATCAAAGAAAGATAACACCCATGTTCCATCCCATCTGAGTCCCATTTCGCTTTGGAACCATACTTCATTGCCATCTTCGCCGTTAAAGTTTCCTTTTTGTTCCTCTGTTAACGATTCGTATACATAATTGTTTGTTACAAGACTGTTTGCCAGATTAACACCGCTGATGAACTCATTACTGTCAAGGTTCAGCTCTCCGTCCTGATAGGTAAACACACCCATGTCATCATTTGCCGATACCGGATACCACTCAATAATGGAAAATGGTTGATTTAAGCCGACCTGTCCGCTGTTAATGTCAGTGACATCACGCACGGCATTTGAGAAATCATCAATAGACATCCCGTATTCAGGCACATTCAGATTTCCCTCCTCGTACAGATCTTTATTTACAAAGTAGCCGAGAAGGTGCTGGCCTGAAGGCAGTGAATAAACAGTATCTTCATAATAGAGCTGTTCTTTTACTGCTTCGTTGATGTTATCAAAGTCTTCGTCTCCTTCAACTACCTCATCCAGTGAAAGAAGCCAGTCATTTGCAAGAGCGATCGGAACCTCACTCAGTTCAAACACATCCGGCATATCACTTGCACTTGCTGCTGCAGAAAGAGAATCATTCCACGGATCACCAATCGACTCATCAATTTCAACGGTAATATGAGGGTAGTCTTCCATAAACGCTTCAACCATTGACCGTTCAAGGGTTTCTTCACCTTCATTACCAAATCTCCAGCTTGCAACACTTATTGTTACTTCTTCCTGATTCTCACTCGCTTCGTCCCCGTCATTTCCTTCTTCATCGGTCCCTGCATCATTATTGCAGGCAGCCAGAATCAACCCTAACGAACATACAGATAACATTGTGCTCCATTTCTTCAACCTAAACACTCCCCTGTAAAATCAAATTTTTAACTTTTGAACTCATTAAACTGATTAAGCATTTAAACCGTTTTCTGACAACAAGCATCCCCTCAACTTTTGACTACTCTATCGGTCCATGCCGGCACCTGTTCATCATTTAGTCCCCTCTCTGATCAATTAATTTATATAAACAATGAAGGTAAAAAACATCGGCTTACATTTTATTGAATCGTTTCAATAAAACACTGTAGTGAACCGTCTCCTCTCTGTTTAAATGAACAGAGAAGCAGACGTCTTAATCTCATAACCAGGTTTGGCTGCAGCATTCTCCCTGCGCTTTTATCATGTAGAAGGAGAGTTATTAACTTGAAGAGCGGGAAATCAGTTCAACTGTAATTTCTGTTGTTTCAGATTCTGTTTCTTGGTTCAGCATTTTAAACAGCACATCTGCTGCTGTTTTCCCCCAGGTTTTTTTGTGTACACGGACCGTAGATAGAGGCGGTGTAAAAAATTTGGCAACTTCGATATCATCGAAACCGATGATGGCAACATCTTCAGGTACGTTCAGCCCTGAGTTTTGAAGTGCTCTAATCGCTCCCATTGCCATTTCATCGTTGGCACAGATAAAGGCTGTCGGAATATCTTTTTGAAAATGACTGAGGTATTTATCCATGACGTCATATCCACTCTCTTCAGTAAACAGCCCCCGGAGGATATCTCTCTCATTAACAGGCAGGGTATGACTGACAAGAGATTTAAGGTATCCCTTCATCCGTTTTTCCCCGTCATAGGAGTCTTCGGGTCCTCCTATAAAACCGATACGTTTATGGCCTTTTTCCATAAGATGGCTTACTGCAAGTTCCATACCCATTTCATTCTGAAGTACGATGTTCTTAATAAAAGGGTTATCAATTTCACGATCCAGAACGACCATCGGCATTTTCGCCCCGGCCAAAGAATCAATTAACTCATTACTCAGGTGATAATTTAAAATAATGGCACCATCTACATAGTGTTCAACCAACAACCGGTGCTTTTCATTGGAAGCACAAACCACCATCTCGTACCCTCTTTTAACGACTTCATCCTGAACCCCTTCCAGCATTTCGTTAAAGAAAGGTCCTTTAAAGCCACTCAAAAAGACGCCAATAAGCTCGCTTTTGCTTTTTTTCAGATTTTTGGCAATTCCATTTGGGCGGTATCCTATTTCTTTTGCAGCAGTCAGTACTTTATCCCTGGTCTCTTTTGGAATAAGTTCATTCCCATTAATAGCGTAAGACGCCGTTGTAACGCTTACATTCGCCTTTTTTGCGACATCTTTTAACGTTGGCAATTTTTCTTCATTCCTCTTTTATCAGGTTACGTTACAAAAAATCTAATCATTGAAACGTTTCAATGATTAGATTATAATGTATTTTGAAAACGATTACAATACAGTTTTACGAAAAATCAGAAAAAAGACCTTAAACACTTCCCGATATCATACAAAAAACGACGAATACCCAGTGTCGTTTTTTTCCTATGACAGATCAACTGCACATCGAAAACCTATATTTCCTGTTGAACTATCCGGGGTATTCGATGTTCTTGCAGCAACCCGGTACCGGTTACAGTAAGAATCATGGCAAAGGTAAGAACCACCTTTCATTACTTTTGAATATCCTCTTACCGGGCCCTTTGGATTATCATGAGCCGGCTTTCGTTTATGCTTGTTTGTAAACCAGTCACCGCACCATTCCCATACGTTGCCGACTGTATTGTAGAGCCCGTATCCGTTAGGGAAAAAAGCGCTGACAGGAGCTGTGGATACAAAACCATCCTCAGCAGTATTGACAGAAGGGAAATTACCCTGCCAAATGTTACACTGATGCTCACCTTCTATGAGAAGCTCGTTCCCCCATGGGTAGATGGAATCTGCCAAACCGCCTTTTGCAGCATACTCCCATTCTGCTTCTGTAGGAAGCCGCTTTCCTGACCAATTACAGTAAGCAATTGCATCGTTCCATGATACATGGATGACGGGGTGATCCATACGATCGGAAATGGAGGAGTCGGGTCCTTCAGGGCAATTCCATTTTGCCCCGTTCACGACAAACCACCAAGGGGTTTGGGCAACGCTATCGGTGACACAACGTTTATCTTTTTCAGAAACAAGCATGTGAAAAACGAACGACCACCCATAATGCTCGGCCTCTGTAACGTATGATGTTTCCTCAACAAACTCTTGGAACTGCGCATTGGTAACCGCATACCTGTCGATGGCAAAAGGCTTTAGTCGGACAGGTCTTGAAGGTCCTTCTCCGTCTCCAGGGTACCTCCCATCTTCGTCTGTTCCCATAATAAACTCTCCACCATCCAGCCTGATAAGGTGCTCTGTATGTCTCATACCGGTTTTATGTTTGATTATCGTTTCAGCGCTCACACTGTTTGCTCTGCCCTCTCTTGATGCTGCACAGCACGATTTTCTATTCACAAACGCTCACCTCAATTTGTTGATTTCATATCATTATAAACCCTCAATTATACGATTTAGATTGCTTAAGCTTACCGCCAGACTTTCCAGCGGGTTGCCTGGACAGGTGTCCTGCTCTACGGCAAACCATTCGATTCCATTTTGCTCTCCCCACCGCAGAATTGGTGCAAAATCAATAATACCGTTTCCTATTTCGGTGAATGACTGCTCTGTATTGTCTGCCATATCTTTAAGGTGGATTATAGGCATTCGATCCTTGAATTGCGTTACGTATTCCAGCGGATCAAGCCCACTCTTTTTTACCCAGTACACATCAATTTCTGCCAAGATTTTATTACCCTCAGCCGGATTAAGCAGAAAATCGAGTGCATGCTTCCCATCAACCTGTGTCTGCACTTCAAAGTCATGGTTATGGTAGCTGATCCGATACCCATTTTTTTCTAATTTACCTGCAATTGTATTCAAATCATCTTTTAATTCCCTGTAACCTGCTTCATGACGTAAATCCTCAGGAACAAAAGGACAGATGATGTCTTTTGTTTGAAAGGTGTCTGCTTCTTCTACTACAGCTTGTAAATCGTTTCTGATCCGGTCAATTCCTGCGTGTAGACCAGCTGTTTTTAACCCTGTTTCATATAGAACAGCAGCAATCTCTTCTTTGGAATAGTCAAAGAGGCCGCCAATTTGTACACCTGCCCACCCCATATCTTTCAATTCCCGTAACACGCCAGGAAAGTCTTCTCTCAACAGGTCTCTCACCGTAAACAATTGTGCAGCCAGTTTTTGTTTCATCATACTCTCCTTTTTATATATATTGTCAGTTCAAAAGACAAAGACAGATACCCTTGTGAATTAGTATCAAATTCTTTTGTACACAGACGTTTTCATTCTATCCCGGAGATTTTTTAAGTACAGCTCTTCATCGATCGGAAATGTTACCCAATCGTCAGTCCATTCAGATAAATGCATGGCGTTGGACAGCGCCAATCCGTTGATACCTTCTTCACCGGGGGCAATAAGCGGAACACCATATTGAATCGCTTCCACCCAGTTCTCAATAATCCCTCTGTGACCGCTTTCATTTCCGGTTACAGGAATGTCGCATTTCCAGTTTTCCGGCGTACCAAAGCCACCCCTCCACTCTCTGTTAAACTGCCTTTCCGGAATTCTGTTTCGATAGAACGTAATCTGGTTATTTTCTACTACAAGCTTGCCTCTATCGGCATAAATTTCGAATCGATTCGTCTCCGGTGCTATACCGGTGGAGCTCACAAACAGCCCTGTTGCACCATTATCAAACTCGGTATAAGCCGTCACCTCATCTTCTACCTCAATATTATAGTGCTTGCCAAAACCGCAAAAAGCCCTTACCCTCACAGGCGTCAATGAAGTCATCCACTGCCAAAGATCGAGCTGATGGGGGTCCTGATTGAGTAAAACACCTCCACCTTCCCCGGCCCATGTCCCTCTCCATGAACCCATATCGTGATAGCTCTGTGAACGGTACCAGTCAATAATCCAAATCGTCCGCTTAATCTCCCCAAGCTCTCCTGCAGTTACTAATTCTCTTACTTTCCTGTAAACAGGGTTTGTCCGCTGGTTATACATTATTGAAAACACAGCTCTGGTCTTTGCAGCTGCCTCATTCATCTGTCTGACTTGTTTAGTATAGACACCAGCGGGCTTTTCACAAAGGACATGAAGGTCTTTTTCAAAGGCTTTTACAGCCAATTGGGCATGTTCAAAATGTGGTGTCGCTATGATTACCCCATCAACCCTTTCGCTTTTCAGCAGCATTTCCGGGCTGTCGAATACATCAATCCCTTCACCAAAAGCACCTTTTGCCCACTGACGCTTCTCTTCTTGTTGATCGGTAACAGCTGTCAGTTCTGCTCCTTTTATTTCTCTGTTTAATAGCATTTTTGCATAGACTGTCCCCATCATCCCAATGCCGATAACCCCTATACGAACCTTGTCCATCAGATGTTCCCTCCGATTTCGCAAACACATCCCCCAGATGAAACGATGCTGCAGATTTTTTGCTCTTGGTTTATTTCAGAATATTGAAACGTTTCAATCACGAGTATACAGAGGAGGAAAGTAATTTTCAATTGTTTTATTTTTAATCATTACTTTCATTAAGGTTTATTACTTAAAAAGAAGCTGAAGTCAGGGCATTTACCCAATATTTCAGCTCCCTATTTTTATCATTTCATATTAAACAAGTTCAAAATTGAGTTCTGTCCCTTCCCTGCTGTTTGGACCGATGAAGGCTGTAAATTTGTACTCTCTCCCTCTATGATTGCTTTCTTCATAAAAGATGCCCGCCAGTTGAATAAGCTGATCCACCTTTTCTTTCAATGTCATTATCTTGTAACAGGGATGATAATTTGTATGTCATTCCCCTCGTAACCTCCATTATTTATTACTTTAATCCAGACATCGTAAATCCTTGAATGATATATTTCTGAAAAAAGGCAAAGACAATTAATATCGGAACTACCATGAAGGCAGCACCTGCCATTTGAAGACCAAAGTTGCTTGAATGCTGCCCCTGTAAAAGTGCCAGCCCTACAGAAAGTGTGTAAAGGTTCTGATCACTTGCGATAATGAGTGGCCATAAAAAGCTGTTCCATGCACCGATAAAAGTAAGTATGGCTTGTACGGCAAAAACAGGTTTCGCTATTGGAATGATCAGCCTGAAGAAAATTCTGAACTCACCAGCACCATCAAGGCGAGCAGCTTCAATTAAATCAAAAGGAATTGTAGACATAAACTGACGGAAAAGAAAAATGCTAAAGGCTGCAGCCAGTCCGGGGAGAACGATACCAGCCATCGTATTCGTTAACCCTACTTGATTTAAAATAAGGTAAACAGGAATCATCGTGACTTGAGCCGGAATCATCATAGTAGCTAACACCATATAAAAAATCGGTTCTTTCCCTTTAAAATTAAATTTTGCAAATGCATATCCTGCCATTCCATTAAACAAGAGACCAACAAAGGAAAAAAAGACAATAACCAGGGTATTTCTCAAGTAAATACCAAAATTCATGTTAGTAAATAAGTTTACGTAATGTTCAATTGTTGGATTTGATGGTAAAAATGTAGGTGGCATAGACAACACTTCATTTGCTGGTTTAAACGAACTTAGGATCATCCATATAAACGGGATGGAAACGACGATTCCACCAAATACAAGAAGAGCAGTGACGAATGTTTTTTCTATTTTACTGTTTTTATATCTCGGAGAGGGCATTTTTTTACCTCCTGTATTAATACTCGGTCTCTGCTTTTCTTAATTTAAACTGTAAAAGTGTGACGACGATGATAACGAAAAACAGAATGAATGAACCCGCAGCTGCATAGCCCATTTCACTTAATTGAAATCCGTTTCTGTAGATAAACAGGGCCATGGAGAGTGTCCCATCCAATGGTCCTCCATTTGTCATAACATAAGGTTCTTCAAAAAATTGAAGCCAGCCGATCAGGGTTGTTATTGTTACAAAGAAAGTAGCAAAGCTTAAAAGTGGAATGGTTATATGGCGAAGCATCTGCCACCTGTTAGCACCGTCGATTTCTGCAGCTTCATAATATTCTCTGGGTATACCTTGAAGAGCAGCAAGAAAGATAATCATATTAATTCCGATCCCTTTCCATACAGCAAGTAGAATTAATGACAATTTTGCGATTGTCGGCTGCTCCAGCCAGGGAATTGCATCAATATTCGCTAATGAAAGAAAGTAATTGAAGAGGCCATAATGGGTGTTATACAAAAAGCCCCAGATTACTGCAATAGCTACGATGTTCGTAATGGACGGCATGTAGTAAACGGTTCTAAACATTGTATACAGTTTGTTTTTACCGTAATTCAACAAAAGAGCGATTCCAAGTGAACAAATAATAACGAGTGGTACACCAATAGCCACATAAAAAACTGTGTTGTATATGGAAATTAGAAATACCTCATCAGTAAAGAGACTTATGTAATTATCAAGTCCTACAAAATTAATTCTCGACCAGTCAGCTAATGACCTCAAATTAATATCTGTAAAGCTTATCCCGAAAGCGACAAAAATCGGCAGAATACTAAAGCATATTAAAATAAATAAGGCCGGAGCAATAAAAAGATAGGGATGCCGGTTTTTATAGGCATACCTTATAAAACCTCCCAAATTAATCACACCTTTCCAACGCTGCTGTAAAAACAAAAAGGGAGTGATAAACATCCATTGTTTATATGTTTTAACACTCCCCTCTGTTTGTGAAGTTATCTTATTTATTCTTCTGCCATAATGTCACTTACTTTATCTTGGAAATTGGAAATCTCTTCGTCAAAGTCAGCTCCACCAACAATGATTCGTTCAAGACTTCTCAGCAGTTCCCCGCTCAGTGAGTCCCATTTCTGAATTTGAGGAGATGCTTTTGCTTCTGTGAGCTGCTGGCCAAATGTTTCTAAAAACGGGTTGTCGCTTAATGATTCATCTTCCCAAGCTTCTACATTTGAAGGAAGTGCACTTACTATATCAAACCACTCCAATTGTGTTTCTTCCTGGGAAAGATATGAAATTAAGCGTAACGACTCATCAACGTTTTCAGAGTTATGAAAGATACTAAGGTTTGATCCGCCCATAACAGACGCATTAGTGTCCTGGCCTGGAAGCATTGCAATATCCCAATCTCCTTCAATTTCAGGGGCTTGTTCATTAATTAGATTAATCATCCAAGGACCACTTTGAAACATCGGCAGGACGCCATTTCTAAACCCTTCAATCGTATCCATTTGTCCTGATGTTGATGATATCCCTTCTTCAAAAAAACTAACATAAAATTCCAAACCTTCAACAAATGCCTCATCCCGAACATCAACATTTCCATTTTCATCTACAAATTCTGCTCCATTCTGCCAGCCCAAAATCACAGGCACAATTGGATCATTCAAATCAATGCTGAACCCATACACACCGTCTTCCTCTGATAAAGCAGCAGCGGCTGATTTTAACTCATCCCAATTCTGAGGCGCTTGATCAAAACCCGCTTCTGCCAGGAGGTCAGTACGGTAATATAATGCTCTTGTTTCTACATACCAAGGAATTCCGATAGTCTCTCCATCAAACTGTGTAGATTCTACTGCCCCGTCAAAAAAGTTTTCAGGGGCAAACTCAGGATATTCATCCATATACTCATCCAAAGGTAATAAGATGCCTGCATCCGCAAATTCAGGAACCCTTGTTGTACCAAGTTGCAGAACATCCGGACCATTTCCGGAAGCTACAGCAGTAAGAAGTTTTTCATGAGATTGATCCCAGGGGATTGCTTGTACATCTATATTGATATCAGGGTTGTCTTCTGTGAAACCTTCTAAAAGCTTTGGCAGGTTATTCCCTTCTTCCCCCATCGCCCATACTTCAAGAGTTGTCTGTTCTTCCCCACCGGTCTCATTGGAGCATGCTCCCAGTAATGATGCAGCACCTACCAAACCTATAACCGATAATCCCAGAATTTTTTTCATCTCGTTTCCCCCTATTGTAAATTCTGTACATTAGAGCCCCGTCCTTTTTAAAGGTCTTTTACTGATTCACGTTCCAATAGCTCTGTAAACAGTCTGGAAGATTGAGTACGCTCCTTATTTTCCAGCACTTTAAATATCAAATGTGCGGCAAGTGCACCAAGTTCATATTTAGGTTGTTTAATTGTTGTCAACTGAGGGTTTGTGTACTTTGCTTCAAGAATGTCATCAAAGCCGATCACCGACATCTCGTCAGGAAGTTTCATCCCTGCTTTTTTCATTGCATACATTCCACCAATTGCCATTTCATCATTTCCGTAAAAAACGGCTGTTGGCTTTTCCTGTTGTGCCAGCAATAATTTTGTTGCCAGCTCCCCTCCTTCTTTCGTGAATTTTCCATTAATTACCCATATATCCCGAAAAGGAATATGATGTTTTTTCAATGCTTCCCTGTAACCTTCAAAACGCTGCTGACTATTATAAGATTCTTTTGGACCACTGATATAAGCGATATCCTTATGCCCTTTACTTATCAAATATTCAACAGCACCACTGGCTCCGCCTCGGTTATCCACTTCAACTTTGATCGTGGAAGTGCAGTCAAGGTTTCGATCCAGCAGCACCATTGGATAATTTCGTTGCGTGACGTTTTTTATCAGGTCATCTGAAATGTTATTTGCAAAAACAATACACCCATCTGCTCTACGTTCTTTTAAGTACTTTACCGCAGTCGAACGATCTCCTCCTATGGCACTGCAGGCTACCAGACCATATCCATGCTCGGTTACAATGTCCTGTACGCCTTTTACCAGTACAGAATAGAAAGGACCAGCCAAATCATCCAAAAGAAGTGCAATCGTATTAGTTTTGGTTTTCTTCAAATCAACTGCAAATCCGTTTTTTTGATAATTAAGCTCTTGAGCAGCTTTTAATACTCTGGCTTTTGTTTTCGGACTTACCTTATCTATACCGTTAAGAACATAAGAAGCTGTTGAAATAGCAACCTTTGCTTTTTCAGCTACATCTTTAATTGTTGTCATACTCATACACTCCATTACTAATTTGAACCTGATTAAATACTCGCCTGATTAATTATGGAGAACAACAACTCCTCCCGTTTGTGATAATTTTAAATCAACAAGAATATCGAAACGTTTCGACTTAATTATAGAACAAGTTTGTATGCGCTTACAATATAAATTTTTCGAAAAATCAGAATATATTATTGTTTAACAAATAATACTGTTTCATATTCCTGGGAGGAAGAGATCGACACTTTGAATGAATGGCGTAATTCTCCCTCTACTATCGTCAAATCGTTTTGTTGCAAAGGGATATAGTTTTTTGATTCAAACACAAAAATTTCCTCTTTTTGAACAACTTTAACTGTAATGGTTAGCCATTCATTCCCTTGTTGCATTTTCACAATTTCCCCTGTTCCATATTTAATTAGCAACTCGTCTGATAAAGGAATATTTACTGGCAGCATCAGACCTCCCCGAAAAGGTACCTTGATTTCATTTCCTTCAAATAGTAGTTCTCCCAAGTAGCTTACGGTGGTCTTTTTTTCATATTCATCAAAGTTATTTAAGAATACAAAAAGGCCTTTATGACTAACTGAACGTACTGACACGTCTAATTCATCGCTTAATAAAAAGGAACTTTTTACATTAGTTTTTGCTGCCATTTGACGGTAAATCTCATTTTTATATTCATAATCGTTTTCCATACTGACTCCAACCATCATTACTTTCCCTTTTGCTATAGGTTTTTCGAAAGCTATTACTTGCTTATCATCACTTTCTTCCCAGCCCAGAACCCCTTCTGATACATCATAAAACTCCATCCCGTCTACTTTTACATTGTCTACTCCGAAAACATCTACGAACCCTCCTTCTTTTGTTCCGGTAACCCTAACTCCAATAAAATCTTTCAACAGTGAACAAGGTTCATTGTTCATCGTTTTTACAGGCATCACCGGGAACAAAACCAGGTGACCGCCATTTTCTAAATAGGTTATTAATTTTCGCTGAACTGATTCATCCATCCACTTCGTTGCGAACATCCACAATACTGGAATATCATCCACATCAATTTCATTCTCATCCATCATATCTATCGCATCAAAAGTAATATTGTTCAAGCGAAGCCCTCTGGCAGCGCCATTATAAAGGTTAATATCTCTTTCCTTTTCTATTTCCTTTATCATTGGTTCAGTATGCTTATCATAAAATTCGGTCATATAATAATCAGGGTAAAAACCAAGATGAGTATTTACTTGCTGCTTGGCGCTTGCGAGCTGCTTTTCAAATACACGGAACATTTCACCCAGGTGTTGAATTTTTTGAAAGTGTGGCTTTTTTTCGCCGTGCATTGTCAATGGTGCCTGCCAACCATGACGACGTCCCAGAATGCCTATCCCTTCATAATTTTCTCCGCCCACAAACATGTAATAATTTGCAGCATTCATCCCGTTTGCAAAGCATAGTCGAGTCGTTAAATCATACGTAGTTGGCTGCAGTCTTGGTTTATCAGGGATAGTGCCTCCTTGAAATTCTGCAGAGAACAATGGCTGCTGCTTCCACTGAATGGCTTTTGTAAAAGCATTAGCCAGTACAATATCTATAAAACTATCATACTCAATGTTTCCAATGTAGTAATCTCCTGCTACCATCACTCCTTCTAATTTAGCTGCTTCAAGAAGCTGGGAAATTCCAATTGGATACAATGATCCTCGTTTCAAAAGGTCGATGGTATGAAAACCATGAATATTTACAATGAACGGAACAGTAATCCCTTTATCTTTCGCAAGATCCCTTACATATTTAAGGTAATTCCGGTAGTGATTTCTCATAAACAAGCTATAATCATATCTCAGCCTGTGGCTATGAATCTTCTGCGGCTCACGAATATTTTCTTTTAGAAATTCCCATACCGACGTGTGTGTTGTATTAAACTTCTCCTGAAAAGTTGACAATGTATATTTATTATTAAGGAAATGTTCAAACTGATGCAGCGTAACGTCATTGTAATCTCCTGTATTTGTGACCCAATGAAACATACCAACTTCATTATCAATCTGGAACAGGATCACAGGCCCCCCCTGGTCTGCCTGAAATGGACTAATGACTTCACATACTTTGTCATACCAGAGGTTTACCTTCTCCAGGTAATTCTCATGCAAGTAGCTGACAACCCTAGTTGGATGAATTTCTCCGTCTTTCGTTTTCGCAACTGCCTGCGGATAGTTTTCGATAAACCATGTAGGTACACCGTGATCCACAATCTCAGCCATAACATAGGGACCTGGCCTGACAAGGCAGTACAATCCTTCCTCTTTAATTAATTCTAAAAAGGATACTAGATCTCTCTCCGGCAGTGTTTCCCCTGTCAGATCCGTATTCCCTTCCTCATACTCATGGAAAATCCATGGTACATAGGTACTCACCATATTTATCCCTGCTTCTTTAACCTGCCGGATACGTTCCCTCCAAAGGTCTCTAGGTACTCTGAAATAATGCAGCTCAGCTCCGTAAAGAATCACTTCTTCACCATTAATCATTATACATTCATCCTTAACTTCAATCATTTGCAGCCTCCTTAAAAGTAATCTGAAAATTGAAACGTTTCGATAAGTATACTGGTAATTTCAATCTATTACAATTAGAATTCAATTTTTTTCTGACATTCTGAAATTAATATGTCTCTTCTATTACTCATGGAAAAACAACAAAAAAGACCTCTCACTATGGTGAGAAGCCTTGATATTACTGTATGTATGGTACCGGTGGCCGGGGTCGAACCGGCACTCCGTGAGGAACACGATTTTGAGTCGTGCGCGTCTGCCTATTCCGCCACACCGGCATATAGTTAAGGCATATCATAAGCTTGTCTGGTGCCGAGGGCCGGACTTGAACCGGCACGGTAATCACTTACCGCAGGATTTTAAGTCCTGTGTGTCTGCCCATTCCACCACCCCGGCGTGACATTAAAAGACAAAGTTAAGTATATAATTGGAGGCGGCACCCGGATTCGAACCGGGGAATCAGGGTTTTGCAGACCCATGCCTTACCACTTGGCTATGCCGCCTTAAAAAATGGAGCGGAAGACGAGATTCGAACTCGCGACCCCCACCTTGGCAAGGTGGTGTTCTACCACTGAACTACTCCCGCAAAATGGCAGGGCTAGCAGGATTCGAACCTGCGCATGACGGAATCAAAATCCGTTGCCTTACCGCTTGGCTATAGCCCTAAAATTACGTCCATTTTTATTTAAATTAAAGGTTATGGGGCGATCAATGGGATTCGAACCCATGCATGCCGGAACCACAATCCGGTGCGTTAACCTGCTTCGCCATGACCGCCATAATATTGGTTACTAATGGCAGGGGCAGTAGGAGTTGAACCCACACCGGAGGTTTTGGAGACCTCTGTTCTACCATTAAACTATGCCCCTACACGAGACATTGTTCCAGTTAAATTAAATGGTGGAGGGGGACGGATTCGAACCGCCGAACCCTGAGGGAGCGGATTTACAGTCCGCCGCGTTTAGCCACTTCGCTACCCCTCCGAAAGAGACAATTATCATTTTACAAAAAAATGAATAACCCGTCAAGGATTATTAGTGGTGCTGGCCAGAGGACTTGAACCCCCAACCTACTGATTACAAGTCAGTTGCTCTACCAATTGAGCTAGGCCAGCAGAAAAAATGGTGGCTCGAGACGGAATCGAACCGCCGACACGAGGATTTTCAGTCCTCTGCTCTACCGACTGAGCTATCGAGCCAAACATTTTAATGGCGGTCCCGACCGGGATCGAACCGGCGATCTCCTGCGTGACAGGCAGGCATGTTAACCGCTACACCACGGGACCTTTTTTGGTTGCGGGAGGAGGATTTGAACCTCCGACCTTCGGGTTATGAGCCCGACGAGCTACCAGACTGCTCCATCCCGCGCCGTTACACAGCATACAGACGATGCTGATCAATGATGCTGCCTCTTCCTCTGCAAGCTTATGCTACGCAGTTTATGCGTCGAGGCAACTCGCAGCTGTTACAACGATGTATTGCTCGTTGCTCCATCCCGCGACGATAAAATGTTAATGGTGGAGGATGACGGGCTCGAACCGCCGACCCCCTGCTTGTAAGGCAGGTGCTCTCCCAACTGAGCTAATCCTCCGTATTTTCACTTTTATGGAAGCCTTTCGCATACTTTCATATGCTGCATGCTTCGTTTGAGTGGTTTATGTAAGTAATGGTGACCCGTACGGGATTCGAACCCGTGTTACCGCCGTGAAAGGGCGGTGTCTTAACCACTTGACCAACGGGCCATATATGGCGGAGAGCGAGGGATTCGAACCCTCGAGACGGTTCTACACCGCCTACACGATTTCCAATCGTGCTCCTTCGACCTCTCGGACAGCTCTCCATATGGCTCCACAGGTAGGACTCGAACCTACGACCGATCGGTTAACAGCCGATTGCTCTACCACTGAGCTACTGTGGAATAATATGATCTGCCCAGCGACGTCCTACTCTCACAGGGGGAGAGCCCCCAACTACCATCGGCGCTGAAGAGCTTAACTTCCGTGTTCGGCATGGGAACGGGTGTGACCTCTTCGCTATCGTCACTGGACAAATCATGAAATTGAGAA